>JACUUV010000027.1 GCA_014859095.1 Clostridia bacterium | reverse complement strand
CCGCAATTCATCTCCCACCTAAGAGGAAGGAGTATTCTTGCTAGTGATGATAAAAAATGGGAAGTTGTCGGTTTATGACAACTCCCATTTTTTATTCTGATTTCAGCCCTGCGCCACATAGGGGTAAGACAAATCTATCGTTTTCTTGCTCTGGATGTTTTACGATGTAGTCAAAGAAACCTGCGAAAGTGGCTGCGGTAGTGGTCTCTACGAAAAATCCGCGATCGGCTAGTTCTTTTTTTGCAGCAGCAATCTTATGTTCAGGCGCTAAAATCACATCACCACCTGTTGAACGTATGGCTTCTAGGATTTGTTTCTCACGCTTGGGCTCAGCAATGGCTATGCCTTCGGCCAACGTGACATTGTTCTTTAATGAAAGGGGGTCAGACTCATTATGAAACGCATAATGGATAGGTGCGCAATATTCAGACTGAACGGCTATGATTTTCGACATTTGCTTAATCAAATGTGCATCAAGAAGTTCACAAAGCGCGTAATAAACCCCCAGCACCAATGTCCCGTTTCCTACGGGTAGTATAAAGGACTCCGGCAGATCATCCTTAAGTTGTTCGAACACTTCATAACCAAAAGTTTTAGTGCCTTGGTAAAAATAAGGATTGTAAACATGACTGGCATAGAATGCATCTTTGTCTGATGCGGCATCATAGGCCGCTTTTGCTGTTTCTTCGCGTGAGCCCTGAATAAGGACGACTTTTGCGCCATGTGCTTTGATCTGCTGGATCTTCTTTGGTGACGTTTTTCCAGGCACAAATATTTCGCAAGGTATACCTGCTCTGGCAGCATAAGCGGCTATCGCTGTACCGGCATTGCCGCTGCTGTCTTGGATGACTTTTTTTACTCCAAGGCGCTTTGCAAGAGTCACAAGTACTGCCGCACCACGATCTTTGAAAGATAGTGTCGGCATCATGTAATCCATCTTGAGCAACCAGTTTGGATGCTTCGAGTCATAGGGGACAAGAGCTGTCATGCCTTCGCCCATTGTGACCACTTCATCCATACCTTTTAGAGGCAATACACCAAAGTAACGAAACATGCTCCAATCGGTTGAATTTTTTCTGAAATCCAAATCGAAGGGCTCGAGATTGAATAATCCACCACACGCGCACTTGAACTCCAAAGTGTCATGTGGATATGTCCTATCACATTCATTGCAGATATAATTGATCATGCTGCACATCTCCCTTATTTCCAACGTTTGTACTGGATAGGTGTATAATCGATCTCAACACCAAGTGTTGCAGCCGACTTTATTGGAAAATAGGGGTCGATCAAGAGTTGTCTTCCAAGGAAAATGAAATCAGCCCGTTCATTCTTGATGACTTCTTCAGCCATTTCCACTGATTTTATGCGTCCACCCGCGACGACTTTATAACCCGTGATCCTTTTGACGGTTTCCGCCATTTTGAGTTGATACCCATCGTAAGTGCGGACTCCTGCCGGAATGACACCCCCGGAGCTGACATCAATGGTATCAATATCTAGATCGGATAGAGTTTTTAGTGCTGTGGCAATCTTTTCAGGTGTATTGCCTTTGGCATCATAGTCACTGGCGGACACTCTGATTTGAAGTGGCTTATCCGATGGCCATACATTTCTGACCGCTTCGACGATCCTTCGAAGGAAAAGCGTACCGTATTGATTGTGATACCCATACTCATCGGTTCTTTTATTTGTGAGTGGAGATAGGAATGTGTTGATGAGATAACCATGTGCCCCATGAATTTCAATGAGGTCAAAGCCTGCTTTCAAAGCTCTTTCAGCCCCTACGCCAAAAGCCTGGACTACTTCGTCTATGGTGTCAAGATCCATTGCTTCAGGCAGCTTGTAATTGGAATCGGTTTCATCAAAATGAAGTGCGGAAGCCGCTATCACCGACTCGTCTTTGACAACGCATTTTCGGCCTGCATGGGCGAGTTGAATGCCTGCTTTTGCTCCGTGTTTCTTGATTTTTCTGACGATGGTCTTTAACCCATCCATATGTGAATCGTTCCAGATTCCAAGATCGTTCTCGGAGATACGGCCTCTGCTTTCAACAGCGGTCGCCTCGATGATCACGAGTCCTGCACCTCCGATTGAACGTGTTTCATAATGAGTGTAATGCCATTCGTTGGCATTGCCGTCAAGGTCAGCACTGTACATGCACATCGGAGCCATAACAAAACGATTTCTTAATTTTAGATTTTTTATTGTTATTTCTTCAAAAAGTGTTTTCATATTATTCCTCCATAATTTTTTTCATTTCTTCAAGTATACCAAATTGTTCGTGGGACTAAACATTTTTTCTTGGTTCTTCGTGTAAAAGATGCTAATATTATATTATCAAAATATTTTTTTGTGGAGGTTTTATGAAAAATTATCACAATGAACTTGAAAAATATGCTGATTTGGCTGTAAATGTCGGCATCAATTTAAAACCAAACGAAGGTCTGATCATTGGTGGAAATGTTTCTGGTTTGCCGCTTGCCAGGGAAATCATGAAAAAGGCATATGCCGCAGGAGCAAAGCATGTGGAATTCATGCTCGGGGATGATGAGATGGCGCTCGCACGCTATGAAAATGCCAAGGATTATGTTTTTGAGAATTATCCAGAGTGGAAAGTCAACATGCTGGTGGCCATGTATGAAGACAATTATCATCATTTGTTCATCTCCGCACCGAACCCGGAGCTCTTAAAAGATATCCCTGGAGACACTGTGGCAAAAGACCAAAAAACAGCATCCATGGCCATGGCGCCTGCAATGAAATATAGAATGACAGGTAGGACTAAATGGTCCATAGTGGCTGTTCCATCTCCGGATTGGGCTCTGAGCGTATATCCGGAATTGGATGTGGAAGCTGCGATCGATGCCTTGTGGCAAAAGATTTTCGATGCGACGAGGGTCAGTGAGAACGATCCTGTCGAAGCTTGGAAGATTCATGATATGAACCTCAAGAAATACAAAAATTACTTGAATGAAAAGCAGTTTGATAAAATTGTGCTTAAAGCACCAGGAACGGATCTTGAGATTTTCCTTGCGGATGAACACTATTGGATGGGAGGATCAAAGGAGAGTTTGGGTGGAGACGACTTTGTCGCTAATATTCCAACAGAGGAAGTGTTTACCACTCCTCACAGATTGAAAGTCAATGGAACGCTCAAAGCGACGAAACCACTGAGTTTAAACGGCAAGCTCGTTGATGATTTCGGTTTTACGTTCAAAGATGGCAAAGTGGTGGACTTCTATGCCGGTAAAGGCAAAGAGGTTCTTGAAAGATTGATGGACAATGACGATGGCGCAAAGTATCTTGGTGAAATCGCTCTTGTACAAGATGATTCTCCAATTTCCAATACTGGAATTCTTTTCAATAATACTTTGTTCGATGAAAATGCATCAGTGCACTTGGCACTAGGTAGAGCTTATGCATACGCGATGCAAAATGGTTCGGACTTGACTCAGGAAGAACTCGAGGCAAAAGGTGCAAATTTCAGCTTGATTCATGTGGATTTCATGGTGGGTGGTCCAGAAATGGAAATCACGGCTTTTGAAAAAGATGGCAGTATGGTCAAACTTTTTGAGAAGGGCAATTGGGTATTTTAAAAAATATAAGAGCGCTGATCACTTCGTGATTCGCGCTCTTACCTTTTCCATCCAGCCTCCACATAACGCTTTCAGCTTTGAATGGTTCTTCAGTCCAATCAGATGATATTTATTGTACTCATTGTAGAAAGATTTCGGGTACTTGCTTTGATGGCCATATATGGCATCACTGATTAGAAATTGCATACTTCTTTTTCAACGTCAATTCTCCCAGGACTAGATAACCATCAGCGATGACTGAAGCCGCACCTTTGTGAAAGGTTATACGAATCATCTCATCGGTCGCCATGTCATCATATTGCTGCCGTAGACTTTCAAATTGAGCGTTATGGATTTCAAGGATACTTTCATAAACCTTTGGATAGGTTACTCTATCGTATTTGGATTCAATAAGTTCGACCATATGATGAATATCAACTTCTTCTGTTTTTGTGAGAGAACTGTGATCCATGATATTATCCGTAAGTGGATACAGCATGCTGTAGGCGAACATGGAGTCCGTCAATTAGACAGGTGTCTTATCTATGACTTGTATCAGATTCTTAAAAAACTTGTTGATTTTATACTTTAATCTGATGTAAAGATTCAACTTGCTATGAAAGGGTATCCTAACCGATAGAGGTGGTTCCGATTCGTGGTTGTCCCATATTTTTTTGTAGTATTCTATTTCTTTTATGTATACACTTGATTTCATATGGCCCCCTGTTTCAATAGTGCTGTTATCATAATCTCATATAAATGTTGGAATTCGATTAAAATAGCATAAATAAATGGAGCTTTTAAGATTTTTTTTCGTCTAAATGATATGAACTAAAATGAATGCACGAAAGGAGAATGATTTTATGAAAATTAGAAAATTGATTATAGGATCTTTTATGATGTTTTTGATTGGATCGATGATATTTACCGGATGTGCAAAAAAAATCGTAGAAGAGGAACCTATTGTGGAAGAACCGAGCAATGGAATAACCGTCAATATTGTTGAATTTGAGATAATAGGTTTTGATACATTAAGTGGTGATATCCAAAACGAAGTCGATCAATTGAAACTCGAAAGAGGCTATAATTATTGGGAGAGTGATGACGGTTATATCCTCTTCATCGCATCAGGTCTGAAAGCGACCGGGGGATTTGGTATTGAAGTGCTTTCGGTCGAAGACAATGAAGGTAAAACAGTTGTATCGGTAAGTGAGACTTCACCTGATCCAGATGCTATGGTCACACAGGCCATTGAATATCCGTATGCACTGATTCGATTTGAAGGAACTACAGATGATTTTTCCATTATGAACCAGGATGGTGAAGCTTTTGACCGAAAAGAAGTGGATCTTAGCGCACAGGAAACCGTTGTAGGAATCTATGTGGGTCAAATCGACAACAACAGTATCGAAGTAACCGTTGGTGAAGATTTTATGGTATTCAGAAATTACATTATGGGAGAGCTCATAAGTGGAATTGAATCGGGAGATGCGGTCAAAGTCACCTACCAATTGACAGAAGAGGAACAATATCAGCTGATTAGAATTGAAGTGCTGGAATAAAAGTTAAACGACTTAAAAAAGTAGTGACAATGCATTTTATTGGATGCAGGTCACTACTTTTTTCTTTATTATTTGAAAGAACGATATAGCACTGTCATGGCTTCGGCCCGTGTCGCACCTTGCTTTGGCAGGTAGTAACCCTCGGGAGTCCCCTGGATGAAGCCCAGTTCGAAGGCGAGACGCACAGCTCGGTTGAACTCAGGATCGATCATGCCTTCATCTTTAAAGGCGATGACCTCTTTCAACAGCAATGTTTCTGTGTCTATGCCGTTTCGAATGCCATAGGCATTGACGAGGAGTTTTGCCATCACTTGACGTTCAATGGGTGCGTCGGGATCAAGCGTTCCACTGTAGGCATCAGTCAAAAGACCATGAGCCTCAGCTTTTCTGAGTTCTGGCATATACCAGGCACCAGTATTCAAATCACTATAGGGAAGACCGGATATTCGCTCGGGCAATGCAAGCATACGAGTGAGCAAAGCAATGAACTGAGCATTGGTAACGGGTGCATCAGGTGCGAATTCGGTTGGGCTTACCCCGCTGGTGATTCGTCTGGAGGCCATAATTTCTATAGTGCGCTTAGCCCAGTGGTTTGTGATGTCATTAAAGGTGATGTCGAAATTCTTTACTTGATAAGTGGAAAAATGGGTGGCGCTGAAAGCGATTCTGCCGCTGCCTGTCAATTGACCGCCTGCATAAGTCCAGGAATTGAGTTTTGGGTCCAAGTAGAAAACGGCCAGTTTCTCAACATCTCTTACTCTTGCAGGAGTATAACGTAGTTCTAATTTGATGGCATCTGTGAATTGCTTTACTTCATTACCGTCCCGCATCAATTTGAAGGTATAGGGTGAAGAGGTATCGGTGATTTGTAAGTTGCCGGTATTTTTAGTGGAGTAAGTGAATCGAAGCTCCTTTTTAGCGTTTTTAATAAGACTGTAAGGCAATTCAACCCGTAACGTATTAAATGCCAATGTAATGTCTCTGCTGGAATTGCTTAGAAATTTAAGCGTTGATTCATTAAAAACCAGTACTTGCTGATCCACTATAGCAGTGGGTGCTTTTACATCAAAAATAGTAGTTTCATTTGCAAGTGCCGCTTGAATACTTTGCTCTGACGGTGTAGTGGTGGAGGAAAGAGTACCATCGTCTTCCTCAACAATCACCGTTTCTTCTACTGATGGAGCTGGAGCTGGAGCAGGTGCCGGTGCAGGAGCTGGAGCTGGAGCGGGTGCTGGAGCAGATGGTGGAGGAACAAATCCACCGTCGCTAGGCGGCGGTGGCACATCCGCGCGTGTGATGCTCAACGTCGTTGTTTTTGTCGTTAGAGCGTCTGGATCGTCTTTGGTATTCGCTCTAGTAATGAGGATTATAGTATTTACACCGATATTAAGTGGTACAGTTTGAGTATTGCCCAGAACATTATTTATGCGAACCTGCGCACGCGGATCCACTAGAGTTGCAGTGACAGTCATTTGGGTTGTACTGTTGGATACAGTAGCTGTATAGCCAAGTATATCGCCACTGAAGGCAGGTGCCAAAGTGCCGGATGACAATGCAAGGGTGGACAGGTTCAGATTTATTGCGGCCTCACTGTCCAAAGTCATAGTGTAGTCGAGTTGTGAGTCCCCATAAACCAAACGTAAAGCAATAATGTTCCGCATGTCATTAAGTTCAATGGTGCGCTCTCCTGAAGGCGTGCTGATGGGATCAGGGGAACCCACTGAAAAGTTGTATGGCATAATGTAATCGCTTTGATCATAGATTATTTGGACTCTTCGCGCATTGATCGGGTAGATGTAACGTAGTGAATGCCCTTCAAAGTCATTGTCAGTGAGCTCTATTGGTGCTTCAATCATTGAGTCCCCGACATCTAAGAAATTGAGTTTCAAGTTTTTCAGAGAAAATTCATCATCCCGTAGGATGGTCAAAGTATAGTTTTTGGTAATGGATCCATTAGGTGATGTAATGGCGATTTCTATGGTATTTACGCCAGTGTTCAGAGTTACTTTTTTTGTTTTTCCAATTATCCCATCAATGAACACATCTGCAACCAACACCTCAGGATTGACAGTGATGACCGCTTCTTCCAAGTTCAGTGGTGCTTTTGCGCTTAAATCATTTGCAGATAAAACGAACGGGCTTTCACCGAACTCAATATTGGCAAGTTCTGCATTATCGAGTTCTGCAGGTCTTATAAATTGAATGGTGTACAGTTCTTCATGGCCCGAGGTCGAATGGGTTTTAAAAGTGACTTCAAGGGTGGTGTCATTGTAAGAAAGCCAGTCAGAAATGCCGTCTGAAGCAACAGCATCTTTGATGAGGATGCTATCAATCCGGTCATTTCCTACGATCTGGAGTTGTACTTCATTGATACTTTCCTCCAAGTTGACTGAATACGTGTTGATCAGTGGATTGAATGTAAAAGGAATGTCCACTGTGTCAGTTGCATCTTTGCCTTTGATGATCAGGTCATCGGCCAGATAATATTTTAAGGCCTTATCTATTTGAATCAGCCCATTACCCCTCAATTGAGATTCATTGATGCTGCCGTAATCTGGAAGAGCCATCGCGGTGCTTGCAGTATCTCGGATGGCACCATATATGTCACCAGAACTGATTGTTGGATATTGGGCTCGCATCAAAGCCATAAGTCCGGCGACATGAGGCGTGGCCATAGAGGTTCCGGATTTGACTTCAATGAGTGAAGATTGAGTAGATGTACTTGTTATGGAGGACCCGGGAGCCACCACATCTATTGAAACAGTTTCAGAGCCGATATTGCTTATGTCGGAAAGGGCCAATTGGCCACTTCGGTACTGAACAGAACCAACCGCGAAGACGGTATCGTGATAAGCGGGGTAAGACAGAGTAATAGCCTTTTTTATGTCTCCGTCCACTTCATTAAAAATGTTCCCGGTAAGCCAATGGTTTGAATCGTTACCGGCAGCGGCGACTATTAAAACGCCTTTGTTGTGGGCGTATGTCAAAGCCTCCTCAACGGTGGCTACATGACCTTGATAACTTAGGCTCATATTGATGATGTGGGCGCCATTGTCTGCGGCGTATCGTATGGCAAGCACTAGGGATTCAGTTGTTCCCCCACCTGCGTCACTGAAAACTTTAAGTGGCATCAGTTTTACTCCTGGATACACACCTGTTATGGCAGTGTTGTTGTTTCCTATGGCACCGACAATCCCTGCCACATGATTGCCATGGGAACCTGTGGGATTGGTTGTGTTGTCACCATCAGCGAAATCATAACCTGTTATGACATTGAGATCTGGATGGGTGGTGGTAATACCGTCATCAACGATGGCGACAATTACGTCCAAACCTGATTTTCCAGGGACATAACGATCAAATATTTGTTGCCAAATGCCGGTTAGACCTGTCGTGTCGAACCGCCACCTATCGTCCGAATTGACATCATTGGGTTCAAAAGCTTCTTTTCTTAGATAGTAAACGGGTTCAACATAGACAATATCAGGTTCTGAAAGTGCATCTGCCATAGCCAGTTCCAAAATCTCAAAGGAGTTTGTCGATGCAGGGACCATCAGAGGCAATCCCAATCGGTCCAAAGGTTTTTGATCATCTATTGCTCTTGTCTCAAATCGCCCGTCATTGTAGCGAACAGTAAAGACGTCAGGGACCCTACCTGTGGGAAGTTCTTCACTGTACGCATACGAGTTGCTGCCTATAAAAAAAGCAAGCAGTACAAGGAGCAAAGTGGTTATGAATAAGGATTTATGTGGTAAACGTATACGTGTCATCAAGAGACCTCCATTTTGGTTTACATAAGTTAATTGAAATTATATCACCATCCTGAAATGAATACAATAATAGTGGTTTTCTTAACGACGATTTTTTACAGTGGTCAAAGTCTGAATCGGACAAATACCACACCATGTTCTTGGCTTAAAGATCAAACCGAGTCCCACACCTATGATTGTGGATGTTAACATGATGGAGTAAAGGCGATAGCTCGCATGAACCAAAAATTGAGGCAAATTCAATTCCAAGAGCTGAGGCAAATCAAAAGGCATTGGAAAAGCCATCAAGAATCTCAAGTAAATCATGGGCTCGAGCCGTCCCAAATAGACCATCAAAGTGGACATGCCGGCAAAAAAAAGATTGATACAAAAAAGTCTTAGGACCAGTTGCTTTGTCTTTTCTGAAAACAAACCTTCAGGTGCTTTCTTTTTCAATGAGTAACGATTCAGAAATCTGTTGAAAAAGTGGGCTCTGGGACAATATGGAGTTGTACACCACGGTCTTTTCCCCGAGCGCGCAGCCATTATAAAAGGCGTCACCATACAAATCAAACCGAGCCATGAGAAAATGATATGAACTATTCCTAAAGAGAAAAAGGCCAAAGTGCCTATAAAAAGCCAATCGAATTTTTTTTGAATATTGATCATAAAAGCTCCTTTCAGCCCCCCATTATGGGGGTATGTGTATTATAACAGAAATCGAACACATTTTCATCACATTTTGAAAAAAGCAGGTAAGTCCAGAAATCAACTTCTGGACTTACCTGCTTTTGTATATTCAAAATATTTTGAATCTTCCTTGATCATGTGCTCGTAGACGACCTCTTGAATGAGAATCATGCCTACCTTCATGAGTTCGTCAGGGCTGATGTTCTCTTTGCTGCATAATCCTTCGATTCTATTCATGAGACTCTTGTGCATTTCGGCATGGGCCATTTGCTCGACAAGTGGATAATCTGTGCTTTTCAGAATATACTCCTCATCTTCAAAGTGCTTGCGGATATAACCGACAAAAGCCATTATGGCATGATTTTGAGCATCATCGGATTGCAGTTTCATTCCACTGGAGATCAATGAGTTCGCAAGACTGAAGAGTTCTTTGTGTTGTTCATCGATTATGGTGTTGCCTGAACTGAAATTATGATGCCAGGTCAATTGGATGAGAGGATCGATTGCGGGATCATCTGGATTGTATCCACCGACCTGATTTCTGCCGTGCTCCTTGGCGTAATAAAGAGCTCGGTCAGTCCGCGCGAACCAATCGTAGTAACTCTCGTTGATTTGATGTTGTGATACTCCAAAGCTGGCTGTTGTCGTTTTGACAATGGGATGGATATACTCACTTAACATCATCCGAATTTTTTCGGCCACTTGATAGGCACCACTCAAATCGGTCTCGGGCAATAAAATCGAAAATTCTTCTCCGCCCCATCTTGCCAACACATCTGAAGCGCGAATACATTTGCTGGCCATAGCCGTCACTTCCGAAAGAATCTCATCGCCTACGATATGACCATATTGATCATTGATCATTTTGAAGTGATCCAGGTCAAATATGACCAAAGACAGATTGCTACCATGTCGGTTGGAACGTTCCACCTCTTTTTTCGCCATTTCATCGAAGTGACGTCTATTGTAAAGACTGGTCAGAGGATCGGTGGTAGCAAGATTGATGAGTTCACTCTCATACTCTTTTTTGAGTTGGATGTTCAGCAATATTCCTTCATATTCATAATCGTCATCCTTGGTGACCTTCGTCAAATGCAGTTCTGCCCAAAAATGTCTGAAATCGGCTTTTCTAAGTTCGGTCTCGAACACATATAGGGTGAGATTTTCATGGATTGTTTTGATGAACACTTCATAATCATTGTTATTCGTGAAAACCGCTTCCAGATTGCGACCATATCTGTTGACGAAATCATCATTGCTCTCGAGTCCGAACTGATCTAAAAAATATTTGTTTCCAAAAATAAAATTACCATGCCTATCGAGTAAAAACAAACCGACGGGTACCGAGCGGACGAGCCTGTCGGTCAAATGGTTGATGGAACCTGCCAACATACCAAATTCATCTTTTCGATCCAGACCGTATATTTTCGCTTCATAATTGGAATCGTTTTGATCCAGACTATTGATCAGCAAATTGAAGGGTTGCACAAATAATTTTCTGACGCTATAGCTGATGATGCCTCCAACGGTCATTATGATCAACATAATAAACAGTGTCACAAATAGGAACCGATTAGGATTAAAAAAAACACCTGATTCCATAAAAGAGACCACATGCCAATTGGTGCTCATTATTGGAGCAAGTACGGCATATGCATAGGGTGAGTTTCTTAGTTTGATGACTGTGGCCTCATCAGGATGGTCGAGATAAGCCAGCACTTGTTCATGAAATGAATCGAAAGCTACATATTTTCGCAATGTTGAGTTATTATTATTGATTTTATTTATAACATCCGAATCTATTTGGATGATGCCCTTGTCATCGATAATAATTGAACTGATGCCAACTTCACGATGATCTAAAATAATTTCTTCAATCAAATTATCGAGATTGACCCCGGCACCTATAATTCCAAGAATTTCGCCTTTGTCCACAACTTTTACATTGATCCAAACGAAAGTCTGATCAGTATGCTGATTGTAGTTGATGCTGAGCAGGTAAGGTTTATCCGACTCAAGTACTTCACTGTGCCAATTGTTATCTTTACTGATCGCTTCAATGGACTCGGATGGTTTGAAATTGAAAAGTGTGGTTTCCGAGTTCAAATAATACATATTGCCAGATCCTGAGATTGCGACAAAAGAGTTACCATCTTCAAATGAAGTGTTGAAATCCATGAGTTCATTGTAAGCGTTATATTTCGCTGAGGAATTTGATTCCTCACTCATCCATTCGAGTATATCTTGGGTGGTGGATGCTTTAAGTGCAAGAGCGGTTTCACGATTCAATTTTGATTCTATATGACCAATCAGCTCACTTGAATAAAGGGATGAATACTGTTTGGACAAATCGTTGGTGATTTTGCGTAGTTCATTAGTCATGATAACAGAAGTGGATATTATGGCTAGAATCATCATTACGATGAGTATGGTTTTGAATTGCTTGAATATACTCTTATGATCTGACATGAGTCCACCTCCTTCATACAATATTATTTAATCCTTACCCATTATTATGGGTATAGAACACTTATCAAGAATAGCATCAGATGTAAAAGTTTTCAACTCTTAAATTTAGGTATATAATAATAATAAAAGGAGGCACAATTATGACAGGTTTTATAGTTTTTGGAGTTTTTCTGTTATTGATAGGTTTGTTTTTAGTGGTCAATTACAATGGATTCATCAAACTCAGGAACACAGTGGAAGAAGCTTTTTCAACAATGGATGTGTATCTTAAAAAAAGATACGATTTGATTCCCAACTTAATCGAAACGGTGAAGGGATATGCCAAACACGAGAGTGAGACGTTTCAACATGTGATTGAAGCCAGAAATAATGCGATGAACGCACAGTCCATCGAAGAACGTCAAAATTCTGAAAACGCACTTACTGGCACACTCAAGTCCTTGTTCGCACTCAGCGAGGGATATCCGGAGCTCAAAGCGGATCGTCAGTTTCTTGATCTACAAAACCAATTGCAAAAAGTTGAGGACGATATCGCACAATCTAGAAAATACTATAATGCGGTAGTGAAATCCATGAATACAAAAGTGGAATCTTTCCCGTCAAATTTGGTTGCTGCAGTTTTCGGGTTCAAGAAAAGCGATTTTTTCACAGTTCAAAAAGTGGAGAGGGAAAATGTACGAGTCTCTTTTTAGAGGAAGAGCATCAAGAGTTATATTTCTTATACTGTCATCATTCGCATTAGTCCTATTATTGGCATCTTGTCCGACTTATGCAAATTACGATCTTGAAATCACTCAAATGAAAGTCAATATCGTGGTCAATGAGGACAATACATACAATATTGAAGAGACGCTTGATGTGAGTTTCAACAGATCTGACATGCATGGTATTTTCAGGGCGATTCCAATTGAGACCTATTTTGGAAAGCAAGTAAAAATAAGCAGCATCAGCGTTCCTAACCATAAATCGGAGACTGAGTACGACGGTGGATTCTTAAATCTCAAGATTGGCGATCCAGACATTTATGCAAGGTCTAGTGAGAAGTATGTCATCAGGTACAAGTATGAAATCGGAGATGATCGAAACTCTGAGATGGATGAACTTTATTTCAATATTGTTGGTGTTCAGTGGGAAATACCGATTCATAAAACGGTTTTTACCATTGTAATGCCAAAAGCTTTTAACGGAGATAAGCTCAATTTCACTTCAGGTTATACCGGTTCCAGTGATGGATCGAAAGTCACATATGATATAACTGGAAATATAATTTCAGGTGAACTGAATGAAACGCTCATTCCGGGACAGGCTCTTACTATTGCCTTGCCACTTGATGAGGGTTATTTCAGTGAGGTTAAACCAGACCTTCAATTGCTTTCAAAATTCTCAATAACTTTCTACGCCTTATTCCCTATATTATTTTTGGCCGCGATTGGGCTATGGATGAAGTTTGGAAAGGATGATCCTATTTATCCTACGGTTGAATTTTATCCTCCCAAAGACCTTACTCCTGCAGAAATTGGCTATATTATTGATGGGAAGATTGATCCATATGACTTGACCGCAATGTTGGTGTATTGGGCTAATCTTGGTTATATAAAGATCATTGAGGAAGTCGAGGAAGTAGGGCTGATTTTTAAGAAAAACAAGTCGAATATGAAATTGCAAAAGATAAGGAACCTGCCTGATGAGGCCAAGCCGTTTGAAAAAATTTATTTTAACGGTCTCTTCGATAACTATGCGGTTGATGATGTTGTCGAGATTGATGATTTGAAGGACAGCTTCTATGTGACCTTAGCTCAAGTATCAAAAAAACTGCTTGCGTCATTTAAGGGTAGAGGCATTTTTTCTAAGGAAGGTAACCTGGCATGGTTTGGCATGATTGTGATTGGGATCATGATTCTGATGATGGTCTTTATAGGAATCATTTCGATATTCAGTCCATATGCTTTCTGGTCTAATCTGATATTCTCATTTATTGGTAGTGTTCTGATCGGTATTGTTGTGGCTTCTTCCGCATATTTGTTTACACTTGTTAAAACAAGATTGCCCAAAGATCGGATTGGAGTAGTTTTGGGAGCTCTAAGCATGGTAGTGATCACCGGCATCTTAACAGCCGGATTGCTATATATTTTAGAAGTCGGCTGGATTTATTGGGTAGGGGTTATTCTTGCTTTTCTTGTGCTTCAATTATCTCCATACGCACAGAAAAGAACTCAAAAGGGCAATGAGTGGCTTGCCCAATTGTTGGGGCTGAAGGCGTTTATTGAAAATGCTGAAAAAAACAGAATATTGACATTGATTGAAGAGGACCCGGATTATTTTTATAATGTGCTTCCATATGCCATGGTGCTCGGTGTTACCGACAAGTGGGCGGATAGTTTTGAAAGCATCACTATGAATAATCCTGATTGGTACGTTTCGAACAGTCAAACACGTGCGTTTTCAGCAGTTTATTTTGCATCGAATTTGAATTCAAAAACAGCGGCAATTGGTAGCACTATGGTGTCCACACCATCACGATCCGGGGGAGGCAGCTTTGGCGGCGGTAGCTCAGGCGGCGGTTCCGGCGGTGGCGGTGGTGGTGGATGGTAATTATTGCAGAAAGCGAAGAAGGATATTAAAGCCAAGAGTGCTAGCACTCTTGGCTTTTTACTTTTCCACCTACAGCCAAAATGGAGGCTTGAGCTAGTATTAAAGTGGAATCGATCATATTGTACTTCGTTATGCCGTCTTTTAGAATGATTGGAAGTTCCGTGCATCCCAAAATCCATGCATCGAGATTTTGATGGTCCATATAATCGTAAACTTTTTGCTTTATAGACTCAATTTGATTGGTTTCACCGTTTTTCAGAGCATAAATCAAACTCATCAGTTGTTGCTTGACGGATTCCGGTGGAACAACAAGTTTAAAACCGAAACGGATAGCACTGGATTCATATATTTTGGAATCATAGGTCCCGGTTGTTGCGAGCAAACCAATCCGGTCCGTGGCATCGGCTACGGACAGAGCATGATGTATGGTTTCGTCAATCATGTTGATGAAGGTCAATTCTGTGTTGGCGCATAAAACATCATAAAAATAGTGCGCTGTGTTGCATGGCATGGCAATGAGATCAGCACCCATACGCTCAAGTCGTTTCAGGCTGGCAACCAACTCACCTGTGGGATCGTCTACGCCGGTTTTGATGAATGAGGAGCGATCTGGAATGCTTGGGTTTGAGTCTATAAGGGTATGAATGTGTTCAAATTCATGTTTGGCATCGGTCATTTGAACAAGTTTCATATAAAAATCTGCAGTGGCCAGTGGTCCCATACCACCAATTATTCCCAATGTCTTCATAAATGGTCTCCGTTCTATTGAATTGGTCAGTGTTTTGTCACGATGCCATACCGAAATATAGTATGGGCTCTATGTCCGGATTCGATGTGTTCTATCTCGTGTCTGGCTATTGAAAGATGTGGTGTACGTGTGACATTGCATCCGCTCGCTATGTGTGGCCAAAAGTGGTTGATGCCTTTAAATAGAGTCGCTAAAGCCTTATCATCCGGTAGAACATGATCAATGTATATAAAACGGCCTTTAGGTTTGAGCACGCGCATGATTTCTTGGAGTGCTGTCTCAAGGTCTGAGACGGAGCATAGAACCAAGGTTTCGATGACAGTGTCAAATGATGCATCAGGGAAGGGCAACTGTTCGGCCTTTCCTTTGACAAAGGTGATGTTATCCTTGTCACATTTGTCATTTGTCTTTCTGAAATCCAGATCCAGCGCTGTGACTGAATCTATTTGATCGCAATCCAAATATTGCAGGTTCACACCCGTCCCGAACCCTATCTCAAGGACTTTCCCAGATGCACTCGGAATTATAGTTTTTCGGATATCGGTCAGCCACCTTTTCTCGAGGGGAGCCATGAACAAATCATAAAAAGTAGTCATCAGGTCCTCCTAAATATTAACATTAGTTCATTATATCTTAAAATGGAAGGGAATTAAAGCAAATAAAAAAGGAGCCGAAGCTCCTTTTTCTTATGCCTTGAATTTCTGCATTTCCTGTGAAAGTTTCAGTATATCGACGTTTAGCGTTTCTATGGCTTGTCCGATTTCTGTGACACGTGAGAGTTGCTCCTCAGTGGAAGCGTTGATTTCTTCAGTTGATGCAGCTGATTCCTGACTGATTGCAGCCATGCTTTCAAGTGATTCGATCAATTCATTTTTCATATTTTCCATTTTGCCGGTCTCTTCTATGAAATCATTCATTATTCTTTCGACTTTGATGACACTGTCATCGATGTTGTCAAATACTATAACTGTTTCATTGAGATTTGCTTTGGCGGCATCAACGGATGTTTGGGTTTCGATGACGGTTTTGTTGGTCCCAGCTACGACAGTGACGATCCCTGCGATGATCTTGCTGATTTCCTCGGCACTATGTGAAGATTGTTCAGCCAATTTTCTGATTTCATCTGCGACAACTGCAAATCCACGACCTGCATCACCAGCTCGTGCGGCTTCAATGGAAGCGTTCAGAGCGAGCAGATTGGTTTGATCGGAAATGCCTTTGATTGTGCTGACAATATTTTCGATGGACTGGGAGCTTTTGCTCAGCTCGGAGACATTGTTCGCCACATGGTTTGTGTTGTCAACAGTGGCCTGGAAAACACTTTGAAGATTCTTGATCTTTTCTCTACCTTTGCGGTTCGACTCGACCATGGTATCGGAATAATCTTTGGCATCATGAAGTCTTGATGAGATTTGATTGATGCTGTTCCCGAGTTCCTGACCTGCGAAAAGACGTTCATTGACACTGGATGCCGTTTCGGTGGCACCATGGGCGATTTCTTCCACAGCTCTGGTGACTTCATTGCTGGAAGCGGTCAATCCTTCAACATTGGCATTGATTCTTTCAGAAGACTGGGCGACGGATTCAATGCTTGTAGTCGTCTCTTTGATCAGGTGTCTCACATTTTGTGTCATCATACCGAAATAATCTGAAAGTGTGCCGATTTCATCCTTGGACTTGTAAGACACAACAGCTGTGAAGTCGCCTTGTCCGACTTTTTCCATACCATCTTGGATGGTCTTGATCGGTTTTGAAACCCATTTTCCAATAACCCATTGAATGACCAAAACAAGCAAAATGATGGAAATCAAAAGAACAACAGCGTTATTGATCAGTGAGCTTGTAATGATGGTTTGTATTTCCGAACGAGGATAGGTGACGACAATCATCATTTCCTTATATGATTTCGCAAGTGCGAAGAAAGACTTATTACCGATATCTTCAGTCTTCAGGACATTGGTTGTAGCTACGATGTCCTTGATCCAAGGTACATCATTGGCAGGTGTGCCAATAAGTGATCGATCCTTATGATGTGTGATGATGCCTTTTTTATCGATGATCAGTGCAAATCCACCGTCTCCAATGACCAGCTGGTCTATGCTGTTTTGAACTTCAAGGTTTTCCAGCAGTTCCTGAATGGCTCTTGGTTCGATACCTATTTGAACGACACCGGGTTCATCGATTCTGGAAACTCCAATATACTGAAATAAGGTGTTGTCGGTGCCTCGGTACTCAGGCTCTTGGGCAAGTGATGCCCCTTTGACACCTATGAGAGCAACAAATGGTTTGGTTTGCTCCGAAGTGTTGAAATCAAAGCCATAAAAACCTGCGACATTGCCGTATAAAAGGACCCCATTACCATCTGTGACATGAATCTCGTCGATTCCAAGCACACTTGAGAGTTGTGCCATACGGGTGGGTTGCAAGTAATTCTTGTTGTCGGCAATCATTTGAGCGATGGCCTTTGTTACAGCGATATTCTTTTCATTCAGTGCGTTTTTTGTGATTTCCACAACTTCCTCAGCAGACTGAATTTCATTCGCGAGATTGAAAATCTGATCGGTCAATTGCATTTCAACCACTTTTTCAATGGACTTATTGGATGAATATATATTGAATATGCCTTGAGCTGCGATTG
The DNA here is from genome assembly GCA_014859095.1 of Clostridia bacterium. GTDB lineage: Bacteria > Bacillota > Clostridia > Peptostreptococcales > Acidaminobacteraceae > Fusibacter_D. The sequence continues at coordinate 19,401 of JACUUV010000027.1, read as the reverse complement.
CTACGACTATAATGACGCTTGTGATCAATACGATTCTACCTTTTAACTTCATAAGGACCTCCCTTTAATTAACTATAGAGCTATAATACCCCATATATCAAAAAAAATAAACATTTTATTTTTATAATCAATTGCCCCATCCATTCATATTAAGGGATTTTAACATTTGTCATCATTGTATCACGCCAAATTCTATGGTCTTTCATTTGAATTTAAGAGATTTGCATGACTATAATCGTGATAAGAGATGTCCGGATTTCTAAAGACCTAGGCCAAGGTCAAAAAACGAAGAATTGAATGAGGGGGATAAAATGGAAAATGTAGTTGGAAAAAATTCTAGAGGTGGCGTACAAAAATTTGGTCGCTTCCTGAGTGGTATGGTAATGCCGAATATTGGAGCATTTATCGCATGGGGAATCATCACAGCACTTTTCATACCTACAGGTTGGACACCGAATGAGAATTTGGCATCCCTAGTTGGACCGATGATCATATATTTACTACCAATACTGATCGGTTATACCGGTGGTAAACTCATCGGTGGCGTCAGAGGTGGTGTTGTAGGTGCTGTCGCAACAATGGGTGTAGTTGTTGGTGTAGACATTCCTATGTTCATCGGAGCAATGATCATGGGACCACTCGGTGGATTCGTCATCAAGAAATTCGATGAAGCTGTTGATGGAAAAGTACCTGCTGGTTTTGAGATGCTTGTGGCAAACTTTTCGTCAGGTATACTTGCAATGTTACTTGCACTTCTGGCTTTCCTTGGAATCGGACCAGTTGTAGTCGCACTTAACAATGTGCTTAAGATAGGTGTTGAAGCTATAGTTGGCGCCAACCTCTTGCCTTTCACTTCATTATTTATTGAACCAGGTAAAATATTATTTTTAAACAATGCAATGAATCATGGTATTTTAGGACCACTAGGTATTCAGGAAGCTGCTGATACTGGAAAATCAATATTCTTCTTACTCGAAACAAATCCAGGTCCAGGCCTTGGAATACTCCTCGCATACTGGGTGTTCGCAAAAGGAATGGTTAAGCAATCCGCACCTGGCGCAGTGATTATTCATTTCCTTGGTGGTATCCATGAAATCTATTTCCCATATGTACTTATGAATCCGATACTCGTTCTTGCAGTAATCGCCGGTGGTATGAGTGGCGTATTGACATTCACGATTCTTGGAGCAGGACTTATTGCAACACCATCTCCTGGAAGCATTTTCGCACTGATAGCAATGTCACCTAAAGGTGGATTACTTCCAGTGCTGGCGGGTATTGTGGTATCCACCGCAGTATCGTTCGTAGTTGCCGCATACTTTGTCAAAAAAAGAAGTGCTGATGACAACAGCCTTGAAACAGCAAAAGCGTCTGTACAATCCATGAAGGCTGCCGCTAAAGGACAAAGTGGCAAAACCGTGAAAAAAATTGTCGTATCTTGTGATGCCGGCATGGGTTCTTCAGCAATGGGAGCTACCACACTGAGAAAAAAATTGAAGCAAGCAGGGCTTGATGTTGAAGTTCTGAACACTTCACTTGAAGATATTCCTTCTGATGCGGACATCGTGATCACACATGTGAACCTCGCTGAACGCGCCAGTGAAAAATGTGGCGATGCTGAACTCATTACAATTGATCAATTTGTAGGCAATCCAATTTACGACAGTTTGGTTGAACGTTTGAAAAAGTAAGCCCCTGCCTGAGACAGCAAAGGTCATTTTGAGCTTTGCTGTCTCGCTATTTAAATCATTAATCATAAATGGCACTATTCAATAATGTCATAACGCAGTAAGTTATTTGTAAAAAACCCTTCGTAAAAGGTTATAATTATTGAGAGGAAATTAATCAGAAAATTCTATTAATAATTTTTGTCGCTATTACATTTGTGGGGGTTAATGTGGATTGTTCAAAAAGGGTCATAGGGATTATCGAAGTATTGATCATGAACCGGGAATATGTAGCCGTATCTGATATTGCGGACCATCTTGGCATCAGCAAAAGGACTGTCTTCAGAGAGATGGAGGAAGTTGAACGCGTTGTGCACTCCATTGGAATGGAAATCATCAAAAAGACTAGACTCGGGGTCAAGCTTAATGCCACTGAAGAGCAAATCAAAGCATTCAAAGCTATCTCCGAATCCTGTAACGACATGGGATACAGTCAAGAAACCAGGCAGAGTCAGATCATCAGCGAACTGCTCAAAAGCAAGGAACCCAAGAAGTATTACCACTTTTCAAAAATGCTTGATGTTTCTGAAGCGACCATTTCATATGATATGGACAAAGTGGAACCCTGGTTTGCATTGCGCGGTATAGAACTTGTAAGAAAACCGGGGTTCGGGGTTTATCTTGAGGGAACGGAAAAACAACTCAGGAAAGCGATCGTCGATTTTCTATATCAAAATTATGAACATCAGGATTTTTTGACACTTTTTAATTCCGGACTCACCCAGGGATCGATGATGGATGATGTCCTGGATAAAGGCGTTTTGATTAAGGTCAATGGAATCCTTGCCAGTTACAAATCACCACTTTCACAAAAGTTGACAGAAAATGCATACATGGGATTGACGATTCATTTGGCCATAGCCGTTCAGCGAGTGCTCAGGGGTGAAGAGATCCACATGAAAGAGGAGACGCTTTCCAGCCTCATGAGAGACGCCCATTTTGAAATTGCAAAGGAAATTGGAGAGTCGATTGAGACCGTATTTGATATTAGGTTCCCCAGTGATGAACTAGGTTATATCACTATGCACCTCAAAGGGTCGAAGCTCACGACTGGAAGCATAGTAGACCAAGATGAGTTGTTGATCACAAATTTTGAAATTACTAGAATCGCTTCAAATATGATTCACGGGTTCAAGCATCTTAGTGGATTCAATCTCTTGGATGACGATCAGTTGCTCATCGGTCTGGTTGCACATCTTAGACCGGCAATCACTCGGATCAAGCTCAACATGGAAATAAGAAATCCGCTACTGGATAAAATCAAGGAAATGTATCCTGAAATATTTGCCATGTCAAAGGATGTTTCTGAAATAATCGAGAAGAAATATGAAATTGAATTGCCACCTGGTGAAATCGGATATATTGCGATGCACTTTGGTGCTTCCATCGAAAGACTCAGAAAACAGATGAGCCAGCAAAGAAGAATCAAAGTGGGTGTGGTGTGCGCCAGTGGTATCGGGACGTCAAGTCTCCTCTATTCAAGGTTGACTAAATTGTTTCCTGAAATGGAACTTGTCATACAGCTTTCAAGAGATGATGTTACAAGTGGAAAACCCGAGGCAATGGGTATTGAACTTCTGGTGTCTACCATCTATCTCGAGCATACAGTCATTCCAAACATAAGAGTGAATCCACTTCTAATGAGTGATGATGTGGAACATATAAAACAAACGCTCAGTCTTGTAAAGCCAAAATTGGAGCCGAATTCCAAAGTCATTCAAAACGTCTATGTGGATGAAACGGAACATATAAAAAAACTACACATGCTTACAGAGGCAATTCTTAGGATCGAATCAAGTTTTGAGCTCCATGAGCTTGTAAAAACAGCGAATATGAAAGCCCTTATAAAAAATATCGCCGATGATTCGGCTATGAACACCAAATCAAAAAAAATTTTATTCAAGGAACTGATGGATCGGGAAAAACTTGGCAGTACTATACTGCACGGTGAGAAGACCATTCTGATTCATACCAAATCAGAAACTGTCAGTCATCCGAGTTTTTCGATATGGAGACTTGAAGAACCAATGATTCACTACGAAGGAGAGGCAATCGATACAGCTATAGTGATGTTGCTTGGAAAACACGTTCCGGTTGTCTATCTCGAAATCATGAGCAAACTCAGCAAATCTTTGATCGAAGAATCCCAGTTTTTAGAAGTGTTAAGAATAGGAACCAAAGTAGAAGTTGAAAAGGAACTGAAAAAAATTCTCCATCAATTCCTAAATCGTTTCCTCAAAAGAGGTGACAACCATGAGTTATAGAATCCAACAATTCGGTCGTTTCCTCAGTAAGATGGTTATGCCCAATATTGGTGCCTTTATCGCTTGGGGAATCATCACAACGCTTTTTCATCCCAATGGGTGGATCCCAAACGAATCCATCAACCAACTTGTACGTCCAATGATCATTTATGCCCTGCCAATTCTGATCGCATATACTGGTGGAAGAGTCGTAGATGAGAAAAGAGGCGGCGTTGTGGCTGTAATTGCCACAATGGGATTGATTGTTGGATCAGATATCCCCATGTTTCTTGGGGCAATGCTCATTGGTCCTTTCAGTGGACTATGTATAAAAAAACTGGATGAGTTCCTAAGACATAGAGTCCCGACCGGGTTTGAAATGTTGACCAACAACTTTTCAGCAGGCATACTTGGTGCTGTTCTGGCAATCATCTCGTTTAAAATGGTCGGTCCTGTGATTGAAATCTTGAATGGTATTTTAGAGCAAGGTGTCAGCGTGGTTGTTGAGATGAAGTTATTGTTTTTGGCATCACTATTCATTGAACCAGGTAAAATCCTATTTTTGAATAATGCCATCAATCACGGCATATTGGGACCACTGGGTATCAAAGAAGCACTTGAAAGTGGAAAATCCATTTTCTTTTTGCTCGAGACCAATCCAGGTCCTGGACTTGGTGTACTATTCGCTTACTGGTTTTACGGAAAAGGTATGATAAGAAAATCCACTCCAAGTGCGATGATCATCCATTTCTTTGGAGGAATCCACGAAATTTATTTTCCATACGTTCTCATGAGTCCAATGCTTTTCATTGCTGTGGTTCTGGGAGGAATGAGTGGTGTTTTTGTTTTTCAATTATTAGGAGTCGGTCTGGCCGCGACACCATCGCCGGGTAGCATCTTTGCTCTATTGGCTCTTGCTTCAAGATTCGAATGGATTGGAGTGGTCATAGGCGTTATAGTATCGGCTATTGTTTCATTTTTAGTATCGGGATGGATCCTTTCCAGAAAAAAAGACTGGGAACAAGATGAGGAAGTGGATCTATTTGAAGCATATAAAGGAGATTACAAGTTATCAAAAATCCATTTTGCATGTGATGCTGGAATGGGATCGAGTGCGATGGGAACATCATTACTGGGAAGACTTGCGAAAGAACAACAAATCAATATCAGAATTGAAAATGTTGCTATAGACTCAATTCCTGAGGATGCTGAATTTGTCATCACTTTCACCAATTTGCTGGATCGTGCAAAGAAGAGATCGCCTAAGGCATTTCATTTTGGGATCAAAGATTTTTTGGATAAGAAAGAGTATGAAAAACTGCTAAGCGTCATAAAAGAGCGCTTTGAAATTATTGAGGAGGTAAAGTCTATGGGTAAACCGGATGCAATCTTATTAAAATCAAATATATTGCTCAACAAGCCGAGCATTTCAAAGGAAGAAGCTATAGTTCATGCAGGCAAATTACTATATGAAAGTGGATACGTCAATGAACCTTACATTGAGGGCATGCTGGCAAGAGAAAAAAAATTCAGCACATATATCGGCAATGCTGTGGCGATTCCACATGGGGAAAATGATGTCAAAGATCAAATCAACCACTCGGGAATCGTTGTCGTTCAATATCCGGAGGGCATTGAATTCGGAAAAGGTAAAATCGCAAAATTGGTGATTGGTATCGCCGGTCTTGGCAATGAACACATCCAGATCCTTGCCAATATAGCAGAAGCTATTGAAGATGAGACCATAATGGATCGAATGATTTCTTCTGCAGATGTGGATTATATTTATGATGTTTTTTCAAGTGAAGGGGAGTAATGCAATGGTTCTGACTGTAACGCTCAATCCGGCGATTGACAAGACCATCGAACTTGAAAAATTTGTTCCGAAGTCACTCAACAAGGTAATATGCACTCATCAGGATGTTGGTGGCAAGGGCATCAATGTTTCCAAAGTTTTAAGAATGCTTGGAACAGACAGTTTGGCACTCGGTTTCATTGCCGGGCAAGCTGGTAGATTCATTGAAGATAAGCTTAGAGAGATGGATATCGAAACAGCTTTTGTGAAAATTGATGGGGAAACCAGAACCAATCTGAAAATCTTCGATCAAAGTGAAAAGGAAATCACTGAAATCAATGAACCTGGTGCAAGTGCCACTGAAGAGAATTTACTGAAACTCATTGATGTATTAAACGACAATATTTCCAAAGACACAATAGTCGTTTTGTCCGGTAGTGCACCCAAATCACTGGGAGATGATGTTTATGAAAAACTGACGTCTCATTCTAAGTCTTTGGGAGCAAAGGTGTTTTTGGATGTGGATGGAAAATGGTTCAATCAAGGCATCAAAGCGAAACCGGATTTCATCAAACCCAACAGATCTGAGCTTGAGCACTATTTTGGAGAAAAAATCGATAACGAAGAAAAGATGGTAAGGGCCATCCAGTATTTTCTGGAGCTCGGTATAGAAAACGTTTTTGTCACGCTTGGAACTGAGGGGGCATATTTCGGATCAGACTCAGCCATCTACAAAATGGAGCCGATCAAGGTGGACGCACACAGTTCTGTAGGAGCTGGGGACGCTTTTGTGGGTGCGATAGTCCATGCCATCTGCACAGAGCTGGACATTGAGAGTTTGTTGAAGCTTGCAGTGGCAACCAGCGCAGGCGCAGTAACCACAACTGGAACAAAGCCACCTGAGTATGGGTGGATTGAAGCGCATTTTGATAAAGTAAAATTGAAAAAGATCAATTGAGGAGGTCAATCATGAAAACAAGAGCCATAAGGATGTATGGTACTGATGATTTGAGATTAGAGGAATTTGAATTGCCGGAGATCAAAGAAGATGAAATTCTTGTGAAAGTTGTCTGCGACAGCGTTTGCATGTCCACATACAAAGCATTGAAGCAAGGCCCAAACCATAAACGAGTTCCAGATGATGTCCATGAGAGACCGATTATTGTAGGTCATGAGATGGCAGGAGAAATCATTGAAGTAGGTAAAGCCTATGAGGGTGAATTCAAAGCTGGACAAAAATTCTCACTTCAACCGGCTCTCAACTATAAAGGCAGTCCATATGCACCAGGGTATTCCTATGAATATTTTGGAGGCAATGCCACATATAATGTCATTCCAAAAGAAGTCATGGAACTTGGATGTTTGCTGACTTATGACGGGGACAGTTACTTCGGTGCATCGCTCGGCGAGCCGATGTCTTGCATCATTGGAGGATTCCATGCCAATTACCATACAGTTCCGGGAGCCTATGAGCATATCATGGGTACAAAAGCTGGAGGCAATCTGATCGTTTTAGGTGGGGCTGGTCCAATGGGCCTTGGTGCGGTGGATTATGCACTGGCAATCGATCAAAAACCGAAGCGCATCGTAGTAACCGATATCAGTGAAGATCGCTTGAGCAGAGCCGAAAAATTCATATCTCCCGAGCGAGCAAAAAAATTGGGAGTCGAGCTATATTATGTGAATACCGCTTCTTATGAGGCGCCAATCGCTTATTTAAAAGCACTGACTGATGGACATGGATATGATGACGTTTTTGTATATGCTCCAGTTGAGGCATTGGTGCTTCAAGGAGATCAACTCTTGGCCAAAGACGGATGTATGAACTTTTTCGCAGGGCCAACCGATCATGAGTTCAGCGCACCAATCAACCTCTATAACGTACATTACAGCAACACCCATATCATGGGATCTACAGGCGGCAACACGGATGACCTCAAAGAGGCACTAGAAATGTCAGCCAATGGTTCCATCAACCCATCGGTCATGTTGACACATGTGGGGGGCATGGACGCTGCAATCGGTGCAATCGAAAATTTACCAAATATTCCAGGAGGCAAGAAAATAATATACAACCACATCGACATGCCACTGACTGCAATAGATGATTTTGAAAAACTCGGGGAAAATGACCCTCTTTTCAAAGGGCTTCATGAATTGGTCGAAAAGCATAACGGCCTTTGGAATGTGGAATCCGAAAGATTTTTGCTGGAGTATTATAATAAATTGTAATCAGTGGAGGATAAAATGGAAAGGTATGAATTCGTACTCGAAAATGAACATGGTTTACACGCAAGACCGGCAGGTCTTATGGTGGAGACTTGCAGTGGATATAACAGTGAGGTGAACATCAACAAGGGCGCAGTCAAAGTGAACGGAAAAAGTATGCTGGGTGTTCTTATGCTTGCGGCTTCAAAAGGTGACACCCTTTTGATCGAAGTTGAAGGTGAAGATGAAACAGACGCACTTGCGGCAATCAAAAGGCTTATAGACAGCCAATTTGATGAGTAGGTGAATCATGAAAATCAAGGGAATTACAACCTCAAAAGGGATTGCTTTTGGTACGGCATTTGTACTTGTAAAAAAACATGTGGATGTATCTTTCAAACCATGTACAGATATTGATACTGCCATCAATGAGCTTCACATTGCGATAAAAAAGTCAAAGGACCAGCTTAAGGCAATCGTAAAAAAAACCAAAGAGGAGATCGGGGAAAAAGAGAGTAAAATTTTCAACGCACACAGTTTGATTCTCGATGATCCGGAATATGTGAAATCTATAGAAAATATCATCACCAAAGAAAATGTGTGCGTAACATATGCAGTGGAACAGACCAGAAAAATGTTCGAGGCGATGTTTCTCGGGATGGACAATTCCTATATGCGTGAACGCGCTGCGGATATCAATGACGTGAGCAACCGTTTGATCCGTGCCGTCTTAAATATCGAGGACAGCATCGATGTACCCGCGGGAACAATTTTGATTTGCGAAGATCTGGAACCTTCCGACACAGCAGCTCTGGATCCGGCTAAAATTGCAGGCATCATCACTGAAAAAGGTGGCGAGACATCCCATTCGGCGATTATCGCAAAGAGTCTTGCGATCCCAGCAATATCCAATGTTAAAATGGATTCCGGCAATGTAGTGACAGGAGACAAATTGATTCTTGATGCCATTGAAGGGGTTTTGATTGTAAATCCCACTGAATCAGAGCTGGCACATTATCAGAACATCAAAGATCACTTTGTCAAAGAACAGTCTGTTTACAAAGTTGGAATGCTCGGTCGAGTCAAGACATTGGATGGACATGAGGTCGAAATTTCTGCCAACATCGCCAGCGCGGATCATTTGAAGAACATACTGGAACAAGGTGCTGATGGAGTCGGGCTTTTCAGGACGGAATTTTTATACATGAACAGAACTTCGCCTCCGAGCGTGGAGGAGCAGTACAATGCCTATAAGACAGCCCTGCAGGCATTTGGAGACAAGCCGATGGTTATCAGGACATTTGATATCGGTGGTGACAAACGGATTGATTACTTGAATTTAGAGGAAGAAATGAACCCGTTTTTAGGGTATCGGGCTATCAGAATATCACTGGATCGCAAGGAACTATTCAAAGTTCAGATCAAAGCGCTTTTAATGGCAAGTCCGTACGGAAATCTAAAAATCATGTTCCCGATGATCTCATCTATTGAGGAACTGCTTCAGACAAGAGAAGTTATCGATTCTGTAAGAATAGAAATGGAGAAGGAAAATATCCCCATAGGTGATTATGAGATTGGTATGATGGTAGAGATTCCTGCCGTTGCAGTGCAAGCTGACAAGTTTGCCAAATATGTGGATTTTTTCAGCATCGGCACCAATGATCTGCTTCAATACACAGTTGCTGTGGACCGGATGAATGAAAAACTGACGCACCTTTATTCATGGTATCATCCTGGACTGCTTGAAATGATCAAAATGGTCGCAAATGCTGGAGAAAAAGCCGGCATATGGGTGGGCATCTGCGGAGAAGCCGCAGCCGATCCGAATCTCTTACCTTTTTACGTGGGCATTGGAATACATGAACTCAGCATGTCTCCAAGTAAAATAGCAGAAATCAAATGGCGCCTGAGACATTTCAACAAATCCGAGATGGGTGAAGTTGTAGCACATGTCCTTTCACTTGATACCAGTGAGCAAGTCAAAAGATATTTGACGACACTTGAAAAAAACCTACAGTAATTATCTTAGCAGATAAAAAAAGGAGCTGTAACAAAACTGTTCAATCCGTTTTATTACAGCTCTTATTGTTTTATCAACTCAGTTTCGAGTAATACTCAACCACCAAATGCACATCGATTTCAATTGGAATCTCATCCATTTCAGGAACTCTGATGAGTTCACCTTCAAACTGGGCTTCATCCACGCTTACATAAGATGGTGATGAAATACTTCGATTAATGATATTGTCTCTGAACATTTCATTCTGTCGTGATTTTTCCCGGAGCTGAATATGATCGCCAACGGAAAGATCATAAGATGGAATATCCACTTTTTTGTTGTTCACCAGGAAATGTCCGTGAACCACCATTTGCCTGGCTTGACGAATCGAGCTTGCAAAGCCCATTCTATAAACCATATTGTCGAGTCTTGTTTCTAGACGTTTGACGAGCGCATGACCAGTTTGTTCCTTGCTGTTCATGGCATCTCCCACATATCGTCTAAACTGCTTTTCCATTACTTCGTAGTAGCCTCTAAGGCGTTGTTTTTCAAGTAACTGTGTGCCGTAAGAAGATAATTTCTTAGCGGCTCTTGATTGACCGTTTCCCGCGCGTTTCATCGCCTTCGGGTGTCCACAAACATTCAAATCCAATCTGCGACATTGTTTGAAACGTGGTCCTCTCATTCTTGCCATAATTTTTCACTCCATAACATAAATTTTCGCCGCGATAGTTTATGCCTATGAAAGTATATCACAAAACAAATTGAGTGTAAATGATTATCGTTATCATTGGCATGTTGTTTTTCAATTTTACTTGGTATTTGTTTGGGACTGCTGTAAAATCAATATAAAAGAGGACTTTGGAGGCTTATAATGATTTTTATTCGTGAATTTGAAAATGGACAAAAGCTGTTTCATATACAAACATTGTCAACAAGTTATGTGATGATGGTCCATCAAACAGGACATTTGATCCAGCTGCATTATGGTAAGAGGGTTGAGGATAGTGAACATTTAATGGAGTTGTATCAGAATTACGCCACTGAACTGGGATCATCGACACTATACGACGGACTGGGCAAGTTGACACTGGATACTGCAATGCTTGAACTGTCTTCATATGGTAAAGGGGATTACAGGACACCGTCTATTGAACTTGAATTCAAAGATGGGTCGAGAGTCAGCGATTTTACATATCTAGAACACATAAGACATGTCTCAAAGAACCATCCAAGTGGCATGCCTCACATCATAGAAGCTGAGGGAGTACTTGAAACACTGGAAATCAGTTTGCTTGACAAAGTCAAGAATATTGAGGTGAAACTCTATTATACTCCTGTACCTCAAGTAGATGTCATCGTTAGGCGACTTGAAGTGATCAATCATTCGAACGAGGTGGTCATTATCCATAAGGTGCATAGTTTCAATCTGGACTTCAATCATTCCAGATTTGAACTAGTGACTCTAGATGGGCTTTGGATCAGAGAACGTCAAATCAATAAAGGACCTCTCAGACCTGGAGTCATAAGCATCGACTCCAAAAAAGGAGTCAGTGGAGCCAATCATAATCCTTTTATAGGGTTATTGGGACATGGTAGCAATGAAAAACGTGGCGATTGTTATGGATTTGCACTTATTTACAGTGGCAATTTTTCCGGAAACGTGGAAGTGAGCCCATATGGAATGACCAGGCTTCAAATGGGAATCAGTGATTTTGATTTCAGATGGAAACTTGAGTCAGGCGCATCATTTGACACTCCTGAGGCTGTAATGACTTATTCGAAAGAGGGGATAAACCGAATGAGTCAGAATTTTCATAGCTTGATCAATAAACATTTAATAGGTGAAAAATGGCAGAACACCCCACGCCCCGTACTCATTAACAATTGGGAAGCGACGTACTTTGATTTCAACATGGCAAAGTTGGTCAAACTTGCGAAAGTGGCTAAAAGTGTAGGTATAGAGCTATTTGTACTGGATGATGGCTGGTTTAAAGGACGAAATGACGATAAAAGCAGTTTGGGTGATTGGACATGCGATATGAAAAAACTCCCGGGTGGTTTAAAAGCGCTCTCTGATCGTTTGAAAGGACTCGGACTTGAATTCGGATTATGGGTAGAGCCTGAGATGGTATCCATCGACAGCGACCTATACAGGGCTCATCCTGAATGGGCAATTAAACTAAGTGACAGGACTCCATCGCTTGGAAGAAATCAATTGGTTCTAGATTTGACCAATCCCGAGGTAGTCGACTACCTGTACGAATCACTTGTTTCGGTTTTCGAATCTGCTGATATTTCATACGTCAAATGGGATATGAACCGTAATTTTTCCGATCTTTACAGCAATTACTTGGATATAGATCGACAAAGTGAGATCAGCCATCGGTATGTGCTGGGGTTATATGAATTGCTGGAGCGCCTCACCAAGACATTTCCGGATATTTTGTTTGAATCCTGTAGCAGTGGGGGCAATCGATTCGATATGGGCATGCTTTACTATATGCCTCAGACCTGGACTTCAGACAATACGGATGCGGTCGAACGGTATGAGATCCAGTATGGGACTTCTATAGTTTACCCTCCATCCACAATGGGAGCACATGTGAGCGGAAGACCTTCCCATCAAGTCTTGCGTTCGACGCCGATTGAAACCAGATTCAATGTATCGGCTTTCGGTGTGCTAGGATATGAGCTTGATTTGACGCGATTGTCCAGTTTTGATCTGAAGGTCATAAAAAAACAGATTGAGTACTACAAATTGCACCGGATGCTGTTCCAATTCGGAACTTTTTATAGGCATGAATCACCTTTTGATGGCAACAGCATGTCTTGGAGTGTGGTCAGTGAAGACAAGCACAAATTCATCGCAGGTCATTACCAAAAACTTCAAAAACCGAATCCTCCACTTGAGACGCTGGAACTTGAAGGACTTCATCACAAAGAAGTATACGGTGTTCAAAGCAGAACACAGTTTCAGAATGTGAGAGATTATGGCGAACTGATCAATCCATACATTCCTGTCAAAATTAAAGATGGGGGCATCATGCAAAGCGTCATCGGAAATAGATACCTCTATAAATTGGAGGTTCAAAGGGCAACTCTGCCTGGTGATGTGCTCATGAACATCGGACTTCGTATATATTCACAGTTTTCGGGTACCGGCATCGATGAGAAAACGAGAAACATGGGAGATTTTGGTTCCAGACTCTATCTTGGGGTATCACTAACTCAAAAGAATCAGTGCTAATACTTTGCATCTCGTGTATACTATAGTTAAGAGAATTTAATATTTATATGAGGAGTTTTCAATGGATAAGGATCAGCAAAAAGATAAGAAAATAGCAGTTCTCATCGATGCCGACAACGTTTCGGACAAGTATATCAAATATATAATCGATGAAATCTCGAATCACGGCACGCCGACTTATAAAAGAATTTATGGCGATTGGACCAAACCCCAACTCGCTTCTTGGAAGACGGTACTTCTAAATTACTCCATATCACCTATTCAGCAGTACAGCTACACGACAGGCAAAAATGCCACAGATGCGGCACTGATCATCGATGCAATGGATATTTTATATTCGCATAATGTCGACGGTTTTTGTATTGTATCCAGTGACAGCGATTTCACCAAATTGGCATCAAGACTAAGAGAAGCAGGAATGTATGTGCTTGGAATGGGCGAGAAAAAGACGCCAACACCGTTTATTGCGGCTTGTGAAAAATTCAAATACCTGGAAGTACTGGCATCTGTACCGACTGGAACGCCAATTGTCGAGAACGCAAAAGGTGAACCCGTGAACAACAATAAAACAGGTATGGTGACCAAAGAAGAACTGATTGAGGTCATCAAAAATATCATCAACGAAATCTCTGACGAGGACGGTTGGGCATTCCTTGGAGAACTTGGTAGTGTACTGAACAAACGTTACGCAGACTTTGATACCAGAAATTACGGTTATTCGAAATTGACGCCATTCGTTTCATCACTGAAACAGTTTGAGATCAGATCGCGTAAGACGAACAATCCGAGCGTGAGTTTGAAGTATATCAGAAACAAGGTGTAGAAGGAGATTCTTATGAAATCTTTGAAGGAATCCACCAAAATCATCAATTCGATAATGCTTGGCATGATGGGTTTTTTTGGTGCGTTTCTATCGATGGATTTTTCATCTGAAATTCACACAATTACAATACACTGGAGTTTTTTATTTCCACTTATGGCAGCCATGGCATATGGTGGTAAGTATGGGGTGATTTCAGGAGTGCTCGGATTAGGAGCCTTCTTTCCTTTGATACTTTGGCCATCCAACGGATGGGCTAATTTGATCGCTATTGTGCTGTATGTGATGTTATTTGCCTACCACGGATATTTCGAAAGAAAAAGAGAATCTTCACCGTCGTTTTGGAATCGACCCGCAATTGTATATTTACCGTTTATGTTGTTCTATTCATTTTCAACCTACGTTTTTTATCCGATTGCATTCAGAAGCAATCCACCATTTTGGACGGATTTTGCACATAAGACTATCTCTGATGGTGTAATTAATAACATAATCGCCAAGGAAATCGTTTTGATTTTTTTCGTGCTTATTCTGACGAACTCGCTTTTAAGAATCAATAGTGTCAGACATGTTTTAGGGTTGAATAGAAAATTGGGTTATAAATATAACGGTTGGATTTTCATTGCCACACTGATGTCGTCGGTCACTTTTTGGGCCGTATATATCGTATTCAGTCATGTGTTCATAGACAAGGATTTCCCAATCAACATATTGGTGGTCAACAATGGTTATGTGTTGATCGGATTGATGGCGTCGCTTTTCCTTGCGGTTTCTATTGCTTGTATTGGTATGCAACTCGCGGAACACAATAGTTCAATCAATGAGATTCTAAAGCTGAGGGAAAGTCAGATCAGTTCCATCAGCAACAATTTGGTATCGGGTATGCTTTATCAAGTTGTCGTCGGTCCAAATGGCAACAAGAAATTCACTTTTGTCAGTGAGTCGGTTGAAGACATAATTGGTTTTACACCAGAACAGATCTACAAAAATTATAATCTGCAGTATGAATCCATATTGCCTGAAGACCGCAATATGTTCATGGAGGCAGAGAATGAAGCCATACGGAACTTATCGCTTTTCAAAAGCAACATCAGGGTAAGAACAGCAAAAGGTGAAGTCCGTTGGTTCACCTTTGTTTCGTCACCCACTAAAATGGATGATGGATCGACTGTCTGGGATGGAATCGAATTTGACATAAACGAGCAAGTGGAAATTCAGGAAGCGCTTCAAATGGAAAAAGAAAAATTGAAATCCAAACAGGAACATATTGAATATTTAAGCTTTCACGATCATCTCACTGGTCTTTTCAACAGGAGATTTTATGAAGCTGAACTCGAGAGACTTGATCATCCAAGAAATCTTCCGATTTCAATAGTCATGGCGGATGTCAACGGTCTTAAACTGACCAATGATGCATTTGGGCACAGTGCAGGTGACGAGTTACTCATTGAAGTAGCAGAGGTTTTCAAAAGGGTTTGTAGAGTTGATGATATAGCCGCCAGAATTGGTGGAGACGAATTTATATTGTTGTTACCAAAAACGGACGAGTATGAAGCGCAGCAGATAGTCAAAAGGTTAAGAGAAACCTTTGTTCACGCTGAAAACTCAAAAATTATCGTTTCAGTCTCGTTTGGACTTGGGGTCAAATCGGACGAGAATATATGTATGAACGATGTTTTCGCATACGCTGAAGATGCAATGTATAGGGAAAAACTTACTGAAAGCAAGAGCATGCGGAGCGAAACGATAAAGATCATTGTAAAGACACTTTATGAAATGCATAGTATGGAAAAGAGCCATAGTGAAAATGTGAGCAGTCTCAGCCAGTCGCTTGCCAAGGCATATGGATTGAATAGCGAAGAAGTGAAAGATATGGGATTGGCGGGGATGTTGCACGATATAGGGAAAATTGGTATTGATGAAACACTCCTGAGTAAAGAAGGAGAACTGAACCCAAGTGAGTGGATTGAACTCAAGCGTCATCCAGAAATCGGATATCAAATTCTCAGATCAGTAAATGAATTCGTAGAGATTGCAGAATTCATTTTAGCTCATCATGAAAGAATAGATGGCAATGGCTATCCTAGACATCTGAGGGGAGATGACATTCCGGTTCAGTCCAGAATCCTAGCAATCGCTGATGCCTTTGACGCCATGACCCAGTATCGATTGTATAAAGATACTCTGAGTGAAAATGAAGCCATCGAGGAATTGATCCGAAATTCCGGAACCCAATTTGACGAGAACTTGGTCAAGGTCTTTGTAGAGAAGGTTTTACATGCAAAAGGTCATAAAAAGAAGACAGAAGAGGTAAATTAATAATGAAAATGTTGATGTTATATTTTTCGGGTACAGGCAATACCCAATATTTGATCAGGCATCTGGAAGAGCAATGGAAAGAACATGGCGTTGAACACACGACAGTGGCCATGGATGAATTTGAAGATTCACAAACACATCTGATGGAGGAAGCAGAAGTAATCCTATTCGCCTATCCCGTCCATGGTTCCATGGCACCGATGCTGGTGTGGTCATTCGTCAAGAAGTATGCTTCTTATTTCGAAGGAAAGAAAGGCATTGTACTCGCCACTCAGTGGATGTTTTCTGGAGATGGTGGTGCTTATCTGGGCAGAATCCTCAGAAAATGCAAAATGGATGTCATTGCTATAGACCATTTTAAAACCAACAACAATATTTCAGATGTTTCCTTTTTCAAAATCAAGAATGACGCCAGCAATGATCCGTTAAGAGTCAAACTGAATCAACAGATTGAACTTTTCGCGATAGATTACGTCAACGGACGTTACAGGAAAATCGGGGATAATACCACATCCATTTTACTTGGTGCCATACAACGCATCCCATTTTCCAAATGGGAGAGAAAACTCGCAAAAAATGTCAAAATAGGTTCAAAGCTATGCACATTATGCAATGTGTGTGTAAAAGGGTGTCCTACCAAAAACTTATTCAACGATGAAACAAAAATTGGACAAAACGGGGAGTGCACGCTTTGCTACAAGTGTGTAAACGCTTGTCCTGAGCAAGCAATATCCATAATGACAAAACACAAACCCAAAATACAATACAAAGGGCTTTAATACATGGAAGGTGGTGATGCTGTGAAAAAGATGCGATTTGTATTGATAGGCGTAGTATTGCTGCTTTCGATTGCCGGATACCTCTTATCTGCACTAGTGGGCAATCAAGAGTATAGCAATCTATTATCACCATTGGTTTCATTTTCAACTGCTTTGATCATATATCTTAATTTGGGGAGAATTAATATTTTCAAACCGAGCTGGATTTTCATTGGCTTGACAGCTTTTACATGGGCAATATCGGATCTTCTATGGCTGGTGATGGCGAATTATTTAGGGGTGGATCCCGAAGAATCGGTATTGCTATTATACCTTTATCTTTTACCAAATTTGATGCTCATGATGGCAGGTCTCAGCTATTTCTTCATCAATTTGAAGAAATGGCACAGATTTCAGTTGCTGGTGGATGCCGCAGCTGTTTTTCTAACTGTATTATTGGTGCTCTGGAACAGTTTGATAGACCATTTTGATTTTCATTCCATGGATATCCACGAACTTATTACAACCATATCCTATGTACTTACGGATGCCACTGCGCTTGCTGTCATAGTCATCCTCATTACATCGGCTAGAGTCAATAAGATCAGTGCGACAATGAAACTTGTCATCATAGGTTATTTTGGCTATATTTTGACAGATTTCTATTACATCTACATTTATACAATCGGCGAATATCAGCCCAATGAAGCCATAGACGTTTTTTATATTCTCTCTATTGGCATGTTAGGGATTGCGGCATTATATGATATCCATAAACCCAATTTGATGCAAAACCCGGCATTCGTCAAAGAACCGCAGAATACAGGCAACTCCTACAGATTGCTCATTTTTATGGGAGTGCCTATTGTCATGGTTTTTGTGGGGATTCTTGAGCTTTCTGTTTTACTGTTATTGATGATTATTATGATGCTCTATGAATTTGTCAGTGGATATATTCAACTTTTCATCAGAAATGAGAATTTGCTGGAGAAAGAAAGGCTTCTCAATGAAAAATTGGAGGCAATCATCGAAACGAGAACCAATGCACTCAGAAAAGCCAATGAAAAACTTGAAAAATCCGCAGATTTGGATTCGCTTACGGGGATGAACAACAGAAGGTTTTTTATCAACAAGTTGGATGATCTCATTGCTGACCCAAAAGGTGAATTTTCTATTTATTATATGGATCTGGATCATTTTAAGATTATCAACGACATCCATGGTCATGATATGGGGGACCGGGTTCTAAAAGCGCTTGCCGTCCGATTCATTTCTTGGCAAGCTCCAGATCGTATTGTAGCTAGAATTGGTGGAGATGAGTTTGCGTTGATTCATATCCATCGTGATGAAGACAGCAAAAAAGAATCGTCTGAAGTATGTAAACAATTGATGCAACTATTCAATGAGCGTATTTTCATTGACAACTACGTCTTCGAAGTGGGCGTCAGTATAGGAATCGCAAGATATCCTTATGACTCTCAGGACAGGGAAATATTGGTGAAATATGCCGATCTTGCCATGTATCAGGCCAAAAAAGCACAAATTGACTATAAGTGTATGTACTACAGCGCTCAACACGGTGCCTATGTCGAGAGAAGGAACCGAATCGAGCTTTTACTCAAAACCATAGATTTTGAAAAGGAGTTTGAGCTTCATTATCAACCTCAATTCAACTCGGAAGGCACACATGTTTTAGGTGTTGAAGCTCTTTTGAGATGGACCAGTCCGGAACTGGGATTGGTATCACCTGTGGAGTTCATACAAATAGCTGAGGAAACAGATAATATCATCAAGATCGGGAAATGGGTCATCGACAAAGCTTTTCTTCAGATCTCAAATTGGAACAATTCATATGGGCTTAACATGAAGATAGGAATCAATTTGTCACCGCTACAGTTCGACAGCATAGACTTTTTTCCATATATACAGATCAAACTTATGGAATACTCTGTGGATCCGGCTTGGATTGATTTTGAAATTACTGAGACCAGTGCCATGAATTCAGGAACTCTTATGGAAGAAACTTTCACAGCCTTGTCAGGATTAGGGGTCCAAATATCCATCGACGACTTCGGAACGGGTTATTCCTCGTTGAGTTACATCAAAAGATTTGATATTGATCAACTGAAGATCGCCAAGGAATTGATTGACTATATTGTAGAAAATAGCGAAGAACGTTTGATTATCAAGGCGATTATCCTGATGGCAAAAGGGATGGGGCTGCTCACCATTGCTGAAGGTGTCGAGACTGAGGAGCAACTGAATATTCTTAGGACACTCGG
>JACUUV010000026.1 GCA_014859095.1 Clostridia bacterium | reverse complement strand
CTAGCCTACGGAAACTTAATAGCGTCTTTGTATATCTGTACTTCTCAGTAGTCAGGTACCAATTTGGACCTGTCCCCAATCGACTATTTCTTAGTTGCAACAATCACCCTGATCAAGCCGCCCGCGCGGAATCCTGAATCGCGGTAACCCACCAAATTGAACTCGTTTGTATTGGATACAGTCGCGACATTCACGAGGAAATATTCCCCGCCCACACGCTGGTAGACCTGTACGTCCTGAGCCACTTTGTAGGTTTCGTTTAAACGGGTGGCGGAAACCTGATTCAATGCATCGAGGATGAATCCGCTCATATTGTAAATGTTGTCCACTTTGCCATCGATGTACCAGAACACTGAAGGTCCTTCTGAGATTTCAAGCAGTTTACCATTTGTTGTATGAACGCCTTTCATGCCACTGATCTGATATTCATAAATGCCTGTCTTATTGATGACCGGTGGAATCACCGGTGCCAATGGATCCGCTGAAGGTGGACTCTCGATGACGGTAGTCGTTTCTTCCACATCCGTGACCATGCCATATGTTTCGAGATCACCGGTAACGTTGTTGAGGATCATTCGGTCCACTTTGCCATCGCCATCCAGGGTGAAATAACGGATATTGTAAGAGCTGAGCAGTGACCCTTCCAGTCTTTGAGGGTAGACGCTCATGAAGTCGCCTCTGGTGTTTGTGTCGATGATTTCCACACCTTTTGCAATTTCATAGGTGCCGTATCTTGTCACATCCGAGTTCAGCGATCCGCTGAAGTAGGATGGACTCACATTTTTGACCACTGTCTCCGTATTGGATATTGTCACTGAAACGATATTGCCTTTGGAGAACATTGTGTTCCCGGTCATGTACTGACGCAGAACACCATCCGTACAGGCCACCATGACGGAACTTTCAATGATGATGCGACCGGCACCGTCTTCATAGCTCACTTTTTCAGATTTTGTCACAACACCGTACTGGATGCCATTTGAAAGGTCCGGCGCAATCACATCCACCACTTCTCCGTTCATCCCAATCAAAAGGGTGACCATCTCACCGATGGAGAAATTGCCACGATCGGACAATTTGTAAGTCGCCTCACCCGTTCCAACCGCATAAGTATTGCCCGCGACCATCACCGAAGTCGGAGAAACCGCTGAAGGCAATGCCCTCGTATAGAGTCCGCTCACCTTTTGGCTGTAGACCCAAATGGTGCGTAAATTTTTGCTGTAATAGTAAACGTCATAAGGTTGGATGGTCAAATTCGCGGTTTCCCTACCATCTTTAAAGTACGTCACGTTATCGCGTGTAAAAGGAAGCATTCTGAACAGGTCGCCGCCTCTAAATACGAACGGTCCACTGGTGACAGAACCCACAAGTGCGGAATAATCGATCCTGCCGCCGACCATCAGGTATCCAAGTGTCTCGCCGTAGGGTCTACCCGCTTTTGTGTCGGTCTCCATGAGATTATAGAAGATCACAAGCAGGTCGCCACGGGTCAAGTACTTGCCAGCGGCTTTGGCAACACCGTCATTCAGTCCAAGTGAGTTGAATTTGGAAAGCTGGGCCATAGGATATGAACCATTAAGGTCCTGGGCGGTATATCCGAGTAGTCTGAGTATCGCTGTTGCGGCCTCTTCAATTCTGATGTAATCGTCCGGTTTGAACGTGCCATCCAGATAACCGCTGAACCATCCCGCATTGACTGCTATTTTAATCGGTTCCGCAGCCCAGTGCGTATAATTCACATCGCTGAAAATTGAAGTGTTCGACCCTCCACTCACAGTGTCTTTATAAATGGATCCCTGAACCATCATTTGCGCGAACTCAGACCGTTTGACAAAAAAGCCCAATCTGAGATCGCCTTTTTCATCTCCGTTCATGACTCCAAGGGCACGGATCGTATCTTCCATCAGATCCTGTGACACAGGAGAATTCACTGATAATCCATATACCGGCAAAGCCGTTAATAACATGCTGAAGACCAGCACGATTGATAGCATTTTTTTCATCTCTATTCTCCTCATTTGTCTATTCATATCTCAATGCGTCGATTGGATTGAGCCTTGCCGCTTTTCTTGCGGGGAGGTACCCGAACAATATGCCTATAAACGCCGAGATGGCAAAAGCTCCCAGAGCTGCAGACGTGGATGCCGCCACGACAATCTCCTCTTCCAGTGCGACAACGATAATTTTCGATGCCAAATCGGAAAGCGCATAGCCGAGCCCGATACCGATCAGTCCACCAATGGCGCTCGTAGTAGCGGCTTCAATGACGAATTGTTGCAAAATATGATGTCTTTTTGCGCCAAGTGCCTTGCGAATGCCGATCTCACGGGTACGTTCCGATACGGACACCAGCATGATGTTCATGATCCCGATGCCGCCCACAACCAGTGATATTCCAGCAATGGCTGCAAGGATGGTGATCATGATGTCCACCATGGAACTCATCATACTCAAAAGTTCTGTCAAACTGATGATTCTATAAGCGTCCTGATCGCCGAACACATCATAAAGTTTGTCATCTATGATCTGTTTGGATTCTTTCACCAAATCCTCATTTGCAATCCCGAACACATAACTGGAAATGTTTCTGACGCCTGCGGATTTCGCCGCGACGGAATAAGGAATGTAAATGGCATCATCGCCGCCACCTTCTTCGATCTCATCGGTCTCCGCATTCAGGACACCTATGATCTCAAACAATTGGCCGTTGATTCTAAGCGTTTTGCCAAGGGCTTCGCCTCTGAACCATTCGTTGTTGATGTAGGCTCCGACCACTGCGACATTGTTCCTTCTGTCGATGTCGACATAGCGGATGTATCGTCCCGATTCCAGGCTGAATTTCTTCATGATCATAAAGTCTTCGCCCGTTCCGGTCACAGAGGTGTAACTCAGGGCTTCGTTGCCGATCTTCACTTTCCCGCCGAGAGGCACCTGAGGGGATACCGAAGTCAAATATTCCGGATAGTCGTCAACAAGTTCATACATTTCTTCAGTCGAAACGGTTCTAGCCGACCCTCTGCCCACGACATTCACGGTCAATAGGTCCGTGCCCATACTTTTGAAACTGTCTACCATATATTTCTCAAGGCCGTTGCCCAGTCCCACAATGACGATGACTGCCACGACACCGATAATGATGCCGAGCATGGTCAAAAGTGAACGGACTTTTCGGGCCCAAATGTTGCTGATGGCCATTTGAAAAGATTTGAACAAATTCATATGTGCGTCACCTCCTGATCGGGGGTGCCGTTGAAGATGATGTGCCCATCTTCGAGTCTTATGATGCGCTGTGCCTGTCCTGCTATATCATTGTCATGCGTGATGAGTACTACTGTGTTACCTTCCGAGTGAAGCTTTGTGAGCAGTTCCAGTACCTCTTTACCCGTTTTGGAATCGAGTGCACCAGTCGGTTCATCCGCCAGGATCACGGATGGGTTTCCCGCCAGTGCCCGTGCCACGGAAACACGCTGCTGTTGACCTCCCGAAAGCTGACTTGGAAGGTTGTTGATTTTGTCCGCAAGTCCGACTTTGGTGATCACTTTGGTCGCCTGTTCCACACGCTCGCTTTTGGACAGACCCGCGTAAAGGAGCGGAAGTTCCACGTTGCCGAGTACGGAAAGTTTCGGCAGCAGATTGTACTGCTGGAATATGAACCCGACCATTTTGTTTCTGATTTCCGCGAGTTCATCGTCATCGAGCTCACCGACGTCTTGACCACCCAGAAAATAATTGCCGGAGGTCGGCACGTCGAGGCATCCGATGATGTTCATACAAGTGGATTTTCCCGAACCCGATTGCCCGACGATCGCAACGAACTCGCCCGGCATGATCTGCATGGACATGCCGTCCACCGCACGCACTTCGGTCTCGCCCATTTGATAGATTTTGCTTAAGTCTCTAAACTCTATGAGGGGCTTCATGGTCGCTCGACCCCCTCGTCAAACGGATCTTCTCCCCTAGGTGGACGGCCAAATGTAAAGGAGTCTTTTGCGACGCGTTTTTCTATGGCCACTTCATCACCAAGGGAGAGTCCTTCTGTGATTTCAATGTAATTGAGATCGGAAATGCCGGTCTTCACATTCAGGTATTTGTACCCCTCAGGTGCGTCAGCAGCTGATTCTCCCGGAAGGGTCTTAACGAGGACACGATCCCCCCTGAGCACTGCTTCAGCTGGTATTGCAAGGACTGCGACCTTCGATTCGATGACAATTTTCGCGTCGACGTTCATGCCCGGTAGGAGCTCACTGGTCTGGTTGATCTGAATCGTCACGGGATAAGTTGTCGTTCCGCCGCTGGTAATGCCATTGATGTTGACTTTGGTGACTTCGCCGATGAAGGTCTTGTCCTCAACCGCTTCCGCTGTAATGCTTACGGTTTGTCCGACGTTTATTTTTTTGATGTCCAGTTCGTCGATGTAAAGGGTCATTGTAAGATGGCTGAGGTCGAAGATTGTGGTCAGGGCCTTGCCCGCCTCGAGCTTGTCGCCGGCTTTGTAATTTTTCTCTATTACGGTCCCGCCAATCGGGGACAGGATCCTGTAATTGTCCAGTGCGTCGTACTGGCTGTTGAGGGAGATTTGCGCCCGTCTCAGGTTGTTCTTGGCAATCTGAATCTCGTCCATGAGCATGGTGCTGTCGAGAATGAGCAATACCTCTTTTGCCGCGACTTTGTCACCTTCGCTTATGCGGACTTCCTTCACTTCTCCGGAAGTCTTTGCCGTCACTGCGCTTTCGTCTTTGTACGCGAAATTTCCGCTGTCGAAACTGGCAATGCTGCCGGCCATGGCTGTCGCCACGTGATCTGGTCTAAGCCCGCCCGGATTAATGACGTCAATTGTCACTTTATTTGTGATCATTCCGCCCGGGAGCACTTCATTGACTGTACTGATCTTAGATATTTTGCCCTCTAAAGTTTCATAGGTATCTGTCACTGTGACCAGAATGGATTGACCTATTGCCAGCGATTTGGCGTCCTCGCTGCCGAACGGGAGCGTAATGGTCATGACCGAGCTGTCTCTTATTGTCGCGACCATTTGACCCATTTGAACGGTGTCGCCCACCTTGAGGTCGAATGATATGATTGTTCCCGCCACATCCGAGCGCACGGTGAGGTCATCGACGTTTTCGAGTTTGCGGTTGTAGTTTCTTTGGCTTTCCGCCAGGCTGATTTCTGCGGTCTCAATGTTCGATCCCACATTTGAGCTGTCGATCTCAAACAGGATCGCGTCTTTCTCCACAACGTCGCCCTCCTCAAAAGGCGCGCTGATCACGTCGCCTGAAGTCAACGTCGTCACAACGTATGAATCCGCCGGCTTGAGCGTTCCAGCTCCAGAAAGCACTACCGTGATGTCCCTGTTTTCAGCGGCGACCATTGTGTACAGTTCCTCTGTACTCTCTCTACGCTGTCCGATGATTGAGACGAGGTATGGCAATCCCACCACTAGAAGTATTGCAATCACACCAATTACGACAAGACGTTTCGTCTTCTTATTCTTTAAAAATGATTTCATGGGTTAACCGCTCCTTTGACCTGCTAAATTGATATTATTCGTTTATTCTATTTGTCTATTTTATTATGTTACTTCTTGAATGTGAATTCAGTGTGAACTCGCTTGAGGAAAATCAACCGGGTACCAATTGAGGTACCAATTGGGGACAGGTGCAAACTGGTACCTAATTTTTTGCGAAGCAAAAAATCGCGTAGTTAAGTTTCCGAAGGAAACTTATTAGCGTCTTTGTACATCTGAAATTCTTAGTACAAAGGCACACGTCGTTAAGGGCAGGTAGAGCAGGAAGTGCAAAAGAATTAGGAAAAGAGGAAAATATGAGAGAAGTTCTCAATTTTTCCTCTTCTTCTAATATATGATCAATTAAGCAATATTTTGCACTTGATTATGATTTTGAACTTGATCTTCACACGGTGCGTTCCCCAGCACCAACGTCCTTCCCAACTACTGCATTCGCAAGAATGCAAAACTACATGGCGTCAGCCATAAACCACGGGGCTCGTCCGAGCCCAAAACCACCGGCGCGCAATTAGCACCTGGTACCAATTTGGACCTGTCCCCAATCGGTACCTACACAGTCACACCGTACATCTTGTTAATCGCCTCAATATCCTTCTCCAGTGCCTCATTGATCGGGACGCCGGTTTCGGTGCGTTCCACGAAGGCGAGGTATTCTTTCTCACCGGCGGTGTAGATGCGTTCTACGCCCGGGGCTTTTTTGGAAGCGCGGAGTTCGCGCAGTATGTCGCCGGTTGTTTTTTTGAATTCATCGAGTGATGTGAAGGCTTCCACGTCGATCGCGATGAAGAAATGACCTAGATTGTATGGCACTTTTTTACCGTCTGCTATTCCGGAAAGCGCTCTTAGGAAAGCACCGCCCTGAAGCGCTGCGGATAGAATTTCAACCACTGCTGCATAACCGTAGCCCTTGTAGCCGCCGAGTTCTTCACCGATTCCGCCTAGAGGAGCCAGAGCGGCGCCGCCTGTAACGAGGTCTCTCAGGACCGCCTCGGTATCCGTTCTAGGCTGGCCGTCAGAACCGATGACCCAACCTGCAGGCAGGTCTTTGCCCACTCTTTGGTAGACCTCTATTTTGCCACGCTGGGTGATGGAAGTCGCGCAGTCGAGCACGAAAGGAAACGCTTCGTCTGTTGGAATTCCAAACGTCAGAGGGTTTGTGCCGAGCATGTTTTCGATGCCGAAGGTCGGTGCGATGGATGGTCTGGCATTGGTGCCGGTGATGCCGATCAGACCTTGCTCTGTTGCCATTGTAGGGTAGTAACCCGCGATGCCGTAGTGGTTGGAATTCCTTACAGCCACCATGCCCATGCCGAATTTTTGCGCTTTTTCGATGGCCAGCTCCATTGCGTATTTCGAGACCACTTGCCCCATGCCGTTGTTGCCGTCCAGGACTGCGGTGGTCGGTCCTTCTTTAATGGTATCAATTTTCGTGATGGGATTTATGATCCCTTCTCGAATGCGATCGACGTAGATGGGCTTCAATCTGCCTATGCCGTGTGAATCGATGCCTCTTTTATCCGATTCAATCAAAACATCCGCGCAAATCGCCGCATCCTCTGCAGGCAATCCCACTGCTATGAACGTATTTACCATAAATTCTTCCAGTTTGTCGAAACTCACATATCTCATAATGGTCCTCCCCGGTTTTGTTTATTACTTATTACCCTATAATCTTACATTACAACATAAAATTAACCGCCATTCATGCACCGCTTTTAAGTTACCGCCGAATGGGTACCAGGTACCCATTCGGCGGTACAACATAAAATCAGCCGCCGTTTGCGTACCTGGTACGCAAACGGCGGTTCGCAAACGGCGACAAAGCACATACGGCGGTTCTTATCATTCGCTCATTTCTTCTATCAAGAACGCACCGAAGTATGGTACAAACTTGGCGACCCCGTTGACATTGAGGTGTCTTCTGTCGTAGAAGTCCGTGGTCATGTCGAGCCCGAGCTGTTCATAGTGCATATTGAAGTCCACATAGGTGATGTCATTTTCAGATGCCAAGGCCTCCACGGCATTGTAGAGTTTTTTCTCTTCCACGGTGGCATTGGATGGGGCCTTGATCAGAATCAGTTCAAAGCCTTCCTCCCTGGAGAGATCAATGAATTTTTCCAGGTATTCCATGGATTTGTCCATGGGCTCAGCCACTGAGACAACCGACTCCAGTTCATCTCTGGCTTCAATCACCGTCACAGTCTCAAGTTGAACGAAGCCCCTGAGGGGATCGAGCGCATCAAAGTGCTCCAGCGTGAAATCCTCACGGGTCAACTCTTCCCATCGGTCGTGGTATTTGAAGATGTCGAGTATATAGTTCCGGCGTTCGCCGTGCGGCACCGCAGCGTAAACCATCTCCACTTTGTTTCTGGAGAGTTTGATGGGGTTGACTGCGGAGTGCAGCGTGCCCTCGTCGGCGTAGTCTTCTTCCTGAACCACCATGTGCACTTCCAGCACCACAGTCTCAGGACTCTGCGTCTTCAGCGCCTCCTTCAGATAATGGTAGCTGATCCAAAGGGGTTGTTGCTGCGTCGCAAATACATAGGACTTAAGACCGGTCTGCTGCTCGAGCATGCGAGGATCTATGGAACAATACATATGGCTCGACCCGAAAAACATGACGTCCATCGAATCTGCGGGCTCATTGTAGAAACCGCCCACCTTCAGCGTCATGTTCCATGCGCCTTCGAGGCTCTTGCGCTCCAGAATGTTGCTGACTCTTGAAAATAAAACCGCAAAACACAGTATGAAAATGATGGTTCTGACTGTTCTTTTAAATATCAACATGCTGTATCCTCTTCATTATAATAATCAAAACTGGAAATATAAAAATTGGCTCTCGGTGTACCCCGGGCCGTAGATTCCGAAGATGATGATTGTAAAGATCAGAGCAAAATAAACGCCCCATCTAAAAAGCAGACCTTGCCTGGCAAGGGAAGCCCTGATTTCCAGGCCTTTTCTCTTGGCGATGCTCGTTCCGATCATAATCAAGATGGCCACCATCGCAACCGTCAGATTTGGCCTGGAAAGACCAAGTTCATAGAGTGAACCGTCAATGAAGATCCATGGGTTCCATTCCAAAAGAATCCTGTCGATGATGCCTTGAGCCGCCGTTAAGTCTGGCGCCCTGAAAAAGATCCATGCGAAGTTCACGAGAATGAATGTAATGATGCCTTGTCCGAGCTGGTAACTGAAATTTAAGCGGTCCACACCGAGACGGTCGGCCACTCTAGCTTTGAACGGCCTCGTGATGATCCCGATGACCTGGAAAATGCCATGCAGTGCGCCCCAGATCACAAAATTCCAACTGGCGCCGTGCCATAGACCACTCACTATAAAAACAATCATGATGTTGACATATTTTCTGAAATTGCCCTTCCGGTTTCCACCGAGAGGGATGTAAAGGTAGTCCCGGAACCACGTGCTGAGGGAAATGTGCCATCTTTGCCAAAATTCGGTGATGCTTCTGGCGAAATAAGGCTGCTTGAAGTTTTCCATCAGGGTGAAGCCCATGACCTGGGCAGATCCGATGGCGATGTAGGAATAAGAACCGAAGTCGCAGTAGATTTGGATGCCAAAGAGTAGCGTTGCAATCACGAGCTGAAGCCCGGCGTACTGGGTGTAATCGCTATAGACCTGGTTGACAATTATGGCCACACGATCCGCGATTACGAGCTTCAAAAAGAGCCCCCACAACATGATCAGAAGGCCCGCCTTGACTCTATCATAATCGAAGTAATGCCTCTCCTCAATCTGTACGAGCAGATTCTTGGAACGCTCGATCGGACCCGCCACGAGCTGTGGGAAGAACGATACGAAAAGCGCATACTTCGCTATATTTTTTTCTACAAAGATTTCCCGTCTGTACACATCCATTGTGTAGCTCAGTGCCTGGAAAGTGTAAAACGAAATGCCGACCGGCAAAATCACATCAAAAGTCGGCTGTATGAACTCGATGCCCATACCAGCCATGACCCTGCCAAGATTGCTCACAGCAAAGTCAAAGTATTTGAAAAAGAAAAGAATCGCCAAATTGGACGCAAAACTTAGGCCTACCCAGAGCTTTCGCTTGAATCGACTTTTCGATGAGTCGATGAGTAGACCGCTAAGGTATGTGATCACAGTAGACGTCGCAATCAGCAGCGCGTATTTGGGAT
This sequence comes from Clostridia bacterium, assembly GCA_014859095.1. Taxonomy (GTDB): domain Bacteria; phylum Bacillota; class Clostridia; order Peptostreptococcales; family Acidaminobacteraceae; genus Fusibacter_D. The sequence continues at coordinate 28,030 of JACUUV010000026.1, read as the reverse complement.
TCCAGCTCATATAAAAGAAATAACTCGCTCCTAAAAGCCAAAGGTACCTGATTTTTGGGGGAAAGAGAAAATAGATGAGTGTTACTATCGGGAAAAACAGCAAAAAGCTGAACGAGTTAAAAAGCATGATCGTATCCTTCCACTTTATGATTATTTTTCAAATTCTTTTCTTTTATCGAGTATTTCAACAAGCGCTTCGACGATGTCCGCATCGTACCAGATGCCCTCGTAACTTCTGAGTTCCGCAACAGCTTCCTCGGCGGTTCTCGCCTCATGATAGGGTCTGTCTGATATCATGGCGTCAAAACTGTCCGCCACGAGAATCACTTTTGCTTCAATGCAGATGTCATCGCCCTTAAGTCCTTTGGGATAACCGCTGCCATCGAGTTTCTCGTGGTGTTCGAGGACGATTTTGGCATAATGCTCATTGTCCATTTCTCTCATGACGATATTGTGTCCAGATTGTGGATGCTTTTTGATATTGTCGAATTCATCCACAGTCAGCCTGCCTTGCTTGTTCAAAATGTGGGCGGATATGTCTATCTTGCCGACATCGTGAAACTTTCCGGTATAAAGTATATTTTCAATGGTTTCTTCTGGCAACTGCATGTGCACAGCAATCTCCACCGCCAAATTGCCCGTTCTGTTGCAATGGTCCTCCGTGTACTGGTCCTTTTGCTGAATCTTCTTAAGCAGCTTGGATACACTTTCGGTCATCACCATTTGTTCTTCCACCAGTCCTTTTCTTCGAATCATAAATAACACCGTATCCTCAATGACGCTCAAATGATGCGTCTCAGTCAAGTTCTTAAAGGTGAACCTTTCCCCCGGCAAAATATACTTGCCTGTATTGAGTGTAGCCACTCATTATCATTATAACCTATCGAAGGCACAAAGTGGTCAAAATTTCTTGCCTTTGAGTCGCTTGAGCCTAAAAAAGTCTTCGCGCTCCTTTTCTTCCAGTGAATCCTCAATCCATTTGGTGAGTTCCTCATATTTGGGAATCTGGATTTTATCCAGCGCATTGGCCCGCTTGCTCGTCTTCTTGATCTCCACAGCCAGCCTGAAGACGGTGTTCTCCACTTCTGCGAGATGATAAAGGATCCTCTGGGCTTCGCTCATTTTCACGACAATCATGTCGATGGCCGAGTTGGTCCTGTAAAAACCATAGAAGGGACCGAGTGGTTTTTCCACGTATTTGATAGTTGGAATCTCCACATTCATAATGCTTTTATTCAGGATGGTCAGTTGTTCATCCTGGGGAATGGACAGGGCGATTTCCTCCACGGTACTTTCCCCCATGGTCACGAGCGCATGGTTCAGGGCGTCATAGACCTCAACGAAGATCTCGTCGATCTGCTGTTGGAGCTTTTCGACCTCGCTGATCATGTCCATCATTTCCCTGACGAGCACGCTGCGTTTCTTGTCGAGCAGCTGATACCCTTGTTTGGTAAACAAGAGCATGGATTTTGATTTTATGAGATTGGCTTTGGTCGGTGTAAGATTTTCCATGGGCTCATCTCCTATAATACTTCGCGATGGTTTTGTCATCGAGTCTGTCGAGCGCTTCAGGCGGTAGAACAGACAGGACCTTCCAGCCGATGTCAAGGCTCTCGCTGATATCCCGGCGTTCAGTGAACCCTTGGTTGATGAACTCGGCCTCGAACCTTTTGCCGTATTCCATGTATTTCTGGTCGATCTCCGAGAGGTCCGATTCCCCTACGATTTGTGCGAGCGAACGGACTTCCAGAACTTTTGAGAATGACGAGAACAGCTGATTGGCGAGATCCGGATGATCGGCCCTCGTGTATCCTTCACCGATGCCGTCCTTCATGAGTCTTGAAAGCGACGGCATGATGTTGATGGGTGGATTGATGTCTTTATTGGCCAGATCCCTGGATAACACGATCTGTCCTTCGGTGATGTAGCCGGTCAAATCCGGAATTGGATGCGTGATGTCATCGTTGGGCATGGTCAGGATAGGGATGAATGTGATGGAACCGTTCCTGTCTTTGAGCATCCCAGCCCTTTCATAAAGAAAGGCGAGATCCGAATACAGGTAGCCCGGATAGCCTTTTCTGCTCGGCACTTCCTCTTTGGCGGAGGAAATCTCCCTCAGGGCTTCGCAATAATTCGTCATGTCCGTCATGACCACGAGAATGTTCATATCCTCCTCGAACGCCAGGAATTCCGCCGCTGTGAGCGCACATTTGGGAATGCTGAGCCGCTCAGTCACTGGATCGTCGGCATAGTTTATGAACATGACCACGTTTTTTATGGTGCCGCTTTCCTCAAACTTCTCTATAAAGTACGCGCCATCATCCCGCGTGACGCCGATTGCCACGAAGCATACCGCAAATTTTTCGTTCAGATCCGAGGCGATTTTGGCCTGGCTGACGATTTGTGCCGCGAGTTCCTTGTGGGGCAGGCCGTTTCCGGAGAAAATCGGGAGTTTCTGGCCCCTGATCAGTGTGCTGAGCACGTCAATGCTCGTTATGCCCGTCTCGATGTAGTCCCTCGGATACTTTCTGGCGACCGGGTTGATCGGTTTTGAGTTGATGTTGTACTTGGTCTTCGAATAAATGGGACCGCCACCGTCAATCGGGTTCCCGATGCCACCAAACCTCCTCCCGAGGATTTCTCTGGAAAGACTGATGGTCAGTGGTTCACCGGTGAATCGGATGGCCGCGTTCACAGTGCTGAGCCCCGACGTGCCCTCGAAAACCTGAGCGACGACGAGGCTTTCATCGATTTTGATGACCTTGCCGACCCGGCGCTCGTCCCCGGTCTGGATCTCTATGATTTCGCCATATCTGGCTTCTTTTATGCCTCTCAGAAAAATGAGGGGACCTTCGATTTTGTCAATTTTCAAATATTCCTTTAGCATGTTTCCCCCTAATTGTACCGCGCCAAAAGTGCATCAAAATAAGTGTCGACTTCCGAATTTATGGCATCAATGCCGCTCAGATCCTCGTTTGGAATGTTGTATTTCATCTTGGTGATCTTCTCGAACAGCGCATCATCCTTGATTTGCGACATAGGAATGCCTTTTTCCGCGCAAGCGCTCGCCCTCTGGTAAAGGTGCCATACGGCACAGAGCATCTTATACTGTTTCGCCATTGGCACAAAAGAATCGTCCTTGTGAAATGCGTTCTGTTGCAAGATCCCCGTCTTGACCACACGAGAGATTTCGAGAATCAACCGCTGCGAATCCGGGAGCACATCCTCACCCACAAGCTGCACGATATCCAGCAGTTTGCTCTCCTCCTGAAGTAGTCTGAGGACCTGATTCCTGAGGCGGATGGCGTCCTCGCCGACATTGTCGAAATACCATTCGTCCAGCATTTTCAAATAACCGCTGTAACTCGACAGCCAGTTGATGGCTGGATAATGTCTCGAATAAGCGAGCTTTCTGTCCAGAGCCAAAAAGGCGTTCACATATCTTTTGGTGTTTTCCGTAACGGGTTCGGAAAAATCGCCGCCCGCCGGTGAGACCGCTCCGATGATCGTCACGGAACCTTCATCCCCTTGGAGGGTTTTCACGTAGCCCGCTCGCTCATAAAATTCTGCCAGTCTATAGGACAGATACGCCGGGTACCCTTCCTCTGCGGGCATCTCTTCCAGACGTCCGCTGATTTCTCTGAGCGCCTCTGCCCACCTGGATGTAGAATCCGCCATGATGGCCACGTGGTATCCCATGTCCCTGAAATACTCGGCCATGGTAATGCCCGTGTAGATGCTCGCTTCCCTTGCCGCAACCGGCATGTTGGAAGTGTTGGCGATGAGCACCGTGCGTTCCATGATCGGTCTGCCCGATTTGGGATCGATCAGTTTCGGGAATTCCTCGAGCACGTCCGTCATCTCGTTCCCGCGTTCTCCGCACCCTATATAGATGATGATGTCCGCATCCGACCATTTGGCGAGTTGGTGCTGGGTCATGGTCTTTCCGGTTCCGAAGCCCCCTGGAATTGCCGCTGTTCCGCCTTTTGCTATGGGAAAGAACGTGTCGAGAATCCGCTGCCCCGTAATCAAGGGCTGGGTAATCTTCATTCTTTTTTCAATTGGACGTGACTTTCTCACCGGCCAGTCCTGATACATTTTGACTTCTGTGACTTTTGAATTTTTATCCTGAACGCTGAGCAGCACATCGTCGGTCAAATGGGTCCCACTCGCTACAGAGCTGACGACCACGCCATTCACTCCAGGTGGAATCATGAGTTTATGAGTAATGAGCTGCGTCTCGACAACGCGTCCAAAAATCTGACCGCCCTTGACATGGTCACCGGTTTCAATGAGCATCTCCACATCCCAGGATTGCTCCAGGTCAATGGTGAGTAGACCGATGCCCAGAGGGATGAAATTGCCGCTGGATTCTTCGATTTTTTTCAGCGGTCTTCCGATGCCGTCAAATATGTTGCCCATCAGTCCGGGACCGAGTTTCAATGACAGCGGCACACCGAGACCGACAATTTTCTCATGGAGTTCCAGACCTTCCGTTTCCTCGTAGACCTGAATCGTACCGACATCGCCGCTGAGGCCGATGATCTCCGCGATCAACCGCTGTTCACCGACCAGCACCATTTCTCTCATCATGAAACTTTCAAGGCCGGAGCCTTTGACGACAGGGCCGTTAATGTATGTGATTCTGCCTTCACCCTTCATCTTCACAAGCCTCCCCGGTAGTTTCATACAGTGTGTTCAACATGCATCCCAGATAATCATCCAGGGCGTCCACTTCACTGTCCAGTGTGAAATCGTATTTTTCACTCCCGCCTTTTATAATGTAAAAACCGCCAATCAGTCCTTCATCCGTATGAGCGGAAATCCCCTCAGGCAAATACTTCTCGTCTTTTATGCGCACGCCGATCACGAGTTCCTCTAAAGCCTCGAAATTTTTTAAGGCCTTTGCAAGCTTATCTTTGAAATACGCTTCATACTCCACTGAACTCACGGCTTTTTTTACTTCTTCCACCAGAGAGTCTTTCAGTTCCTGAAACAGGGCACTTTTCTTTTTGAGAATCCTGTTTTGGGCCTCTGAATGGGTCTTTGCAATCACCTTGCTCTTGCGTTCCATGGCTTTGTGCCGGATTCCCAGAAGATACTCCGAGCGCGATGCTTCACAGGCCGATTCCATGTCGTCCAGGATTTGAGCGTGCTTGATGTTGAGCGCCTCAAGTTTGCGCTTCGGTTCCGAAAGCGCTTTCTCTTTCACCATTTTTGAAAACAGTTCTATTTTCATCTCTATCGTAATAATAAGATCACCTTCTTCACAGCTTTATGCCTATCGAATTCTTGATGTATTTCATGATGTAGTCCTTGTCCCTGAGCCCGTCTGGTTCAGGAATCTGTATAATCAGCGTATCTTTGCGTTCCAGCTTGGTTTTCATGATGAGCGGTTCGACCATGTTGTGCACATTTTCCGAGACGATTACAAGTGCCACTGTAGGGTCCTCAAGCAGCCTCTCAAGGCTGCGTGTGGCTTCATCCACATTTGTGACCAGCCTGCTTTCAATGCCACCAAGCCGCATCGCAGTCATGGTCTCGGTTTTTTCGCACAGACAAACGCTTCGCATCACAGCCTGCCGAGGATCAAAATGGAGATGATGAGGCCATAGATGGCGATGCCTTCTGCCAGACCTACGAAAATCAAGGTTTTACCGAGGATTTTTGGATTTTCAGATACTGCGCCAAGTGCCGATGAACCGACACTGCCGACTGCGTATCCCGCACCGATTGTGGCAAGTCCCGTGGAGATGGCCGCCGCGATGTAACCAAGTCCCGCCGAGCCGTTCACCACTATGGGTTCGCTGGCCTGGACTTCCTCTACCGCGGAGAAGCCTGCGCCTGAAAAGACGGAAATGGTGGCAAGCAGCATGACTGCTATAAACATGAGCGCGTTGGTGCCCATGATCAGCCTGATTTTGCGGTTGGCAGCTTCGATGGACGGTTGAAAATAATAGTAGATCCCAAGTCCGATGGTGACCAAAATAATCCCTACGAGAAAAATAACGTAACCCATAATGTCCTCCTATATTTTATCCGGTGTGAAGAGAATCCCGTCACCCGAATAATATTTACTGAATAGTTCGTAGTAAAACAGCCTTAATCCCTGAATGAATACCACAAGCCCCTCAAGTGCGATGATGATGACGTTGCCGAGAAGGAACATGGCGATGTTGCCTGTGGTGGTGCCGATCATTTCGGCGAGTGTATGGAATGCGATGAAAAGACCCACATGGTTCAGCGCAAAGGCTCCGACTCTTATGAACGATGCCGTGTTGCTGATCATGCCGAGGAAAGTCTCGAACAGATTGAAGACCCCTTCCACATAGTAGGCGCTGGGGGCTTCATCGATCAATATCTGATGCCCCAGCAGTTTGTTGCTGAGCGGTTGCTTCACCAAAAGGAGCACCACACTGATTAGAATCACAATTTCAAGGAAGATTGTCGGCAAGATCTGATCACCGACGAACATGCCATACACCAGCATCAGGAGTGCCGTGAGCAATATGAGTCCGTTGATACCATTTCTTCCAAACACGCCTTCCTCAATATCTCTGAGCCTGAGTTTGTTCACAATACTATAAAGGTAGCTGATGTAAACGAGGACGATACCGATGACAATCGCATAAATCAGGACCAGGTTGATGTTGTCGATGGGCCTGAAATAGATGGGTAACGGAATGACCCCGGAAATCACGTGCTCATATCCGAAGAACGAATCGTAGATGAAGCCGAAAAACATGGAACCAATGCCGATTCGCGTGAGTATGCCACTAAACTCCGGACTTAATTTTTTTCTGAGCAGCAGACCCGCCAATACGATTACCAGGCCTTGACCCAAATCTCCAAACATCGCTCCGAAGAGGATCATGTAGGTGATGCCGAAAAAGAATGTCGGATCGGTTTCGTTGTGCATCGGGGTGCCGTACATGTTGACCAGCATTTCAAAGGGTTTGAAGAACCGGTTGTTTTTCAGGAACGTCGGCGTCGGAATCTTGTAGGAGACTTCTTCCGATTTCTTGAAGGTGACCAGCGTCTCCGGTGGTGGTCCGAACAATTTATGGAGCGGCTCAATATCCTCAGCCGGAACCCAGGCGGAAAGGTATGCCAGATTTTCAGTGACGGCCACTTTCGTGCGGACCTGGTCGATTTTACGCTCCATGATCAGCATGGAATACAGTCTGTCGAATTCCTGACTGTTTTCCGAGATGTCCTTCTGTGTCATGGTCTCTATCTCGACAAGTCTGTCTTCACATTCGATTTTCTCATTTTTGATGGCTTCCACCAATTTTGCAGGCGTCTCAAAATGTTCGTTTTCAAGATTGATTTCCACAAAATCCGTACTTCTTAGAATTCTACCCATCTCGACGTCCAGACTCTTAGGAGACACGATGATGTAGAATTCCTTTTCATCAAAAGTACCGGCATGCAGTACCAGCGCTTTGATGTTGTCATAGTTCTGGGAGATCCGCTTGGCTTTCTCCCGGGTCAAAAACCCAAGTTTCACGGTGAAATGGTCCATGTTTAAAAGTTTTTCGAGGTCAATATCGATGTTTTTGATGCTCTCAAGGACTTTGTACTGCTCAAGTGCCTCGATTCTCGACTCTATTTGGGTGACCTCTTCTGTCAGCACAGCGAATTTACAACTGAACTTTTCCACTTCATCGATCATGGTCTCAAAATTATGTACCCCTCTCATGTGTGCAGTATCCACTTTTGGTGTATATTTCAGACTGCTTAGAGTCGTCTCGAACTCCTGGATCACCCGTTCGATTTCCTTGTTTTCCTTAATCGGAACGATGTCTTCCATGTCGAGGATCTCATCCGCATTTTCTTCAGAAATGCCAATGCTGAAATCGCCGTCGTCGATTTCCAGAAACGTATCGACAAACTCGCATCGCTCCAGTAAGATCAAATCTCTGATTATTCCATCCAGGCGATTGCGTCTGCATACGACATTCGCCATGACAAGTTTTTCTATTGCCAACTATCTCGCCCTCCCCAAATCTCTAATCAATAATTCGTTTATGTTCTCCATGTCATATTTTTTTGCTTCTATTATAGTAAACAGATCCCGGATCTCATATTCAAACTTGAATAAAAGTACCACAGGCCATGCTATGGAATTTTCAGCGTGCTTGGTGAAGTCATCCAGAATATAATACAAATGCTTTTCCATGGCGCGCTCCATCATGTATTCCTTGTCCCTGAATATGTCTGAGTAATCGCCTTTTGAGATGTACTCCCTGTAGTCATCGAGTTCCATATAACAGAGGGCTTTAAGCGCTTTGTAGTCATAGACCTTTCCGGAATTCAGCGTAAAGTTGAACAATTCCTCTGAGGAGATATCGAAATAATGGCGCCCCCTGTAAATCCACTGAACGTTCAATATGTCCGCATTGATTCCGAGGAGGTCGAGCATCATTTCCCGATCCCGTTTTTTGAGGTTTTGGATGGACTCCAGTAAACGGTTGAAATACCCTCGATCCAGCATCATTTCCATGTGAAAGATCATCTGTACGGGATCCTCGCCTAAGAAGACGGACAGAGGCTCATAGTACTGCGTGCCCTTGATGGCCTGCATGAACTCGTCCATGTTGCCGACCCTCTCCAGTGCCCCATAGTCTATGTTCGAATACAGATGCGAGTAAATCAAGTGGTCTATGATGTTGCTGAGCGACTCATTTCGAGCGAGTGCCCTGATGAACAACTTGAGGTTTTCCACTTCGTACCTGCAAAACATGGCTTTGATGAATTCTCTGTATTCATCGATATAGAAATGGAAAAACTTTTCATAAGCATTGAAAAAGTGTTTTTTCATCAGCACCTCAAAATTCTGGGTGTCGTCCCCGGTGCCCCAGTCCATGTTTTTATAATGGGTCTGCGATTTGAGATAGGAAGTGACTTCCTCCACACTGTCCATCTTGATCAGTTTCTCATATTCTGCATCTTTTAATAGTTTACCTAAAATCACTTTGGCCTTTGAATTTGCAGCGGCATGCGTTTTCACTTTATACATTACGACCCCCACCTGCCTATGGAGAGTTTCTCAAAAGCGCGGTTGATCATTCTGGCTTTTTTCTCACTGAAAATACGGTCCATGTCGCTCATCAGGACGTCGGATTCTTTCATGATCTTTTCCTGTTCCATTTCGGTATCGGTCTTGATTCGCTCAACCAGTCGCTTCGAGTGCGAGACTTTAAGCACCTCAGAATTGGCTTCCACATCTGAAGCGATTTTATTCAGTTGACTCTCACGGTTCGCAATTTCACTTTCAAGCATTTCGACTTTACTTTTGGTATCGTCATCGATTTTGATGATCATTTTTAGAAAATTTTCAATGCTTTTGTTGTCCATTATAACACCCTCTTCTAAATTCTATTGTTCAAACCAATCGGTTGACGCGATGATCACGTTGCCTCCAGGTGGATCACGGCATCTTCAAGAATCTCGCTTAAACTGAACTCTTCTATGTGTTCATCTCATGTTGTCCTCCTGTCTGAGTGTGCAACCAATGTATTTATACCCAGATGCTTGTTTTTCAACAAAAAGAAAAATGCCCAGGAAAAAACCGCCACTTGCGTACCAGGTACGCAAACGGCGGTTTCATTTGAGTCTTTCAACTTCACTTTCTAGGACTTCGATTGCCCATAACGGAAGATTCAAAAGCCAATCTTCACTTTTATAATCGGACATTGCAGTACGAACTGATATCGATGGAGAAAATTTCTCATAATAACTTTTTAAGCTTTTTGCCTTAAGATTGGCTTCTGCCTTCACCTCAATCGGAATGATCAGTTCCCCTGTATCCACAATAAAATCAACTTCCGCGCTTCCTCGATCATTCGTCCAATAATACGTTTCAATTTTATGGGATGTCTTAAACTGCTGTAATACAAACTGCTCTGTGAGAGCTCCCTTGAACTCTTTAAACAGAAGATTTCCATCCAGAAGCACCGATTGATTCAATCTGACCATGCATGACAGCAAACCGACATCAAGCATGAACAGCTTAAAAGCCTTTAAGTCCTCATACGCTTTCAGTGGTAAATTCGGAACCGTCACCCTATTAATTCTGTGGACAAGACCACAATCGATCAGCCACAACAGTGCCATCTCGTAATCTTTGGCTCTCGAACCCTCTTTAATCAAACCGTAGACAAACTTTTTGTTTTCTTTGGTCAGTTGTGATGGGATACTGTTCCACAGCATTCTGATCTTAGGAATGACTTCATTCGGTGCATGTTTCGAAAAGTCTTGTTCATAAGCAATCAAAATGCGCTCTTGGATTGCTCTAGCTTCATTGAAATCCATGTTTTCTGTAAAATTAGAGACCACTTCAGGCATTCCACCGACGTAATAATAGTGCTTTAACAACGTAATGTATTCCTGTTTGAAAGTTGTAGCCAAACCAAAACTTCCCTGCTCAATCAGTTCAACAAATTGTTCCTTTCCCATTGCTCTCATAAATTCAGTAAAAGACAGTGGATATAAATCCATGAATTCCACTTTGCCCACAGGGAACGATGTCCCCTTATGCATCGCAACACCGAGCAAAGATCCCGCACAGATGATTTGATACTCAGGGGCATTCTCATTAAAGTACTTTAAAGCAGTCAGTGCCTTAGGAACTTCTTGGACCTCGTCAAAGATCAATAAAGTGTTATCCGCGTTGATTTTATGCCCTGAATACAACTCAAGACCTGTAATCAATCTGTCTGTGTTCATATCCATTTCGAAGAGTGCTTTCATTTGTTGGTTGTTATCAAAGTTAATATAAACGGTATTTTCATACTCAGCTTCGCCAAAGGTCTTCATCAGCCAAGTCTTTCCCACTTGACGGGCACCTCTGATGACTAAAGGTTTCTTGTTTTTCTTTTTCTTCCAATCGAGCAAATGATTCATTGCATTTCTATACATATCATCACCCCTTGGTCTTATGATATAGCTCTTTTACAAAAAATGCAACGAAAAAGTGTGTCTAACTACATTTTTACAAATGAAAAAATGTAGTTAGACACAAAAGAACCGCCGTTTGCGTACCAGGTACGCAAACGGCGGTTCTTCTATTTCACTGGAAACGATACATTCGCTTTAAACAAATCCCCATCAATCACCAGTTCAAACTTGCCCCCACAGACGTGGGTGAAGCTCTCCGCAATGGAAAGTCCAAGACCACTGCCTTCTGAAGTTCGTGCCTGATCGCCTCTGGTAAACCGCTGAAGCACTTCCTCTTCAGTAAATGTCATCTCATAACCTGCGATATTTTTGATGGAAACCTTTGCAATGCTTTCAGAAGTTTCCAATGTGACATAGACCCTTGTGCCCATCAGCGCGTATTGCAGCGCATTGCCGATCAGGTTCATGAACACTCTATAGAGCTTTTTGCCATCAGAATGGATCAGCACCGCATCCTCAGGCAACTGCATTTTGAACTCCAGTCCCGATTTTTCAATCTCATCGGACAAATCCCCCATGGTCTGCTGGATCAATCGCTTGAGATCGATCTCTTCAAAATCCACTTGAATGTTGCCGGTGGTGCTTTTCGCCAGATCAAACAAGTCCGAGACGATATACTTGAGACGGTCCGATTTCTCCGTCAGAACCGTCACATATTCACGGGCAGGTTCCTCCAGCGGTTCCTTGGACAGCAGATCCACATAGCCGATGATGGAAGTCAGTGGCGTTTTCAGATCATGCGAGACGTTGGTGATCAACTGGATCTTCATGCGCTCCGCTTTCATCTGCTCTTCCAGACTGTCATTGAAGCCTTTGTCGATGGCCTCATAAGTCTTTCGGTTGCCTTTGATGAACCAGTAAATGATGACGCACTCCATAATAGGAGGGAGGAGCATCAATGGCGGTACCATCAAAAAGACAAACGTCAGGAATACCATGAATGCGCTGGCAACGATAAAGACGAGCTGTCTTTTGAACAATGATTTTGTGAGTCCATTTTTACTGAATGCCCGTCCGTCAAAAAGACTCTTGATGAGGTCATAGATCCAGTAAAGCACCTGAAACCACAGGCTCTTTTTTATAAACGTTTTCGCCTTGATCTGTTTCACAGAACTGACATAGTAAAGTCCCAAAGCTGAGATGAGCAAAAATGTCACAACACCCGAAGCACCGAGTTCCCAATCTATGTTGTTCGTCGAATACACGCGTCTGAACAAAATCACTTCCATCAATAGGAACCAAATGGGAACCACACATGCATAAACTACAATCAATACGTCGCTCGGAATCTTGTCGTGCCATGATAAATGGATAGTCCCACCTTTTTCATTTTGACCTACCACATTGGTCAAATAGATGAGTAAAACGATTGCCAAAAGGATGCTGGCACCAAAGATTTGAGCCCTTGGCAACGCTTTCGCCCGCATCTGATTCCACTCGGTTTGATCGTACATGTTGCTGCTATATCCTCTAATGTTGAATTCCCTGCTCTCGGCATACTCCGGCTCTATGATCGTCTCAAATGGAATTTCCATCATAACAATCGACAACAGCAGTACAAAAGCCGAGGTCAAAGCTAGCGCAATCATCAAGAATGCCAGCAATTTCAACAGTATATGATACCTAGTACTTTTCAATTTTGTAACCAATTCCCCACACCACCTTCAAATAATTTGGTTCCTTAGGATTGATCTCGATTTTTTCGCGGATACGCCTAATATGTACCATGACCGTATTTTCAACCGAATAAGCGGACTCCTGCCATACGCGTTCGTAGATTTTCTCTGAAGAGAAGACCACCCCCGGATGTGACATCAGAAGTTCCATGATCCCGAACTCTTTCCCCGTCAGTTTGACCGGATCGCCATCCACTGAAAACTGCATGGTTTGACGATCGAGAATCAAACCGCCATTTCGGATCACTCCGTCACGCCCACCATCATGGTGGGTTCCCAGTTCCATATAACGCCTCAATTGACTCTTGACCCGAGCCAAAAGTTCCTGAGGGTTGTAAGGTTTTGTGACATAATCATCCGCACCCATGGAAAGTCCAAGCACTTTGTCGGAATCCTCTGTTTTCGCAGACAAGATGATGATGGGAATATTCTTGCCTTCCCTGATTTTGAGCGTAGCCGATAAGCCGTCGAGTTTCGGCATCATCACATCCAGTAGGATGAGATGAATCGTCTCACTCGCAACAATCTCAAGCGCCCGCATGCCATCGTGAGCTTTGATCACATCATATCCCTCTCGCTTCAGCAGCATTTCCAGTGCACGCGCGATTTCCACATCGTCGTCCACCACGAGTATCTTTATGGCCGTCATAAACACGTTCCTTTCCTAAGTCCTAAACTCAGTCTAATCTATAAACCTTAACTAACGTTCGATACAAATCTTACGATTTTCTTACGGATTTTCTTACGGATTTTCTTACGGATTTCATTTATCATCATTTTATCATTTTTAACTGCTTCTGATAATGTGATATAATTAATTATAATCAACTCAAAGGGAGGTTCACATGATCGTATGGTTTGAACAATTCAACCCCGTCACACAAGCACTTATAGGTACACTTTTCACATGGGGTGTCACAGCCCTTGGCGCAAGCCTAGTGTTTTTCTTCAAATCCATCAACAAGACCGTACTCAACGGCATGTTGGGATTTGCCGCCGGAGTCATGATTGCGGCATCGTTTTGGTCACTCCTTGCACCGGCGATAGATATGGCAGAGGAACTCGGACAAACCGCATATTTGACTGCGGCAATCGGTTTCCTCGGTGGTGGTGCATTTTTGTTTTTAGTGGATAAGCTGCTCCCCCACTTACACCTTGGACTTAAAACGGAACAGGCGGAAGGTGTCAAAACCAATTGGCAAAGAAGTGTCCTTTTGGTATTGGCGATCACCCTACATAACATACCCGAAGGACTAGCTGTAGGTGTGGCTTTTGGTGCCGTGGCAGCCGGAAGCGGGTCTGTTCCACTAGCAGGTGCAATCGCACTGGCAATTGGTATCGGACTTCAAAACTTTCCTGAAGGCGCAGCAGTCTCCATACCCCTTAGACGAGAAGGTTTCAGCAGAAAAAAAGCATTCCTTTATGGTCAAGCGTCCGGAATCGTTGAACCTATTGCAGGTGTGCTGGGCGCCCTCGCCGTAGTTTCCATGAAACCGATACTGCCATATGCCCTGGCATTTGCCGCAGGTGCCATGATCTATGTAGTCGTTGAGGAGTTGATTCCAGAAGCGCAAAGAGAAGAAGGCGGCTCCAACACAGACGTTTCTACAATAGGGGCCATGCTGGGTTTCACAGTCATGATGATCCTCGATGTGGCACTGGGATAATATACAATCGCACTTGGTTACCGCCACCTGGGTACCTGGTACGCCTGCGGCGGTAACCAGGTGGCGGCCAAATAAAAACACGTGAAAGTCTTATGTAAAGACCTTCACGTGTTTTTTTATTTACCAATTATTCATTTAATCCACTTTCCCGTAAAACCCGTTAAACTCAGTAACAGTAACGCTTTTTCCAGTTGATTTCGATTGAACCGAAATTGTGAATTTGAGTGGATTGCCAAGAGGCTTCAATCCATTTGATTTTGCCCATTTGCTTACTTCATCTTTTGTCTCCTTGTCTACTTTGTTCACACTGATATTCAGTTCTGTATCAGATTCCAGTGAACCCACACCGAGCAATGTTGTCAATTTTTGAAGGCTATACTCTTTAGCAGGGAAGACATATTCCACGTCGGATTTTAGTATGGTCAGCTGGACGAGGCCATCTTCAATGGCTTTAAGAATATCGCTTGTCAGAATGACACTGTCCACGTTACCAAGCAGTTCTATCGTGATTTTTGGAACTTCCTGATTTGACTTTTCAATTGCCTGTTTGATTGCCGCAGTCAATTGAGTTGTGTTCATATTGACTTTTATTACAACTTCCTCTTTATCAGATTTTGTCTTTTGTTGAGTTTGAAGTGTTGGCTTAGGGTCGTTATTAATCGGATCTATGGTCGCTTCAGTACATACGATGTCCGCACGATCCCTGATCCTCACGCGTGGTCCCTCAGCATCGTTTGATGAAAGACCGATTGCAGTGATCCCTGCACCCACTTCTAGATTCGCTACGACGACATCTTTAGTGATATAACCATCGATGAAAATTCTACAAACATCTCCGTTTGCATCTTTCACATAAACGCTTTCCACAACGCCATTTGAAAGACCGATTTCTGTGACTTTACCGGTGACTTTGACAAGGCTTCCAAGATAGGTCGCATTCAAAATATCCGCTGAAGTCACTACTTTTGGTTCTGGAAGTGCTTTTATTGTAGGATCCACTATAGTGAGTTTCTCCACATTCAATTGACGTTCGCCATTATAAGAACTTGTAGTTCCAGTAATTTGAACAGTCTGTCCCGCTCTCACATCACCAGCCACTGGGAATAAGTTGATTCCAGCTGTTGCGTCTTGCAAGTAAATGGAGTCAAAGAACGCAGTGTCCTTATCGAATCCTGAAGCATTTGAAGTTACAATGCCTTCAACAGTAAATTTGATGCCTTCAGCAACCTTATGAACTTCTGAAATAGGCGTAATCACCACCGGATTGACCGACTGAACCACGTTTTCCAGAATCGTGTAGTTGCTGTAAGCTGGTGTTGCATAACTGTCCAGTGTTGTCTGAATTTCGAAGTTGCTCATGAAGGCCGAGCCAGCAACGATTATTGTTGCCTCCTTACCGGAGTCATAAGATACCACTTCCGAAGCCGCAACCATGTGCATGTCATTGTACTTAGGCACTGTAACGCCAGTCACTCCAGTAGTGCCATCTTTATCACTATCCGATGATTCACTGGTTACAAAACCATAAACCATAGGGCTGACAGAACCAGGAAGTGTTCCAGTTGGCAACATGTCTGTACCTACGGCATAGACAGAAGCGCCACCATAATTGGAATAAACCTGTTCATCTGGAACCACATTCGCAAGGAATGGGTTATCGAGATTGTAATTTTCAAGGTATAAACGTTGTGCTTGTCCACCATTGTTGACAGTGTCTTTGATCTGATCGTCCGCAATTCGGAGAGATGATCCAAGTGCTGTGATCAGTTTGTTCTGTTGAGCTGCCATATGATCCTCTGCTGGTAGTGTGTAAGCTGTGCCATCAGAGTACTTGGTATAATTTTCATAGTAATCCGACCATCCAGTGACGATAACCGTTTTGCCCGATTCCGCAAAAGCTTTTACAGCCTGAATCTCTTCATCGCTGTAGTTCTTGTAGCCAATCAAGAAATTGCTACCGTTACGACGCGTCGGAGGTGTGAAAATCAACATCTCAAACTTGTCACTTTGTGTCGCAGCAAGGAGTGCCTCGCTGGTTTCCAGTTCGACCACGCGGACATCATAGTCCATAGCCATTTCCGCAAAGTTGCCCATGCTGTCTTTGTAGTTTCCACGAACGTACTCATTGTAGTGGCTTGCATCGATGCCGATGTAAACCAGTTTCTCGCTGTCTCGAACATTGATTTCAAGATCTTGTGTGAATACTTTTTCCTGTCCATCCACCATCACAACCGCTGTCACAGTGATCTTTTGAATACCAGGTGCTACAGGTGTATATTCGATAGTGTTCTGATAAACACCTGCAGTTCCAACCACTTCAGCCATCGTGTCGCTCTTGATGATTTCACCACCGACTTCGTACTTGATGGATGTGATGGTCACTGAATTCAATTCGTTATTGAAAAGTGTCGTTTTAAGATTCAACATTTCATTTGTGACCGGCATTTTCGCACTGGATTCGAGCGAGCTGATGCCCACGCGTGGTGCTTGGCCGATCCACACTGGTGATGTGACCGCGATATTCTTATCCGCTTGAGTCACTCGCACATAATAGTAACCCTGAACCGCTGGAAGTTCAAATGTCCAATCCACCACATTAGATGAGAATGTCTGGCTTCTCGCAACGCGTCCGCTGTTGGTCACGATTTCCACTTTGGAAATGATGTCGCCCGAATCCGGATCATCGATGTTCACAGTGAACTGAAGTGGCGCAGTCGGCACTTCATCAATGATGCTGCCCATGATTTTGTCATTCACAGTAAACCAGATATTGAGGTTATGGTCTTCCGTAGAGTAAACAGACATATCCTTGAGACCTTTGAGCAATCCTTCAGAGCTGAGCGTGTCCGTTATGATGACCGTTCTCGCAGTATTGGCATTGCCCCATTTGCCTTTGTGGTTGTCCTGATTGTTCGTCGGAGACACGTGCCAGCCCTTATCGAGCGCTTTGGTGTATTCCGCATAACTTGGGAAATATCCGCCTGAGCCGATGCCACCTTCGCCATTGCCTATTTCCACTGCGACCATTTTGTTGTCATAAGAAGGTGACCAGTATGCGAAATCCGAGAACGTACCGAACGTCGTGCCCGGGTGATTGAATTGGGACAAGTTCGCAAGTGGATCCGAGTTTCCAATCAGTGTCTCATAGTAGGATTTCATACCGGCATCACCGGTTTTGTTGTTGAGCGCAGTATTGTTTCTACTGATCAATCCGTCCGAATTGAACGTATTGATGTGACCCGGTCCGCCTGACCATGTCATCTCGAAACCTGGAAGTGCTACCGTCTCGCCTATGTTGGTCTCGTTGTAGGTTTCCATGGTGGAAACGTACTGATTCCATTTGGTCAAACTCGCCGCCGTCATTTTTGTTTTGTCGTTTAAAGCTTCTGCTGGGTTCGCCGCAGAAGTCGCATCAAAATAATTGGAGTGATCCGTTACGGAGATAAAGTTCACGTTGTCAAGCGCATTCAAGTTCTTCAAATAATCGAGCGCATTGTTCAGAGTGCCTGAACCGTCTGAGTATTCTGCCGTATGGGCGTGAAGTTGACCAAAGAATGGTCTGAAAGCAGGAGTTCCAACTGTGAAGTTCCATGTCTCTGTAACTGTTCCCGTATCTGTTCTGACAACCACAACTGTTGCAGTGTAAACACCATCAGCAAGATTCGCCGTCTGATATTTATAGGTGTTTGCTTCAGTTCCCGGAGTCATGAGCTGATTTGCTACGATAACGTCCTCACCCTTAACAAGAGTCAACTTGACCTGAGGATTCACTCCCTCATTGAGAAGAGTCACTTGAATCAGTGGAGATTTATTTTCATTTGTGCTGCCGTTTCTAGCAGGAATGAGACTTACAAACTGAGGTTTGTTGTCGATGGTGACATTAACCTCTTCAGATGTCGTCTTGAGTCCTGTGATATCCGTTGCAGTCACTGTGAATTTGAGCAGTTCTGAACTCATTGAGATTTCTTCGCCTAAAATAGTGAATTCATACAGATTCTCAGTTGAATTGTAAGTCATAGGTAAATTGTTTTTTGTCACTGCATCCATGGTGTAAGACAATTTCACATCTTGGATGCCTTTGTTGTCCTCAGCCTTAACTGTAATCGTATAGTTTTGATTAGGTTTGGCATCCGGGTAAATATCATTAAGAGTCAAAAGAGGATTCTTGATGTCATTGACGATATCGTAAATGTTGAATCCGTTTGCTTCTGCCGTACCTGTGGCGAGTTGAACGGTCGTTTTGTACCTTGAGACAATTGCATAAACATCCACAATATCTCCCGCTTCAACAAGAGTTGGATACGGTGCTGCCTTGAAGATATTGATTGTTCCCGTCGCATCAGAGATTGGAGTGCTGCCACCTCCGTTATAAGCGCCAAGTGTCACGTCTTTGATTTTGACCACTCTTGTGAGCATATTCAAACCTTGTTCATTCAGTTCTGCTATGGTCATCTCCACTGGAGGAATTGGTCCAGAATATTTTATGATTGCAGAGTCTGTAATGTTGCTTAATTGAGGTATGCCGTTGTAATAAACGAATTTACCTTTAAGTCTGATTTCATCACCGATCTGAGCACCATCTGGAACTTTCCCAAATACATACAGTGAGTAAATCTCACCGTCGATGACGGATTGAATTACCGGGTTGTCATACGTCGTCGCATAGTAAGAGAGGATTCCTCTGACCGATACGTTCTCTGTTCCATCTGCAAGCAATAAGACTTCTTTGATCGATGACACGTCATTTGGATCAATGATTGTGAATGTCTTTTGAACCACATCACTGACGATTCTGCCTTCAGCAAGTGCGAAGGTGCTCAGTGTGAGTGTTTCTCCAAAATTGCCTTCAACCTTGATTGTCACCAAACTGCTGGCTGTAATTTGAACGTTCTCAATTGCCATGATAGCGCTTGTGGTGGAAGCCACCGGTTCAAATGTATGGAATATGGTTCCGTTTTCCGCATTGGTTGTAATGGATACCGTAGCACCCGATACAACATCTGTTTCCTCTGGATAAATATTGAGTTTGATCTTATTGTCCACAGAATAAGTGAATATCGCCACGTCACTGTCTAGTAGACCATCTTTAACAGCGCGAACATAGTAGGTCGCATCTTTCTCCACTGTCACCGAATTACCGGTGGTCCAAGTGTCACTGGATGCTGAAACTGTATTGTACTCGATAGTCGCACCTGCGGTTGTGGATGAAAACATTAAAGCTGTTCCATAATCCACAAGTCCTGATGCCACATCCACAGATGGAAGTGCACACTTCGTTTCAACTGTTCCATAGGTGCTGTTTCTAGGGGCTGGTGTGACAACTATAAAGTCGGCAGAGTTGTCATCGGTATCGATGCCTTCTACTTTTCTGATGGCTGCTGTCGAGTTGGAAAGTGTTGGTGTAGGTGCAGTACCTTCAAACTCATTTGCTGCACCAAAACCGACGAAATCTACGACGGTCGGATTATCTATACCTTTTATCACTGTAACTATGCCTGTCTCAGAATCTGTAGTTGAAACAGTAATTGGTTCTATTGCAGATACTAAGGCAACTTTACCCTTACTACTTGACATGGTGAAAGTTCCCTCAAGATCTGGGGTTGGCAATGCTGATAGCTCAGTATTTGCACCAGCTGCACATTGAATCAAATAGTAGCTATCTGGTTCAATAACACCTGTCAACTCAAGAACATTAGTCGATCCAAATATCCCTGTTGAACTCGTATACTGTACTGACCAACCAGTTAGGTCAACCGTTACACCAGTCGGATTGTAAAGTTCGATAAAATCATGTGTGTATACGGCGCCACTATTTCCCCCGCCACCATATACCTGACTGATGACCACATGATCCGCAACGCTTACATCTGCTGCATACGTTGGTACAATAACAGATGGAACGATTAGCATGATCGCCATAATTATACTCACTAATTTCTTAAACGTTTTATTCATTGAATGCCTCCATTTTTTTCATAATATAGGATGTACAATTCAAACTATCTTGCCCGCCAACTTTTAGGACGAATCCATAAAACACTTTACGAATGTGATCATAGGTAATACCCCTTCCCCATTATTTATTTGTGCCCAAATGCCGATGCCCCCAAAATAGCAACAAGTGGGACTGTAAGAACAATTCCGATAGAACCTGTAAGACCCTGAATAATCTCTATGGTCATGAGGTCGCTGTTGAAAATTTGTATATAGGGATAATCAAACACCCTGAACATGATCAACATGTTGAGGGATGCACCCGAAAATGCCAAAATCAAAGTGTTCGCCATTGTTCCCATGGCATCTTTTCCGATGTTGATGCCCGATTTGAACAATTCACTCATTTTCGCTTTCGGTTTCATGTCATGTAGTTCCGATATGGCAGAAGCAATGGTCAGTGCCACGTCCATAACCGCCCCCAGCGATGCGATCAGCACACCGCTGACCATCAGTCCACTCACTTTCAGCCCGCCGTCAGCAGCTCTGAGGATCAGCTCCTCCGCTTCGCTCATATTGAATCCGTTGATCGGTGTCACGATTCCCGCTAGATAAGCCAACAAGCCCGCAATGGTCACGCCGCCAACGCACCCCGCTATGGCGATATAAGTCTTTTTAGAAAATCCGTTCAGGGCAATCAACGAGACAAATGTAGTGATGGCAACCAGCACAATGGCTGTAGGTATTGGTGATGCGCCCCTTTTGATCATTGGAATCAAGAAAAACCAGATACTGATGATGGTGAAAAACAGACCCGCAATGGCCGCGACCCCTTTTTTGCCACCAATCAAAATGAGCAAAAGTACAAAGAGCACCACCAGTCCAATCAACATGTAACTGCGGTTGTAGTTGCTGACTGAAACCACGAATGGGTCTCCTGCTTCATTGGTGTCCATCCGCACAATGATTCTGGTCCCTTCCTTCAGGTCAATATTGCCGTAAGCGCTCAGATAGTTTGCCGCATACAGCTCTTTCCCTTTGAACTGCCCACTATCTATACGAACCACAACCTCCTGCATGCCCAGCCGGATCCCTTCCGTCCATGTGTCCGGACTGACATTCTCATTAATGATTTGTACAACCCGCGCTTTCTCGAACGAAAACTTGCTGGCCGCCGTAGGCACTTGACCTGCGATCGGACGATTGAGTCCAATCATGATCAATGTATAAATCAAAATCCCTGCTGCAAATATAGCCCACTGTAAAGTTTTTTTATTATTTTTGATGTGCTTCATTTTTCCCCTCATACAAACAGTATAATATATTTTGTGAACAATTACTGAATATTGTAAATTTTCTATGAACTTGCGTCAATCGATTAAGGACCTATTTGTAAAACTCCACAATAATTTATTTTTATGTCAAAAACCCACTGTATATTGGACTGACAATACAGGTTTTTTACATACAAAAAAACACTGATTTTATCCATCAGTGCTCCACTTGAAATTCTTTATTATGTTCAGTTATGAATACATACAAAATCAACCAACTTGTAATTGTATAACCATACCCGGTAAAATGTATGTTTTTAAGGCGAAATCCTTTATTTGTGTTTAAATACGTTGTCATTTGTCAAGTAGTTTGACCTTAAACGCCGTTTGCGTACCAGGTACGCAAACGGCGGTAACTTTTAAAGTCCAAACAAATCCGATATGTCCTCATCCGGAATTTCACGATTGCTTTGCTTCCCTGCATTTCTAAGCATACTTTCCAGTTTTTGCTCCATTGATTTTCTGACAAGTTCTTGTCCATCCAAGTTCCTGAGCTCGAAAAAAAGCATGGGATCTTGATCGAGTCTTGCACCAACTCCATACAGCACTGCAGCCACATGTTTACACATGCTCGCCCAGTCAGGGCAGCTGCAATCAAAATGGATTTCTTTAGGAGATGGAAACATGCCGTAATCCCTCTCCGTAAATAACACCTCAAGGGCTTTTGGGAATTTGCCTTCAATCAGTTGCTCCAGGGAGTCGATTCTATGGTTACAAAGAGAAGTGACCTGCTCCCATTTCTTACCGTCTAGTGTATCAATTGCAATTCTGACATCATAGGGTTTCGCTCTGCTCCCTTGTACAATGGCTTCGACCAATCCTTTGGAGATTTTCAAATCCAAAACGGCATAGTTGCAGACATAACTTTTGCCCCTTGCAATGCGGTTTCGATAGTCGGCATAGCTTTCCAGATTTGTATTCCATGCCTTCCCCCACCAACTTTTTGCAATTGTCCTTCCCTCTATGATTACTGGTTCAATGTCGGGATTCTTCTTCTTTAATTTTTTTATTGCCCTCATTGCTTTCTCTTTTTTTTCAGCAACTGACTCGTACTTTGGATATCCATAATAACTCATTATGCACCACCGTCCAATGCAAACAGATTCATCAACTCATCATTACTGTATTCCGTGATCCATTGCTCGCCACCAGAACTTAATAGATCACCAGACAATTTCTGTTTCCCCTCAATAATAGCGTCAATTTTTTCTTCAATGGTGCCTTTAGTGACAAATTTATGTACCATCACATTTTTTGTCTGACCAATTCTAAAGGCTCTGTCAGTTGCCTGATTTTCTACTGCCGGATTCCACCAACGGTCAAAGTGAATGACATGATTGGCGCTCGTCAGGTTGAGTCCGACACCGCCCGCTTTGAGTGAGAGTACCATATAGGGAATATAATGCTCTCCATTGAATTGCTCCACCATCTCATTTCTTTTTTTCACAGGTGTGCCACCATGCAGCACGAATCCCTCTTTGGAAAAAATATTGCTGAGAAAATCTGATAGAGGTTCGGTCATTTCTTTGAATTGGGTGAATATAATGACGCGTTCCCTTTTTTCGTGAATCACTTCGCATATTGCTTTAAGCTGCTCAAATTTCCCACTATGTTCCGATTTATAGTCTTCTCTGCCCAGATATTGATCCGGATGATTGCAGATTTGTTTGAATTTCATAATGCTGGATAAGACAAGCCCTTTTCGCTCGATTCCTTCCGAAACCACCAATTTTTCTGATATCTGTTCAATCAATTGCTTATATAAAGCGGTTTGTTTCTTCGACAAAGTGGTGTATGCGTTCATTTCCAGTTTGTCTGGAAGATCTGCAATAATACTTTTATCAGTTTTCAGTCTTCTGAGTATGAACGGTTGGATCATTTTACGAATCTTTGCATATCCGATAGCATTGTCGTTAAGCTTTTTCGTGAAATCTGTAAACTCCTTGGCTGTTCCTAGAAGCCCCTGATTCAGAAAATCAAACAATGACCAGAGATCACTCAATTTGTTTTCAATCGGTGTTCCTGTCATTGCAATTCTCATTTTGGCAGGAATAGCCTTGATGGCCTTCGTCTGTTTGGTTCCCGGATTCTTTATGGCCTGTGCCTCATCGAGTATCAAATAATCCCACTGTCTATCCTTAAGTGCTTCCAGCCGGAGTGCCATTCCATATGTGGTGATGTATAAAAATGAACCCTCTTTGATTTCAAGCTTTTCCGAACTTTTCAGATCACTTTTGTGAAGGACTTGATAAGGCATTTCCGGTGCAAAATTTTCAATTTCCTTCTGCCAGTTTCCAATCAGCGATGCCGGCAATATAAGAAGCGCCTGTCCATTTCCAATTGCTCTTCGCTTTTCCAAAAAAGCTATCATTTGAACAGTTTTTCCCAGTCCCATGTCATCCGCCAAACATGCGCCAAACCCAAATTGAGCCATCTGGTTGAGCCATTGATAACCCGTTTCCTGATACGCTCTCAAATTGGCATGAAACGACGTGGCTATTTCAATTTTCTCAATTCCATCTGGGTGAATCAAGTTTTCCTTCATCACTTTCAGCCATTGACCATTAGATATCGATACTTCTATCTCATCCGATTTGAGGTCCAGCAGCTTGTTCATGTTAAGCTCCAGCCTCATTGCATCACCAATGGACAGGATTTCATTTTTTGTAAGGTCCTTTACCTTGTCAAAAGCAGAAAGTACGGCTTCCATTTTCTTTTTGTCAATTTCAACCCATTTCCCCTTATATTGTACCAAGCCCTCAGCCATTTCCAAATAAGATCTCAACTCCTGCTCGGAGATTACATCATCTCCAAAATTGATAGTGGGGTGAAAATCCATAATGGCATCCAAACCAATCTTGGAGGGTCCTTTTTCTCCGACCGTCACCGATAAACGAATTGAATTTTTGCTTTTGCGCCACCAATCGGGTACTCTGCACATAATTCCAGCTTCTTCATAAATCCCGAGTTCCCTTAAAATGATGTGTGCCTCCTGAGCCGTCAGCTTTAAAGGTGCAAAAAGTTCGCCGCTTTCCAGCAATTCTGAGATAAAGTTACTTTTTTCCGCTGCTTTGATCACCGTAGAAATAAGCGACAATAATTTTTTTTCGTCCCCTTCAAATTCTGACAATGCATTCTTAAGAGGTGTATGAACTGCACGCTTGCTTTTGACCGGTTTTGTCGAATATGTTGCCATAAAGGCAAAAGGATACTGATCTTCTTTACTTTCCACCAAATGGAAGAACACTCTTCCCACCACATTGATCTTTGAATTATGCTCGACAAAATATCTTTCAACAGTGCCCTCGAAGGTTTTGATTTCAGATCTAAAAACACTCAGCAACGCTTCCCATTGAGATAAAAGCCAATGATCATTTACAAATTCCATACCAGTCACAAAAGGAAGTTCTTCCTTCAAACGATATAATTCGTCTTCCGACAACTCTACTATTATGGCATCCCGACTAAATTCAATGTCAGATTGTCGACTAAGTTTTGTGATCAACATTTCTGCAATATGGTGAAGGTATTCTATGGAAGGAGAAAACCACTTCTCCTTCTTCAAAAATCCGAGATGATATAGTGCATTGTATTTCTCCGCTTCAAATGCCTCTATCCAATTTTTGATTTCATCGTCCTGATTTTCAACTCCATCAACAACAAAAGTGTCAGGCAAAAAATAGGCATTTAATACATTCAATTCTATCGTTTTCAGACGTGCCATTTGTAATGTTCTCCTTTTCGAATCAGAATTACTCATGAAATCACAGATAATCGACATCATCATACTCCATTGCTTATCCTGTTGTCAATACAATAGCGACAATTGTGCACCACCTGGCTACCGCCGTTGGCGTACCAGGTACGCCAACGGCGGTAACCAGGCAGCGCTCAGGTGCCACTCAAGATAAAAAACACGTGAAAGCCTTATGTATTGACTAGACTCCCACGTGTTTTTTATCCAAGCTCATTCAACTCTTTTGCCAGATCATAAGAAATAATCTGATATGGTTCTGTTTCTTTGTATGCTTTCTCTTGATGCATATAGAATACCATTTGAAAGACTAACACAAACGCCGTAGACGAACCGCCGCGGGCGTACCTGGTACGCCTGCGGCGGTAACCAGGAAGCATCACCCAATTCATAAATTGGTCCGACACTTCTTCGCACGATGCTCCCTCACAGTCCGAGGGGCGAGATTCAGAAACATGGCGATTTCCACAGTTTCAAAGCCCTTGCTTGCGGCCACTTCAATGAAGCGTTTCTTGATCATGATGACTTGATCAGAACGTTCCCGCGACAGTACTCGGTAAAATAGTTCGTCCGAGCCGACCAATTCTCGAAGAAGCGTCCGCATGATTTGCTGATGTCTTTTCTTGATCTCATCTTCGGTTTCAAAATGAGTGACGCCATTCAACCAATCTTCCAGTAGCTGAGTGTACATGGCAACCGATTTGTCCTCTTCTGTATGAAAAAAAGAAAGCAATGCCTTTCTGTTGATGATGAATTGGCGGCTGGAAACCACTTCCATATGAGCACTCCATCTATAGTCCTTGGGATGCTTCACAAGTCCTGATTTCACGGGATTCACGGCCACGTAAAGAATCAACCTGAAGAAATGCACAGAGTCTTTCACCATAATCGATGTAAAGCGAGACCCGAAAATAGTGCCACAACGATTGTATTTCTGATTGTAGTATTTGCTGTAGGACAAGTTGATCTTATGCATCACTTGCCCTATGTGGACCTCCTTCATCTGAACCACCAGATGGTAGTGGTTGTCCATCAAGACATAATATAATAGATTGAACGGGAGCTCCACCATGGTATCTTTCAAGATTTGACAGAACATGGCCTTGTCAAGTTGCTCGTCAAATATGAAATTCTGGTTGTTGCCTCTTTGCATGACATGATATATGCCGCCTTCGTAGTAATTGCGAGGTTTTCTGCCCATAGTCACCACCCATTGTAATGCCACTTGCCATCGCCTTTGAAATTCAACCAATGGTGTGTCTCGAGATCATATAGAATCATATCCAAAATGTTATAGGACATGCCCGAGAGTTTGCTCAATGTTTCCGTGGACATCGGAGCAATTCTCAAAACCTCAAGAAGTTCAGTCTCCGGTCCTTTCCAAAATGACCGCTCCACATCAAATGCACCGGCACCGTCATCGATCAATCGATTGTTGCCTTCACACCGGAGAGAATCTTCCGGACCTCTGATGCTCCAGACCTTTTTTGACAGTTTCTTCGCATAACCAGCTGTGATCAATGCACCACTCTTCTTGGAAGCCTCAATGACGAGCACCTCATCCGACATGGTCGCCATGAGCTCATTGCGTTCGACAAATCTATGTCTCATAGGCTTCGTCTCTGCAGCGAATGGCGAGATTACCGCCCCTCGTTCAGCAATTTTCTTCATCATCCATTTATGGTTTCTCGGATAGCAAAATTCGAGGCCATGTGCCACGAACGCCTGCGTCTTTCCTTCACTTTTGATGGCCTCCATATGCGCATGCTCATCCACTCCGATCGCCAAACCGCTGTTGATGCAAACGCCTTCTGATATCAATTTTCGAGTGGCACTCAAAGTATAGTAATACCCATCAGCCGAACATTTTCTGGTCCCAACAACCGCCATGGATTTCCCTTCGACCAATCGACCTTTATAATAGACCGCAAAGGGCATCCCTTCCCTGTACCCCTCATGTTCCGGAGTCAGCAATTGAATCCCGAGCGCACCATGTCTTTCCATGATCCATTCCGCACGATCCAAATTCTCAACAACTCCCAGTTCCAGTCTATTTTCATAAACTGAAGAAGGTTTTCCCAACTTTGAAATCAAAGCCAGCTTATCCTTCTTATGTATCCCTTTCAAGTTTTGTAGCCAAATCCAGTATACCGATTGATCCACTCCATTCCCCTTTCTTACTCCTAATCCCCCAGCCTCATGGCATCCTCTTTGTCGAGATCGCGTGCCATCAGTGCCGATATGACATCTTCCTTCCGAATCTTATCAGAACCACCTATATCTGCAAACGTTCTCGACAGGTTCATGATCTTGTTATACGAACGGGCACTGAACGGATATTTCGCATAAGTGTTTTCCATCAACGTCTCACATTCACTATCCAGTTTACAGAACCTCTTGATGTGCATCGTCTCCATTTGCGCATTGGTACTCACACCTGGAACATCTTTGAATCGTCTTTCTTGAATTGCCCTCGCCTCCAGTACCTGCTTCCTGATATCCGCAGATCGCATGCGCTTTGAATCATCGTGTTTCTGCATGACATCCACTTTGCCGAGATACTTTTGAATATCGATTCGATCGTAGATGGGTCCGGAAATCCTCTGCCTGTATTTGCGAACTTCTGAGGGTGAACACTTGCATGCGCCAGTACCATAGTGACCGCAACGGCATGGATTCATGGCCGCCACAAGCATAAAATTC
>JACUUV010000074.1 GCA_014859095.1 Clostridia bacterium | reverse complement strand
TCGCATCACTACCACCTGTAGAGGTGGTGGACTTCTTGCTGAATTCTGTTAAAATTTCGTTAAAATGTAAAAGCAGGCCATTTGTGAATTCACAAATGGCCTGAGCCTTGATTATACTTTGAAGTTTTTCATATCCACGATGTTCTCATTTATAAAGCCCACACCTTCCTTCTGAAGCAAAGTGATCTGCTCGAACTCACCTTCTCCTTTTAGGACAACCTGGCCGGCTTTGTTCACAACTCGATGCCATGGCAGATTCTCCTTCTCTGAAAGCGAACTCAGTATACTTACCACTTGTCTCGTACCATTCGGATACCCCGCTGTTTTCGCGACATCTCCATAAGTTGTGACTTTACCGTATGGAATTCGTTTTAAAAAAACGAGTACATCTTTAGTAAACTGAGTGTACCTATTTTCATCCATTATTGCCTCACATTCTGTAGGATCTCAATGACAAAACCTTCGCCCATCACGTCTATAAGAACGTGTCCCGATTCACTGACCTCACCTTTGATGATGGCTTTAGCAAGTGCCGTCTCAATGTGTTTTTGAATGTACCTTTTGATCGGTCTGGCGCCGAAGGCCTGATCATAACCTTCGTTTGCAATTTTTTGAATGGCTGAATCCGAGAGATCAATTTTGATTGTTGTTCTCTTTTGCAGATTCACTACATACATTCTAATGATACGCTCAATATCTGTGCGTGTCAAAGGAGTGAAGATCACCGTCTCATCCAGTCGATTCAAGAACTCGGGTTTGAAATACTGATGCATGAGCTTCATAATGTCCTTACGTATGGCGTCGTCTATCTCACCACCTACCGAAAGCTGATCCAACAGAATCTGACTGCCTATGTTTGAAGTCAGAATAACAACTGTATTTTTGAAATCCACCACTCGCCCCTTGCTGTCTGTCAACCTTCCGTCGTCCAAAAGTTGAAGCAAGACACCCCAGACTTCCGGGTGAGCCTTCTCGATTTCATCAAACAGAATCACAGAGTAAGGTTTTCTTCTGACAGCCTCTGTCAGTTGTCCCCCTTCTTCATACCCAACGTAACCTGGAGGCGCTCCGATCAATCTGGCCACCGCGTGTCGTTCCATGTACTCACTCATGTCAATGCGCACCATATTGTTTTCACTGTCAAAAAGCGCTTCAGCAAGTGCTTTGGCGAGTTCAGTCTTTCCAACCCCTGTTGGTCCCAGAAAAACAAATGAACCAATTGGTCGATTGGGATCCTTAAGACCTGACCTGGCTCTCAAAACAGCTTCTGTGACAGCTTCAATCGCCTCATTCTGACCAACGACACGTTTATGCAAAAGTTCATCGAGGTGAATCAACTTGTCTGTTTCTGATGCGTTCAATTTTTGTACTGGAATCCCTGTCCATTTGGAAACAATCTCCGCGATCTCCTCCTCTGTGACTTCCTCTTTCAAGAGTTTGAAATCCTGCTTGTGTTCCTCTTTCGACACTTCCACCAGTTGTTTCTCGAGTTCCGCCAATTTACCATATTTCAGCTCAGCGAGCTTTTCAAGATCATAAGCCCGCTCAGCTTCCTCAATTTCACGTTTTACAGACTCAATCTCTGATTTCAAATCCTTTTCTCTGCTGAGTTGGGCCTTTTCCTTCATCCACTGTGCTTTCATTTCTTGCTGTGATGCCTTGATCCTCTCGATATCCTTATTCAAAGTCTCAAGCCGTTCCATAGATGCCGAATCGGTTTCCTTTCCGAGTGCCTGTTTTTCGATTTCCAGCTGCATCAATTTACGTAGCGCCTCATCGAGTTCAGCTGGCATGCTGTCGATTTCACTTCTGATCATCGCAGCCGCCTCATCCATCAAATCGATAGCTTTGTCCGGTAAAAAACGATCGGTGATATATCGATTGGACAATGTGGCACAAGCGACAAGCGCACCATCTGTTATTCTCACACCATGATGGATCTCAAAGCGTTCCTTGAGTCCACGAAGAATGGAGATTGTATCCTCTACATTTGGCTGATCCACTACAATCGGTTGAAAGCGTCGTTCGAGTGCGGCATCTTTTTCAATATGATTTCTGTATTCGTCAAGAGTGGTTGCTCCAATACACCTGAGTTCACCACGGGCTAACATCGGTTTTAAAAGATTGCCTGCATCCATTGCACCTTCTGCTTTTCCGGCACCCACAATAGTATGAAGTTCATCGATGAACAGGATTATGCCACCCTCCGCAGACTGAACTTCCGCGAGCAATGCCTTGAGGCGTTCCTCAAACTCACCCCTGAATTTAGCACCCGCGATGAGCGCACCCATATCAAGCGCATAAATCTGCTTGTCTTTGAGACTTTCCGGGACATCACCTGCCAAAATACGCTGTGCCAATCCCTCTACGACTGCCGTTTTACCTACTCCGGGCTCTCCAATGAGAACAGGGTTATTCTTGGTCCTTCTCGACAAAATTCTAATCACTCTTCTGATTTCTGAATCCCTACCGATAACGGGATCGAGTTTCCCGGCTTTTGCACGTTCAATGAGATTGATGCTATATTTACTCAGCGCCTCATAACCCACTTCCGGGTTTTGACTGGTGACGCGTTGATTGCTCCTGATGGATTTAAGTGCTATGAGAAAATTTTCAGTGGTTATATTGAATCTGTTGAACAAACTGGTTGAAAATGAATTCCGCTCTCCAAGTAATGCCAGGTAAAGATGCTCGACGCTGACATATTCATCTTTGAAACGCTTCGCTTCATCCTCCGCATAGATCAACAGTTGATTGAGTCTTCTTGTTCCGGAAAGTTGAACATCATCCCCATAGACCTTTGGCATTTTCTCCAAATGGTCATATAATGTGGCAGCGACCGCCTTCACATCTATCCCCATTGCTGATAGCACATTCGCAACCATACTTCCTTCTACATCTAGGAGCGCATAATGCAGATGCTCACCATCCAACTTCGCATGATTAAGTTTGATGGCCACCTTCTGCGCAAGTTCAAGAACTTCATTTGTTTTCTGTGTAAATTTTTCAGTGTTCATTCAAATCATCACCTCCCTGTTAGCACTCTCGTCCGAAGAGTGCTAATTTATAGTTTAATTATAATACCCAAGAAATTCAATGTCAATTGAATTTCTTGGGTATTATAATTCGCGTAGGTACAATATTTCCGCAAATGCGGAAATATTGGGCGACGTGGTATTACAATGTTTTGTGAAACAAAAGATTGTAATACAGGAGCCTATGCACCTATGTTCTATACAGTAAAATAAGAAACTTACTAGCGTCTATGTACAATTGGCTTCTATCTTCTTCAGAGCTGGTGAGTCGCGTAGGTACAATATTTCCGCAAATGCGGAAATATTGGGCGTAGGTATGGTTCTCGCGAAGCGGAAATTTTGCTCCTATGTAAATTGAACCACAAATTAGCACAACACCGACAAAAAAAGACCCCGTGGAATTTTCACTGGGTCTTATCCTAATCTTTAACTCGAAGCCGCACTCGACGCAGCGGTTGCGGCCGATATTGCAGCAATCATTGCAACCGTCTGTGCGATGATCACGCTTTCTATGGTCAATCCAAGTACAGTATCCATATCGGTGCCATTTTCATCCGAATGTTCTTCAAGCCATTGATCGGCGACCAAAGCAGATGCGAAAAGCATATTCATACCTTTGCCCAACCACTTAAACTTCTTAAGTTTCATCAGATATCTGGTCAGATCCATAAAATCCTCTGTGAGCTTATGGCTACCCTCTTCAAGAAGAGCAATCATAGCGATAGATGGATAATACCCCATGCTGCTCTTCAATTTATTTGCTTTAAGCGTAGTGTTGAGTTCAACGCATTTTTCTATGAGTTGCGAAGTCCCAAGCGTACTCAGCGATAAGATATGTGAAAGCAGTTGCAATTCATTGCCTTTTGAAAATCCTCTTTGGCTCAACGCCTCATAAATTTGTTCGATGGTGTCGATTCTTTTCTGCTTTTGTGCAATTAAAACACTGAGTGGATAATCTGCACCATCTGTCAGAAATGGATGAGCTTTCTTCATTTCCTTATAGATGGCATTTGCTCTTTGTGCTACGGATCTATAATCAAACTCGTCACTTCCGCTGAAAAGCGTGTAACTGGTCATCGGCAGATAAGTACTGCTCTTGAAACCGGATTCCTTTAAAATTACTTCAGCTTGCTTGATTTTTTCAAGACTGCTTGCCACATCGCCCTCTCCCAGCGCCAGTAAGGTTGCGAGCATGAATTTTATGGTTCCCCTGTAATTGGAAAAAACTCCGGTGCTTGATTTGATGGCGTTGGTAGCTTCGTCAATTCTATGAAAATCTTTGGAAAGGCCCTTTTGCGTATGGCAACCACCTTGATGGCGGCAATCTGTTCCTCAACAGAAGCTGTAGCCTCTTCGGCTCCTGAGGCATTTTCCTCTGAAATCGCAGACAAGTGTTCTATGATCAAAACGATCACATCCTTTTGTCTCAACATCTCTTTTTCAGTTTCAATCGCCTCGGATATACCGTCGAACTTTCCACTGGTCAACTGTACGCTACTTGCTTGATTTGCGATTGCTTTTTCGAGGGCTTCAACATCCCCTACAGCACTGTTCGTCTTTTCAATAAGTTCTGTAATGATTTTTGTGATTTCAGCTGTGAATCGAGTGGATTCCTCTGCCAATTTTCGTATTTCATCCGCAACAACCGAAAATCCTTTTCCCGCTTCGGCGGACTGAGTCATCTGTGTAATCATTTCCTGATAGCCGAAGACTTTCTCCAGGTAAGCCAGTCTTGTCGCTTGAATTCCTGTTTGGTCATGCCTCCAGAAGGATGTTTCAGATACCCATAAATATAATCTTTCTTGTCATTCTCATTGTTTATAATCGGATCGTAACTGGTGCTCACTTTTCCCCTTTCATTCACTACAGAGATTTCGAACACATCAAGTTGTTGCACGAGTCTCGATAGATATTGATTGCTCATGATCTCTTCATTAGAAGCCACCACTTGAATCCTAGGGTGATTTGTGAAAATTTACTTATTTTGATATCATATAACGTATGTTTTAAGTGATGGTTTTCACATAAAAAATAAGAGCTTGCGCTAAGCAAGCTCTTATTTTTACTTATTTGATCTCAATCTGCATCTTGTTACTAATTTGCTCTGCTTTAGGGACTTCAACAACCAATACACCATTTTCTAGTTGTGCTGAAATCGCATCAGGTTTAACATCTTTAAGGTAAATCACACGCTGCATTGAGCACATTTTTCTTTCCCTGTGAATGTAATTCTCTTTTTCTTCTTTATTTTCTTCATTGTGCTCTGCTGAAATCAACAATTTCCCATCTTCGAAATCCAATTTGATATCTTCTTTGTTGAAACCAGGAAGTTCAGCCTCAACGACATAATTTTCTGGATTGTCTTTCACATCCACTTTAAATCCGCTACTTCTTAATGATTTTGAGGACAACAAGTCGTTATTGAAAAAATCATCAATCATGTTGTAAAAATCGACAAAATCATCCGAGCCTCTTCTTTGCAATCCATTTCGATTGAAAGGCATCAAACTTAACATAACAACTCCTCCTTTAGTAGTATATATTATCGTTAGCACTCTAGATCTCCGAGTGCTAATTTCAATTATAAAATACACCTGTCGAGGATAATTGTCAATAGGTTTTTGCAGTTTTAACAAATGGTTTACAAATGCTTAAAAATTTATACCATTTTTACTTTGCTGGGCCCAATGTCAGCCAGTGTGCGGCATCCAGTCATCAACATCGCTTCTTCAAGTTCCTTTTTGTATTGCTGTACGAGCAGCTCGACACCCTCGGAATCTCCACCATAGACTGCGGTGACGAACGGCCTTGCTATCATGACCGCATCGGCTCCGAGTGCCAATGCTTTGAAAATATCGAGTCCGGAACGGAAACCACCATCAATTATGATTTTGGTCTTGCCCTTTACTGCTTTAACAATCTCTGGCAATTGTGAAATGGTGGATGGCGTCTCATCGAGTACTCGTCCCCCATGGTTGGAAACAATTATGGCATATGCTCCAGCTTCTGCAGCGCTCTTTGCACCTTCAGCTGTCATGATGCCTTTGACCACAAACGGAAGCTTTGTACTTTCGATTACTTCTCTTAGCACTTTCATAGGCATTGGTGCTACCGGTTTGCCCTGAGCGGCGAGTATGGCGAGACCAGCAGCGTCGATGTCCATCGCTACTGCAACGGCACCAGCTGACTCTGCTATTCTGATTTTTTTGATTACTTCATCCTTTTTCCAAGGCTTGATAGTTGGCACACCGATGCCGCGTTGATTCTTTATGGCTTCAGCTGTGCCAATAAAAACTTCATCTTGCACACCATCGCCAGTGAAAGCAATCACACCTGCGGCGGCACAACCTTTTACAACTGCCTCAGAATACGTCAGATCGGAATAGACACTGCTATAATGCAGTTGAACCGCTCCGATTGGACCGGCAAACACTGGCAATGCAAATTTTTTACCAAAAATTTCAAATCCAGTGTCGACGCTTTCCACATCGTGAATGGTGTTCATGTGAAGCGCAATGCTTTTCACATCTTGGTAATTCCTAATGAATCCCACTCCTGTTCCTTTGCCGCCCGGTCCTGGAATTCTTCCTTTGCATGCAATCCCGTTGCATTCTTTGCAAACTTTACAGTTTAAACCAATTTTGTCCTTTGCGCGATCCATTACATCTTGATAAGTCATTTAAGCCACCCCTTATTATATTATTCGTTTATGAAAATATTATATCACAATGGAATATTTCGTCCATCGTTCATAGAGTTCTTCGTGAGTCATATTCAGCGCCTCTTTTTCAGCAAGCAACTGCTCAATCTCCTGAGCCTCAAGAGCTCCACTGTAAAGACAATCCTCAATTTCAAGTAGTCTTTCCTCAATTTCTTCGATTTCATTCTCAAGCTTCTCGATCATTACTGTATTGAGTTTGGGCTTGCCTTGGGATTGTGCTTGCGCCTCCACCTTGATGTTCACGTCAATCCTTTCAGGTTCAATCCCCTCAGGTGTTTTGTAGTATTCTTCCACTATGGCTTTATAAGATTCAAAATCCCCTTCATACTCGAAGACTTCCCCATCCACAAGCGTCCAATACTTGCTTGAGAATTTCATGATAAAATGTCTGTCGTGGGATACAAAAACCATTGTGCCTGTATACTCTGAAACTGCTTCCTCAACCCATTCCCTGGATTCAATGTCCAAATGGTTTGTCGGTTCATCAAGAAATAGGAAGTTCACAGAACCGTTCATCAACTTGCAAAGCATGAGCCTGGTTTTTTCACCGCCTGATAGTCCACTGAGTTTTTTGAATACAGTGTCCTGTTTGAATCTATATTGTGCCAGCAGTCCTCTGGCTGAAGCTTCATCCTTCTCAAGCGTTTGCTTGATCCATTCCAGTACTGTCATTTCTCCATCATCAAATACAATTTCTTGAGGAAGATAACCGATTTCAGCAGAAGGACTTATCTTGATGGTTCCTGAACCCAAGTGCTCCATTTCCAGCAACATTTGTGAACTACTCACCACCTAAAAACAACATCTCGCTGAGATTTGTTTTATTGAG
>JACUUV010000005.1 GCA_014859095.1 Clostridia bacterium | reverse complement strand
TGTACTATGTAGAACATAGACATATGTGGCTAGTATAGTTTCGCTTCGCGAGAACCATACCTACGCCCAATGTTTCGTTTCACAAAACATTGTAACTACGCGAAAGCCAAGAGTGCAAGAGCACTCTTGGCTTTATTTTGATTACAAACGGATTAAAAGTCTATGAAAATTGAGATTTTATTCAGATAATCATATAGAATGATAACCATCTAGAAGAAGGGGGAAAGCTTAATGAAAAAATGGAAAATTGCAATTTTAGTGATGACATTCGTATTGATCTTCATATCCAATACTACAGTATATGCGGAGTCATTAAGCGAAAAAAGGCTTGAAGAAATCAACAAAGATTTTAGGGGACTATGGGTCGCGACTGTTCTAAATCTGGACTACCCTTCAAAACAGGGCGTATCGGAGACGTTAATGAAAAATGAAGCCATTGAAATCCTCAATCAGGTGGAAGCTTTGGGACTGAATGCTGTAGTTCTTCAAGTCAGACCTACTGCAGACTCATTTTTTCCTTCTGAGATTTTTCCATGGTCCAAATATCTGACTGGGAAACAAGGTGTTCAACCACTGAATGCATTTGATCCGCTTAAGTTTTGGATTGACGAAGCACATAAAAGGGATATTGCGGTCCATGCATGGATCAATCCTTATAGAATCACAAGAAAGACAGCTACAGAAAAATCCCATGATGTAAGTTCGCTGGCAGAGAATCACCCTGCAAGATTGCACCCTGAGTGGGTCGTCAAGCACAAGGATGGCAACTTGTATTTCAATCCTGGAATTCCAGAGGCAATGAACCTGATCATAGATGGTGTAACTGAAATAGTCACCAATTATGATATCGATGGAATCCATTTCGATGATTATTTTTATCCGGATTCCAGTTTTGAAGATGCCACGACATTTGCAGAATATGGTGTTAATTATTCTAGCGTCGCCGATTGGCGTAGAAATAATGTCAATCTTTTAATATCAAAGACTTATACAGCTATCAAATCTATTGATGAAAGTGTTCAATTCGGAATAAGTCCATTTGGTATTTGGGCAAATTCAAAAACAAATAGCTTGGGTAGTGACACAGCTGGGCTTGAATCCTATACCAGCCATTATGCGGATACTCGAAAATGGGTCAAGGAAGGTATGATTGATTATATAGCGCCACAAATATATTGGAACATCGGATTTTCCATTGCGGATTACAGCAAACTTCTCAAATGGTGGGATGATGTGGCGGAGGGGACCGATGTGAATCTTTATATAGGTCACGCGGCATATCGTACCGGAAATTCAGATCCAAAAAGCCCATGGTATGGTGTGGATGAGATTTCAAGACAGCTGAATCTGAATCAATCAGCGAGAAATGTGAACGGAAGCATTTTCTTCAGATATGCCCACATCAAGTCCAGTTCAGGTTTGCGTATGCTTCTCAGCACCCAATATAATAAATCAAATTCAGTTTTCTCTGAGAATGAATTGATTGTTGGACGTCCATATAAAGATGTCACGACCACTTCCGCATTCTATTTTGTTGGCGGATCATCAGATAGCACCTTTCCACTTTATCTTAATGGAAAGGAAGTCCTTGTGAGAACCACAAAAGGTTTTTATGGCAGTTACCAACCCCTTAGAATCGGAGTCAACACATTCAAGTTTGAACAGAATGGAAAGTCAGTCACCAGAACGGTGACCAGAATTGGCTACTCTTCCGCAAAACCTCTTACAAGTGTTCAAATCGTTGAAGGTACCGCTTGGCCTCAATCACTTGTACGGGTTAGCCCGGGTGAAACCATTACTTTATCATGTAAAGCGCCAATAGGTGCCGATGTGACAGTAAGTATTGGTGGTCAAAAAATTGCACTTAAGCCTGCTACTGAGAGAACTGCGACCAATGGCATGTACTCAACGACATTCAAAATCGATTTTAAGGTACCAGAATATAGTGGTTTTGCAAGAGAAATACCTATTGGAAAACCTGTTTATACCCTCAACTACAAAGGCGTTGTTGTCAGTAAGACTGCTGAAGGAGTGATCAATGCAATCATGAACCAATCTCCTATCGTAGCGACAATAGTCAACAATCATGTGGATTCCTATCAAACCGCTTCAACTTCAAATGGATCACATTTCATATTGCATAAAGGCATGAGAGATTATGTCACCGGACAGCGAGGAGACTTTGTAAGACTATCCTCCAATATATGGGTCAAGCAAGAAAATGTGAACATCACAACTTGGGACACTATAAAAGACAAAAAGGCAACAATGAGTCATGAGGTTGATGGCAATTTAGACCTTTTTAAGTTTGTAACAGACCATAAGCCCGTTTCGGGTGCTTCATTCAACGGAAAAACTATTAGAGTCATGGTCAGTAACACAATGATTTCCAATGCAATGGATTTATCCAAACAATCAGCGGTGAAAAGCATAAATGTCTTGTATGAAAATGGTCACAGTCATATCGACTTTGAGCTAAACAATCCATCCGAGTTGGGTGGCTATGAGCTCATAGATGACGATGGTGTTTTGACTCTTGCCATCAAGAAAAAATTTGTTGCATCAAACAGTACCCTGCCATTATATGGCAGCAGAATCATGATTGACCCTGGACATGGCGGTAAAGACAATGGCGCCATCGGACTGATGGGAACACTATATCCGGAAAAAAGCGTTGTGCTTGGTATGGCGAAAATCTTACAGAATCAACTTCAAAGTCTTGGTGCAACTGTCATAATGACACGAAGTAATGATTTGTACCTATCACTTGGAGATCGTTTGAACGCATCGAGAAAAAGCGATATTGATCTTTATATATCTTTACATGGCGATAGTGTGGGTGATGATTCGGATCTCAGTAAAATATCAGGATTTTCAGTATTCTACAAAGATCCTTTGGCACTCAGAATTTCAAATCTCATGCAATCCAAAGTTGTGACCGAACTATCAAGAAAAGATAGAAAAGTCAAGACAGCAAATTTTTTTGTGATCAGAGGAACTTGGGCACCTTCAGTATTGATTGAGGCGGGATTCATGCCCAATCCGGTTGATTACGAATGGATGACTGACACAAATGAACAGAAGTTGTTTGCAAAAGTCATATCGAATGCGATTGTCGAATATTTTAAGGAATAGATCATCTTCAGCATACCGGAAACCATTATGGTAACGGTATGTTTTTTTTGTTCATTTGCTGACATTTGCATAGCTCTTAAGTTTAAATGCATCAATTCGGGGTAATAGTTTCACATTTCACTTACACTAGAATCAGATTGAACAATCTGTTTGTTTTTATGTGGTCCGTATTGATTCTTGGGGGAGTTGGTTATAATATTTCAGATTTGAATTATGGATCAATATTTTTTTACGGTTATATTATAGGCTATTTGGTATTGTTATTTACAGTTTTATCTTTGC
This sequence comes from Clostridia bacterium, assembly GCA_014859095.1. Classification (GTDB taxonomy): domain Bacteria; phylum Bacillota; class Clostridia; order Peptostreptococcales; family Acidaminobacteraceae; genus Fusibacter_D. Next base: position 104,647 of record JACUUV010000005.1, on the reverse strand, counting down.
TTCAAATTATTCAGGACAGCAAATCAAAGTAAAGGTGGGAATATCTTGGAAAAGAAAAGCATATTTTTGTATGATGACATCGGCAATTCATACAAGAGAAAAAACAAGTATTTGCTGGAACTCTACACACTCAATGCGCAAATACAGGAAGCCGACCCTAATGGGAAAAAAATTATACGAAATCAAATTAAAAATTTAAAGAATAATAAAAAGAACCATCCACATATTATTGCACTAGGTATTTTTAAAAAGGAAGAAAAGAATTTTCTTTCAGCTTTGAATGCAAAAACAAAGGTGTATAGATCCGAAATGGACTCTAGTGATTCCAGGAAGCTCAGAGCATTAAAAACAGATCTCTTCAAAGCAAAAGAAAAAGTTGATTTTTATAAAAAATATGTAGAATTGTCTTACGATGCTGAGCTTCAATATGAACAAAGCTTAATTGAGTTAACCTATTTACCTGAAATTATCGATTTGCTTATTGAAACTCGACAGGAACTAAGTGCAGCATATGAATCACGAAAGACAATTGATCGAAACAAAGAACAACTTGCTAAAAAGAAATATTCAGAACTGAAACAAATTGAACAAAATAGATTCAAAGAAGGCAAAGTCAAATTAAAAGAAAAGAAAAAAAGTGGTCTGATTTCTGAGAAGGCTCTAAGAAACGGTATCATAGAATTAAAGGCCAAACGCAAAGAAACCAATACGCTCAACTCATATAGCATAGAATCAAAATCGGTTAACGAACTTATTAAAAACAAAAAGTACATTTTATCAAAAGGCATCAAATTGAAACTAAAAATTCTAAAATCAAATCTTTCAGATGTCAGAAGAAAAACACCCATTGAAACCGAGAAGACTATACCGTTTTACTCTTTATTGACAATACCATTACCTGGACTTGGACAATTGCTCAACAAACAATATTTCAAAGCTTTAATGTTCTCACTTGTGACACTTTTTATCTATTTTATTGCCATACCATATGCACTTGGTTATGGCAACTATCAAGGAGATGGTATTTCAGGACTGTTGTCTTTGGCTGAAGGTGGTAAAAAAATAGACAAGTCTTTGATTTTCATGATCGAGGGCATTGTTGCGGTTTTCCTTGTATTGATTTCACTTGGACTATATGCGATATCATTTAATGATGTTCGCAAAACCGAGAAAAATATTATCAGAGGTGTAAGACCCAGAAACTGGTTTGAGACCGCAAGTAAAATTGAACAAGAGGGATTTCCATATATGGTATCCGCTCCAGCTCTTTTACTCACAATTTTTATTGTACTTGTTCCAATCACCACTGCGATACTATTATCCTTTACAGGAATGGATCCTCAAAATCAATCGAAATTTGGATGGGTGGGCATTGAGAATTATAAGCTCATAGCATTAGGTCAAGGGCTTGCAGGTTCGGTGTTCTGGTCCATTTTGTCATGGACACTTATATGGACAGTAGTCGCCACGTCGCTCGCTATAGCCACAGGATTTTTTCTTGCGATTCTTGCAAACAACGATCGAATCAAGGGGAAAACATTTTTTAGAGTTGTATATCTGTTGCCATGGGCGGTACCAGCTTTTATCACTATCATGTTTTTTAGTATCATGTTCTCACCAAATGGCGCACTAACCACGGTTATCTATGACTTATTCAATATACAGGTTCAAGTTAAAAATGATGCGACTTTATCGAGAATCACTTTGATTTTCCTTCAGACTTGGCTCGGAAGTTCCTATGTGTTCCTACTTTCAACAGGGGTGCTGCAAGCCATTCCAGGTGATTTATATGAAGCCGCTCAAATCGATGGTGCTACTGCCTGGCAAAAGCTTAAGAGAATCACTCTACCGATTGTATTATTCCAAACAGCACCGCTGCTAGTTGGTCAATATACATTCAATTTCAATAACTTTTCAATCATTTACCTTTTCAATGGCGGTGGACCTTTCAATCCGTCCAAATATGGTAACCTGGCTGGAAGTACGGATCTTTTGATCTCATATATCTATAAACTGACAATGGAAAATCAATATCAATCCATTGGTGCTGCAATAACTATTGTTATTTCCATGGGTCTTATGCTCTTTGCATTTATCGGATTCAAAAATTCCAAAGCGTTTAAGGAGGAGAGACTATAATGAAATGGTTTAAGAAAAAAAACAAACTGTATCTCTCGGATAAACAACCTTTAAGCACGCTTGGTATGATTGGATTGGCACTATCCTATGTAGTGCTTATCACTTGGGTCATTGCCATTTTGTGGCCACTGTTTCAAATGGTTGTTTCCGCATTTAATGGAAAACAAGAACAATATTTGATGCTCAATGACAATTTTGAGTTTTCATTTGAACATTTTAAATACCTTTTCAATGAAACGTTGTATCTGACTTGGGTTAAAAATACAATTTTTATCGCATCATCCACTGCTATTTTGACACTGACCATCGTGTCTTTTACTGGATTTGCTTATTCAAGGTACCGTTTCAAAGGAAGAAAAGCTTCATTGATGGCTATCATGTTGATCCAAACTATTCCAACTTTTGCAGGGATTACAGCATATTTTACTATGCATTCCATCATCGGTTCGCTTGCGCCTTGGTTTTCGAGGCAAATGATGCTCATTTTAATATACTCTGGTGGAGGCATCGCAGGAAATACATTTATCTTAAAGGGCTACATCGACTCGATTTCAACTGAGCTCGACGATGCGGCAAGAATTGATGGGTGTTCCAGTATGCAGGTCTATAGATTGATTATTATGCCAATAGCTAAACCAATGCTTGCAATCATTGCACTTTGGTCTTTCATAGGTCCTTTTATGGATTATTTGCTACCAAGAGTTCTCTTGACCAATCCGAAATCTTTTACACTCGCCGCTGGACTGTTTACACTGATCAGCGACTTTAGAACACTTAATCAGCCTGCATTTGCGGCAGGAGGGTTACTGACAGCAGTACCGATTGTAATTCTATTCATTGTGCTGCAAAAACAATTGGTTTCCGGCCTTGCTCAAGGCTCAGTTAAGGGATAATTACGTTGATCAAGAGACAGGAGGATTTGAGATGAAAGTCACACTGAAAGATATTGGAAAGAAATATGAGGGGAGAGAAGAATTCACCCTTAAAAATATTGATTTGGAAATTGAAGATAAGGATTTTTGTGTTATACTAGGACCATCGGGTTGTGGAAAGACAACCCTGCTCAGAATGATTGCGGGTCTGAACTCCATCACTGAAGGGGATCTTTTATTCAACGACAAACGAATGAATAAAGTACCATCAAAAGACAGAGATATTGCAATGGTATTTCAATCCTACGCACTTTATCCTCATATGACAGTATATGATAATATGGCATTTTCATTATCCATGAGAAAAGAACGCAAGAAAATAATCAATGACAGGGTTATGGAAGCCGCTGAACTCTTGCAGATTAAGGAATATCTTTATTCCAAGCCTTCGGATATATCCGGAGGTCAAAGACAAAGAGTTGCTTTAGGTCGTGCGATGGTCAGGAATCCAGCAGTTTTCCTAATGGATGAACCGCTTTCCAATCTGGATGCAAAACTTAGAGAACATATGCGTGTTGAGCTTGTTCGTTTGCATAAATCGCTGGGAACAACTTCGATTTACGTCACACATGACCAAACGGAAGCCATGACTATGGCATCAAAAATAGTACTTATGAATGATGGGAAAATTCAGCAAGCAGGTGTTCCTGATGAGTTCTACAACAAACCTGCCAATATTTTTGTCGCGAAATTCATAGGATCACCAACGATGAACATCGTTGAAGGAAAAATGATCAAAGGTAAATTCGTATCAAATGATGAGTTGATTATTATAACGCCTTCATTGCATGATACTGAACGATTGCTTGCATTTGAAGGCAAATCCGTATCAGTCGGAATTAGACCAGAGCGATTTGAAAGTGGTGGCGAATTTGGCGATACTTTCAAAGCTAAAATTGATGTCATAGAGATGCTAGGCAAGGAAAAAATTCTTCATGTTCGTTTAAAAAATGATTCTGAACTTATCATTTCTACTCCGGGTCATTATAAATATGTTGAAAATGAGGAACACTCATTTGGTTTCGATGTTGAATCCATACATTTCTTTGATACGGAGACAGGTTTAAGAATCAATAAATGATTGGACCATAAAGATCATAAAGGATGTGAATCAAGAATGGCAATAACAATTAAAGATGTCGCAAAACTGGCCAACGTCTCACCATCTACAGTATCAAGGGTCATATCAAAGAGTCCCAGAATCAGCGAGGCCACTAAAGTAATTGTTTACGCAGCAATGGAAGAACTGAAATACAAACCCAATGCGATTGCACGTAATTTGGCAAACGCATCTACAAAAACACTTGGACTTATTATACCAAATAAGGAAGAAAACTTGTTTAAGAATCCTTTTTTCATTCAAGCGATGCGTGGCATAAGTATTTATTCTCAAAAGAAGAATTATAAAATTATGTTTAACTATAGCGAAAATCCTGAAGACGAACTCAATTACGTCAGAGAGTTTGTACACTCCAAATGGGTGGATGGCATAATTCTTCTTACGGCTTATGAAAACGACCTTTGTATCGACTATTTGAGTCAGCAGAAATTTCCTTTTGTTGTTATTGGTAGACCCTATAACGTACATGATATCATGTGGGTGGACAATGATAACTTTCAGGCGACATATAATCTCGTCAACAAACTGATTCAAAATGGTCTCCATGACATCGCATTCATTGGTGGTCCCCAAAGATATATTTTCTCGAAAGATCGACTGGACGGATATAAAAGGGCGCTTGAATTGAGAAACCTTACTGTAGATGAACGGTTGATTTTTGAGACAAACGACTTCACTGACGGATATGGATATGAGGCAATGGGAAGGATTTGCGAACACAAGATTCCAGATGCTGTAGTAACGACGGACGACTTACTGGCATTTGGTGTTCTCAGATATATTAAAGAGCATCATTTGAAAGTGAAAGTAACCGGTTTTAATAACACGCCTTTATCGGAATACCAGGATCCACCACTTACATCTGTAGACATCAGAGCAGAAGACCTCGGCTATAATGCCGCAAAATTATTGATTAGATCACTGAAGGACAATGAAAATCCTGTGAATCATTTTATTGTAGGCACTGAACTTGTTGAAAGAAAATCCACGGAAAAATAGCGAAAGCCAAGAGTGCAAGCACTCTTGGCTTTATATTATTTCATCAACTTACCAATTGTTGTGAGGATTTCGTCTATGACGTCATAATCTCCATCTTTGATTCTATCGATGAGGCATGTATTCATATGTTGTTCGAGAATGATTCTTCCCATGGAGTTCAGTGCTGATTGAGCCGCGGCGATTTGATTTAAAATATCATCACAATAGACGTCCCGTTCAATCATCCCTTTTATGCCTCTAATCTGGCCTTCAATTCTGTTGCAGCGGTTAGCAAGCAACTTTTTCTCGTTTTCTGTCCTCATGGTCTGGCGATCACACTCACAAGATAGATCTTCGATGTCACACGTGTTTGGTTTGATAGTAGCTTGACTCATGGTTCCTCCTAAATTTTAAAGGTTTTCAATCTGAGAGCGTTCGTTAATACCGAGACTGAGCTCATGGACATTGCGGCAGCAGCAAATATCGGACTGAGAAGTGGTCCTCCAAAAGCATACAAGACTCCAGCCGCAACAGGTATGCCAATTATATTGTAGATGAACGCCCAAAACAAGTTTTGTTTGATATTTCGGATCGTTTTTCTGCTGAGTTGAATGGCTGTGACAACATCGAGAAGGTCGCTTCTCATCAGAACGATATCGGCTGATTCCATTGCCACATCAGTGCCAGATCCAATGGCTATTCCTATATCAGCTTGAGCCAGCGCAGGCGCGTCATTGATTCCATCACCGACCATGGCGACATTTCTACCACTTTCTTGTAACTTTTTGACTTCAGCCGCTTTGTCACCAGGTAAAACTTCGGCTAAAACTTCGTCAATTCCAACATATTTTGCAATTGCACCGGCGGTTTTTTTATGATCACCAGTAATCATTATGGTTTTGATGTTGAGCTTGTGCAATCTCTTTATCGCATCAATGCTATTGTCTTTCAGTACATCGGCAGCAGCAATTATACCTGCAACTTTTCCGCCAATTGCCAGTAGCATAGGCGTTTTTCCTTCATCCGCATAAAGATCGAATTGAGTGAGATGGTCCAGAGGATCTATACCATTATCCTGCAGTAATTTAATGTTGCCGAGAAGCACTTCGCTTTGATTGATCATTGCTTTGATGCCTCTACCTGGAATTGCAAAGAATTCATCCGTTTTGAAGCGCTGGATATTCATTTCTTGACCCTTTTTGACGATGGATTCTCCAAGAGGGTGCTCACTGCCGTATTCAGCGGAGGCGGCATATGTTATAATATCCGCATCGCTGAATCCATTGACTGCATAAATATCTGTTACTTCAGGCTTACCTTTTGTAAGAGTTCCTGTTTTGTCAAAAACGATGGTATCTATTTTATGTGCCGTTTCAAGAGCACCACCACTTTTTACGAGTACGCCGAGCTCTGCGCCCTTTCCAGTTCCAACCATGATTGCTGTCGGAGTTGCGAGTCCGAGGGCACATGGACATGCTATAACGAGTACTGAAATGAATACTTTAAGTGTGAAAACAATATCTTGTCCTGATATAAACCATATTGCGCTGGAAATAATAGCGATCAAGAAAACGATCGGTACGAAATATCCAGATATAATATCAGCCATTCTAGCTATTGGAGCTTTACTGCCTTGTGCTTCTTCAACCAACTTTATGATGTGTGCAAGAGCTGTTTCATCACCGACTTTTTCGGCCCTATATTTAAATGAACCAGTTTTGTTTAAACTTGCACTATAAACTTTGTCTCCAACATTTTTTTCTACGGGAATACTTTCGCCGGTCAACATGGATTCATCGATACTGGAATAGCCTTCAATCACTGAACCGTCAACTGCAATTTTTCCTCCTGGCTTGACAATCAATATGTCACCGAGTTCGATTTCTTCGACAGGCATTTCAATCTCTTCATCTCCATTAATGACAATAGCGGTCTTTGGAGTGAGTCCTATGAGTTTTTTTATAGCCTCGGATGTTTTCCCTTTTGATATGGTTTCCAGTGTCTTACCAAGTAGAATAAGTGCGATTATGACTCCAGCTGTTTCGAAATACATATGATGAACAGCCATGTGGTCACCCGTGATGATTTGGCCTACTGAGAAAAAGCTATATAAAAGTGCGGCAGAGGTACCAATGGCAATCAGAGAATCCATGTTTGGACTTCTGTGAAAAAGTTGTCTGAAACCAACAGTATAAAAATTTCGACCAGCCCATATGATTGGTAGTGTCAGCAATATTTGAGCGAAAGCAAAATTAAGTGGATTGTGATCCGGTGAAAGAAATCCTGGTAGTGGAAGAGTTACAAACGGAATCATAGGTCCCATCGCAATATAAAATAGTGGGATTGCAAAGATCACAGACAAAGTCAATTTGAACTTCATCTCTTTGATTTCCTTGTCTTTTCGAATTTTGTCTTCATCAACATTACGTTTTACTTCGGCTTCTTTTGCTACATAACCTAATTTAGAGATGGCTTGTTTGATTTCAGAAAGACGTACTAAATCCGGATTGTATTCAATTTGAGCAGCTTCAGTAGCCAAATTCACCGAGACAAAGTCAATGCCGTCCATTTTTCCAAGTTTTCTTTCGATTGCTTGGGAACACGCGGCACATGTCATGCCTTCAATCGGTAATTTTACTTTTTTGTCTTTGTTTATAGGTTTAGCCTCGTAGCCGGCTTTCTTTACTGTTTCCATAATTTTAGCTACGTCTATAAGCGCTTCATCATATGTCAGGGTCAATTTTTCAGTGGATAGATTTACATTTGATGTATCGACACCTTCCATTTTTCTCGTTGCTCTTTCTACTGCACTTGAGCAAGAAGCGCAAGTCATTCCATCAACTTGAAATACTTCTGTTTTCATTTGAGTTCCTTTCTATACCCACATGGGGTATCTTTAATATAATTATATACCCTTTGGGGGTATAAGTCAATATACATATTTCTGATATAATAGTACTAAATACAAATAGAGGTGAATCATGAATAGATTGGCACAAAAAATAAAAGATGCTCGTATCAAAGCAAAAATGACCGAGAAGGAACTGGCCGCGAAAGCTGGCATTCAGCTGAGTTACTTGCTCCAAGTGGAATCAGGAAAAAAAGTCATCAATGAACATATGGCTGAGAAAATACTTAGCGTGATGGGTGAGGAGATACAGTTCATCACAGACGATCAACCTGTGCCGGAAAAGACCAAAGTTAAGGCGGCACCTGTGAGAGAAGCTATCAAACCGATAACACCAAATGCGCAGTGGGAGAGTGTACTCGCGGGGGTTATTCAAAAATATCCTGTAACTGGAGCGTCAAGTGGTAAGGTGCTGGATTACAAGGAACTTTCAATCGTGCACAAAAAAATAGATGGTATTCATTTCGAGAAAATCATGTTTGTAAAAGTAGAACAATCTGATTTGCCAGGACTTCGGATTAGAAAAAGTGATGTGATTAGTGTGCATATGATGAATACTGTGGAAAATGATTCCATCTATTATTTGGAAGTCGGTGGTATCAGACAAATCAGGATGGTCAGAATGGACTCAAATAGAAAGTTGCAGCTGCTGACAGGTATTAATGATCATACTCCACAAGTCTTCAATCCTATTGATGTGAAAGTGATTGGTAAGTGCATCAAAGTTGAATTTTTCTTATAATTATTGAAGCAATGAGCGGTTTGTGGTAGTATATATGTATAATAATGTAAACGAGGTGCCAACATGATGAAATTGAGATTGAGTTGATTACAACTGAATATCGGGGCTGAAACAGTTTTTTTCTTGTGCCCATCAATCATGTGAACAGCCGTAATTAAATAATTGATAAAATAGGCGCTTTCGCGTCTATTTTTATTGCATATGAAAAACAGCCTCGTTGACTTGTAGGCTGTTTTTTTTGAACAAAAAAATAAAAGGAGGTATGAACGTGTTGAAGTTATGCAAATTATGTAGAGTAATTATTATTCACTAACCGTTCGACAACCTTTCCCAGATGCCGCAACATTTGCGTATTTGATAAGAGCTGTCGCAATCAAAGAAAGGGGAGGTCCATATGAACGAAAGAGTACTTATAGTAGGCGTAAACGCCGGTAACAATCACGAATTTAAAAATTCGATGGAAGAATTAAAAAATCTAGCTAAAGCTTGCAACTATACAGTTGTGGGTCAGGTTGAACAAAATATGAGAAACAAACATTCTGTCACATATGTTGGCAGTGGAAAAATAATGGAGATCAAACTGGACGCTGAAGCTGTGAATGCAGAAAAAGTCATATTCAATGATGAATTGTCTCCATCACAACTGAGAAACCTTGAAAACGCACTCAATATGCCTGTTTTTGATCGAACGGCACTCATCCTTGAGATTTTTGGAAAACGTGCCAGGACTAGAGAGGCCAAACTTCAAGTTGAAATGGCGCAAGTTCAATACTTGTTGCCTAGACTGATTGGCTCATATACAGCGCTGGGTAGGCAATCGGGAGGCGTTGGCACGAAAAACAAAGGTGTCGGTGAAAAGAAACTGGAACTCGATAGAAGGAGAGCCGAGCAAAAGATTGTTGAGATGGAGAGGGCTTTGCAGAGTATCCAAAATGAAAGAACCACGCAAAGAAAAAGAAGGGTAAGTTCAGAATTGCCTTCAATTGCACTTGTAGGATACACGAATTCTGGAAAATCAACACTTCTCAACGCTTTCGTATCAGAAAACAATGGAAGCTCTGAAAAATTTGTCCTTGAGAAAAATATGTTGTTTGCCACACTGGAAACATCAGTTAGACAAATTGTAATGAAAAACAAACGCAGATTTCTTTTATCCGATACAGTTGGATTTGTAAGTAATCTGCCACATGGACTCATCAAGGCTTTCAGATCGACACTTGAGGAAGTGATTCATGCAGACCTTCTACTTCATGTGGTGGATTATTCCAATCCAAATTACGAAGAACAAATGAAAGTTACTCTTGAGACACTTAAAGAAATTGGAGCAGATCAGATTCCGGTGATCAATGTTTTCAACAAGTCGGAACTGGTACTTGATGAGCTGCCAAATGTTGATGAACGAGGTGTATACATCTCCGCTAAAGAGAGAATTGGAATTGATATACTTGAAAAAAAGATTTCCGATCTTGTTTTTACCGACTATGTTGAGTGTACAATGCGGATTCCTTTTACTGAAGGAGCGCTAGTTTCATATTTGAATGACAATGCTTGTGTCAAAGAGATCAAATATGAGAATGACGGTACGGTCTTGAATATTGAATGCAGAGAACAGGATTTTCAAAAATACCAGAAATATATTGAAATGAATTGATTTTTATGATGTATCTTTCGGGTCTTTGGTCTAATAATTGAATAGGGTCAAAAAAAAGAAAAGTTGGATATTTATCCAACTTTTCTTGCCATGGTGCCGAAGGCGGGACTCGAACCCGCACGAGTGTTACCTCTCCGGATTTTGAGTCCGGCGCGTCTGCCAGTTCCACCACTTCGGCTCGGAACTATTTTAGATTACCACAAGTGGATTAAATTGACAAGAGAATTTTTCTAAAAAATTATTTATAGGAAAAGAAATATAATTTTGAATATTCAATTTATTGTAACAAAGGTTGAATTCAATAGTGATTTGTGTTAAACTGGTTAACATAATGCAGAAAGAAGGACTATAAATGGACCCATTGACTCATGGATTGGTAGGTGCGGCAATTTCAGCTTTTTCTGGAAATCCAGTTGCTCTTGATAATCCTCTTGCTATAGGCGCAATATTAGGCGCCATGTCTCCTGATTTGGATTTTGTGGTAAAATTATTCAAAGACGACGCTAAATATCTTGAACATCATAGAGGTGCCACACATACTTTACCTTATCTTATAGGATTTAGCGTTGTTATTGCAACAGCTCTTTCAATTATGCCTTTTCATGAATTCAGTTTTATACAGATTTTACTTTGGACCTTTTTAGGGGCACTCTCACATACAGGACTTGATATCATGAATTCGTATGGTGCAAAACTTCTAAAAAAGAAACTCAAGTTGAGTATTTTGACTTTGTATGATCCAGTGATCACATTAGTTGGTTTTCATCTTATACTCAATAGGTCGAACTATTGGATGGATTATGTCGGATCGATTGTTCTTGTAGGGGCGTATCTGTATCTGAGATATACAATGAAAAGAATTGCGGAGCAACATTTAAGTAAATATTTCGCAAATAAACATAAACATAAATATGTGAGCATTCATGTCATTCCCGCTCTTAAAGCATTTTACAAATGGGATTTTGTTGTGCACACAGACACTCATGACTATGTTGGCCAGTATAACTCGTGGTGTTCACTCGTTTCGGGCTGCCCGGTCATAAAAGTGACCAATACTTTCGAAATCAACGAACCCATCTATACCAATTTCTTTAGGACAACACCAATCGGAGAAAAGTTTTCCACGTTTTCTCCAAACCTGCATGTGAAAGTGATTCCCAGTGAAGTGGAAGGTCAGATCACTCTAAGAATTGTGGATCTTCGCTACTACATCAAAAAAGACTTCTTACATCAGGCCACACTTGTAATTGATCAAGAATTCAACATAATTTCTTCGTTCTTGCATCCTTACAGTCTAAGCAAAGCGATTCCCATTTAATATATTATCGAGTTGAAACTTTTGTTTCAGCTCATTTTTTTTTGTTATAATGGAACTAAATTGAAAGGTGTGCCGTCTAATAACTATAGCCTTTCATGAGAGGAGTGAAAAAATGGAATCTACGCTCATAGAAAAAAGTATTCAAGGCGATGTTTCCAGCTTCGAAAAACTCATTGTTAAGTACAATCGGTATGTTTATAACATAGCATATCGAATGATGGGGAATGAAGAAGATGCAAAAGATATGTCGCAAGAAGCATTGATCAAAGCATATAAGGCAATAGGACAATTCAAAATGGAGTCCGGGTTTTCGACTTGGCTCTACAGGATAGTCATCAACACATGTAAAGATGAACTGAGAAAAAGAAAAGAACAGGTTCTATCACTCGATGAAGCTATAGCGGACAATGCCTCTTTACAAGATATTATAAGTGACGATAAGGCAAATCCAATCTTGATCTATGAACAAATAGAGTTAAAAGCCACCTTGAACGATGCGCTTAACAATCTCTCTGATGATAGTAAATCGGTGGTCATACTCAAAGATCTAATGGGATACTCCTATGAAGAAATCGGTGAGATCCTACAAATACCTATCGGTACGGTGAGATCCAGATTAAATCGAAGTAGAACCTCACTCAAGTCAATATTAAAAATTCAGCTGGCCGAGCAATGAAAGGAGGACGTTTATGAACTGTGAACAAGCAAGAATATTAATGAACGCAGCAATTGATGGCGACATCAACGAACATGAGCGTTCCAAATTGGATCAACATATAGACTCCTGTGAAGCCTGTACAGTTGAATTTGAAGAGCTCAAATATGTTGTTCAAATGCTGGGAGAGATGGAGTTGAAGGCATTACCAATTGGTTTTGAAGAAGAATTGCACGAGAAATTAATGAATGTGAAACACGACAGTGAACCAGTCAAAACTGGGAACACTCTATTGAAAAAAATAAGAAACATCCATATCAAGAAAAGATATTACGGATATGTGGCCACAGCCGCAGTACTGCTCATGGTTGTTGTCATAGGCAAGAACATACTGTTTCAGCCTAAATATGAGTCGGCTATGATTAATACCGAATCAAGCGAGGAATACGGTCGTGGATCTGATGGAGACATGGGAAAATTATCATTCAATGAATCAGTCGCCCTTGCTGAGGCTCCAGCATCTACAGCTGAATTTGAAATGAGCAATCAGCAACTCGATTCGTCATATGGTGTGACCGGTTTTGCTGAAACCCCACAAAGCACACCAACCAATGGAGACTACAGAGAAGATCGTTTGATTATCCAAACTGCCAATCTTCGAATGGACGTGGAAAAATATGATGAAGTTTATCTGCAACTTACCATTTGGGTCAAAGCGGCTGGTGGTTATGTGGAAAACGAATCCACTTCCTATAAGACAAACTACACCGAGCGCGAAAACCTGAAATATGGTTATATGACACTTAGAGTTCCAGCAACCGGATATGAGTCCATGATCAACCAGATCAAATCACTAGGCAATGTCACATATGATTCAGCCAATGCTTATGATGTGACAAAAAACTACAGGGATACCGCATCAGAAGTCGAGAATTTGAAAGTCACTGAAGAAAGACTCAGAGAAATCATGACAGATGCAGTAGAAATCAAAGATATCCTCGCCATTGAAAATGAACTTACAAGAATTCGTGGCCAAATCAACTCATATGAACGTCAACTAAAGGATTGGGAAGCGCTTGCGGACATGACAACCATCACTGTGGAACTCAACGAGGTCAAAAGTCTGAAGCCAATGATCGAACCAATCGATGACACATTATTTGGAAAAGCCAAAGAGGGTTTTATCCATACAATCAATTCAATCAAATTGACAGTCGAGCAAGTATTCATCTGGTTGGTCTCTAAATCACCGATACTTGCGATATTGGGATTATTAGCGATTCTCGCTAAAATCGTCTATACGAAGAAACGGAGGAAATCATGAAAATCAAACTATTAAAAGGACTGGGAATTATGGCGATGACAATCGCAATTCTTACAGCGGCAACATTTTACAATCCTGCTACGGTTTCCGAAGCAGCTGAAGCCAATGCTGGCGATAGAATGGTCACTGTTAGCGGAGAAGGAAAAATTGTTGTCACTCCAGATGTGGCTCACATCGAACTTGGTGTCCAAACGAAAAATGAGGATGCCACAGTTGCTCAGCAAAACAATGCAAAATTAATGAGTGCGGTTGTTGAAGCCATCAAAAAAGCAGGAATTGATGAAAAAGATATACAGACCACCGGTTACAGTCTATACCAGACATACGATTATCAACCGGATGGCTCGAAAAAGGATCCTTACTACGTAGCCAACAATATTGTCAGAGTCAAAATCAAAGATGTGGATTCAGTTGGAAAAATCATCGATTTGGCTACTGTTGCCGGAGCAAATACAGTCAACAGTATTCAATTCTCGATTGAAGACGATTCAGAATTCTATCAAGAAGCATTGAAACTAGCAATGGTAAGCGCCAAATCAAAAGCCACTGCAATCATGGGTACTTTTGAGAAAACACCTGGACTCCCAAAAGCAGTGGTTGAATCCAGCAGCAGCACACCTATTATTTATGGATACGGCGCAGAGAAGACGATGGCGGCTGACATGGCAACACCAATCGAATCAGGAGAAATTACAATCACAGCAAATGTAAGCGTTTCATACGACTATTAAACTTTTGAAAAGCTGTCCTTATGGGCAGCTTTTTTATGTTATAATTTTATATAAACGTATGAAAGGAGCGAAAAATTGACTCGTAAAATAGTGATAGTGGATGGCAATAGTTTGATCAACCGTGCATATTTTGCTATGGCGGAACTTAAAAACTCAAAAGGCATATACATGGGTGGAGTCTATGGACTCACCAATATGGTTTTAAACCTGATAGAAAATTTTGGTCCTACTTATTTTTGTGTCGCCTTTGATATGAAAGGTCCCACAAAAAGGCATGAAACCTATGAAGCCTACAAAGGTACGCGCAAAGGCATGCCAGATGAACTGGCTATGCAGATGCCGATCGTCAAGGAAGTGCTTGATGTTCTGAAAATTCCTAGAATGGAATTACAAGGATACGAGGCTGATGACTTGATTGGAACATTGTCAAATCTGTGTAGGATAGATGGTTTTGAGGTCAACGTAATCACCGGAGACAAGGATGCGCTTCAACTTGTCGATCTCGGTGTGAGGGTTCATATCACCAAAAAAGGCATATCCGAGCTTAAGGAGTATGCGGACCAAGATGTCTTTGAAGAGCTTGGAGTGCATTCGAATCAGGTGATTGATTATAAGGGACTCAGTGGTGATGCTTCAGACAACATTCCAGGCATTCCAGGTGTCGGCCCCAAAACTGCCGCCAAATTGCTCGATATGTTCGGGACTGTTGAAAACCTTGTTGTAAAAAGCGATGAAATCGAGAATAAAAGAATCAGAGGCTTGGTGCAAGAATATTCCGATCAGGCGCTTCTAAGCAAGAAATTGGCGACGATATTCTTGAATGTACCAATTGAGATAGAATTGGAGGATTTCAAATTGAGGACGCCTGAAACCGAGAGCGTCATTGAAATTCTGAAGTATTATGAGCTCAACAACATCCTTACAAAGTTCAAAAGTCAAACCGATGTGAAAGAAACCAGAGCAATTACATCCTACAAAAGGATTGATGGTGAAGAGCTTCAAGAAATCATTGGAAAAACCGGTTCTTTTGCTTTCAAATTCTTCTATTCCGATTTGAAAACAGAATTGAAAGCAGCTGTTTTCTCAGTTGGGAGTCAGATCTATGCTCTTAACAATTCAGAGGATATCAAAATTTTGAAATCAATTTTCGAAAATAAGAACATAATCAAAAAAGGATATGACGTTAAGAATGAATACCTTTATCTGATGGCTCAAGCAATTGATCTGGACGGTGTGGATTTTGATGGATACATTGCCGCATATCTGTTGGACCCATCAAGGAGAAATTATGATCTTTCTGAGATTTATTTTGAGTATGCTTCTCAAAATATCGAGTCCAATGATTCTTTTTTCGGTAAAGGAGCTAAAAAAATTGATCTCAATACAGTGGAAACAGAATTGTTTTTGGAATATGCCACTGAGCAAGTCAGTGTAATAACCGAGTTATGTACAATCCTTACGGAAAAAATAAAAGCATCAGGTGTAGAAAAACTATTTAGTGAAGTGGAATTACCTCTGGTCAAGATTCTATCCGATATAGAAAATGTCGGGTTCAGAGTTGATTTGGAACAAATTGATACCATTGACGGTCAACTCGTCGAGAAATTGACACAAATAGAAAAAGATATTTATGTATTGGCGGGAGAAACCTTCAATATCAATTCTCCAAAACAATTGGGAGTGATTTTATTTGAAAAGTTGGGACTTCCTACTTTAAAAAAAACCAAAACCGGTTACTCAACCAATCATGATGTGCTTGAAAAACTAATCGGCAAACATCCTATCGTATCAGAAATTATGGAGTATAGAACCTATTCAAAACTTAAATCGACTTATATCGACGGACTAAGAAATGTCATAGATTATGAAAACAGACGAGTTCATACTTCTCTCAATCAAACAGTTACAGTTACTGGAAGATTAAGTTCAACAGAACCAAATCTGCAAAACATTCCGATCAAGTTGTCTTACGGAAGAAAAATCAGACGTTTCTTTATTGCGGATCCCGGATGTATTCTCCTGGGAGCTGACTATTCTCAAATTGAACTCAGGGTACTTGCACACCTGTCACGTGATGAAAAACTCATTGAAGCCTTCAGCAACAATCTGGATATCCACACAATCACGGCTTCTCAAGTATTCAAGATTCCTGAAAATGAAGTGAGCAGTTTGCAACGTAGCCGTGCAAAGGAGGTCAATTTTGGAATCGTTTATGGGATGGGCGATTTTGGATTGTCGGAAAGCTTGGGAATAAGCAGAAAAGAAGCAAAAGCTTATATTGAAAATTATTTTGAAAGCTATCCAAAAGTCCAAGGCTTTATGAATACAATCATAGATAATTGCAAAGAAGTAGGTTATGTTGAAACCTTACTCAATCGAAGAAGATATGTTCCTGATATTAACAGCAAGAATTTCATGTTGAGGTCGTCTGCGGAAAGGATAGCCAGAAACACGCCAATTCAAGGCTCAGCAGCAGATATCATCAAGCTTGCCATGATTAAGGTCTATAACGCATTAAATGAAAACAATCTCAAAAGCAAGTTGATCCTACAAGTACATGATGAACTGATATTGAATGTACCAATGGATGAACTCGATCAGGTTAAAGCCATTCTTAAAGACAGTATGGAAAACGCCACCCAGCTTTGTGTACCTTTAAATGTGGATATGAATACCGGAGGCAGTTGGTATGATGCGAAATAAGAAATGCAAATTCATTGGACTTACAGGGGGCATAGGCAGTGGTAAAAGTACAGCGACTGAGTACCTTAAGAGCAGAGGTTATATTGTCATTGATGCCGATGTGCTGGCTAAAAACGCTGTTGAACCCGGTGAAAAAGCATACTTTGATATTGTCTCTGAATTTGGGGAAGCTATTTTGAACAACGATAGAAGCATCAACAGAAAAATGCTCGGAGGTCTAATATTCAATGATGTTGCTCTCAGGAAGAAATTAAACGAAATTGTACATCCGGAAGTAAGACGTCTGATGATAGAACTGCTTCACGAATTATCGTATCATAATGAGGTGTTGTTTGCAGATATACCTCTATTGATCGAATCAGATCTCATGTACATGTTTGATATGATTTGGCTTGTTTACGCACCTGAAGACATCTGTTTGAAACGGATCATCGAACGGGACAAAGTCGGTATGGGAGAAGCTTTACTGAGGATACGGGCTCAAATACCCATTGATGAAAAAAAAATAGTATCCGATTTGATCATTGATAATTCAACTGATGAAGAGTCCCTATTCAGCCAAATCAATCAAGCTTTGGCTTTTTCGACAAATAAATAACGAACGTTGATTCCACCATTCAAATCACTTATAATGTAATGGACTAAATGGTAGGAAGGAAGAACCATGATTAAAGAACTTAAGCAGTTGTCGGATATTGATGAAATCGAGATCTCCGAAAAACGTCTATTGCATAGTGCAACCCATGAGGAAATTATTGGCGGACACACGACAGATGTATATTTTTTAAGGACTCTGGACATTTTAAACCATATGAATTTATCGGATTCTGAAGTCATTGCAGAGATTTTCCCAAGAAAGCCTGGGGTCATGGCCGGTATGGAAGAGGTCATCAATCTATTCAAAGACAAACCTCTTGAATTGTGGGCTATTGATGAAGGAGAAACTTTCGATAAAAAAGATACTATTTTAAGAATTAAAGGGAAATACAGTGAGTTCGCTATTTTTGAAACGACCATTTTAGGGATGCTTGCAAGTGCCTCAGGTTGGGCAACCGCTTCAAGAACAGTCAAAGAGGCTTGTGGCGACAAATTCTTCTTGTGTTTTGGCGCAAGACATGTGCATCCTTCAGTAGCACCAGTTATGGAACGTGCGGCTGTAATCGGTGGAGCCGGTGGTGCGAGTTGTATTTTAGCGGCCAAACTTAGTGGTATAAATCCATCTGGTACCGTGCCCCACAGTGCTATGCTTGTTGTGGGTGATACCTTACCTGTCGCATTGGCATATGATAAAATTGCAGCGCCAGACCATAACCGGATCGTTTTAGTGGACACCTACAAAGATGAGGTGGAAGAAGCCATCAGAATTGCGAAAGCTTTGAACGGCAATTTGTATGGTGTACGACTAGATACTCCGAGTGAACGGGGTGGGGTGACACCTGGATTGGTCAGAGAGATGAGAGCAAAACTTGATCTGGAAGGTTTTGGTAACGTCAAGATTTTCGTGTCGGGTGGTTTGACCCCAGATCGAATCAGACTACTCAGTGAAGCCGGTGCCGATTCTTTCGGAGTTGGAAGTTACATTTCTGGCGCATCACCGATAGACATGACAATGGATTTGAAAGTGGTTGCAGGAAAAGCTGTTGCTAAACGTGGCCGTATTCCTGGAGTGGTTGAAAACCCAAAACTAAAAAAAATAAAGTAATCAAAAGTAAAAAAAGCGTCAATCCAGCTCCTATGAGTTAGATTGACGCTTTTGAAAATTTAAGCATAAAAAAAAGACTTGAACCAAGTCTTTTTTCAAAATGGTGCGGATGATGGGACTTGAACCCATACGGTATTGCTACCACAGACCCCTCAAGCCTGCGTGTCTGCCATTCCACCACATCCGCATGTCTTGTTGCGACTTTTTTATTATAGTGACATTGCAATAAAAAGTCAATAGGTATTTCAAAAATAAATTTCAAAGGATTTTTTCCATTTAAAAAGAATGATGGTATAATGATTTTTAGGTCTAGTAAGTAAGGAGATATGAAATGACAATTATTTTGACAGGAATAATCATATTGTTCTCGGCTATGGTTCAAGGTGCGACCAGCTTTGGATTTTCACTATTGGCATTACCGTTGCTTGGTCTGTTCTTAAATCTCAAAACCATTGTACCCATGCTTGTTTTTTTTAGCTTGATCATGAACATCATCATTTTGATGAGGTTAAAGATGGTGCCTCAAATAAAATCGCTTTTACTGATGTTTGTCATGGCAGTTTTAACTACACCAATTGGAGTTTTGCTGCTCAAATTCACGAATGAGGATACTTTGAAAATCTTCATCGGAATTGTTTTGATTTTAATAGCCATAGCAATGAAACGAGGATTCAAAATTCATATGAAGAATCAGAACAAATCTTATTTTATAGCGGGTATTCTGAGCGGATTGCTCAACGGTTCTGTTTCACTGAGTGGTCCACCTATAGTGGTGATGTTGTCCAATGAAAATAAGAACAGGGACTATTTTCGAAGCAGTCTGACCACTTATTTTTTATTGCTCAACATCGTCACTGTCTTCCTGTATGCGGGTAGTGGACTGATCACATTTCAAACCTTCAAGGATCAATTGATCGTTTTACCATTTCTGATCATTGGGACTTTAGTGGGTACTGCATTGGGAAGCAGGATCAATGAAGAAAAATTTAAGGCTATCGTGTTGAATTTGTTGGTGATTATGGGTATAATCAATTTATTATAGAAGGGTGGCACAATTATGGGTAAAAGAATTTTGATTGTCGACGACGCTATGTTCATGAGAAAACTTTTGAGTGATATTGTCACGAAAGCGGGATATGAAGTGGTGGCAGAAGCGGGCAATGGCAGTGAGGCATTCCAGAAATATAAAGAAGTCAGCCCCGATTTGGTCACTATGGACATAACGATGCCTGAAGTCAGTGGTATTGAAGGGTTGAAATTGATTATCTCCGTGGATCCGAATGCCAAAGTGCTCATGTGCAGCGCGATGGGACAGGAGAGCATGGTGATTGACTCGGTGCGTTCCGGTGCAAAGGGGTTTATTGTCAAACCGTTCGTCCCCGAAAAAGTCATCAGCGAAATTTCTAAATTGATTGGTTGAAACGATGTGATACAAGTTGTGCTTATTTAAGCTTTCTCAACTTGTATTTTTTTTGTTATAATTGAAAAAGAAGTTTATAGGAGGCAATCACAGTATGAAACCATTGATACACTATTTCAATCAGATTAAAGACAAATTTTGGGTTGCGATGATTTTGATTCCACTCATTACATTTGTATTCGGATTCATTTTGACCGCAATCATTTTGCTGGCTACAGGCAAATTTGGTATAGCCTCAAAAGACGTGAACGAGATTCCTGAAACTGTGATTGAGGTTCCAGTTGAGAAAGTTCAAACAGTAAGTGGTAAAATCGAATTCGAGTCAACGGACTTCTTTTTTGTCCAATTAGGCAGTTTCAATGCTGAGTCCAACGCAGAAGCAGCCTCTGAGAATTTGGAGGATAAAAACATATATGCAATATGGATCAAATTCAATACTCAGTATAAGGTGTTCACGGCTTTGACTTTTTCTGAAAGCAGTGCAAGGTCGTTTAGAAGTTCATTTGTGACGAAATACAATGAACACCAGGATGCCTATGTGGATTCCATCTCTGTTGAGTTCAAGACATTTGAATTTTGGGCTGTCTTGGAAGAGATTGAGAGCGTCAAAAAGGATTTTTATGATTTTTATTATGAATCGGATTATTTTTGGTTGAAACTGAGTGAAGAAACTGGAGTGAATCCCGATCTTATCGAAAAACAGATTGCACCGCTTCAAAGAATTTTGGAAATATTGAGTGCCTATGATGAAAACGCTGACATGGAATTAACAAAGTTTGTGGAAGACAGCCTTAACATCTATCAAAATTTGTTAGATCAAAAAGCGAGTGGAAGCAAGTTTAGTGGAGCTTATGCGGTACAATTATTGAAACTGACTCGATAGATAATGAGAGACGACGAGGTCAAAGATTGGTAAAGATTTAACTTGTAATTTTAAAAAAATGTTGAAATTTCAAGGACTCTTGCATTGACCTCACTTTGCTTTTATAGTAAAATTGTTATGGTTATGCGAGAAATTGTATACAGTATAATTTCTTTGTTAATAAAAGTTAAAACATTGTCAAGTACAATGTCAAATTAATTGAAGGGGTGAGTATATGGGGCTTCTATCGTTTAAAGGTGGCATTCATCCGCCACATGCCAAAAAAGCTACGGAGCATTTGCCTATCGTTGATTTTTTGGATCCTAAAGTAGTTGAAATTCCACTTAGACAACACATCGGTGCACCTTGTGAACCCGTTGTTCAAAAGGGAGACTATGTGAAAGTGGGTCAACTGGTCGGATCTGCAACTTCATTCGTATCAGCAAATGTACACAGTTCTGTGTCAGGAACCGTGTTGGATGTAAAAAAGCAAGATACTGCGTATGGCTTTGATGTATGTGTCATCATCGAAAATGATGGTTTGAATGCAATTCATGAAAGTGTGGTTCCACAGCCTGATTTCAAGACCTTATCTGGAAAAGAAATCATTGAGATCATTAAAAATGCTGGCATTGTCGGTATGGGGGGAGCTGGTTTCCCAACACATGTGAAACTGTCACCACCACCGGAAAAGCCGATTGACACGCTCGTACTCAACGGTGCAGAATGTGAGCCTTATTTGACCTGCGACCACAGATTGATGTTGGAGACACCAGAATTGATCATCAAAGGATTGCAAATCTTGATGCATGCGCTAAATGTCAAGTACGGATATATTGGAATTGAAAACAACAAACCAGATGCGATTGAAACAATGACCAAAGCCGCTGTGGACACCGAAATCCAAATAGTCGGACTTAGAACAAAGTACCCACAGGGTGCTGAAAAACAATTGATTTATGCATGTACGGGAAAGGAAATTCCTTCAGGTGGGCTTCCTATGGATATCGGTGTCATTGTGAGTAATGTTGCTACTGTGGCCACTATAGGCAATTTATTCAATACCGGCATGCCATTGATAGAGAGAATATGCACAGTGACCGGCAAGGGCATCAAGTCTCCTAAAAACATTCGTTTCAAAGTGGGGACACCTGTAAAAACCTTGATTGAGTTCTGTGGTGGTTACAATGGAACACCTGGGAAATTATTGCTTGGTGGACCAATGATGGGTGTTGCACAAATGACCGATAATCTTCCAGCTATGAAAAACACTTCAGGAGTACTGGTATTTTCACCTGAGGAAGCGAAGTTGCCGGAACCGTCACTTTGTATCAGATGTGGAAAATGTGTCTCTGTTTGTCCGGCATTCCTTGAGCCGATTCAAATCAGTGCTTATGCGCTACTCAATAATTATGACAAGGCGAGTGAGTTTAATGCTCTGGATTGTATCGAGTGTGGCTCGTGCTCATTTGTTTGTCCTGCAAATCGTCCATTGCTTCAGACGATTCGTGTCGCTAAAAGAGAAATAATCGCTAAAAAACGTAAATAGGGGAGGTTTATTCGATGGAATCAAGATTAACAGTATCATCTTCTCCTCATATTCGTTCGACTGAAACGACTCAAAAGATTATGAGGGACGTAACAATTGCCTTGCTGCCGGCAGCGGCGTTTGGGGTGTACAACTTCGGGCTTAGAGCACTGACCATATTGCTACTTTCAATTGTTAGTGCAATGGCAGCGGAAGCATTAAGTCAGAAAATCAGAAAAGTGCCAATCACAGTGGACGATTTTAGCGCTGTTGTGACAGGACTTCTCCTTGGTATGAATTTACCTGTTTCGGTACCACTTTGGTTGCCTGTAGTAGGTAGTGCGTTTGCAATCATCATAGTAAAACAGGCATTTGGTGGATTGGGACACAACTTCATGAACCCTGCTCTAGCCGCAAGAGCGATGCTAGTAGCCTCTTGGCCGGTGGAAATGACCACATGGACAGCAGTAAAAGCCGATGCGGTCACAAATGCGACTGCTCTTGGAATTCTAAAAGAAGGTCTTAATGTTCCGGTACCGTCAATCACGGATGCTTTACTCGGAACAATTGGAGGAAGTATTGGCGAAACTTCAGCATTATTGCTTCTGTTGGGTGGACTTTATCTGATTTATAGAGGGATTATTTCCATCAGAATCCCGGGATTATATATTGGAACTGTAGCAATAATGACTTTTATAATCACAGGATTTGATGTTCAGACAACAATACTTCACGTATTGGCTGGTGGTCTAATTTTAGGTGCTTTCTTCATGGCGACGGATTATGCGTCATCTCCAATAACTGCGAAGGGTCAAGTCATCTACGCGATTGGAATGGGTGTCATCACTGTGGTCATAAGAGTGTATGGCGGATACCCTGAAGGTGTGTCGTACTCCATTCTGTTAATGAATGTAGTGGCACCATTGATTGATAAATACACAAAACCTCGTGTGTTTGGAGGTGCGAAATAATGAAAGATATCTTAAAAACAGGTTTGATCCTTCTCGTCATCAGTTTTGTTGCGGCAATGTCTCTTGCTTTGACAAACGAAGTCACAAAGGACAAAATCATTGAGCAAAGAACGATGGCCAACGAGCTCGCCAAAAAGGAAGTTTTACCAGAGGCCATAAGATTTGAAGACATTACTGGTGATTTGGCGATTGAAATCACAGAAAACTTTGCTCCTATAGTGGAATCATATGTAGGTTATGACAACTCAGATTCAATCGTAGGATATGTGTTCAAATCGAGACCTACTGGTTTTGGCGGTCCTATGGAAGTTGTAACTGGAATCAATTTGAATTCAGAAGTCACCGGACTCAGAGTCGGAAGTCATCAAGAGACTCCAGGACTCGGAGCAAAAGGAACAGATGAAGCTTATTACGAGCAATACGCAGGGAAGTCTGCAGCTGAAATGATAGGTGTATCTAAAACGGTCGCATCAGGCAATGATATTCAAGCGATTACCGGAGCGACTATTACTTCTAACGCTATAACAGTTGGCGCCAATGCTTCTATTGATGCATTTCACATGATCATTGAACAAGGAGGGGTCGGAAATTGAATATTAAAAATTTCACTAACGGTTTGATTAAAGAAAACCCAATTTTTGTTCAACTTTTGGGAATGTGCCCTACACTTGCTGTCACTACTTCAGCTGTGAACGGCATCGGCATGGGACTGGCGACCACAGCTGTATTGATCAGTTCAAATGCGGCGATATCAATACTCAGAAAGTTCATACCTGCAAAAGTAAGGATTCCTGCATTCGTTGTCATCATCGCAAGTTTCGTTACTATTGTAGGTATGTTGATGGAAGCATTTACACCGGCACTGTTTAGTGCGCTTGGTCTATTCATCCCATTGATTGTTGTAAACTGTATCATCCTCGCTCGTGCAGAGTCTTTTGCATCCAAAAATGGTGTTGTTGCGTCACTGATGGATGGAGCGGGAATGGGACTCGGATTCACACTCGCGTTATTTGTTCTGGGCAGCGTAAGGGAGTTGTTCGGCAATGGAACCATCTTTGATGTTTCTTTGCTCGGCGCAAACTACAAGCCTGCACTTATCATGATCTTACCTCCAGGAGCTTTCCTTGCTCTTGGAATATTGTTGGCACTTTATAATGTGGTTCAAATCAAAAGTTCTAAATAAGGAGGGGTTGTTGTGGAAAATGCAAGTATTTTTGTAATCATGGTCAGTGCAATTCTCGTTAACAACTTTGTCCTATCGAGATTTCTTGGCATCTGTCCTTTCCTTGGGGTATCCAAGCAAGTTGAAACTGCGTTTGGAATGGGAATGGCTGTAACATTTGTTATGACGATGGCAGGAACATTGACGTACTTTGTTCATCATTATATTTTGGTAAAACTCGGACTTGAATTCTTGCAGACGGCGGCGTTCATACTTGTCATCGCATCTCTGGTTCAGTTCGTTGAAATCGTTCTTCAGAAAATGAGTCCTACCCTTTATCAGGCACTTGGAGTGTTTTTGCCTCTCATCACGACGAACTGCGCTGTGTTGGGTTTGGCACTTTTGAACATCCAGTACGATTTTGGATTGATTCAAACGATTGTACATTCTTTCTTTGCGGCAATTGGTTTCTCCATGGCCATCGTTTTGTTTGCGGGAATCAGAGAAAAATTGGAAATATCAGATGTGCCTTTGCCATTCAAGGGATTTCCAATAGCTTTAATTACAGCGAGCTTGATGTCAATCGCCTTCCTCGGCTTTACAGGCTTGGTATAAGAAAGGGTGGATTAAATGGATATTAATACAATTATAATAGCTGCCGGGATTCTTGGGATCATGGGACTGTTGTTTGGTGTCGGCCTCGCGTTCGCATCAAAGAAATTTGCAGTGGAAATAGATCCGAGGGTTGTGGCTGTGAGAGAAGCAGTACCAGGTGCAAACTGTGGCGCTTGTGGCTATCCAGGATGTGACGGATTTGCACAAGCTGTTGTAAGAGGTGTCGCACCAGTTAACGGGTGTCCTGTCGGTGGAGCCGATACGGCATTGGCAGTGGCTCAAATCATGGGTCTTGATGCTGGAGATTCTGTAAAGAAAGTTGCCAGAGTAAAATGTGAAGGCCATGATGAAAACTGTGGCAATCGCTATGATTATGATGGAATTGACAGTTGTTTGGCCGCCAACTTACTTAACGGTGGACCGAAAAAATGTTTATACGGCTGCATGGGTCTTGGTTCATGTGTCCAAGTATGTCCGTTCGATGCAATTCACATCAATGACAAAGGACTCGCTGAAGTGGATCCTGAAAAATGTACAGCATGTAACAAATGTGTGGTGATATGCCCTAAAAATGTCATCAGTCTCGTGCCTTATGAACAGCTCACCATTGTCGCGTGCAACAACTATGACAAAGGTCCCATGGTCAAGAAAAATTGTAATGTGGCTTGTATAGCCTGCGGGATTTGTGAAAGAAACTGTCCTCACGATGCGATTCATGTCATTAACAATCTTGCTGAAATAGATTATGACAAATGTACAAACTGTATGATTTGTGTAGAAAAATGTCCAACAAAAGCCATTCAAGGTGATTTGACGCTACGAACAGTGGAATGATCCTTGATTTAAAACCGCCAATCCAATGGCGGTTTTTCTTATTTTAACCCTTAACAATATTGTATTGAAACCATTGGATGTTTAATTAAATTCATGTTTACATTGGTCGCTTTGTCTTGTATTTGAAAGAACATAATGCTAAACTATTATGTAGGTTAAATAAAAGGCTGTTTAACTGTAAAAATATGGTATAATTTAGGAGTCGTTATGAGAGTTAAAAGCAATGAGAGCGTTATTTTACTTGTACTATTACTCATTGGAGCCATTTTCGGTAGTCTGATTGGCTCAGCTTTTGGTGATACCATCCCACTGCTCAATTATGGAAAAACAATCGGAGTAGACCCTTTTGTCGTGGATTTGAACGTGATCATATTGACATTTGGACTTAAACTGAGTTTGAACCTAGCAGGAATAATAGGTATTATCATAGCATTTGTGGTTTATAAAAAATTATGAGAATAATACTGGCATCCGGCTCTCCAAGAAGAATTGAACTTCTTGACCAATTCAACATTCAATTTGATGTTATTCCAAGTAAGATTGAAGAAGTGACCAGATCTCATGAAACACCAGTACAAACCGTTATGGCACTAGCTTTTGAAAAAGCCATCGATGTTGCGAACAAGTATCCAGAGGCTGTCGTTATCGCGAGTGATACCATGGTTTACAAGGATGAAATACTTGGAAAACCCAGCTCGAGGGCCGATGCAAAAGTTATGCTGGATACCCTCAATGGTGAAGTCCATGAAGTCTACACTGGATTGGCCTTGGTCTATAAAAATCAGAACATCTGCGTTGTGGATTACGAAAAGACAACGGTCACTTTCAATATTTTATCCGATGACCAAATTGAAAATTATTTGAACACCAACGAACCGCTCGACAAGGCTGGCGCATATGGTATACAAGGTATTGGCGCACTGCTTGTGAAGAAGATCGATGGTGACTATTTCAATGTGATGGGATTGCCTCTCTCTAAATTAAGTCAATTGTTGAGAAAGCACTTTCAAATTGACCTCTTATAAGCAGGAGAACCTAAATGATTAAACAAATACCACTCAGTGAACAACCTAGAGAAAAACTTTTGTCTAAAGGAGTGACCAACTTAAGCAATTCGGAGCTTTTATCCATATTGCTCAGAACTGGCACTCAAAAAAGATCCGCATTGCAGCTTGGTCAAGACTTGGTAAACTCATTTGAAGATGATTTTACTGAAATCGCCAATATCACTGTTGAAGAATTATGCAATTTCAATGGAATTGGAGCATCAAAAGCCTGCCAAATCCTATCGGCGATAGAGCTTGGAAAACGCGTCCAGTCTTCCGATTTGAATCGACGCATCAAGATTTCCGGACCAAGTGAAGTCGTCCATTATTTCAGGGCACAGCTTTCGGATTTAAAAGTTGAAAAATTTATAACTGTACTACTCAACACAAAAAACGAGATTATTAACTGGGAAGTTGTATCGATAGGAAGTCTTAATGCTTCAATCGTTCATCCTCGTGAAGTTTATAATAGAGCCATAAAGAGAAGCGCTGCATCCATTTTAGTTGTTCACAACCATCCATCAGGCCATGTCAATCCAAGCAAAGAAGACATACATGTCACAAAACGTCTTTCTGAAGCGGGAAATTTGATTGGGATACCACTGGTGGATCATATTATAATTGGAAAATCAGGTTACTACAGTTTCAAGGAAGAAAATCAACTATAGGCATGAGAAAGGAACAATAATTATGAGATTTGGTTTATTTTACAAGCAGTTAGGAATTGATTTAGGAACTTCAAACACGTTGGTTTGTTTAAAAGGTAAGGGGATTGTCGTGAGAGAATCCTCAGTAGTTGCCATTAACGATAAAGGACAGGTACTTGCCGTAGGTAGAGAAGCCAAGGAAATGATTGGCAAGACTCCAGGACAAATCAGAGCGATCAGACCACTCAAAGATGGTGTTATTGCAGATTTTGATATCACACAAAAGATGATCAAATATTTTATCAATAAAGCAGTACCGAACATCAATTTCTTCACTGGTGCCAAAGTCGTGATCGGTATTCCATCACAAATAACGGAAGTGGAGAAGAGAGCGGTTTATGAAGCTGCGATTTCTGCTGGAGCAAAGGACGCATTTTTGATTGAAGAGCCTATGGCAGCTGCTATTGGAGCTGATATGCCGATTACCGAACCAATAGGCAGTATGATTGTCGATATAGGCGGAGGTACCACAGAAATCGCAGTAATCTCATTGGGAGGCATTGTAACAAGTAGATCAATCAGAATCGCTGGAGATGAACTGGATGAATCCATTATCACATTTGTGCGTAAGAAATACAGTTTGCTGATAGGTGAAAGAACGGCTGAAAATATCAAAATGAGTATTGCATGCGCAATGTTACCTGAAGTGGACAGAGAAATGCAGATAACAGGACGTAATCTTGTTACAGGTTTACCAAACACTTTGCTGTTGAAATCAAGTGAAATTTATGAAGCAATCAGAGAACCGATTCAGGCCATCGTTGAAGGCATAAAATCCACACTTGAAAAAACACCACCAGAATTGTCATCTGATATTTACGAGTCAGGAATTGTACTGGCTGGTGGAGGAGCTTTGCTCCAGGATTTGGATAAACTTATCATCAAAGAGACCGGAATGCCTGTAAGAATCGCTGAAAATCCACTAGATTGTGTAGCAATCGGTACGAGCAAGGCTGTAGAAAGCTTTAATGAGCTAAAAGAGGTTTTTATAAGTTCGAGAGGATTCTAGTAAAATACGACAAGGTTTTGGTGATCACATGAATGAACGTTATAAAAAAGTAATCATCACGGTTGTCGGAATCATTTTGATTTTACTCATGGTCATATCTTTTGGCGGCAGAGATCGGGTTACTGTCATTGAGAGTCAGTTAGGTTCTATATTTATTCCAGTTCAAAGATTTTTGACCAATATTGGAAATTATATAGACGAAAAAACTGAACCGATTATCAATGTTTTGAATTATAAAGAATTGAATGAGGATTTGACCAAAGAAAATGAGTTTCTAAAAGAGCAGATAGTCGGGCTCACAATGTCACAAAAGGAAATTGAGGAATTACGTCAACTCAAATCCGCGCTCAAATATGTTGACAGCACACAGCTTGACTCGATAGTATCCGCTAATGTCATTGCGAAAGATATTGGCAATTGGTACAACATGTTCACCATCGATGTTGGTTATAATCAGGGCGTCACAAAAAATAGTACTGTAATCAATGGGAATGGTCTTGTGGGACTCGTCTACGAAGTCGGTGAAAAGTGGTCAAAAGTCATCGCAATCATAGATCACAAGTCATCTGTCGGTTTTGAAATGTTAAGAGTGTCTAATGATTACGTAGGTACTTTAAGTGGAACAACCAATTATGAATTGATTGGTGAACTGTTCGATCCCAAAGCAAATGTGAATGTGGATGAATATATAGTCACTTCAGGACTTGGGATGTATCCTAAGGGTATTTTGGTCGGAAAGATCTATGAAGTCATCGAAGACAGGGATCAACTTTTAAAGAGAATCAAAGTTATGCCTGTTGTGGATTTCAAGAAAATTGATAAGGTCATGGTGATACCGTTTTCTGAAGATGATAAGTCTAATGCCATGGAAATGATGAACCATGAAACCCAATTGGATGGTGAGTAAATGAAATATAGATATGTATTCTTATTGGCATTTGCCAACTTTATACTATCGAGTACAATTTTACAGCTTTTTAGAATCAATGATGCAATTCCTAATTTTTGCATCATTTTGTCTATAGTTTTCTTGGCACTCTTTTCTGAAAGACATGCCTATTATTTTGCAGCTGTTTCCGGATTGCTTCAAGATGTGTTTTTAGGGAGAATGTTAGGTACGAATCTGATGATTTATATCATAATCATCTTTCTTGCGACATTGTTGATCAGGGTGCTTTTTAAAGGCAATTATCTGACACCGGTATTTTTGATCGCGCTCAGCACCGGACTGTATCATTTGCTTTTTTATGTGGTGATGTTCTTTTTTCAGGCAACCGTTCCTTTTCATCTGATTGCTGATAAAATACTCACTGAGATTGTCTATAATAGTGCTTTGGGTCTTATTATCTACTCAATAGTATTTAAGAGAGCTAATGGATATAAGTTGGGGGATTACAATGCTTAATTTTATCACGAATAGAAAAAACCATGTGATATTGGTTTTTATACTGGTATTTGCATTCTTAGGTCACAGTCTTTATGATTTGACGATAACTCAAGGTGAATACTATTATCAAAGGTCAGTAAGCAATAGGATCAAAAAGGTTGAAACGTTGGCAAAACGTGGAGAGATATTTGATCGCAACGGAAATTTGCTGGCGACCAATGAAGTCGGTTTTGGGCTTGAGCTCAACAGCAGCATAATCCCTGCGGAGTCGTTTTCGGAAATTGCCATTGCCATGTATGATTTCCTTGAGAAACAAAATGAGAAGCACTTGGAGTTTCCTATTTACATTAAAAATGGTGAGTACAAATACCGTTTTGATGAAAGTATCAGCAAATGGCTTGCTGACAATGGCTATGATGACTCATGGAATGCTGAAGAGGTGTTCATGGATGTCAGAGGTGCCAATTATATTAATCCTGAGCTCAGCAATTATGAAGCTTATAGAATCCTTTACAACCAAGGACGATATATGCCCATATCCACCTCGAGAATGATTTTCATGGATGAGGTTTACAAACTCAATTTCTTGAGAATGTATGGTCTAGATCAAAACATCAGTGCTAAAGATGCTTTTGAGGCCATTAGAAATCGAAATGAATTCAGGATTCCATCAAAATATGACGATTATGATGCATACAAAATTATAGTGCTGAGACATGCCATCAAAGAAAAAGGGTTTCTTAAATATGAACCTATCACAATAGCTTCTTCGGTTTCACAAGAAACAGCGGTTCTTGTTCAAGAAAAAGGTTATGAGTTTCCTGGACTTTCAGTGATTTATCAGACTGTCAGGCTGTACCCGGAAAAATCAACAGCTGCCCATATACTGGGATATGTAGGACCGATCGCTACTGATGCCGAAATTGAATCTTATGTGAGAACACTGGGATACAATCAGAATCAAGTCATTGGAAAGATTGGGATTGAAGGTGTCTATGAAACCACTCTCCACGGCGAGAACGGATACAAGTATATTGAGGTGGATGTTTATGGGAAATTTGTTTCTGAAGTGGATCAGGAAGTCTATGGACTTGATACAAAGGCCAACAAATCCGGTGACGATATATATTTGACGATCGATCTGCCCCTACAATATGTACTTGAGGACAGTCTTGAAAAAGCACTCGATGCAATTAGAGTCGGAGGCACCTACGAAAGTCCTTGGGGCGATTACAAATACAAACCTTATCCAAAGGTGGAAACTGCAGCGGGAGTTGTCGTCAATGTGAATACAGGCGAAGTGCTTGCAATGGCAAGTTATCCTTCTTATGATGTCAATCTCTTCTCTACGGGGATCAGTCAGGAAGATTGGAATGCACTCAATCCAGTCAACAAAAGAAATCCGCTCGCTGCAAGGCCTCTTTATAACATTGTGACCATGATGGCAGTTCAACCGGGCTCTATATACAAAATGGTAACAGGTTACTCCGCACTGGAGCAAGGACTGAATCCATACCAGAAATTGTTTTCAGCCGGGTATGTTGAAATCGGTAACCAAAGATTTGGTTGCTGGTTATGGAATGATTATGGAGGAATTCATGGTCCGACAGATTTATTCAGGGCTATCGAGGTATCTTGCAACTACTATTTCTTCAATGTGGCCACCGGTAAAGATTTCAATGCCGGCAGAACATTGAATTTTGAAATGGGTCCTGCAATCATGACAGAATCCTCAAGACAATTCGGACTCGATGTCAAGACTGGCATTGAAATCAATGAAGTGGCAACTGGTCTTCCAGAACCTGAAAGAAAGAAAAGAACCATACAAGCACTTTTAAGAACTGAGCTCAAAAGAATTGCCAAAGATTATTTTCCTGAAGAATTGATTGCCAAAGAGGAAAATTTGAATTCAATCGTCGATGAAATCATTAGTTGGTCAGACGAAAATCCTTCAAGAGGAGCACTGATCAACAAGCTGTATGCATTGGGTAGCATCAAGGAGTCCAATTTGACCGAAAGACTTGCTGACTTGATCAAATACGATTATTTCAACTTAATGAAATGGTATGAAAGTGATACCCTCAACTTATCCATCGGACAAGGCGATCATACCTATACACCGATTCAAATTGCCAGATATATCGCCACAATTGCAAATGGTGGGTATTTAAATGAGTTGACACTCATCAAAAAGATTGGCGATGAAGTCAAGGAGAAAAATACAGGAGAACGATTGTCAATGGATGAGCTGAATCTTTTGCCACATATTCAAAAGGGTATGCGTCAAGCGGTCAACGGCACGTCCAGTTCTGTAAGATCTTTATTTGACAAATTTCCAATTGCCATCGCCGGTAAGACTGGTACAGCTGAAAAAGCCGGATTGATGCCCCCGCTGGACGAAGTCGCTTATCTCACCGAATATTTGTCCGAGATTGACCGATCCCTCAACATTGAAGAAGTAAATGAGAAAACGCTCGAGATCATCAAGCAACGAAGTGAAGAAATGGTGGCTCTTGAAAAAGCAAAAAACGAAGCTGAAACCGAGGTTGAAAGAGATATGCTCCAAGTCAAACTCAACGGCTTAGTGCAAAGGGATTATCTGAACAAGGGCAACGCAATGAGAGATGCAATAAAATCCCTGTCTGGAGGAAAATTGACGGATGAGGATCTCAATCAGTTCAGATTGCCCTATGACAACTATTCTTGGTATGTTTCTTATGCGCCATATGAGAATCCGGAGATCGCTGTTGTGATTTTCATTCCACAAGGTGGAAGCGGTATGTATTCAGCACCAGTGGCCAGAGATGTATATGCAGAATATTTCAAATTAGAACCACCGATGAAAGACTAAATGTTGTAGTATGAGTCAAAATAAGTTACAATAGAAATGTTAGGTTGATTGAAAAATAAAGCGGGTGGTGATGCTATGGCACGTAAGGGACCAGCTGAGTTTAAAGGCAAATTGAATGGCCTATATCTGAATGTCGACACAAATGAAAGTTACACACGCATTATGACACATCTCAAAAAAATCTTGGAAGAATCAGGTGCGTTTTATAAAGGGTCCAAAATCATCGGACTCACAGGTCAAAGATTCACTTATAAGCAAAAAGCTGAAATTGAAGATCTTTTATCCAATCAATACGGCATTGAAGTTGAAAGTCTCGAGGAAGAAATCAGCGAGATTAGAAAAAATCCTGAACCTGAACCGGTACACGTGCCCGAGCCAGCTAACGAACCACCACCGGTTTTTAAGGAGTCTGTTATTGTACACCCCAAAATAGCGGATACGAAATTTGTGTTTGGCACTCTTCGATCCGGTAATTCTGTGCTTTATCCAGGCAATGTCATTTTGATCGGCGATGTGAATCCCGGTGCTGAAATCATTGCGGAAGGTAATATAGTTGTGATGGGTAGAATTTTAGGATTTGTGCACGCAGGGTCGGCAGGTCTCGAATCTGCAATTGTTGTTGCGAATTTATTGAAACCGACTCAAATCAGAATCGCAAAATATATATCGGTACCACCTAACGATGATCATTCTGAGCATACTCTATCTCCTGAAATGGCTTCAGTGAGCAACGGTATCATCAAAATAGAAAAATGTCATTAGAATTTGTTCTTTAAATATTTTTTTGGAGGGGAACCATATGGGTGAATCAATTGTTATAACATCCGGCAAGGGCGGCGTAGGAAAAACGACTACTACCGCAAATATCGGAGCCGCACTAGCAATGGAAGGCAAAAAAGTGGTTGTGATCGATGCTGATATCGGTCTCAGAAATTTGGATCTGGTACTTGGTCTAGAGAATAGAATTGTATATGACATTGTCGACGTTGTCACCGGAGTCTGTAGAATTAAGCAGGCTTTAATCAAAGATAAGAGATTTGATAATTTATACCTTTTACCTGCAGCACAGACAAAAGATAAAAATGCTGTTAATCCTGAGCAAATGAAAGATTTGATCATGGACTTGAAAAAAACACATGATTTTGTTATCGTGGATTGTCCTGCTGGAATTGAGCAAGGGTTTAAAAATGCAATTTCAGGAGCTGATCGCGCAATCGTAGTGACAACACCTGAGATCTCAGCAGTAAGAGATGCGGATAGAATTATTGGTTTGCTTGAAGCGGCAGAGATTCATGATCCTTTGCTCATAGTCAACAGACTCAGAATTGATATGGCGAGACGTGGTGACATGATGAATGTGGAAGATATTGAAGATATCTTGGCAATTGATCTGATCGGTGTCGTACCGGATGATGAAGAGGTTGTTATGAGTACAAACAGGGGAGAACCCGCTGTATTCAAGGAAAATTCACTTTCTGGAATGGCTTTTAGAAATGTTTCCAAAAGATTAATCGGTGAAAGTGTGCCTTTCATGGAATTTGATGTTCAGGAAAGTTTTTTCAATAAACTAAAGAGAGCGTTATCTTTTGGTAAATAGGAGGAGGTATTATGTTCGATTTATTTGGCTTTTTAAATAGCAAACCGACAAGTAAAAACGTTGCCAAGGACAGACTTAAACTTGTTCTGGTTCATGATCGATCTAATTGCTCTCCTGAGTTGTTGGAGCTTTTGAGACGTGATATATTGACATCAATCTCGGAACATGTCGATTATGATCCAAAAGATTTGGATATAAAAATCACTCGCACCAAAGATAGTGCTTCTGGCAAGCCCGTTTTGGTGGCCAGTATACCACTTAAAAATCTTAAACGTTGAATGAGGTCCTTAGGGACCTTTTTTAAATAGAGGTGACATATTGAAAATTAATAAAATTCTATCTAATTTTGACTATTGGCTCATGTTGATAGTGATGATAATATTTGCAATCGGTCTTGTGTCCATTGCGAGTGCCACGGATGCAATCAACGAAGGACTGACTCGTGAAGTAAAAATGCAGGCTTTTTCATTTTTATTGGGACTTGTGGTAATCATAATATTCCAATGGGTCAATTATGAAGTTTTTGGAGAATTCCACAAGGTGATTTATGCGCTTAGCATATTTTTGCTTCTATTGGTTTATATTCCCGGTCTTGGCATTACTCGTCAAGGCTCTCAGAGATGGATTGGACTTGGTCCCATTGATATTCAGACCAGTGAACTTGCAAAAATCGGCTTTATACTATTCTTTGCGAAATTTTTGGAAAAGATGAATGGCGTGAAGGGGATCAAAGACATAATCAAGTCGCTCTTGGTCATGGCGCCATTTTTATTGATAGTGATGAAGCAGCCTGACCTTGGAACCTCATTGGTTTTTGTATTTGTCACATTTGGAATGATGTTCGTCGCAGGTTTGAAGTATAGATACATTTTACTCGGTGGTGTGCTGATGGGGATTGGATTGCCATATGCTTATCCAAGGCTTGAGCCTCATCAAAGGGTAAGAATAGACGCTTTTCTAAATCCTGATGATATGACATTGCCTGGCAACTATCAGGTCATGCAATCAAAAATAACTATGGGTTCGGGTGAAATGTACGGTAAAGGCATTTTTGAAGGTGTCTATCATCGCTTGGATTACTTGCCTGTACAGGAAAGTGATTTTATTTTTGCCGTTTTTGTGGAAGAAGCCGGTTTTGTAGGAGGTGCACTTTTAATCACACTGTATTTTTTGTTGTTGATGAGAATGATTCACATCAGCAGAAAAGTCAAAGATGATTTCGGTTCATATGTCATTATAGGATTCGTGTTCATGTTTGCGTTTCAAATCATCGAAAATATTGCCATGACAATGGGCAAAATGCCAGTTACAGGAATCACCTTGCCGTTCGTCAGCTATGGATCGACTTCACTTGTCACTAGTATGATTGCTCTTGGAATAGCAGAATCCATATTTGTTAGACGAAAAAAGGGAACTTTTATTAGTTATTGATTTTAGGAGGAATAATGAATTTAGAAGCATTGCTTCGAAATGTGGAAAAACCGTCTAGGTATATAGGTGGAGAAATCAACACATTTCAAAAGGAGATCACTGATAACACCATACGTTTCGCTTTTGCTTTTCCCGATATATATGAAGTAGGGATGAGCCATCTCGGAATGCAAATCATTTACAGATTGTTGAATGAGCAAGATAACGTCTATTGTGAACGCGTATTCGCTCCTTGGGTGGATATGGAGGCAGAGCTTCGTGCAAACAACCTTAAGTTGGTCACTCTAGAAACAAAAACCGCTTTGGGCGATCTTGACATTCTCGGTTTCACTTTGCAGTATGAGTTGAGTTATACCAATATACTCAACATGCTCAATCTTGCAGGAATAGAGTTGCTTTCAAAAAACAGAAATGAAAAGGATCCTCTGATTGTTGCCGGCGGTCCGTGCGTATACAATCCAGAGCCTCTTGCAGACTTTATAGACATTTTTTTTATCGGTGAGGCAGAAGAACTTTTGCTTGAATTCATAGAAGTCTATAAACTTTACAAGGATAAAAAAATCTCGAAACATGATTTGCTGATCAAAGCCGCAAACATTGAGGGTCTATATGTGCCTAAATTTTATGAACCGGAATATAATGAAGATGGAACAATGAGTGGTTATAAAGTGACTGAGGATGTTCCGAAAGTCATCAAAAAAAGAATCATTCAAGATTTCGATTCAGGTTTTCAACTAGAGTCCATGATTGTGCCATTTGCGGATATTGTTCACGATCGTGCAATGGTTGAAATTTTCAGGGGATGCACAAAAGGATGCAGGTTCTGCCAAGCCGGCATGATCTACAGACCTGTCCGGGAGAAAAAACCGGAGACCATTATGGATAACGTCGAAAAAATCATGAGTTCCACGGGATTTGAAGAGATGTCATTGGCTTCACTCAGCACAATGGATTACAGTCAAATAGGACCACTCGTGAAAGATCTGGTTGGCAAATACGAAATGGACAACATTGGAGTATCACTGCCTTCATTGAGGTTGGACAGTTTTTCAGTGGATGTCGTCAAAGATATCCAGAAAATAAAAAAGACTGGTTTGACTTTCGCACCGGAAGCAGGAACACAACGACTAAGAGATGTCATCAACAAAGGTGTTTCCGAGCAAAATATTTCGGATACTTTCAATAGTATTTTTTCTCTGGGATGGCATAGGGTAAAGCTTTATTTCATGATAGGTCTTCCTACTGAAACCACTGAGGATTTGGATGGAATCAGCGAAATAGCCAACCTAGGCACTTATACATTCAAACAGTTAAAACCGGAAGGTGTGAAGAAATCGGTTCAAGTGACTGTGAGCACGTCATGTTTCGTGCCTAAGCCTTTTACACCGTTCCAATGGATGGGCCAAGATGATATTCCGACTTTCAGACAGAAAATTCAACATCTTAGAACAAAATTGATCAACAGGAAAGTGGTTTATAATTATCATGATCCTGAAACAAGTCTACTTGAAGGTGTATTTGCAAGAGGTGACAGGAAAATCGGTGCCGCACTGCTAAGAGCTTTTGAACTTGGTTGTAAATTTGATGGATGGCATGAATATTTCCGTTATGACCTGTGGCGGACAGCTTTTGAAGAGACCCATCTTGAAATGGGTTTTTACAACACTAGGGAACGTGCATATGATGAGTACCTACCTTGGGATATTCTTGATCCAGGTATTCATAAAAGCTATCTGGTATCAGAGTATGAAAATGCACTCAATGCTGTGGTCACTGGTGATTGTAGAGACAGTTGCACAGGTTGTGGTGTGAATGTACAAATTATAGGCGGTGATTGCTATGGAAACGCTTAGGATTCTATATACCAAAGATTCTTATATGAGATTCCTCGGACATCTTGAATTGATGAAATTATTTGAACGTGTGTTTCGTTTCAATAAATTGCCTTTGAAATTTTCAGAAGGTTTCAATCCGATTCCAAGGTTGACTTTTGCATCCCCGTTATCTGTTGGTTATTCCAGCAAAGCTGAAGTGATGGAAGTAATCCTGAATTCTGAAATATCCATCCAGCAAGTCAAGGACATCAAATTCCCTAACGGCATCAAAGTGCTGGATGCACAGTTCATAAATTGCAAGCATTCCTTGATGTCTAAACTCGAATTTGCCGAATACATCCTAAAAGTGGAGTATGATTCCAAAGTGGAACAATTGCCTTTTGAAGAATGGGTGGAATCGTTTCTAAATGAAAAAGAGATATTTTATGAAAAGAAGACAAAACGTGGCACGGTGAAAGCAGTGAATGCCCTTGGACAAATACATGATATGAAATTGCTTTACAATGCTGATAATGAAGTTGTTTTCAGGGTCATGCTTCAAACCGGAAGCAACGGCAGCCTCAATCCCGAAAAATTGGTTGATATTTTTGGCTCCCATTACAAATTGAATCAAAAGGCCGTTAACATCGACGTGGAGCGTTTAGGACTTTACTTTACTAAAAATGGGACATTGACCAATTTATATGAATTAAGCGAAGAGGAATAGTATGATTTCATTGGTGATTGATAGTTCTCCTGTTATGAAAATCGGGCTTTTATATGAAGAGTCGGAAAAACGGATCATGGATATTATAATAGAAAATCATTTCAAAGATAATGTCATCGATCAAATCCATAATGGCAGAATTGTAAATGTCGTGAACAGCTTGGATGGTGCTTTCGTCGATATCGGTTTAGCTCAAAATGCTTTCATACGTCGTAACGACTTGCTCAGAGCTGTGGGAATCAGTAGGTATGATCATAAGGAGACCCCGCTTAATCAATTGGTCAAGAGTGGTCAAATGATCATAGCGCAAGTATCCAAGGAACCTTACCAATCTAAAGGTGCCCAATTGACGACTGACATTTCCATACAGGGAAAGCATGTGATTTTTCTTCCAAATTTAAAAGACATCAAATTTTCAAAAAAAATAGAATCCACATTGGATCAAAGAAAATTATTGAAGACTTTGGCTCTGGATTTTGGTATTACGAGTGGCTTCATCATCCGTAGTGCCATCAATCTTGTTTCAAAACCAGTTGAGACTTTGACCAAAGAAATGAGTCGTTTGGCTGGTATGTGGGAAAAAATGGTCACACTGGCCAAATTGGAACAATCCGTTAAATGCATTTACAGTTCCAGTGATTTTCATGAACAGCTGATGAGCAAGATCGATTTCGATGTTGTCGATGAGTTTCATACCACATCGGAAGGCACTAGAGATTTTTTGTTGAAATTTGAAATTGACAAAAATAAAATCAAATTTCACAAAAAAACATTGGGTTTATGGATCGAAAAGAATATTCCAGTCGACCAATTGTTCTCGACCAAGTTAGTGAAAGCCTCAAATGGGGTATCAATAACAGTGGATGTTCTCGAAGCGTTTACTATAGTGGACGTCAATTCGGCACTCTTCGTCTCAGATACGCAAAAGTCTGAATCCGCATTGGTCGCCAATTTGACTGCAGCCGACTTGTTGAATGGACATGTGCTCCTGAATAATATCAGCGGTGTCATCATCATGGATCTGATCGAAATGTCCAGTGAACACAAAAAACGATTCATCCATCAAGTGTCAGAATCGTATTTTGCCAAAGAATATGGTTTTCAGGTATATGGGTTCACGAATCTGGGTCTTTTTGAAATGACCCGCAAGCGTGAAAAACCATCAATCAGAGATCAGGTCAGCCTTGATTTTGAAGATGAAGAACTGATGTATTGGAATTTGAACAAGTTGTATTATGAGCTGATCCGTATCAAAGAACATACCAATACAAAACAGATGATCCTCGAAGTTTCCGAATCTTATTACATCTTCCTGAGTCAGCACAATATTTTTGACGATATCGGACTTTCCATAAAATTAAAACGGCTTAAAGCGAGCAATAATTTCTACAGAATCAGTTCACAAAACATTGACATTGACAGTGTTCTGTGATAATATTTATCGGGTAGCCGCACGAAAACGGTTTTTTAAATTTGTATATATACAAATACCGTCTTTTGGCGAGAAAGGATAGAGGAGGTGCGATATGTACGCAATTATTAAAACAGGTGGTAAGCAATACAAAGTTGAGCAAGGCGATGAGATTTTCGTAGAGAAATTAGACGTAAATGAAGGCGATACTGTTGATTTTACTGAAATTTTAGCAATTTCAAACGAAGAAGGCCTACAAGTCGGAGATACTGTTTCCGCAGCTAAAGTTACTGCTTCTGTAGTTAAAAACGGCAAGGGTCCCAAAGTAATCATTTTCAAGTACAAGTCAAAGAAAGATTACCGTAAGAAGCAAGGTCACAGACAACCATACACCAAAGTAAAAATCGAAAGTATCAGTTTGTAAGAAATGATTAATATTGTTTTCACGACTTCTAGGGGACATTATAAAGCTCTTAAAGTCACTGGTCATGCGTATTCTGATGAGCCTGGCAAAGATTTGGTGTGTGCGGCGGTATCCACTTTGGCTCAAACCTTGGTGAACGCGGTAGAGCAAATCGGCAAAGTGCCTGAGGATCAAATTCAGTGTACGATAGACAATGGTTATTTGGAGCTTGTAATTGATGAGCGTTATTTAAACGACACAATTGATATAGCTTTTAAAACGATAATGATCGGAATTGAAGGAATAGAAATGACGTATCCAAAATACGTCAAGCACAGAAATAAGGAGGTGCATGGAAATGTTGAAAATGTTTAACTTACAGTTATTTGCAAGTAAAAAAGGTGTAGGTTCTTCTAAAAACGGTCGTGACTCCGCGTCGAAAAGACTAGGGGTAAAAAGAGCTGACGGACAAACTGTTAGCGCTGGTAGCATCTTGATCAGACAAAGAGGCACGAAAGTTCATCCTGGCAACAATGTTGGCAGAGGTGGCGATGACACATTATTCGCTTTAGTAGATGGTGTCGTGAGATTTGAAAGAAAAGGCAGAGATAAAAAACAAGTAAGCGTTTATGAAGCTTAG
The DNA here is from genome assembly GCA_014859095.1 of Clostridia bacterium. Lineage (GTDB taxonomy): Bacteria > Bacillota > Clostridia > Peptostreptococcales > Acidaminobacteraceae > Fusibacter_D. The sequence continues at coordinate 63,329 of JACUUV010000005.1, read as the reverse complement.
TCTAAATGTCCATCATCAATGATGGACATTTTTATTTAAAACCATTATATTGTATATATAAGATTGATTTGAGGTGTATTATGTTTGTAGATGTAGCGAAAATTCATATAAAGGCAGGCAACGGTGGGAATGGTAGAGTCAGTTTCCGTCGTGAAAAATATGTGCCTGACGGAGGTCCAGATGGTGGCGACGGTGGTCGCGGCGGAAGTATCGTTGCGTACGTAGACTCTAGCATGCGCACACTCATGGATTTTAGATATAAGACGAAGTATTTTGCAGAACCAGGAGAAGACGGTGGTAAAAAGAAAATGACCGGCAAGACTTCTGAGGATCTGGTAATAAGTGTTCCACAAGGAACGATCATAAGAGATCTCAATACTGGTAAAGTCATTGCGGATCTTAAAGAACCTGGACAACGTGTCGTTTTGGCAGTAGGCGGCAAGGGCGGCAAAGGAAACTGGCATTATGCAACACCGACAAGACAGGCACCAACATTTGCTGAAAAAGGGTTTAATGGTGTTGAAAGATCCATTTCACTTGAACTTAAAATGCTCGCTGACGTGGGTTTGTTAGGTTACCCAAATGTTGGAAAATCAACATTTCTGGCGGCTACTACCAAAGCGAAACCGAAGATTGCAAATTATCATTTCACAACACTTCAACCGAATCTCGGTGTAGTTGAAGCAATCAAAGGAAAGAGTTTTGTCCTTGCAGACATACCTGGATTGATTGAAGGCGCAAAAGAAGGTGTTGGACTTGGACTTGAGTTTTTAAGACATGTCGAAAGAACGAAAATTCTGATTCATGTCGTAGATATTTCCGGTCATGAAGGAAGAGAGCCTTATGAGGATTTCTGTATCATAAATAAGGAAGTTTTCGGATATAGTGACCGACTTTCAACCAGAAAACAAGTCGTTGCAGCCAATAAAATGGATCTGCTTGAAGACAATGAGGTCTATGAAGCATTCAAAGCCAAAATTGAAGCTGACGGGTATCCTGTATTTCCAATATCTGCGGCTACGGGCGAAGGTGTTGATGCACTTCTGAATTATGTGACTACAATGCTGGATTCCATAGAGGATGAACCTTTGATTGATGAAGAAGATTACTTCGTTGAAGATCTTGACATCTCTGATGTCAACGAGATCAAATTCTTCAAGGATGAAGATGTTTATTGTGTTGAGGGACAATTTATAGAGCGTATTTTATATTCAACGGATTTAACAGACATAGAATCACTGAGACGTTTTCAAAATGTGCTTAAGTTAAGAGGTGTCTTTGACCATTTAAGAGAAATGGGTATTGAAGATGGTGACACTGTACGTATATTTGAAATTGAATTTGAATTCTATGCATAGGAGAACAATATGTTGACAGGAAAACAAAGAGGTTATTTGAAAGGGCTTGCGCATTCGCTCAAGCCATTGGCACAACTAGGTAAAGATGGTGTTTCTGACGGATTTATCAATCAACTCAGTGAACTGCTTGATCTACATGAACTCGTTAAAGTCAACGTTCTTGACAACAGTTCTGAGGATGCGCAGGAGGTTGCACTGGAAGTTGTAAAACTTCTGGATGCTGAATTTGTTCAGTGCATCGGCCATAAATTCATCATATACAGACAATCTAGAACCAATCCAATGCTTGAAATACCTGGTGCAGACAACAAAAGAGTATACATCAATCGTCAAAAAAAGGCTGTTCCGGTCAAAAAAGAAGAAAAGCTTTCAAAAAAGGGTGGTAAAATTTCTAAACCGCTTCAAGTCAAACGTTCGAAAGCAAGAAAAGAAAAATTGGAGAAAGTTGATAACTCAAGTGTCAACAAATCAAGAACAAGAGGAAGAAGCAAGTAATGCCTGGAAAGAAAATCGGCATCATGGGAGGTACATTCGATCCAATTCATTATGGACATCTCATGCTTGCCGAACAAATTCGAACGAGTTTTTTTCTTGATGAAATTTTATTTATCCCAGTAGGGAAACCACCCCATAAAGCACATGCCAATAGTGCAGATAAAGAGCAAAGATTGGAAATGACCAGGCTTGCAACCATTACAAACCCATATTTCCACGTTTCTGATATTGAAACCAAACGTAATGGGACGACTTATACGATTGATACGATAAAACGTTTGAAGGAATCGCTTTCACCCAAGGATCAATTGTATTTTATCACTGGTGCGGATGCGATTATTTTGCTTGATACATGGAAGAACTATGATGAGTTGATTCAACTTGTCACTTTTGTAGGAGCTACCAGGCCGGGAGTGGATCTGGACAAATTAAATGATAAAGTCAAGCAATTGATAGCGGATTACAACGCTAAGATTGAAATATGTTATATTCCAGCGCTTGCTATAAGTTCAACAGAAATAAGGAATCGTGTTAATGATGAGAAGAGCATCCGTTATCTTTTACCTGAATCCGTTGAATCCTATATCGAAAGCAAAGGACTATACAAATCGCATCACCCACAATATGATTTATTGAAAGATTATCTTAGACGTAATTTGAGTTTGCACAGGTATGAACATACCATTGAAACATCAAAAATGGCACGCAAACTGGCAGTTCGATATGGTGCCGATCCATTGAAAGCGGAGTTTGCCGGATTATGTCATGATTTCGCAAAAGAAATCGATAGAGAAAGCATGCTCAAGCATATTGAAAATTTCACGGTCTATTTTGATCCGTGTATTCAAAAAAATCCAAATCTCGCACACGGTGAAGTTGGAGCAGAGCTTTTGAGACAATATTTTGGAATTTACGACGAATCCATTCTTAATGCCATACGTTGGCATACTTATGGCAATAAACATATGAGTACACTTTCCAAAATCATTTATGTAGCAGATATCATTGAACCCTCCAGAAATTTTGAAGGTTTGTCAAAACTGAGACACCTCGCATATGAGGATTTGGATCAGACCATGATAGCGTATTATGAACTCAACAATTCCTATCTCAACGAAAACAAGCGTGGCATACACAGCTATACTCATGAGATGATCGATCATATCACAAGGAGCTTCTGATGGCGGATCATATAACCCAACAAGTCTATAAAATGGCAGATATTCTCAGTAATAAGAAGGCACAGGATATTGTCATACTTTCAGTAAAAGGCATCAGTTCCATTGCCGATTATTTTATAATTGCCACAGGTACTTCCTCGACGCATATGAATGCACTATCCGATTATCTTGAGAAGGATTTTGGATACAATTTGAAGCATAAGGAAGGCAAGCAGCAAGGCGGATGGCTTTTACTCGATTTCAGAGATATTGTTGTTCACATATTCAGCAATGACATGAGACAATATTATTCACTCGAACGTATATGGAATGATGCTGAAGTCATTACAATAGAATGAATTTTGAAAGGAGTATTTTGTGGAAAAATCTGTTCATCCAATCTTAGAAAAATTAATTCCCATAGCTAAAGGGGTTTCAGAGACATTTGGTTCCAATTGCGAAGTGGTCATTCATGACTTCAGCAATATGGAGCAATCCATTGTGGCCATTTTCAATGGACATGTGACAGGGAGAACTATTGAAACATCAATGACAGACTCGATACTTAATAAAATCAACAAACATCAAGATGGACATGATGTCTATAATTATACCGGCAAAAGCACTTTAGGAAGAGAACTCAAATCCACAACGACCTTCATAAGAAATTTTGACAATGAAATAATAGGGTGCATGTGCATCAACTTTGATATCACTGATATGCTCAGTGCCAGAAACGTGATCAATGAACTCTGTAAAGTGGATGAAAAAGAAGTTGAAGCGATTGGTGAGATCAATAAGGTGAACGACGTTCTTTATGATATTGTTGAGATCACAATCCATAAATTTGGTCGCCCTGTCATATATCTGACAAAAGATGAGAAAGTCAATATCGTAAAGGATCTGGAGGATAAAGGCGTATTTTTAATTAAAGGTGCCATTGATTACGTCGCGAACTCACTTCAGGTATCGCGTTATACGATATACAATTACTTAGATGGCATAAGAGAAGGAAAGTAGGAGGACAAGTATTATGTTGAAATCAATTGCAACTGAAAAAGCACCAGCTGCTGTAGGACCATACTCACAAGGTATGAAAGCAGGCCCTTTCATTTATGTATCGGGACAATTGCCAATCAATCCTGAAAACGGGGAATTGATCAAAGGGGACATCAAGGTATCGACAAGACAATCTCTTGAGAATGCCAAGGCGATTATTGAAGCTGCCGGAGCAACACTGAACGATGTAGTCAAGGTAACCGTATTTTTGGCCGACATCAAGCAATTTGCGGATATGAATAGTGTTTATTCTGAATATTTCACAGATCACAAACCCGCGAGGGCGGCATTTGAGGTAGCTAATCTCCCCTTGCTCGCTGAAGTGGAAATCGAGATGATCGCTTACAAAGTTACAGACTTATAATCAAAAACCAGACTTATCCAAGTCTGGTTTTTTTCTGATGTTGTCTTCTTTTGAGTTTGTTGATTCTGTACATCGTCATAATGGTTCTCCACAAAAGGATTGCAAGTAGAATTTTGACCAAAACCACACTCCAAGACCTTTTTTCGGTGGAAAAGAATTGAGTTATGTCATTCAGCAAATCCTCCCCGATGTAATTGTCGTCTGAAACAAGAGTAACTTGGTGCAGTAATGCATCATTCAGATAGAATTCCTTGGTGCCCATGAATTCACCTTTCTTAAGTGGCAATTCAATATGACTCGATATCAGTTCTCTGGACTCTATATCTTCGAGCTTATAATCATTGGGTAAATCTATGGAAACGGACTCGGCGTATATTGATGTTACGGAAGTCTGTTTTTTATTCGAAAGTGTAAGTGTCTTTGCAGGATCTCCAGATTTGGCGATCAGATGCTTCGTGGTTCCTGAAAAAGCGTAATCCATCATTTTGCGAGTATCTTCGTACATGGCAGTGCTTTGGGATTTTAACACAGCTGTGATAAATTGTCTGCCATCTTTCGTTGCTGAGCCCACAAAGCAAAATTGAGCCTCTGGTGTGTATCCGCGCTTGATGCCATCGGCGAATTCGTAAGCGATAGGGACACGTTCGCCATTCACATCAATTATTTGGGTTGAGCCTGCTATACCTTGATACAGACTATTTGTACTGTTCAAATACCTTGTTTCTGTTTTTCTATTTGTAGGTGGAATTTCATAACGTTTTGTTTTAATGATAGTTCTAAATGTATTATTTTTCATGGCGTATTGTGCAATGATAGCAAGGTCATATGCTGTTGAGATGTGATCTTTGTTATGCAAACCGTGCGGGTTTGCAAAGTTTGAACTCAAGGCACCCATTTCAGCGGCTCTGGCATTCATGACTTCAGAGAAGGCCTCTATTGATCCAGAGTGCTTTCTCGCCAAGACCTCAGCAGCATCATTGGCACTTGCAATCAACAAAGAATACAGCAATTGTTCAACGGTTACTTCTTCACCAGGTTCGAGTGCAATGTGACTGCCTCCGGCATAAGGAGATTCAGGATCGACAACAATGGTATCGAGTAAATTCATATCTTCCAGTATTATAATTGCAGTCAATATTTTTGTGGTGCTGGCAGGAAAAAGTGGTGTGTGTTCATTTTTGGAATAAAGAATTTGCCCTGTTTCGGCATTGATGATTATTGCACCATCAGCTATCAGATCAATCTCAGAAAATGTAGGAGTGTTAATCATAAATAAAATCAGAAAAAATAACCCTAGTGTCGTGAAATACTTCATAGTGTCCTCCTCGGTTGTTATTTATATTATAATGAAAAGAGAGGGTTGTGGGAACCCCAAAATGTGTTATAATCAAACAAATATATGGTAATATATAGGAGGTTTTGTGAAATATTTCAAATATATATGGGCGATTATGATCATTCTGATTATTTTAATCCGATCATACGGATACGAACCTAGCTATATCAAAAGAGAAATCAATGTGGACCAGCCTCAAAAAGAGATGTATTCCCAAGATACCATTTCCATGGTTTATGATCCCGTTGATCAAGTCTATTATAGTTTGGATGAATTTAATCAACTTTCTGTGGAACAACTCAAACATTTCAAAGGCATTGGCGATGTCACTGCCAGTTCTATCATCGAATATATCCGAGAAAACAGGGAGCTGAGTTCATTTTATGAACTAATTGAGATCAAAGGAATAGGGGAGAAAAAGCTCGAAGGAATTCTCGAAAATTCCAAATAATTAAATCAAATGATGGTATAATTAATGTTAACTACAAATAGATGAGGAGGTGGATCAATGTCATTCATAAAACTGACAGAATATACAACGAGCGCTGGATGAGCCGCTAAAATTGGTCCTGAGACCCTCGCACAAGTTTTGTGCGATTTACCAAAATTTGAAGATGAAAAATTGCTTGTTGGTTTTGAATCTTCTGATGATGCTGCTGTCTATAAATTGAATGAAGATCAAGCGTTGATTCAAACGCTGGATTTTTTTACACCAATTGTTGATGATCCCTATGATTTTGGACAGATTGCAGCTGCAAATGCACTGAGTGACGTTTATGCCATGGGAGGCAAACCGGTACTGGCACTGAACATTGTCGGTTTTCCCAATTGTCTTTCTCCGTTAATTCTCAAGGAGATATTGAAAGGTGGAGCTGATAAAGTCAAGGAAGCCGGTGCATTGCTCGTTGGAGGACATTCCATCGAAGATAACGAACCAAAATATGGATTGTCGGTGAGTGGACTTGTTTCACCATTAAAAGTATGGGCCAATGTCGGCGCAAAAGCAGGAGATGTCCTGATATTGACTAAGCCGATTGGAACGGGTGTTCTGACAACCGCTCTCAAAGAAAATATGTTGGAACCTGAAACTTTGAGATATATCACTGCTATAATGGCCGGCCTCAACAAGTCTGCATATGAAGTCCTCGTCAATCACACAGTGCACGCATGTACTGATATCACAGGTTTTGGACTACTTGGACATGCTCTTGAAATGGCCAAAGGCAGTAATGTATCAATAGAAATTGATCACTTGAAAGTGCCAATCATCAAGGAAGCCATCCCTCTCGCCGAGATGGGAATCATTCCTGCAGGAGCTTACAAGAATCAGTCCCACGTGTCAAGATTCCTTGAAATTTCTCAGGAAATTCAAGAAGTTTACTATGATCTCTTCTGTGACCCACAGACATCTGGCGGTTTACTTGTTTCGGTTCCTGAATCAGAAGCTGAGGAGATTGTACGTGCTCTGGAAATAAACAATACCTTTTCATACTCAATCATTGGTAAAGTGGTTGAGTTCGAATCCAAATACGTCAAAGTATTCTAGTCATAAAGAAGGAAGGCTATGAAAAATAATTTATTACGAAAAATACCCAAAATGGATATTTTGTTGAATGATTTGTCAGACCACTATAAACTCAGGTTTGATAACGTCCATCTAAAAGCAAATATTGAAAAAGTTTTGGATCAATTCAGATTGAAAATTCAATCTGGACAAATTGAAACTTTTGAGAGTTCAGACCTATTACGACAAATTGAATTCGAACTTGACAATAAGATTCAATCCACATTTAAACGTGTCATAAATGGAACTGGCATAGTCTTACACACCAACCTGGGGAGGGCTGTTATTTCGGAAGCCATTGCTGAAGAAGTGATTCCGCTGATGACGCATTACAACACATTGGAATATGATGTAGAGACAGGAAGAAGAGGCATACGTTATCAACATATCGAAGATAAGATTTGTTCCATTACCGGAGCTGAAGCCGCACTGATTGTCAATAACAATGCGGCAGCTGTCATGCTGGTTCTCAACACGTTCGCTCAAAATAAAGAAGTCATAGTGTCACGTGGGGAACTGGTTGAAATCGGTGGATCATTTAGAGTGCCTGATGTGATGAAAGCCAGTAATTCAATGTTATGTGAAGTGGGCACCACCAATAAGACCCATTTAAAGGACTATGTAAATTCAATCAATGAAAACACCGGATTGCTTATGAAAGTCCATACCAGCAATTATAAAATTCTAGGTTTCACCTCATCGGTTGATGCGTCGGAACTCATCGAACTTGGATCTCTTAATGAGATTCCTTTATACGAGGACCTGGGAAGTGGACTGATTGTGGACCTCACACCTTATGGATTTGCGAGTGAACCATTGGTCCAGGATGCTATTGCAAAGGGAATCGACATTCTTTCATTTTCGGGGGATAAATTGTTCGGTGGAGCACAAGCAGGATTCATCATCGGAAAAAAGAGATACATCGACTCCATCAAAAAAAATCAGTTGTTGAGAGCGTTCAGAATCGACAAGTTTTCATTGGCAATAATCGACAGGACATTAAATCTCTATTTTAACCCCATATTTGCCGCGCAGCATATTCCAACACTAAAAATGCTCGTGCTTTCACAGCAGGAAATCAAGGTAAAGGTTTCAAAATTCATCGAGACTTATGAACATCGTCTTTCACTTCATGGTGTCAAGGTCAGTGGTGTTGATACGACTTCTGAAGTGGGAGGTGGCGCTTTGCCACTTGAAAGATTGCCGTCGTATGGCATTTGTTTGAAGCACGACAAGTCTGTGAACAAAGTTCAAATCCAGTTAAGAAATTATGCTATTCCAATTATCGCAATGATCATTGATGATCAATTGATTTTTGATTTCAGAACCATTTCAGAATACGAATTCGAAGATTTGGTCAGTGGTATCGAATTCGCAGTATCGGGAGGTCCTCATGCGTGATACTTTAGTCGTAGGAACCGCTGGTCATATCGATCATGGAAAGACATCGTTGGTCAAGCATCTGACAGGAATCGATGCCGATCGTCTTGCAGATGAAAAGCGTAGAGGCATTACAATCGAATTGGGATTTGCTTACTTGAGACTGAATGATCAGCAACTCATAAGCTTTGTGGATGTCCCAGGACACGAGAGATTCGTAAAGAGCATGTTGGCCGGCGCGATGGGAATGGACGTTGTCATGCTCGTTGTCGCTGCAGATGAAGGTTTTAAACCTCAAACATATGAACATTTGAATATATTATCCCACTTGAACGTCAAAAAAGGAATTGTTGTAATCACCAAATGCGATCTTGTCACTAAAGAAGATATCGAATATAAAAAAGCGGAAATCCATGACATTTTACAGGATACTTTTATGGCGGGTGCGCCAATTGTTGAATACTCTATAAAAGATGATAATTGCAAGAGAGCCCTAGTTGAAACTCTGGAATCCTATATGATCGACATTGACACGGAGGTGACTCATACATCGTCACGACTTTCTGTAGATCGTGTATTTTCTATGAAAGGTCACGGAACGGTAGTGACAGGTACTTTGATAGAAGGCAAAATCCGTGTAGGTGAGATCATCAAACATTATCCATCTAACAGAGATATTCGAGTCAAAGGCATTCAAGTGCATGGTGAAAATGTTGAAGAAGCAAGTTTCGGACAAAGAGTGGCTCTTAATCTCGCTGTGGATAAGGAGTACATTGAACGTGGAGATGTTCTTTCATCCTCCGATCAGATGAGGAAAACTCAAATCGTTGATGTCCGTCTAAAGACAGATGTTGATATTGATGCACCGATCAAACATTGGCAACGTTTGCGATTATATCATGGAACTCGTGAGATTCTATGCAGAATCGCAATCAAGGATCAGAAATCTATCGGAGAAAATGAGGAACTCATTGTTCAATTAAGACTTGAATCGCCATTATTTTGTAAAATCAATGATCCTATCATAATTCGAAACTTCTCGCCGGTCATCACATTGGGTGGGGGAAGAATCGTCAATACACTTGCGAAAAAGCATGCTCTTTCCGATGCGGATTCTAGTGTAGATGAAGAAGTGCTTAAAATACTTGAGAATATTGACCAACCCTTTGAAATAAAAGATGAGATTTATCATAGTTTACCTTTCACTATGGAACAATGCATGAATGCCTTTGAACGTCTCATCCAAAATGGCGAACTTTTAAGAATGTCTGAAAACTCTTATGCAACAGTAAAATGGTGGCTGATGGTTGAAAATCAGTTCATGACCATTTTGATGGAGTTTCATAAAGATAATGCACTCCGCTCGGGTATGGACCGTGAGACACTTCGGTCGAAGTTGAATCACATTTTGAAGTTCAATACTATCTCAAAAGGGGATTATGGTGAGATCATATCTAAACTTGTAGACGAGAAAAAGATTGAAATCACAGGACAGTTGGTCAAAGATCCTAACCATAAGGTTCAATATAGTGTTCGTGAAAAGAACATAATGGACAGACAGATCCAACAAGTCACAAAAAATGATCTTAAACCGACAGCCATCAATGAACTCATCATTCAAAACGATCCTAAAAAACTACAGGAAGAATTATTATATCATTTGATTAATAGTGAAATTCTTGTTAAAATTAGTGAAGAAGCCGTTTTATCGAAGAATGCATATTCCAAGTGCAGAAAAAGCTTATTGGATCATTTTGAAAAACATGAATTTCTTGCTGTTGCCGAATTCAGGGATTTACTTGATATTTCCCGGAAGGCGAGTGTAGAAATACTTGAACATTTTGATAGGGAGAACTTAACCAAACGTATTGAAAACACACGTATATTAATAAAATAATGATTGGAGTGAAACCATGTCTGAGAAAATTTTAGTTGTCGATGACGAACCGATTTTACTAAAAGGTTTAAGATTCAGTTTGGAACAGGAAGGCTATGAAGTTGAAACAGCTGTTGATGGTAAAGAAGCTTATGACAAGATTCTGCAAAACACATATGATGCTGTCATTTTGGATTTGATGTTGCCTGGAATGGATGGACTTGAAGTGTGTAAAAAAGTAAGAGAAAAATCAATGGTGCCTATCTTGATGCTGACAGCCAAAGATGATGATTCGAGCAAAGTTTTGGGGCTTGAATATGGAGCTGACGACTACATCACAAAACCTTTCAATATGCTTGAGCTTAAAGCACGAATAAAAGCAATACTCAGACGAGTTCAAGTCAGCGATCAGCAGACTGCTTCAAATCTGATCAATCTTGGGGATTTCAATATCAATACTTTGGGAAGAAAAGTTACAATCAACGGGACACAAGTCAACTTGACTGCCAAAGAATTCGATTTATTGCTTCTTTTGATTATGAATGAGGAAAGGGTCTATTCCAGAGAAGAACTTCTTGAAACTATTTGGGGCTATGAGTATTTTGGTGATGTAAGAACAGTGGATGTTCACATCAGAAGATTGAGAGAAAAAATAGAAAGCAATTCTTCTCAACCGGATTATATTTTAACTAAATGGGGAGTTGGGTACTATTTTAAAAACAAAAAGAAAAGAGTTCTTTAAAAGTATTAGGTGGAAACTTGTTTCCACCTATTTAATATTGATAACCTTTGTTATGATTCTGACAATTATTTTTGTCGAAGACTATCTGACCAAAAGCAATATTGATGAGGCAGAAAACAATCTTCTTTCTCAAAATACCCAGGTTGCCAATCAAATTGCCCCTTTTATTGGCAATGTTGACAATGAGTATACTTACCGTTATGTGGAAGATATCATAAAACAACATAGTTTTGAGTACAATTCCAGAATCATTGTTCTTGATACTCAGACCAAAGTGCTTTTGGATTCATACGATTTATTGAATGATCAAAAGGTCAGTACTGAAGAAATTGATGATGCCCTTTTGGGATTTGATAGTGCCAATATATATGTTCATGATTCAAAATACGTATTCTATGCCGCGGTTCCAATCATCGAACATAATGAAATTGTAGGGACTTCATTCATTACTTCATCAGCAGACTACATTTTCTCAGATGTCGGAGAAATCATTGATAAACTGCTTTTGATTTTTACTGCCGCAGTTGCAGTTTCAATTTTCATCAGCATTCTATTTGCACAAATAATATCAAAACCCATAGAGAAGCTAACGGATTCCGTACAACATATCACACTTGGGAAATATGACACCAAAGTGGATATTTCCAGTAAAGATGAAATCGGTGAGTTGGGTGACGCGTTCAATATGATGACTACCAAGCTATCCCAAGTGGACGAGCGCAGGAAAAAGTTTGTTTCCAATGTCTCCCATGAACTAAGAACTCCTATGACTTCAATGAAAATCGTGTCGGATACTTTGCTTTCATCGCCATCATGGGATGAGGCTGTTTATCGTGAATTCATGGAGGATATCAATTCTGAAATCGATCGATTGAACAAGATCATTGACAGTTTACTTTATCTTGTCCGCGTTGAAAAGGATGATTTGGATCTCAACTACAACATGACTTACGTCAACTATTTGCTGGAGTGGGTCATCAAGACTATCAAACCGATTGCGGATACAAAAAATATCACTGTAGCAATGATCGCCAACAGTAAAATACAGATTCAGCTGGATCAGGAGAAAATTCAACAATGTCTACTGAACATCATAGGAAATGCAGTCAAGTATACGCCTGAAAATGGAAAGGTTTGTATAGAATTGATTGAACAAAAGGAACAAATTCTAATCAATATCATAGATAATGGCATCGGCATACCAGAAAGGGATCTTCCTTTTATCTTTGACCGTTTTTACAGAGTGGATGAGGCCCGTGCTCGTAAGACAGGTGGTACCGGTCTAGGGCTTGCAATTTCACAACAAATTGTCTTGTTGCATCAAGGGCGAATAGAAGTGTCCAGCAATGTGGGAGAAGGAACGACCGTGTCCATCAGCTTACCGAGAAAGTAGGGAAACAACATGAAAATTCCAATTAAAATCTTTATATTTCTCGCTATAGTCATGATAATGGTTTTATTTGTTTTTAATTTGAACAAGCCCTATTCTGTCTTATCGGATGAAACATTTATATCTCCTACTCAAGGTTCTATAAAAATCACCAGCAGACTATATTATGTCTATGATAAAGCATTGAGATATGAGACACAACAGATTGAGGTTGTTGATGGGAAATATGAACAAGCGATTGTGGAAGCATTGATTGACGGTTCGAATAATTCCAGTTACAAGACTTTGTTTGATAAAGATGTAGAACTCATTTCCGTTGAAAATGTAAATAATACATGTTATATCAATTTTTCATCCAGTTTCACTGAGACTGAAATATGGAAGGATGAATCCATTCGTTTGTATATATGGTCAATGGTCAACAGTCTTACTGAACTAAAAAGAGTTCTAAGAGTACAAATCATGTTGGAAGGCAATCCTATCAGCAACCCGATTCTGGGACAAAGTCTCTCAAAACCTTTGACACGTGATGAGAGCCTGATTTATGCCAAGGATCGGACTGCGGCAGATGCCGCAATTGATTTCGTTGATTACATGAATTCAGGTCGATATGATTTATCCTATTTTTTGTTGTCAGAAAACACAAAATCAAATACGGATTATTCCGGTTTCATTAAGTATGCCAACGAGTTTATGGAGGAGACAAAGGGGTTTTCTAGAACAACATACTTTACGAAACGAATGGAAGATGAGTGGTATATATATATCAGATTTGTTAAAGATTATGAGGGAGATGGTTTTCAAATCCAACTTTACGACAAATGGCATGTCATTATGGAAGAGGGCTCCTATAGAGTGGAGCTGGATGATTAGTCTGACCGACAACCATTATCCAATTGTAATCTGTTTGTTATGGTCATAACGTGCTTTGAAGCATATAATTAAGCTATGGCAACTAGAAGATTGGAGTTTATTATGATTAAAAAATGGATTAGAAGCTTTTGTATTGTTGTTGTTTTGACAAGTTTCATAGTAAGTCCGACATTTGGCGATACACTTAATTATACTGATGTGAGTTCAAATCACTGGGCATATCCAACCATTAGCACACTTGTTGAGGCTAAAATTTTTGTGAATTCCAATGTTTTCGGACTGGGAAATGCGGTTACAGAATCTGACCTTATAAATTGGCTTGTATCCATTGATGACAAAGTTCCCAATGACTTCATTGGAAATATTCCAACAGAGAAATCCATAACAAAGCAATTGACTCGGTTGGATGCACTCAAGCTCATGATCTCACTGTTGGATTTTGGTACCGTAGCGGACCAGATGAAACTTTCTTCTGTTCCTTTTACAGATGTGACTGTAGACAAGGGGTACGTTAAAATGGCTCTAGATTTTGGTCTTGTTTCAGAAAATCAAAATAAGCTGTTCAGACCGAATGATTTGCTGAAAAAAGAAGAAGCTGCTGTTTTGATAAAGAATCTTTATATCAAACAAAGGGATTCCTTTGATCATTTATTAAGCTATTATGCCATCAATTCCTACAGTCAAGCTGAATATTCCAGCGAACTCACTGAAATTGCACATGGTTGGAGCAGACTGGAACTTTCTCCGGATAAATCCAGTGTCATTTTGAATACAACTTCCGCAAACAACAATGAATATAGAATTCCGATTGGTTTCAAAGATGCGCTGAATGCAACTGAACATGACAATCTTTCCAGATATCTGATGGTATTTGTAAAAGAAGAAAATATTTATGATTCCGACCTTAAGAAAAGTATTCCTTTATCGGAATACATTTTAAAGAATGATTCACTGCAGAAGAAGACCATAGAAGAAATACAAAAGGTTCTTAGTCAGCAATCTTTCTTTACTGGAGTATTGATAGACTTCGAAAGCTTGAGAGGTAACAGCTCGGCATTGAATCTCAACAAGTTTCTTGATCAATTGAAAGAGGCATTGAACCCTGGAGATTTTAAAATCGCTACTGCGGTTCACCCTTCTCGTCCAAATGGGTTGTCTTATTATGATGGATATGACTTCAAACATATCGGTGAGGTTTCAGACCTGGTCATTTTAATGGCTCATGACTATTACGCAAAAAGACTTACTGAATCTGAGATGAGTTCTGGTCTTACGATAACACCACTCACACCGATCGATGAAGTCTATTATGCGATTGATTCCATTTTGGATTCCGTAACTGGCGTGGATCAACCCAAAAAAGTATTACTTCAACTTTCAATGGATACTGCTCAATGGAAAGTGGTTGATGGAAAAATAATAAATTCAACACCATTTAATCCTTCTTATGGAGCACTATTATCCAGAATCGAAGAAGGTGCGATCAAAGAATATTCCAGCCGTTATCATAGTCCGAGTATCATATTCAGAAATGAGATTGACAATACGAGAAATATTGTCTGGTATGAGAATCAACGAAGTATTCAAGCTAAAATAGATCTCTCCAAATATTTTGGCCTTGGAGGTATTTCTGTTTGGCGTATGGGAACTATCCCATCGTATAAAGGAACGACTCTTGATTTATGGCATCAAATCATGTTGAATTATTAAAAAAATCCCGCGATCATATTTAATGATTGCGGGATTTCTTATGTGTTTTATTGGCGGGGACACGTGGGAATCGAACCCACCCAGGAAGCTCTTAACCCCCCGTACTGATTTTGAAGATCAGAAGGCACACCAGAACCCATCTGTCCCCATGGCTCAATACCTATTCTAACAGATTTAGTCTTATTTTCATATATTTTTAATTGTTTTTTAACACATCAATTTTATAATGATGAAAAGGGTAGGAGGTAAGGATGATATTGACTACGACACCCTCTGTCGAGGGCAGAAAAATTTCAGAATACAAAGGCATTGTTTTTGGAGAAGTTGTGAATGGAGTGGATTTCGTAAAAGACTTTGCAGCAGGATTGACCAATTTTTTTGGAGGCAGATCCGGTTCATATGAAGGTGAATTGATCGGAGCCAGAGAAGCCGCGTTGAATGAACTTGAAAAACGCGCCAAGGCGATGGGTGCTGATGCCGTTGTAGGCATTGACATCGATTATGAAGTATTGGGTCAAGGCAACAACATGCTTATGGTAACCGCTTCGGGGACCGCGGTTGTTCTTGAATAAAGCAGAAAAAGTAGGCTAATAGCCTACTTTTTCTTTATGGAAAGTTTATTTTCCTCCCCTTTAACCAATCGTTTGATATTATCTTTGTGCTTGAAGATCACAAAGATTGCAAGGAAAAATGAAAAATATAGAAGTTCATCGTTACTGTACAAAAGAGCTGTGAGTATAGGCAAGAGTATCGCACTTGAAATCGATGCAAGAGACATGATTTTTGTCGCGAAAATAATAATAAACTGAATTGTCAGGAGTATAATCAAAATGAGTGGCATCAAGATGACCAAGACGCCTGCAGAAGTAGCTATTCCTTTTCCGCCTTTGAATTTGAGCCAAATGGAATAGCAGTGACCTAAGATGGCAAAGCTTCCTCCAACAATTCCACCTAAGGTTGAAAACAGTACAAATCCGATGACTGTAGGAATGATGCCTTTAATAAAATCCCCTAAGAAGGCTACAATTCCGATTCTTAGTCCTAGAGTCCTTACGACATTGGTAGTGCCAGTGTTGCCACTACCATGTTGTCTGATGTCTATTCTCCCCAGCCACTTTGGAATGAGATATGAAAATGGGATGCTGCCAATTATATAGCCTATAATGATCATTAAAATCCATTCTAAAAAATTCATGTATGCCTCCGTCGTTTTATATGCGCATTATCATTTTAGCATAAAAAGAAATCAGTTAAAATAAATAAACTTAAGTGTTATAATAATATTATTAAAATTCAATATTTGGAGGTAATCATGCGCGATTCATTCTCGAAAGATTCATTTGGTGAATTTACAATCAAAGGCTACAAATGGTATAAGGACTCTATCCCAAAGGCAATTGTTGTCATCGCACATGGAATGGCAGAAACCATTGAGAGATATGATGATTTCGCTGAAACATTGGTACGTAATGACATCTTTGTCTATGGTCATTCCCATAGAGGGCATGGACTTACCGCTGGAAATCACGCGAATTTAGGGATTATCGGGGACAATGGCTGGATGAAAATGAAAGAGGACTTAAGGAGAGTTCTTGAATCTGCCAAAATGGATTACCCAAATGTACCTGTCGTGCTATTCGGCCATAGTATGGGATCGTTTCTGGTCAGAGATTATTTGTTGGATTACAGTTATCAGATTGATGCCGTCATACTCTCTGGTACGGGATTTCAACCTAAATCCGTTCTGACCCTTGGAAAGTTGATTGCTGGAATTGAATCCAAGATCCTTGGATCAAGACATCGCTCAAAATTATTGGATAAAATGTCATTTGGTAGTTACAATAAAAATGTCAAAACCCCCAAAACACCTTTTGATTGGTTGTCCCGTGACGATGAAAAAGTAAAAGCGTATATGGAGGATCCTTATTGTGGCAATGTTCACACGAGTGGTTTTTACTATGAATTTTTTGAGAATCTAATCAGAATTTTTTATCATCCTGTGGTTTCAAATGAAAAATCGAAACTTCCGATGCTGCTTATGTCAGGAGATATGGATCCGGTGGGCGATTACGGCAAAGGCGTTATCAAATCAGAGAAAATCTATAAACAAAACGGGTTCATAACGACCGTAAAATTATATCCGGAAGGTCGCCATGAAATGCTAAACGAAATCAATCGTACTGAAGTTTATCAAGATTTTATGGATTGGGTGCTATCAGTAGTTTGAATCAACTGATATTTTCTATTATTTTTTCAATATAGGATTCAATTTCTTCCACAATCGAATCTGTATCGAGTTGACCATCAAAGCCTCCTTGAGAAGAGGTCGTATTTCCACCACCTTTACAACCTAATGGTGCAAAGTAGGATTTGAAGAGACCGTTCATATCGATTTCAACCGGAACATTCTGAGATTTACTGAGGACTATGTGTGTTTTATGGGCATCTGAAGCTGTACCAATGACAATGTAATTCGGATTGGAGCAAATTTTACCGCATTTTTTGCGCAAATTGTTCATCCCAGTGTTGACTTCTGACAATTTCACTACTTTTATGCCCTCATAATCCTCAAAGTTGGAGAGAAGTGCATTTATTGAATGATCAAGAAGTTCTTCTTCCAAAAGAAGAATTTCTTTTTTTAATGTTTTGATTTGATTTAAATTGCTTTTTGCGAAATCTACGACTTCATTTTCTTGTACAGAGTAAACCTGCATCAATTCCGAAATGATTTGATTTTGCTTTTTAAATACTTCGAGTGCATAGTGACCACAAACAAATTCTATTCTGACGCCGGATTTGTAGTTTTCAGCCCTTTTGATTTTTAACATTCCGATTTCAGAAGTAGTCTTGGTGTGGGTACCGCCACATGGAGAAAAATCGAAACCCTTGATTTCGATGACTCTAATGTCTTTTGTGACTTTGGGTTGCTTGCGAAGAGGAAGTCCCTTGAGTTCGTCTTCAGTCGGATAATGTGCCACAACTTCAATGTTGGCCCAGATAGTAGCGTTTGCCAAAATTTCAAGGGCTTCAACTTCAACTGCGGATATTTTTTTATCCAGATCAATGGTCACATAATCCTCGCCAATATGGAATCCGACAGTTGCGGCATCAAATAATTTCTCAGCACATGATGATAGAATATGTTGTCCTGTATGCTGTTGCATCAAAGCAAATCGCCTTTTTCTGTCGATAATGCAGTTTACTTTATTTCCAATTATTTCCATTCCGATAGAATCATTGGTGATATGAAGAATTCTTCCATCTGCGACAACGGTATCTATTATACCAAATGCATCAATAGTACCCCGATCTCCAGGTTGACCGCCTCCTTCTGGATAAAAATATGTTTCGTTGAGAACTATTCCAAAATTGTTTTCCAATTTTTCAATGGCTAGGATTTCAGTACTGAATTCATTGACATATGCATCGTTTAAATATTTCATATAGAACTTACCTCCATTAAAATCTTTAACGTGTTCTAATAATAGTATATAATATTAACCAGTAGGATTAAAGGAGAAGAATATGAAAGCACATGAATTTGAAGAATTATATACGGAATTTGTGGAATTCGCAATTTCTGATTGTTATAAACCAGAACTGGAAGCTGCAAAAAGATTTTTCATCAATGAAAAAGACGAAAGCGATATTACTGGATTCACGGAATGGTTTGTTTTCAACCACCCGCTGAATTCCACCGGAGTCACCATTCTTGATGAATTTTACAAGTCAAATCCTTCTGAAGATGTGAAATTGGCCACAGAGTCTTTTAGAAGTATCTTTGAGATTTCAACAGAGCGTGAAAAATTCTTTTTGACAGATTTGATCACAGGCGATCATTATGAGCTCGTTGAACCCATACAGCATTCCGAAGGACTTTACAGCTTAAGAGTGATCCCGGTGAATGATTTATATAGGGTTGTTGGGGATATTTATGAATTTGATATTTTATATAAGGATTCACTCAAAAAATATTTCCTTGATCAATACAATCAATTGACCAGCATTGGAAATCCAATGGATTTGAAAATATTTGTCCAGGAACAGAATCATCTGATCTATAAGTTGCTGGGTATCACGGACGGTGTTTATGAAGAGAATATAACCGATGAATCATTGTTGCTTTATCAAACCACATATGCCTATAAGATGAGTGGCGATGCTCTCGTGGATTTGTTGCTGAGTTTAGAAGTTCCGGTTTATCCAGATGAGGAAGACCTTGGAATTTATAGAGTCATGCTGGAAGATGAGATTTTGGCGGAAATTGAAATTTTCGATCAAAAATTGAATGTGTTATGCAATAATGAAAGTCATTTGAGACTTATAATAGAGATGTTTAAATCGATTTTGAGTGATTCCTTTATATTTGTAAGCTCAAACACGTATACTCTTGAAGAGTTGCTAGAAGAATGATTTGACAAGTGCACCTGTTTGATAGTAAAATGAAGTTGTGCATAAACATCTGCACTGTAGCGACAAAATTTGAAAGGAGTAGTTGAATAAACTATGGAAGTTGGCCCCTCGGAGGTTCCCGAACAGGAATTTACTCCAATTAAAAAGCTCGAAATGTCGGATGTTATTGAAGATATTAAGAATCTACTTGAAAAACATGACAATCCCGCTATTGAGCTTCAAAAGTATTTGATTAATGTAGAATCCAAAATTATTGATGAGAACAAACAAAAATTGGATGAAGTGAATCAAGATCAAGTCAGACTCTTGATTGAAAAACATCCTTACTTCAAAAATCCGTCGACGTACCATATCAGGTTGATTACGATTATGAAGTACTTAAAGAAAAAAGGAATCGATATAACGCTCAATGACTTTGATCTATTGGTTGATGAGATTATCATGTCCATTGAGGGTGTCGAAAAAATAAGTTATGGAAAGTACAGTAGGAAAAGATTTTAGTGCAAAGCACTAAAATCTTTTTTGCATAGGAGGTTCAATTGAATCCGAAATTTGATGGATACATGTTACTTAAAAATCAATATGATACAGAGTATCAAATTGTGGAAAAGAGTAAAATGAGTACTGGCACAGTATATACACCAAAACTGCTCGCCAACCAGATGGTATTTTTGGCCATTAAGAATCATTTGAGAAATCATCAGCCTCATTTGGAGTCACTCTTTGTGGAGCAGTTCAAAACCTATTTTTCAGGCGGAGCAATGAAAATCACTTCCAATGATGCAAAAGTGTTTCTTGAAGTGATCGCACCTCTGAGAATCATTGACTTGTCATGTGGAACAGGTTTGCTCCTTTTGGCTTATGTTGAATACATAATTGAATTGATATCCGTGACAGAAGATCATTCCTATGATCTTTTGCGTCAAATATTGAAAGACCAGTTGTTTGCGATTGACATCAATCCGATTGCAATTCATGCATTCAAGGATTTAATAGATGAAATCATCACAGCGACAGGGATTGCGGTTGATTTTGATAATGCTTTTGTGGGAAATAGTCTCATAGATCATTTCCCGATTGCACTTTATAGCTTTGATTTAATCCTTGGTAATCCTCCATACATTGGAGAAAAAGGACACTTGGATTGGTTTTCAGTCATCAAGGAAACAGAATTCGGTCGTAGGTATTATGAAGGTAAGATGGATTATTTTTATTTTTTCATTTATAAGGGTTATGAATACCTAAAAGATGAGGGAACGCTATGCTATCTGACTTCAAATTACTTTTTTACAGCGGATGGAGCAAATCAGTTGAGAAATTTTATGAGAAATGAATTCCATATATCAAATGTCATTGATTATGGAAATGAACGTGTTTTTGAAACGAAGAAACTTCACGCCGCATTATATACCATGCAAAAGCGAGAAATCAAAACGACAACACTTTATAACATGAACCTCAATCCCATCAGAGAAATGGCCTATGATTCGATTTTTGATGACAATATGACAATTCATTTTGTCGAAGATACGATTGTTGCTAATATAATTGGAAAAATGAAGCTTAGAGCAGATTTTCGGTTGATGGATTGTTGCAACGTAAATCAAGGCATTGTGACAGGGGCCGACAGGACTCCAGAAGGTGGAATTTTTGTCTACACAAATGAAGAAGTTCAAGAACTTCCAAATTCGTTTCATGAATACTTGAAACCTTTTTACAAGAATAGTTCCATCAAACATTTTTATCATGAAAATACCACGCCGTATTTCGTAGCCTATTTGAATTCCGACACTGTTCATGATGAAATTCTCCAAGCGCTAGAACCTTTTAAGGAAAAATTATCACGTAGAAGAGAAGTCGTCAATGCGGTCAGAAAGTGGCACATGTTGACTTGGCCACGGAAACGTACAATTTTCGAATCTGAAAAAATTGTTGTACCACAAAGAGCCAAATCCAATTACTTTGCTTATTCCGACAAGCCCTTTTATGCATCTGCTGACATCTATTATATAAGTAGCAAGAGCAATATGGCCTTGCCACTCAAAGTATTGACTGTGATTCTAAATTCCAAGGCTTATTTCTTATGGCTGAAATTCAACGGGAAAAAGAAAGGAAATCTTTTGGAACTCTACGCCACACCTCTTAAAAACATACCGATTCCAAAGTTTACCATTCGACATATAAAAGTGCTTGAAGGGTTGTCAATTGAACTTTTCAGCGAAGAGAAACCTTCAGTTGAAAGGCTTGGTAATATGAAGAAAAAAATTGATGAATGCGTTATGGATGCCTTTGAATTCAGCGAAGAAGAAAAAATATATTTACAAAGTATTGAATAATACACCCAATTACCATATTATGGTAATATATGGGAGGTGTTATGAAAAGATTTTTAGTTCTAATCGCATTCGCCATGTGGATGGTTACATTTCTTGTCAGTAAGCACAATTATGTCAAGACAGTGGAACAACATCGTTTTAATTTGCCGTCAAACATTGAAATTGAAGAACAGGTGCATAGTTTCGAAGGCCGAATAATCAGCTATGACATTGTGAAAAATTCAATGGTTTTTGAAACCAAAAGTCCGATTTCCAATGAACATATTCGATACAGGCTTTTGTTCAAAAATCAACCGGAATTGGTATCGGAAATCCTCAATCACAACTACCATTTTACAATCAATCTGGATTTGAATCAAAATATTTTCAGATCACCCAAAAACCTGTATGGTTTCGACTATGATTTTTTTCTTTTTTCACAAGGAATCCATGGTCAGTTTTACGTTCAAGATTTCAGCGCCAAGAGTATTCAGAAAAGCTGTACGCATTGTTCGCGATTGGCCTTTAGAGAAATGATCGCTTTAAATCTTGATGAGCGTTATTCCTATGAAGTCAGTTCTTTTCTTAAAGCAATTTTGCTTGGGGATCGCTCGGATATGGTCAATTATGATACATATAAGGATATGGGCTTGGCTCATATTTTCGCTATTTCCGGTTTGCATTTCGGTTTGATATACAAATTGCTTCAAAAGCTGATAAAACTTCCCGATCGCATTACGAAATCCATATTGATTATGATGTTTTTATTTGCTTTCTCGTTTTGGATCGGACCGAGCTATTCCGCTTATCGTGCATTCGCATTGATAGGTTATTTGGAAGTCGCAAGACTGCTGCATAGAAATCCCGATGTGATGACAGGAATTGCGTTCTCATCACTTGTGATATTGACCATCAGACCTGTCGCAATACTTTCACAGTCGTTTCAATTGTCATTTTACGCTTATTTTTGCGTCGCAGTCGTCTACAGGACATTTTTTGGCAACACCTCTATTTCCAGAATTTCAAGATTATTTCAGTCCATTAAATTTTCAGTGGTTCTACAAATTCTACTTATGCCGGCGACATTATTTTATTTCCATCAAATCAATATTTATGGGTTTTTGGCAAATCTTTTTATTGTGCCTTTGATCGGTCTGATATTGCCTGTAGCATTGATTGATCTGGTCTCGACAATGATGCGGTTTGGTATTGCAAATGCCATTTTATCTTGCATATTGTCTTTTTTGGTGGATTTAATGGAAAAAATAATTCAACGCCTTCCCAGTGAACTATATGAAGCAGAGTGGTTCAGACCAGATGATTATGGATTGCTGTTATGTGTATTTTTATTTTTTGTCCTATTGAGAAGTTTTTATTTTGATAAAGGCATCAAAAAGTACGTTCTTTATTCAGGTATAACAGGAATCGTCATACTGGGATTGGTATGTGCGCTCCCTAGAAACGATTTAGTAATCCATTTTGTGGATGTGGGGCATGGCGATTTTTCTGTTCTCAATTTCAAGAATAGGGCAGTACTGATTGATACAGGAGACGGTTATATGGATTGTGCCGATTATCTTAAGGATCAAGGTATCATCAGCATTGATGCGATTATTCTATCACATGCGCATCGTGACCACATTGGAGGGCTTGAAAAATTGATTGCTGATTATGATATTGAATACATGTATGTGAATCAAGAAACTTATGATATATTGAAAACAAATATGAAGCTCAATGATATGGAGATGACACTGATTGATAAGCCAAATAAAATCTACTGGAATCAAGTGATTCTCGATATTACTCCGGTAAATTCAATTGTCGATACCAATGACAATGCTTTGGTGGTGAAACTTGAGCATAATAATAGGGTTGGATATTTCCTCGGGGATATCAGTGGAAGTAAAATCGATGTGCTGGAGTTTGAGGGCGTGATTGATTTTGTGAAAGTGCCGCATCATGGCTCAAAAACTTCTATTAACGAATCGTTTTATTCGGATCATACAATCTCAAACGTCATAATTTCACACAGTATGAAATACAATATGCCAAATGCAGATGTGATCAATTTGCTTTTATCGAATGATGTCGACATATACACCACCTATAACAATGGGTCTATTCTATTGAACATCAATGGAGACACTATGAAACTGAAGAGTTACCTTAATGACAATCCATGACGAATTATGTATAATATAATGGCTGAATAAAATCACAGGGGGATTCCAATGGATTTCTTAACATATTTCAAACAGATAAGCTCAGGGTCACTCAGCCAATTGGCAGTATTCACTGGTCCTGAGGTCTATAATATTGAACATACCATCAAATATATAGAGGAAAATTTTCTGAACGCCGACTACAAGGATTTCAACTTTACCAGTATTGACGTCTGTACGGATGTGGATTCGATAATAAGTGCCGCGTCTACTTTGCCTTTTTTTGATAGCCGTAGAATTCTGATATTCAATAAAACAGGACTTTTAAAACAAATCAAGGAAGATCAGGAAGTAAAACTGATGAATTTTCTGAAAGACCTACCGGAACATCTCGTTTTGATCTTCAACGAACAAGATACAGATATGAGAAAAAAGCTCGGTAAATGGCTTAAAAAAGAATCGGATTGGGTGATTTTCGAAAAATTGAACCATTCTGAGTTCATCAAATGGATCAATAAAAAATTCAACGGATATGGGAAAAAGATAGATAAGCATATTTTAAACTATTTTGCGGATAGAATTGATTATCTGGATGCCGCTTCCGAGAAGAATCTCTTTGATGTTGACAATACAATAAAATCCATTTCGGGAACGGTGGGGGATATTACTGAAGAAATCGTCAATATGTATGTTACAGTACCTATTGAACACAATATATTTAAGATGATGGATGCTATAAGCATGAACGATATGTCAAGTGCCATACAAATTCTGAACCAGTTCATTTCAAATGGTGAGCCTGAGATTAAAATTTTTTCGATGATCTCCCAGCAGTTCAGAAACATATTTAAGATTAAATTGCTGTTGGCATCTGGATATACCAGCACAACTGCCGCAACAAAGCTTGAAATTCATCCTTTCGTGGCAAAAAAAGCTAGTGCTTTTGCTACAAAATATACTTTGATTCAATTGAATCGCATTATGGTGGTGCTTGAGCACACAGACTTGTTGCTGAAATCGACGGGACTTAGATCGCAATGGATGATTGAAAAAGCCTTGTTTGAAATCGCTCATTTGAAGTAATTCAAAAAAAGACGAAAGCGTACTACAAGAGTACGCTTTTTAATATTTGATCAAATATTAAATTGACACGGTCTGTTCGGGGAATTTCAAAATTGATGCAGAGTAAACGTTATTCAGCCGCAGCGTTTAATCTTTTTCTTAATCTTGAAATTTTTCTTGATGCAGCATTTTTATGGAATAATCCAGTTGCAGCATTTTGAGCCATTTTCTTTTCGAAGTATCTGAATTTTTCTTCAGCAACTTTAATATCGCCAGCTTGCAATGCTTCTAAAAATCTTTTCTCTGCAGTTTTCATTGCGGATTTCTTAGATTTGTTCAAAGCTGATTTTTTGCTGATGACAAGAATTCTTTTCTTAGCTGATTTAATATTAGCCATTTGATTTCACCTCCCCGACGAATTTCAACAGATTTATTCTATCATGCCTTACGTTTATAATCAAGAGATTTTAATTGATCTGGGTTTAAAATTTATATATATATTTGTGATGATGAATACAGTGTGGTATAATTGATGTTGCACTTAATATTCGAACGATGATTTAGGAGGAACACATGGCAAGTGAAAGACAGAAATACATTCGAAATTTTTCGATTATAGCTCATATAGATCACGGCAAGTCCACTTTGGCTGACAGATTGATTGAAAAGACCGGTTTGCTGACTCATAGAGAGATGAAAGAACAGATTCTCGACAGCATGGATCTCGAACGCGAACGTGGAATAACCATAAAACTGCAAACTACCAGATTGGTCTATAAAGCTAATGACGGACATGAATACGTTCTGAATCTGATTGATACTCCAGGTCATGTGGATTTCACATATGAAGTATCCAGATCCTTGGCTGCTTGTGAAGGCGCTGTATTGGTTGTAGACGCCACTCAAGGTGTGGAGGCGCAAACACTTGCCAATGTTCACTTAGCGGATGAACAAGGACTTACAATAGTTCCTGTTCTCAACAAAATAGATTTGCCAAGCTCCAGACCGGCTGAAATTATAGCTGAAATCGAAGAAGTCATAGGAATCATCGCAGAAGATGCGCCTCAGATTTCCGCAAAAGATGGAACCAATATAGAAGGTGTCCTAGAAAAAATAATATCGGATGTTCCTCACCCTGAAGGCGATGAAGATGCACCTCTGAAAGCTCTTATTTTCGACTCCTATTATGACAGTTACAAAGGTGCGGTCGCATTTGTTCGAATAATGGAAGGTTCCATCAAAAAAGGTGATAAGATTTTGATGATGGCTTCCGATAAAAAATTCGAAGTGGTTGAAGTGGGAATTTCAGTTCCAACCCCGCTTGCCGTACCTGAACTTAGAGCAGGAGATGTTGGATATATCACCGCAAGCATTAAAAATGTTAAGGACTGCAGAGTTGGTGACACTGTAACCCATGCGGCAAAACCGACCGAACATGCACTACCAGGTTATAAAAAAGCGACTTCTATGGTTTATTGTGGCATATATCCGGCTGAAGGAGAAAGTTATGATGAAATCAGAGATGCGCTAGAAAAACTTCAATTAAACGATGCTGCACTTTCGTTTGAACCTGAGACTTCGGTCGCACTTGGATTCGGGTTCAGATGTGGCTTTCTCGGATTACTTCATCTTGAAATCATTCAGCAGAGAATTGACCGTGAATTCGATATCGACATCATTGCTACCGCACCAAGTGTAATATATAGAGTCACTAAGAACGATGGTGAAGTGTTGATGATCCAGAATCCATCCAATTTGCCTCCACTCACTGAAATTCAGATGATGGAAGAACCAATCGTCAAAGCGAATATAATTGTTCCTAATGAATATGTCGGCAATATAATGGATCTTTGCCAGAATCGAAGAGGCGATATGATTCATATGGATTATTTGGATCCTAAACGCGTGGTGCTCCATTATGAACTTCCACTTAATGAAGTCATTTATGATTTCTTTGATGCCCTTAAATCTAAAACACGTGGTTACGGATCACTTGACTATGAGTTCCTTGAGTATCGCGAATCAGATCTTGTGAAACTTGATGTATTGCTGAACAAAGATCTAGTGGATGCATTTTCAATGATAGTCCATAAATCGAAAGCTGAAAACAGAGGCCGTTTGATCTGTGAGAGATTGAAGGAAGTCATTCCACGTCAAATGTTCGTGATTCCTATTCAAGCTGCGGTAGGTAGCAAAGTCATAGCCAGAGAGACCATCAGCGCCATGAGAAAAGATGTCCTTGCCAAGTGTTATGGTGGTGACATAAGTCGAAAGAAAAAACTGCTTGAAAAACAAAAAGAGGGCAAGAAAAAAATGCGTCAACTTGGAAACGTGGAAGTTCCGCAACAAGCTTTCTTATCGGTTTTAAAATTTGAAGAATAATTATAAATCCGGACAATCGATCGTCATCATAATCAAGTGACATCGATTGTCTTTTTTTGGAGGTTGAAAATGGAAAAAATAGGGCTATATGTTCATATACCATTCTGTCATTCCAAATGCGCTTACTGTGATTTTTCATCATACGCCATTGGAAATGCACAAAATAAAATTGCAATCATCCGTTATGTCAAAGCTTTGCTAAAGGAAATCGATCTATACGAGCAAACGCTGAAAAGCGTAGAAGTCGAAACACTTTTCATCGGAGGGGGGACACCGACTTGCATTGACGGAAAATACATTCACGAGATTATAAATCACCTCAGAAAATCCACAAAATTCTCTGAGAATGCAGAAGTTACAATCGAATCCAATCCTGGAACAATAACCACTGAGAAGCTGGACCATTACCTGTCGGCAGGAATCAATCGCTTCAGCGTCGGATTGCAAACCACAGACAACAATTTACTGAGTTCAATAGGAAGGATTCATGATTTCAACACGTTTACAACTTCTTTCAATGCCATCAGGGAATCTGGAATAAAAAACATCAATGTCGATATCATGTTCGGACTTCCTGGTCAAACTTCGGAGAATCTTCATCATACATTGGACACGCTCATCGAGCTTTCTCCAGAACACATCTCAGCTTATGCGCTAAAACTCGAGGAGGGTACTCCAATGTATGAGGCGGAGAGAAAAGGGCTCATTCAAATGCCGGATGAAGAATTGGAACGGACTATGTATCATGAAATCATCAATAAACTCAAAATTAATGGTTATTATCAATACGAGATTTCAAATTTCTCAAAGAAAGGATTCGAATCTAGACACAATCTTGTCTACTGGAAAAACAAACCCTACCTCGGACTTGGACTCGCAGCTCATTCTAAAATGGAACAAATCCGTTTTTCAAATGAGATAATCATGTCGAGGTATCTGGAACGGATTGAAAACGGTGAAAAACCATCATTGGATCAAACTGTTATATCTGATAGTGAAGATTTGTTCGAAACCGTCATTTTGGGACTTCGATTAAATGAGGGATTGAATATTCCTCAATTGAATGAGAGGTATGGAATGGATTTCCTCTCCGAGAATGAAGCAGTCATTTCAAAATTAACAGCTCAGGGGTTGATTCAAATCACAGGAGACATACTCAAATTGACACTCAAGGGGATTGATCTTTCCAATCAAGTTTTTTTGGCCTTTATGAATGATTAACAAATTGTAAACGGACATTAAAATATCAAATAGAAGGTTGACAAAATGATTATATCGGAGTAATATATTTATAGATTTAGCACTCGTTTGGTATGAGTGCTAACAAAGTGGGTGATTATATGATTTCTGAACGCCAATTGAGAATACTGGAAGCGATCATAAGTGATTTTATAGATACCGCACAACCAGTGGGCTCCAGAACGATCTCTAAAAAATATCCATTGGGTGTCAGTTCTGCTACTATTCGCAACGAGATGGCAGATCTTGAGGAACTCGGTTATTTGGAACAGCCGCACACATCGTCTGGAAGAATTCCTTCCGACCTTGGTTATCGATTATATGTCGACGCACTGGTCAATGTTCATTCCATAGGAATTGACGAAAAAGAGATTATTCAATCGATGCTTAGAAATAGAATCATCGAGGCAAGCGACCTTGCCAAACAAGCTGCAAAATTGCTTTCCGAATTCACAAATTTGGTAGCGATAGTGACCATCCCCAAATTCAACAAATGCAAATTGGCAAATTTGAAACTGATCAAGGTTTCTGACACCAGAGTATTGTTGATCCTGGTGACGGATACTGGAATAGTCAAGAACATTCAACTCGCTATGTCGTATACAGACCAATTCATTCTGGACAGAGTCTCCGATACCATGTTGAGCTTCTTATCCGGTGAAACCATTGAGAATATTGATGTTCGATCAATTTTGAAACTCAAGCACAAATTACAGAATCTAGGTACTTTTGTAGATTACTTGATTCCGATTTTAAAAGATGCGCTAAAATCTCTAAATGGCACAGAGCAATATGCTGAAGGACTCTCACATATCCTTTCTATTCAAGAGTTTGCAGATTCCGAGAAAGCCAAAGTCATTTTTGATTTCCTCAGGGATGCTCAAAATCTGGAAATTTTCCTCGATGAGGTATCCACAGATCAGCTCTCTATAAAAATAGGTTCTGAAATTGGCATAGAATCACTGGATGCCTGTAGTATCATCTCATCCACTTATAAAGTGGATGGAAAGAGTGATGGAAAAATCATTGTATTAGGTCCGAAAAGAATGGATTATGGAAATGTTGTCTCAATTGTCAACTATATCAGCAACACTTTATCGGATGTCTTTTCGGGCATTAATCTATAGAAGGAAGGTGTTTCAGAGTTGTCAAAGAAAAAAGAAAGTAAAAAAAAGAATGAGGACGAAATCTTGAAAATGAATGCGGAAGCTGATAAAGAAACAACAGAAAAAGAAAAAATTACAGAAAATGAAGGCACGGATCAAACTCTTGAAAAAGAGGTCGATAAGGAAATCGAATTGCAAGGAACCATTGACCAACTGAATGACAAGTATCTGAGATTGAATGCTGAATATCAAAATTATCGAAAACGAGTCGAAAAAGAGAAAGCTGATATTTTCAAATATGGTACCGAAAAACTGATTCTCGACTTGTTGCCGATGATGGACAATTTCGAACGGGCACTCAGTTTACAGAACACTGAAAAAATGGATCAAAAAATTCTTGACGGTATTGTCATGATCAAGAAATCTTTTGATGATTTTTTTGATAAAAACGGCGTAAAAAAAATCGAAGCACTCGGGCAACCCTTTGACCCAGTGATGCACCATGCCGTCATGACCGAATCTGTAGAAGATTCAGCTAGCGAACATGTTATTGAAGTATTGCAAGATGGTTATTTATTGAATGACAAAGTCATTCGCACAAGTATGGTAAAAGTATCTAATTGAATTTTAAGGAGGCTATATTATGGCAAAAATAATTGGTATTGACTTAGGAACCACAAACTCTTGCGTTTCGGTTTTAGAAGGCGGAGAAGCAGTTGTAATTCCAAACGCAGAAGGCAATAGAACAACACCATCTGTTGTGGCATTCACAAAAACCGGTGAAAGATTGGTTGGAGAAACAGCAAAGAGACAAGCTATAACAAATCCTGATCGTACAATCAGTTCAATCAAGCGTGAAATGGGTCTGGATCATAAAGTTAAAATTGATGACAAAGTATACTCACCACAGGAAATTTCAGCAATGATATTGCAGAAATTGAAAGCCGATGCAGAAAGTTACTTGGGAGAGACTGTTACTGAAGCGGTTATTACTGTTCCAGCATATTTCACAGACGCTCAAAGACAAGCTACGAAAGATGCGGGAAAAATTGCAGGTCTATTGGTTAAGAGAATCATCAACGAGCCAACTGCAGCTTCATTATCTTATGGACTGGACAAAACAGATAAGCAACATAAAATCATGGTGTTTGACCTTGGCGGTGGTACTTTCGACGTCTCAATCCTAGAGATTGGCGACGGTGTTTTCGAAGTCCTTGCAACAAACGGAAACAATCATCTGGGTGGTGATGACTTCGACAAAATCGTCATGGATCATTTGGCAGAAACGTTTAAGAGCGAACACGGAGTAGATCTCAGAAACGATAAAATGGCACTTCAAAGATTGAAGGAAGCAGCTGAAAAAGCAAAAAAAGAGTTGTCTTCAACTCAATCGACAAATATCAATTTACCATTTATCACAGCAACTGCAGACGGACCACTTCACCTCAACATTGATCTTACAAGATCAAAATTCGATCAATTGACAAAACATCTAGTCGACATGTCCATTGAGCCCGTGAAAAAAGCACTCAAAGATGCAGGTTTAACTTCAAATGATATCGAACAAGTTATTCTCGTTGGTGGTTCAACAAGAACACCAGCTGTTCAGGAAGCCGTTAAGAAGCTTATAGGCAAAGAACCTCATAAAGGTATCAATCCGGATGAGTGTGTCGCACTTGGAGCAGCCATCCAAGGTGGAGTCCTTTCGGGAGATGTAAAAGATGTCTTATTGCTCGATGTCACACCATTGTCACTTGGAATTGAGACTTTGGGTGGTGTGTTCACTCGACTGATTGAAAGAAACACAACTATTCCAACCAAAAAAAGTCAAGTTTTCTCAACAGCTGCTGACAATCAAACCGCTGTAGATATTCACGTTTTACAAGGTGAGCGTCAAATGGCTGGAGACAACGTCACTTTGGGCAGATTTCAACTCGATGGTATCCCACCGGCAAGAAGAGGTGTCCCTCAAGTTGAAGTTACTTTTGATATCGATGCCAACGGTATTGTAAATGTAAGTGCCAAAGATCTCGGTACTGGAAAAACTCAACATATCACAATCACAGCTTCCACTCATCTTAGTGATGATGAAATTGAGAAGAAAGTAAAAGAAGCTGAGCTGTTTGCTGAAGAGGACAAAAAGAAAAAGGAACTGATCGAAGAGCGCAACAAAGCAGATAATATGATTTATGAAATCGAAAAATCATTGAATGATTTGGGAGACCAAGTATCAGAAGATGAAAAGTCTGATATCAACGGCAAAATTGAAACGCTAAAGGCTTCTATGGCAACCGATGACATAGAGAAAATAAGAAGTGATTTTGAATCATTGACGAAAGCATTCCAACCACTTGCAGAGAAAATATACGCCAATGCCCAAGCTTCAGAAAATCCTGAAGCTCAAAGCTCAAATAACGAAGATTCTGTTGACGAAGCAGATTATGAAGTGGTAGACTAGTAGAGTTAAACGGTAAGGCACCTTATGGTGCCTTGTCTACTTAAACAGAAAGGCGGTATTGAGAGTGAGTAAAAGCGACTATTATGAGTTGCTCGGCGTAGAAAAAAATGCAGATGAAAACGAACTCAAGAAAGCTTATCGAAAATTGGCAATGAAATACCATCCTGATAGAAATCCTGACAATAGCGAATCAGAAGCCAAATTCAAGGAAATAAATGAAGCTTATGAAGTATTGAGCGATCCCGAGAAAAGAAGACTTTATGATCAATTCGGACACGCAGGAGTCAACCAAAATATGGGTGGCGGCGGAGGATTCGGTGGTTTTGAAGGCGGAGGATTCGGTGGCTTTGAGGACATCATCAACGAGATGTTCGGAGGAGGATTCGGTTTTGGTGGTTCCGGTGCCAGAAGGAACGGTCCACGAAAA
The DNA here is from genome assembly GCA_014859095.1 of Clostridia bacterium. Taxonomy (GTDB): domain Bacteria; phylum Bacillota; class Clostridia; order Peptostreptococcales; family Acidaminobacteraceae; genus Fusibacter_D. Next base: position 30,455 of record JACUUV010000005.1, on the reverse strand, counting down.
GGAAAAGATATTCGCGTCGATTTGACCCTTGAATTTGAGGAAGCGGCATTCGGTAAAAAGACTACTATTGAGTACTTCCGTACTGAAACATGTGATGTGTGTCACGGTGACGGTAATGAACCCGGTACTTCTACACATAAATGTACGACTTGTAATGGCACAGGTGAAGTCAGATACTCCCAACGTTCGTTGTTCGGTGAGTCCATCAGCGTCAAACCGTGTCCAACATGTAAAGGCAAGGGTGAAACATTCGAAAAACCATGTCATCAGTGCAAAGGACATGGTATTGTCAAAAAGAAATATTCGAAAGATGTCGAAATCCCTGCTGGTGTATTTCACGGTGCCAATATGCAGATTCGAGGTGAAGGTGATCTGGGACAAAATGGTGGCCCGAGAGGCGATGTGATTATTGTGATCCGCGTCAAGCCACACAAGCACTTCACAAGAGATAACAATGATATTTATTATGAATTGTGGGTCACATATGCACAAGCGGTCCTTGGAGCAGAAGTCTTGGTACCAACACTGGATGGGAAAGCCAAATTCAACATACCTGAGGGAACTCCGAGTGGCAAGCAATTCAAATTGAAAGGTAAAGGTATTCCAGTTCTCAATGGTTATGGCCGAGGTGACCAATATGTCAAAGTCAACGTTGAGATTCCGAAAAACTTAACCAAAAAACAAAAGGAACTGTTGGAAGCATTTGAGATGGAACTGACTGGAAAGAAAAAAAGCACTGTCTCTGAAGATGAACCAACAAAAACTTCATCAAACAAAGGTAAAAAAGGTAAGGAAGACAAAAATTTTTTCGATAAAATGAAAGATGTCCTAAGCTGATCGATTAAATCAATAACCTACAGGAAGCTGTCCTGTGGGTTATTTTATGTACTGGACTCACAACTTTCGGTGTGGTATAGTTATCGGTATAAATCATATGAAAAGGATAGGGATTAATATGGCATGGTATGAAATCAGTATAAAAACATCCATTATGAGCATTGATGCAGTGAGCAATATATTTTACTCAGAGGGCGCGAAAGGTGTACAGATTACAAATCCGAAAGACCCGGATATGGATGGAAATTCATCTGGATTCTGGGATTTTTTTGATCCTCAGAATATCAAACTTGATTTTGATGGCGCCTTGGTCACAGCATATCTGGACCGAGATGATATCACAGCCACCATTCAAGTGCTCAAAGATAAAGTCATTGGGTTGCAAAGTTTTGGACTGGATCCCGGTCTAGCTGAAATCGATTATAAGATCGTTTATCAGGAAGACTGGGAAAATGAATGGAAAAAATACTTCAAACCCTTTAGATTGGGAAATAAAATCGTCATCAAACCAAGTTGGGAATCATTTGATGTAAGAGAAGGAGATATCGTCATTGAAATAGATCCAGGCAATGCTTTTGGTTCAGGGACTCATGAAACGACCTCATTATGTATAGAAATGATTGAAAAATATATTGACGAAAGTTATACTATAGTGGATGTCGGTTGCGGAAGCGGAATACTTTCCATTGCCGCGGGTCTACTAGGTGCAAAAGCTGTCATAGGCGTTGATATTGATCCTGTTGCAGTCAAAACAGCGGCTCAAAATGTGGAACTCAATCATCTCAAAGACATAACAGACATCAGACAAGGTGACTTGATCTCTGTCATTACAGAAAAATCAGAAATGGTTGTAGCCAACATCATTGCAGAAGTCATCATTGAGCTTGTTGATGATATTGATAGCATACTTAAGCCTGAAGCGCTTTTTATAGCATCAGGGATCATTCTCAGCAAAATTGAATCTGTAAAGAACAAACTTGAAATATCCGGTTTTAGTATAGTGGAGATCGTTGAAAAAGGGGACTGGGCAGTAGTCGTTTCCCGTAAGAAATGAGGACAGTTTGCATAGATTTTTTCTAGATCAGAACGATGTTATCCATCAAGATAAAATTCAAATGAGAAACCCCGATTCAATCCATCACTTGGTCAGGGTACTGCGCATTCAAACCAAAGAGCAAGTGGAACTCATATCAAATGATTTCATTTTTTTGACGAGTGTAGGCTCCGTATCTGAAAGTGAGATTGTGTTTGACATCATTGAAAAATCAAATCATGTAAATGAATCTGATATTTCTATTGATTTGTTCCAATGCCTTCCCAAAGGTCAGAAAATGGAAATGATTTTACAAAAGAATGTTGAACTTGGTGTTCGTCGTTTCTTTTTGGTTGAATCCAAAAGATGTATAGTTGAATTCAAGGCCAAAGACATACCAAAGAAGATTGAACGCTATGAGAAAATCATAAAAGAGGCTTCCAAACAGTCCAAGAGAGATCTCATTCCTGAAATAAAAGGTGTCTTGAATATGAATTCAGTATCAGAACGGATTGCTGATTATGATTTGTTCATCGTTCTGTATGAAAATGAAGATCAACTAGGCATAAAATCATGTCTAAAGAATCAGAAATTTAAGAATATTGCTGTATTTGTGGGACCTGAAGGTGGATTCGATGATGTGGAAATAGGAAAAATGGAAGATCATGGCGCCAAGGTAGTATCTCTTGGAAGAAGAATTTTACGTACTGAAACAGCAGGGTTTGTGGCAACCACTTGTATTCAATACGAATCTGGTGGTTTGGAATAGAGGAGAGTGTTTAATGAACAGAGTCGCATTTGCAACCCTTGGTTGCAAAACCAATCAATATGAAACAGACGCTTTGATGGATCTTTTTTATAAAAATAGATTTGATATCGTTTCCTTTGATGATCATGCGGATATTTATATCATCAATACTTGCACAGTAACGCATGTCGGTGATAAAAAATCTAGACAAATGATCAGAAGAGCAAAGAAAAACAACCCGGAGAGTATCGTTGTGGTCATGGGCTGTTACGCTCAAATCTCCACAGAAGAAGTTGGTAAAATCGAAGAAGTGGATATTGTCGTAGGTACAGATGCCCGAGGAAAAATCTTAGACTATATCCATGATTATATTGAAGGGAAACATGAAAAACCATATGTGATTGTCGATGATATAATGAATATCAGTATTTTTGAAAATATGAGTCTTGATAGTGTCGCTACCCATACAAGAGCGTTTGTAAAGATTCAGGAAGGTTGCAATCAATATTGCTCCTATTGCATCATTCCTTACGCCAGGGGGCGTGTAAGGAGCCGTTCGCCAGAAAATGTTGTTGATGAGATTGTCAGATTGGCTGAAAAAGGTTATAAGGAGTTCGTGTTGACTGGAATTCATATCGGATCTTATGGAATTGATCTGGAAAATATCGCTCTAATGGATCTGGTGGAAGCCATTCACGAAGTCGATGGGGTCGAGCGCATTCGATTGGGATCCATAGAACCCAGACTAATCACCGATGCGTTCGCGGATCGTATAAAAAACTTGCCCAAGATTTGCGATCATTTCCATCTTTCTCTGCAAAGCGGTTCAGACTCTATTCTGAAAAGAATGAACCGAAAATATACCGCAGAGCAATTTGAAATGGCTGTAGGAAAGTTAAGAGCCATCTATCCGAGTCCTTCAATCACTACAGATATAATAGTGGGTTTCCCTGGAGAGACTGATGAGGAATTCACTGAAACTTATGAATTCGTCAAAAAAATTCATTTCAGTGAAATGCATATTTTCCCGTTTTCAAAAAGAGAAGGCACACCTGCGGCAATAATGCCAAATCAAGTGCCTGCTCAGATCAAGAAAAAAAGAGCGGATATGCTTTCTGGACTCGAAATCATATGCAGAACCGATTATATCAACCAATTTGAGAACGAGGTTTCAGAAGTGCTTGTTGAAGAAATGAAGGATGGCCTTTATATCGGACACACAAAAAACTATCTAAAAGTTCATCTAAAATCAGATAAAGTGCTAAAATTGGGGGAAATCTATCCAATACGGTTAAAAAAGATTGCTTTGAATCAATTATTTGGTGAATTCATATAAATAATTTGATATAATAAAAAATGGACAGACATTTGACATGAAAGGAGGTGTTACTTAGTGGATTGTTTATTTTGTAAAATTATTAAAGGTGAAATTCCATCTGACAAAGTTTATGAAGATGATTTTGTCTACGCATTTAATGACATCCATCCTGAAGCGCCCGTTCATGTTTTAATCGTACCGAAAGGACATATTGATTCCTTGGATGCGGCGCAACGATCCGATCAAGTTTTGCTTGGTCATATACAGTTGGTTGCATCGGAACTTGCAAAGAAATACGGAATCGATGACTCCGGTTATCGAGTCCTGACCAATGTCGGAAGAGACGGCGGTCAGAGTGTTTCTCATGTTCATTATCATTTATTGGGCGGTCGGCCTCTCAAATGGCCACCTGGTTAAAAATCAATGAAAGAGGTATTGATTTTTAGAAACAATTAGTGTATAATAACAAAGTATGTTCTAGGTACATTCCTCTGTACTATTAAAGAATCTATTAACGGAGGGAGGGAATGTGAATGTCTGGCATCAAAGTTGGAGAAAATGAAAGTATTGATAGCGCTTTAAAAAGATTTAAGAGAGAAACATCTAAGGCTGGGGTAATGGCTGAAATCAAGAAGAGAAGACATTACGAGAAGCCTAGTGTCAAGCGTAAGAAAAAATCTGAAGCAGCTAGAAAGAAAAAGAAAAAGCAGTTTTAGTGAGGGGTTGATCAAATGTCACTAAAAGATGTGCTAATGGATGATTTAAAAGTCGCAATGAGAGACAAAGACAAACTTCGAAAGTCTGCGATCACCATGCTTCGAGCTGCAATCAAGCAGATTGAGGTTGATGAACGCATTGAACTTGATGATGCTGCTGTCATTGATATCATAGCCAAACAAATCAAACAGAAAAACAATGCCATCGAAGAATTTCGAAAAGGCGAACGTCAAGATTTAGTTGATATGACGCAAGAAGAAATCAAGGTTCTTTTGGCTTATATGCCTGAACAACTTTCTGAGGAGGCTATTTCTGAAATCGTTAAAGAAACGATTTTAAAGACTGGTGCATCGTCAATGAAAGATATGGGTAAAGTCATGGGAATCATTACTAATGCAACAAAAGGAAAAGCAGACGGCAAAATAGTTGCAGACCTTGTAAAAAAAGCTTTATCCTAACAATTAAACATATTATTTACAATATGTAATGGCATATCCTTTGGGGTATGCCATTTTATTTTCCAGTGCAGGTTTACAATTATTATGCTAAAATAAATGTAAACGCATTTGAGAATTCGGAGGCAATTATGACGGATGTCACTATAAAAAAGATACTGCTCAATGACTTCAGCGCATTGCACTTGTTATTTGGAAATTTGGATGAAAATATCAAAATCATAGAGAAATACTTTGATGTAAGCATCGCTTCAAGAGATGGAGAAATCATAATCAAAGGTGATTCTGCACAAATCTCGAAAGTTGATGAAGTCATTAAAATATTGATTAAGAATATTCAAGCCGGGGAACCCATCGATCCTCAAAGGGTGAATTATTTGGTTCAATCCGTGGACGTCGGAGACGGTCCCAAACTTGAAAATCTTAATAAATCATTTATTTGTGTAACTTCTCGTGGCAAATACATCAAACCCAAGACATTGGGACAAAATCAATACATCAAGGCCATCCAAACAAGAGATTTGGTCTTTGGAATCGGTCCGGCGGGGACCGGCAAGACATTTCTAGCTGTAGCCATGGCTGTTAGAGCATTTAAAAATAATGAAGTGAGTAGGATTATTTTGACAAGACCGGCTGTTGAAGCTGGCGAAAGTCTAGGCTTTCTACCTGGGGATCTGCAAATGAAGGTAGATCCTTATCTTAGACCGCTTTATGATGCGCTCTACGACATATTGGGTGTGGACACCTTCAATACTTTCAAAGAGAGAGGGTTGATTGAAATTGCTCCTCTTGCCTACATGAGAGGAAGAACACTTGAAAATGCGTTTATAATTCTGGATGAGGCTCAAAACACCACTAAAGAGCAAATGAAAATGTTCCTGACAAGATTTGGATTTGATTCAAAGGTAGTTGTGAACGGTGACATTACACAAGTAGATCTGCCAATTGGTAAGAAATCCGGATTGGTACACGCACTCGATGTTTTGAGAAACGTGGATGAAATTGGTTTTGTGTATTTGACCGATAGGGATGTCGTCAGACATGAGCTGGTAAAAAAAATCATCATAAGTTACGATCAATATGAGAAAACTCATGGAGTGAAAAATTATGAAAAAAAATAAAAAAAAGTTCAAAAACAAGCCTTTGCTTCTCAATACTGGCATTATGCTCATCAGTCTCGCCATTGTCTTTTTAGTTTTAAACAATTCCGTTTTTTTTGGCCTATACAATTATGAGGTCGGAGAAACCGTGAAAGAAGATATTTATCTTGACAAAGAAGTGATTGATTATTCCAAGACTGAAGCTCTGCGAGCTTCAAAAGAGCTTGAGGTCGAACCTGTCATGTATATCGATTTTTCAAAGTTGGTGGAATCGAAGAAGAATCTGACCGAATTTTTCTCCAGATTATTGGAAATCAAAGCATCGTATTCAAACGATCCTGAAATTATGAAACGTGTTTACGCAGGTATTGAAAAGAAAAACGGATATGAACTCATTGAAGAAGATTTGATGAATCTTGTCGTATTGTCCACTGAAAAGCTTGACTTGCTCAAGAATTACGCAATAGATATCACTTCGCAAAATATGTCCGGTGGACTTCAAGCAGATGAGATCGATTCGGTCCTTGAAAATATAGATACTTATGTCAATTCTCAATCAGATCTCAACGATCGTGACAAAGATTACCTGAAAAAATTGATTCGAGGAGCCTTGACCAACAATCAATTCATTGATTTGGATAAAACAAAAACTAAGATTGAAGCTGAAATTCTGAAAATCGAGGATATTACTTATCCCAAAGGAATGTTGTTGGCATCAAAAGGTGATGTGATCACAGAGCAGACCCATCAGATATTAAAAAATGGCGAAATGCTGATTGAATCCAGGAGAGATCATTTTTTCATCATATCGGGATTATTGGTATTGATCTTCATGATATGGACAGTCCTTCACTTGTTTCTATACTCATTTGAAAAGAGCGTGCTTTCTTCCACAAAGAAGTATGCAATATTGATGAGTTTGTTCATATTTTCATTCTTATCCAGCAAGTTTTTCTATGACATTTCTCCATACATCGTTCCAATTCCAGCTTTTTCAATGCTTGCCGGTATCATGTTGACCCCTCAGATTGTAATATACTTTGGAATTGCATTGATTATTCTGGTGCATCTATGGACTGGGATGTCCTCGACATTGATTCTCGCATATTTGGTTTCAGTCTTGATATTGGCTGTTTTGGTCCGCAATATAAAGCAGAGGTCACAAGTCGTCACTGACGGTCTATTCAGTGCATTGATTCTCATGATCTTCGCCATTACGCAATCCTTGTTGTTCAAATCGGACTATACCGAACTTCCGATGCATGTCATATTTGCACTTGGCAACGGCATTCTCAGTGCTGTGATCACCATTGGCGTAATGCCTTTTTTTGAAGGATTCTTCAGTATATTGACACCGTTCAAATTGCTTGAATTATCCAATCCCAATCGACCACTCTTAAAGAGACTGTTGATTGAAGCGCCCGGGACTTATCATCATAGTGTCCTCGTAGGAAATCTGGCTGAAACCGCCGCACATGATATTGGCGCAAATAGTTTGTTGACTAGGGTTGCAGCATTCTATCATGATGTCGGAAAATTGGACCGACCTTATTATTTTAAAGAGAATCAGCTTGGCAGCGAAAATCCACACGACAAACTACCTCCGCAAATAAGTGCCAACATCATAAGAAATCATATGGTTACAGGTGTTGAACTTGCAGAGAAAAACAAATTGCCTGTGGAAGTCATCGATATCATGAAAGCGCATCATGGGACTTCCTTAATCAAGTATTTTTATCATCAAGAACAATCTGGGAATCCTGATGTGGACCCAACAAAATTTCTATATACCGGACCGAAACCGGAATCCAAAGAAGCTGTAATCCTTATGTTCGCCGATTCAGTCGAGGCGGCGGTCCGTACGCTCAAAAGTCCGACCAAAGCGTCGCTTTCTGAAATGATCGACAAACTGGTTGCACAGAAAATCGCAGAAAACCAATTATCTTCAGCTGATATTTCAATGAAGGAAGTTGAAATTGTCAAAAAATCTTTTTTGAATGTATTGAGTGGCATATTCCATGAGAGAATTGAATATCCGGATATCGATATCAATCAGATTTCCAAGGAGACCTTTGATGACAACGAATCCAAAACGTGATTAAATACTATGAGGTGCAAAATGACTTTGGAAATAACCAATGAGACGGATATGATCCTTGATCAAAATCTTGAATCACGGATACAAGATGCTATGTCTTGTGTTCTCAGACACGAATCCATAACCGTAGATGGTGAAGTGAGCTTATTGTTTGTAGACAACGACAAAATTCAACTGCTGAACAAAGAATACCGTGGAAAAGACTTGATCACGGATGTTTTATCATTCCCCCAATATGAATCGATCAAAAATGACGGAATCAATGATTTCTTTGTTTATTTGGGTGATATTGTGATCTCTCTTGATCAGGCCAACTTGCAGGCAGCCGAGTTCGGTCATTCAATCGAAAGGGAAATTGTATATCTTGTTGTACACAGCCTTTTGCATTTGTTGGGATATGATCACATGATTGATAAGGACAAGACAGAAATGCGAGCGCACGAAAAAGTTGTATTAAAGGAATTAGGAATTTTCAAATAACTCAGCAGGAGGCACAATGCTAAACGACAAGAAATTCAAAATTGCCATTATAGTAGGAGTTGCAATGATTCTGATTGTAATTGGTATACTATTTGCCATTAGATCAGATAACAATAAAGATTTGGTGGGCGAATCAGTAGAGGAGAATATTGATACTGAGAAAGATGTTCCAGCTATTGTCATTGAACCTTTACCAGATGGCTTCGATAATCCTTCAGAAGATCTGACTGGCAAAGCCATTAACCCTCTCACTGGCCTATATGTGGATGAAACCATTCTTGAGAGACGACCTATCGTTGTAATGCTTGACAATCTTTATTCAGCTAGACCACAAGCAGCCTTGTCTCAAGCTGATGTAATGTATGAAATTTTGGCAGAGGGTAGAATTACACGTTACTTAGCGATTTTTTATTCTGATTTTCCAGAATTGATTGGTCCGGTAAGAAGTGCGAGGCCCTATTTTGTTGAAAAAGCACTTGAATATAATCCTTACTTGGTACATGTAGGGGGATCATTTCAAGCACTTAAAGATATTAAAAGCTACGAAATGGCAGACATTGATGGTATGTCCAGTGGTGCATTCTGGCGTGTAAGCCACAAGAGAATTCCACATAATATGTATACTTCATCAAAAGTCATCATAGAAGATGCCAACAAAAAAGGTTATTGGAAAACACATATCCCGGAATTTCTAGCATTTTACGAAGAATTCACTTCAATTGACGGAACTGTTGCCACCGAAATCATATTTGAATACAAAGAGCCTGCTGCCTCAGATCAAACCGGTTATTCCACTTCGTATATTTATAACAATGAAAATCGACTTTATTACAGATATACTAATGGCAAACCCCATGTTGACGAAAATGATCAAAATCAACTGACTTGCACCAATATCATCGTTCAATACGCCAAAACCCAAGTTATTGACAATGAAGGCAGACTAAAAGTTGATTTTATCGGAAGCGGAACGGGTAAACTCTATACTGGTGGTGAGATGATCGAACTCAAATGGGAAAAATCATCTGCTCGTTCAAGTACTTTGTTTTACATGAACGATGGAACGCCAATCAAACTTAATCCGGGGATTACATGGTTTCAAGTATTTGAGACCGGTAAGTCCGAGACAATCATTCAATGAGGTGAAACGTTATGAATTATAAGCAATTAGTGGAAAAAGCATATGAAGCAATGGAGTTCGCATATACTCCATATTCAAATTTTAATGTCGGAGCAGCCTTACTTACAAAAAGTGGAAAAGTGTATACAGGATGCAATGTCGAATTTGCGTCTCTAGGAGCGACCAATTGTGCCGAAAGAACGGCAATTTTCAAAGCTGTTTCTGAAGGGGAGAAAGAGTATGCAGCCATTGCAGTTGTGTCATCCAGTAAAGATTTTACCTATCCTTGCGGAATCTGTAGACAAGTCATTGTTGAGTTCGGAAAAGATATTGACATCATTGTGGCAAAAGACTATGATTATGAAGTCTATAAAATAGATGATCTTTTGCCCCATTCATTTACGGGAATCGATATAAAATGATCCGTTTATTAAGGAGGAAATAATGCCATTCAAATCAGGTTTTGTGACCATTATTGGCAGGCCTAATGTTGGAAAATCCACATTGCTCAACAGACTGGTCGGCGAAAAAATCGCAATAATGTCTGATAAGCCCCAAACCACAAGACATAAAATTACTGCAATGTACAACGACGATGATTCACAAATTGTCTTTGTTGACACGCCTGGTATCCATAAACCCAAAAGCAAACTTGGCGACTACATGGTATCAAGTGCAAAGAGTGCAGTCAAAGATGTCGACGTTGTCATACTCATGATGGATCATTCGTCAAAAATCGGTCCTGGAGACCAATATCTTTTGGATTTCATAAAAGAGTCGGGTGTTGAGGTCATTTTAGTGATCAACAAAACGGATTTGTTGAAACCGGAAGAATTTAAAAGACTATATGAAATGTATGGTCAGTTTGATTTCATCAAGAAAATTCTTGGCATGTCTGCCACTATGGGCAGGGGAATAGAAGACCTGATGGAAGCCGTTAAAAAGGAGCTGCCTGAAGGGCCTCCGTATTATCCGACGGATCATTTGACGGACCAGACCGAAAGAACCATTGTTGGTGAAATCATCCGCGAGAAAGTTCTGATGTATTTGGAAGATGAAATTCCACATGGTGTCGCGGTGGAAATACAAAGCATGAAACTCAGACCTGACAAGCCTATTTATGATATAGAAGCAGATATCGTCTGTGAAAAAAAATCACATAAAGGAATCATCATTGGAAAAGAAGGCAGAAAGTTGAAAGGTATTGGAAAAAGCGCCCGACAGGATATCGAAATATTCCTGGATTCAAAGGTGAATTTACAGTTGTGGGTCAAAGTCAGAGAAGGTTGGAGAGACAACCAGAATTTCCTAAATAATATAGGCTATAAAGACTAAAGAGGGAGGGTGCACAATTTGAGTATTATGAAGTTTTACGAATATTTATCCAATGTTGAAAGATTTCTTGAGAACCATCAGGAATTGGAACTTCATAATTATTTGGAAAACATGCACGCTGCCGATATTGCTGAAGTCCTCGAAAATCTGGAAGAAGAAGATCAAAAACTGGTTTTTGGACTGTTGACGGATGAACTGGCTACAGAGGTACTTGAAGAAGTCAGTTCGGAGGATTTCAGCACACTTCTCAAAGCGCTCAGCTATGAGAAAAAAGTTGCCATCCTGGATCTCATGTCCCAGGATGATATCGTTGACAAATTAAGTGAACTTCCTGAAAGCAGACAACGCGAAATCATTGCATTCCTTGATTATGAAGATGCGGCCGATGTCAAGGAACTGCTCATATTTGAGGAGTACACGGCCGGACGTCTGATGACCAAGGATTATGTCTCCATTCAAAAAGATTATTCCATATATTATGCCATCGAAACGTTAAGGGCCATAGCTCCGGACGCCGAGACAATCTATTATATTTACGTTACAGATGATCTGGAACGTCTGGTTGGGGTAATCTCGCTTAGAGAACTTATCTTGTCCGCTCCAAATCGTTCGGTCGCATCGGTCATGAACGAAAACCTCATAACCGTCAATGTCAATGACGATCAGGAAGAAGTCGCTAAAATCGTTTCGAAATATGACCTTTTGGCAATTCCAGTCATAGATGACAACGACGTACTGCAAGGAATCATAACCATAGACGACGTGCTGGACATCATAGAGGAAGAAGCTACAGAAGATATTTATAAATTCGCTGGTTCTTCCGATGAGGAAGTCTATGAGAATGACGCAACTTTGTTTGAAAGAGTAAAAAACTCTGTCAAGTCAAGATTGCCATGGCTTATCATCACAATCTTTGGTGGACTGCTATCCGCCACGGTGCTAACTCATTTTCAAACGACCATAAGCGCCAATGCCTCACTGGCATTGTTCATGCCATTGCTTGCTGGTATGGGCGGCAATGTCGGTACACAATCTTCTACGATTACAGTCAGAAATATCGCATTGCATGAAATCGAAGGTTCCGGTATTTTCAGAACCCTTGTTCATGAAGTTTCAGTCGGTATTTTTGTAGGCATTGTATGTTCTGTTATTGTCGGAATCGCGGCACTCATCATGAAAACGGAATATCACATCGCTTTCATTGTAGGCATATCAATGTGGGCAAATATGGCTACAGCGGCCACAATAGGAACTATTGTTCCTTTGGTGTTCAAAAAAATAGGTGTGGATCCGGCAGTCGCTTCAGCACCATTTATTACAACCACCATCGACCTTACGGGTCTAAGTATCTATTTCACACTCGCAACTTTGATGATGGCTAGAATGTAGGTGCAACGATGTATTTTGAGACTGACGCAATTGTATTACGATCCAATAAAAGTATCAATAATGATATTTTTTTGACGATTTTCACGAAAAAGGCCGGTAAAATGGAAGTGGTTTCAAATGGGGCTAAAAGTTCGAAATCTCCACTTTCTGCTTGTTCAAAACCATTTGTTTTTGGCCGTTTTATTTTGAACACGAAATCAAAAATGATGAAGGTATCTTCATGTGACATATATGATTCACATTTCAGGATTGCTGATGATTTGAATTCCTTGGCTTTTGGCAATTATTTCATTGAGCTCTGCAATTTGACGATTTATCCCAATATTGCAGACACAGAGCACTTTAAGTTGATTGTTGAAATCATCCATCTGTTGTCGCTGCAAAGCATTGATTACAATTTGCTTAGGGCGGCATACCTCATAAAACTGGCTAAAATCACTGGCCACAAACCACATTTTGACAATACTTGCATACACTGCGGGGACTCCACGGATAAATACCACTTTTCAATTCATTCCGGTGGAATGATTTGTTCAAAATGCATTGAAGGAACAGATCACATCAAATTGAATCAGCAGTTTGTAAGTATAATGAGCTATTTGATGGAGAAGGATGTTCGTGTTATTGTCAAAACAAAAATACATCCGAACTACACCATCAAAATCATTGAAATCTTCGAAAAATTTCTTATGGTGCATCAAGGCATTGCGAAAATTAAATCTAAGGATTTTTTGGACATCTTATGAATTTTTTTTAAGTTTGTTAGAAAATGTGAATGCATTTTCTTTTTTTTTGTATGGATGTGTGTTAATATAATCAATGTAATGGGTATATATAAAATTATAATTATTATATAACTTTGAGGAGGTTTATATGAGAAAACACATGAGCTTAAGAGCTAAGCTGATCATTGCTTTTGTTTTGGTCATCACCATACCTATGATTGCACTCAGTGCAACGGTTTACAAGACCACATCAGATTCTTATTTTGAAACTTTGATGAACACAAGTGAAGAGGAATCCACTTTGGTAAAACAAAGTATAGAGAATTATATGGCCATCTATTCAAGAGCTACAGGGCTTTTGTCAACGGATGCCAATATCAAACTCGGTAGAACCAATGCAGAAAGCAGAACATGGATGTACAAATCTTTTGAATCATTCATCGGTGAGTATTCCGAAGTTAAAAATGTATATGTCGGTTACAGGGACAAAGTCTTCCATATTTACCCGGCGGTAGATCTCCCGGCTGATTACGACCCTACGGGCAGACCGTGGTATACGGATGCCGTAGCTAAAAATGGATTGGTATGGACAGCACCGTATGTGGATGCCATAGAAGGTGCGATTGTAATATCGGCAGGAGCACCAGTCACGGGTCTTACCGGCTCGCTAGAAGGTGTATTGGCAATCGACCTGGACATCTCTCAAATATCAGATTTGGCCAACAGTGTCAAAATTGGTAAGTATGGTTATATCATTCTCATCGGTCCGGACAATGTGCCTTTTACACATCCTGATCCCGCGTTGATCGGAGAACCTATTTCCATTGACGGTCTAAGAAATTTCGTTGAATCCAATACCTCGGGGCAATATGAATATAAAAGAGATGGTGTAAACCGTGTTGCATTTCTGACAAATGTGGAAGCATTGGGATGGAAAATACTTGCGGTAGTGGATGAACGGGAAATAGCAGAATCCACAAATAAGTTATTGCTGACAATCATCATTATTGCCACCATACTTTTAGCTCTAGCTATTGTAGCAGCTGTAATCTTCTCAAATACAATCATAAAAAACGTCAAAAATATGTCGGATACACTGAGCTTGGTGAGCAAAGGTGATTTGACCAAACGCATCACAGTCAAAACCAATGATGAAATCGGTAGATTGGGCAATGATCTCAACTACATGATCGACAATATTTCAGCTCTCGTCAGCAATGTAAACGATGCCACAAAAAATGTGCTGACTTCAGCCAATTATCTTGTGGGGCTCTCAGATCGCGCGAATATGGCTTCCAAAGAGGTTTCCCATGCGGTTGAAGAAGTGGCTGTCGGAGCAACCAAACAAGCTCAGGACAGCGAAACGAGCAGTAGAATCGCAGATCAGATGGGTGAGAACATCCGTATGCTTACCGACAATATTGTAGGCATGATCAAAATGGCAAACAAGGCCAGTGAAGTTAACGCATCCAGCGAAGAAGCGGTAAAAGTGTTGAGAGAAAAAAACACCGAGAATAATGAAGCTACTCTTAAGACCGAGACTTCCATACTTGAACTTGAAAAAAAATCCAAAGATATCAGCAGTATCGTTCAAGCCATAAGTACAATTGCAGAACAAACCAATCTTCTTGCCCTCAATGCTTCAATTGAAGCGGCTAGAGCAGGAGAGCACGGAAGAGGTTTCGCGGTCGTTGCGGATGAAATTCGTAAACTGGCTGAAGAATCCAGCAAAGCTGCAGGAGAAATCAAGAATATTGTCACAAGCATTCAGACCGGCAGCATGAATACCGTCAATATCATGCAGGAAGTAAAAGCCAGATCCAATGATCAAAATGATGCTGTATACAGAGTAGAGGATTCTTTCAAATCCATATTTGAAGCCATCAACAGCATTCAAGTGGTCATTGATTCGGTATCTAAAGATATTGAAGTGCTTGATGTCAGCAAGGTAGAGATTCTTGACAGCATCTCAAGTATTGCCAGTATCTCTGAAGAGGCAGCTGCTGCTTCGGAAGAGGTTAGCGCTTCCATGGAAGAACAAACCGCAATTGTTGAGGAAGTCGCATCCTCTGCGGATCATCTTCGTGAACTCGCAGAGAATCTTGAGGTCAACATCAACAAATTCAAAATTTAAGTCACTTGTTGAAATTGGAATAGCGATGGCAACTGTCATCGCTATTTTTATGGTATGATGGTTAAAATACGATTAAAACAGAGCCAATTATCGGATAAAGTATGTATTTTAATTTTCATAGTGATATAATGATTATTATAAAGAATGTATCGAGGAGAGATGAATATGAGAATTACACTTGAAATGGTTGATGAAGTCATTGACCGTACAAACGTAAGCTATAAAATAGCAAAAGAGGCGCTCGAAAAAAATGAAGGCGATGTGCTTAGAGCTATTGTAGACATCGAGGAAATGCAAACTAGTGGGTTTAAAACAGGTAAGAAAATCAATGGACAAGAAATTGTTGAAAGATTGAAAGCCTTGGTAAATGAAGGTTTGGTTCACCAAATCCTGATTATCAAGAATGGCAAGGTCATTGTTGATATTCCAATAATGGCAGGAGCAATCAGTGCGGTTATCTTCACAATTCCTACTGTGGCGGCCATCATTGCCGCAGTGGCAACCGGCTGTGAACTCAAAATACTCAAAAAGGATGGGGGAACAATCAATTTCAACGAATTGACACAAGAGAAGTTTGATGAATTCATTTCCTACCTGTCAAAAGACAAAAAAGAAAAAAACACAAAAGTGCAACCAGAAGAAACAGTTGTAGAAGATGACTTTTTTGAAGAGGACATCTTTGAATCGGATGATGAACAGAAGTAATGCCAGCATTTAATTTTTGGCATACTTTACAGAAGATACACTTTGTGTTAAAATCATCTAAAATACTGCTGCAATGATGAAGAAACAGTAAATACACTGGTTTTCAAGAGAGTCGATGGTTGGTGTAAATCGATAGATCCATGTATTGAAAGGCGCTTCGGAGCTATGCGTACTAAAGTGGACGTTTACGTCAACTAGGGTGGAACCGCGGAATAATCTTTCGTCCCTTATTTTTTTAAGGGATGGAGGATTTTTTTATGTTTATGGTAAAATTTAGGAGGATCAAAAAATGGATGCAGTAACAATGGAAAAAGTGGTATCATTAGCTAAATCTAGAGGTTTTATATTTCCGGGTTCGGACATATATGGTGGACTCGCAAACACTTGGGACTACGGCCCACTTGGCGTGGAACTAAAAAACAATGTGAAACAGGCTTGGTGGAAGAAATTCGTGCAAAGCAGCCCTTACAATGTCGGCATAGACACTGCCATTTTGATGAATCCAGAAGTTTGGGTCGCATCAGGGCATGTCGGAGGATTCAATGATCCTCTCATGGATTGCAAATCGTGCAAGACAAGATACCGTGCCGATCAAATTATTGAAGCTCATATGGTAGCCAAAGGAGAAACTCCGGAAGCAATAGACGCATGGGGAAATGAAAAAATGGAAGCTTACATTGCTGAAGAAATGATCAAATGTTCTAATTGTGGTGCACATAACTTCACCAATATCCGCCAGTTCAACTTGATGTTCAAAACATTCCAGGGTGTGGTTGAAGATACTTCAACAGAGATATTCCTACGCCCTGAAACGGCACAAGGCATTTTTGTCAACTTCAAAGCGATCCAACGTGCCTCCAGAAGAAAAATACCATTCGGCATAGGTCAAATTGGAAAGTCTTTTAGAAATGAGATCACACCTGGTAACTTCACATTCAGAACTCGTGAATTTGAACAAATGGAACTCGAATTTTTCTGTGAACCAGGAGAAGATCTGAAATGGTTTGCTTACTGGAAAGAATTCTGTATGGAATGGCTATATAAGCTTGGAATGGCCCCTGAAAATGTAAAATTCAGAGATCATGATGCAGAGGAACTTTCTCATTATTCCAATGCAACCACAGATATCGAATATCGCTTTCCATTCGGTTGGGGTGAACTTTGGGGAATTGCTGACAGGACGGATTTCGACCTTAAAGCACATATGACACAAGCCAAAGTTGACCTAAGCTATCAAGATCCCATCACAAATGAAAAATATGTGCCATTTTGCATCGAACCTTCATTGGGTGCTGACAGGGTGACTCTGGCATTTTTGGTGGATGCCTATAATGAAGAGGCACTGGAAGACGGCACAAGTAGAATCGTACTTAAATTTCATCCTGCACTTGCACCTGTAAAAGCCGCGATATTTCCGCTTTCCAAGAAATTAAACGAAGGTGCTGAAGAAATTTATGCGACGTTGTCTGAATATTTTAATGTCGAATTTGATGATTCAGGCAGTATTGGAAAACGTTATAGACGCCATGATGAAATCGGAACACCTTTTTGCATCACATACGATTTTGAATCCGCTGAAGATCAAAGTGTCACTATCAGACAACGTGACTCCATGGTTCAAGAACGTATAAAAATCAGTGAACTCATCAATTATATCAATGAGCGATTAAAGTTTTAAAATATGGATATCAATGTAAGAAGCTGAAAAATTGGAGGTAAACATGGACAATCGATATCAGATTTTCATCCTGTCAGATTCTTTGGGAGAAACTGCATCACACGTCGCTAGAGCAGCAATGAATCAATTTATCAATAAGGATTATGTCGTCAAGAAGTATAACTACGTACGCGACACCGAAGCCGTTGAGGAAATCATTCTTGAAGCTGCCAAACATCAATCGATCGTTCTGTTTACTACGGTTATTGAAGAACTCACCCAAAACATCAAACTTATTTGTGCAAAGCACAACGTCATTTGTCATGACATACTGTCACCGGTTCTCAATCAATTTGAAACATTTTTCGGAGATCCGCCGGCACGAAAGCCAGGAACGATGTACAAACTCGATGACGATTACTTTGAGCGTGTAGCGGCAATTGAATTTGCAGTGAAATACGATGATGGCAAGGACCTCAGAGGTCTCAAATATGCGGATGTTGTCTTATTGGGAATTTCGAGAACCTCAAAAACACCGCTCAGCATGTACCTTTCACATAAAAATGTCAAAGTTGCAAACGTCCCCTTGGTTCCTGAAATACCTGTTGCAAAAGAGATATTTCAAGTGCCGAAAGATCGCTTGATCGGACTGACTAATTCACCTGAAAAATTAAATGAAGTAAGGGTGGAACGATTAAAATCACTTGGTCTTTCCTCCGATGTGGAATATGCGAACTTTGAAAGAATTCTGGAAGAACTCGAATACGCAGACAAAGTCTATAGACAATTGGGTTGCCCTGTGATCAATGTGGCAACAAAAGCGATCGAGGAAACCGCCAGTATCATACTTGAAATAACCGGTCTAAACATAAAACTTAAGTAGACATCCTTGATAACTGACCCATGGTATTTTTTGCTATGGGTTTTTTATAAAAAAAAAGAGAGTAAGGAAGGTTAAAAGATGAGAAAATTTGTTTATGCTTTTGAAGAGGGGAACAAAGACATGAAAAAATTGCTCGGTGGTAAGGGCGCCAATTTAGCGGAAATGAAAAAAATTGGCCTTCCTGTACCTGATGGTTTTACCATTACCACTGAAGCCTGCAACCAATTTTACAAAGATGGCGAAAAAATAGTTCCGGATATTGTCAGTGAAATCGATCAATATTTGGATGAACTGGAGAAAAAAACAGGTAAGATTCTTGGTGATCCCAATGACCCATTGTTGGTTTCTGTTCGTTCAGGTGCTTTCGTATCCATGCCTGGTATGATGGATACCGTTCTAAATTTGGGACTAAATGATGATTCAGTGGAAGGCCTTGCCAAGTTGACTGGAAATCGCAGATTTGCATTTGACAGTTATAGAAGATTCATCCAGATGTTCGGAGATGTTGTACTTGAAATTCCAAAATATAAATTTGACAAGATCATGGACAACCAGAAACTCAAAAACGGTTCTCACCAGGATACGGATTTGACTGTTGAAGATCTTATGAACATCATAACGCAATATAAGAAAATTGTACAAAATGAAAAGGGATTCCCATTCCCAACAGATCCAAAAGAACAAATGATGATGTCGATTGAGGCTGTTTTTGGTTCTTGGAACAATGATAGAGCAAGAATCTACCGTAGACTCCATGACATTCCTCATGATTTAGGAACTGCCGTAAATATTCAATCCATGGTATTTGGCAACATGGGGAACACATCAGGTACCGGAGTGGCATTCACTAGAAATCCATCCACCGGAGAAAACAAACTGTTTGGTGAATTCCTGATCAATGCTCAAGGCGAGGACGTTGTCGCAGGAATACGAACACCTCAACATATAGATGAACTTAAGGATGTCATGCCTGAAGTTTATCAGCAATTTGTTGATGTATGTGAAAAACTTGAAGCCCATTACAAAGATATGCAAGATATCGAATTCACCGTTGAACGTGGCAAATTGTATCTTCTACAGACTCGTACAGGCAAGAGAACCGCTTTTGCCGCAGTATGTATTGCAGTACAACTTGTTGCGGATGGAGTAATCAATAAAGAAGAGGCGTTACTCAGGGTCATGCCGACCCAACTCGACCAATTGCTTCATCCTATGTTCAGTCCAAAAGCGCTTGATGATGCAAAGGTTTTGACCAAAGGACTTCCTGCTTCGCCAGGTGCTGCTTCAGGTCGTATTTATTTCCATTCTCATGATGTGGTTCATATGAAAGAACAAGGGATCCAAAGTATTCTCGTCAGAACTGAAACATCTCCTGAAGATATTGAAGGAATGGTCACAGCAAATGGAATATTGACAGCAAGAGGTGGTATGACATCGCATGCCGCAGTTGTCGCACGTGGTATGGGCAAATGCTGTGTCGCTGGTTGTAGTGAGATGTTCGTGGATGAAAACAATAAGTTCTTTGTAATTGATGATGTAAAGTTCAGCGAAGGAGATTACATTTCCCTTGATGGTAATACTGGTACGGTTTATGAAGGCAAACTCGATACTGTGGAAGTTGGTCTTACCGGCGATTTCGCCACACTGCTTAAATGGGCTGACGAAGTCAGGACTCTTGGAATCAGAACCAATGCGGATACTCCTAAAGATGCAGAGACCGCAGTCAGATTTGGAGCAGAGGGAATCGGCCTTTGCAGAACTGAACACATGTTTTTCAGCGATGACAGAATATTAAAAGTTAGAAAAATGATTTTGTCGACAACTATTGAAGAACGACGTGACGCACTTCAATTCCTCATGCCGTTCCAACGTGAAGACTTTATCGGAATCTTCCGCGAGATGGGGGAACGTCCTGTAACCATAAGATTACTCGATCCACCGCTTCATGAATTCCTACCACACAAAGAGGAAGACATGAAAAAGCTTTCAGCTGATCTCGACATGAGCTATGCCATTGTTAAACATAAGATTGAAAACCTGATGGAAGTCAACCCAATGTTGGGCCATCGAGGTTGTAGACTTGCAATCACATATCCTGAAATATATGAAATGCAAGTTGAGGCCATAACCGAGGCAGCAATCCATTGCATAAAAAATGAAAATATCAAAGTTAAACCCGAAATCATGATTCCACTCGTAGGGCACATGGCAGAATTTACCATTTTAAAGACTCTGACAAAGAAAACCGTAGAGGCTGTAATGGCTAGGGAAAATACAACATTTGATTACAAGATCGGGACAATGATTGAAGTGCCTCGTGCAGCTTTGGTTGCCGATCAGATAGCAGAAGAAGCTGAATTCTTTTCATTTGGTACAAATGACCTCACTCAAATGACTCTTGGTTTCTCTAGAGACGACGCAGGTAAGTTCCTTGGAGAATATATGAAGAAAAGCATCTTTGAAAAAGATCCTTTTGAGACAATCGATCAAGAAGGTGTCGGAAAGCTAATTCATATGAGTGTCGAACTTGGAAGAAATGTGAATGCGAATTTGAAAATCGGTATCTGTGGAGAACATGGCGGAGAAACAAAATCCATCGATTTCTGTCACAGGGAAGGACTCAATTATGTTTCCTGTTCACCATACAGGGTTCCAATAGCTAGACTTGCTGCAGCTCATGCAGCATTAAACAACAAATAATTCCAATCAGAGACGGGCGGTACCAATCGGTATTTCCCGTCTCTTGAAAATTTAACAATTTATTTTCATCAAAAATAGAGGATTTCATGTCTCGATGTTTAATTAAGAGAGTGAGGTGATACTATGTTGCATTTGAGATTACAGCAAGAAGCATTTGAACTTGACTATTTATCTGAATTCGCACAAAAATCAGGAGAGACCACGGGACGTCGTCTGTTTGAGGAGCCTTGTCCTGTCAGAACAGAATACCAACGTGATCGTGACAGAATACTTCATTCAAAAGCCTTTAGGCGACTGAAACATAAAACTCAAGTATTTCTATCTCCTGAAGGAGACCATTATAGAACCCGATTGACCCATACACTGGAAGTCTCACAAATAGCAAGGACAATTTCAAGGGCTTTAAAGTTAAATGAAGATTTGACTGAGGCGATAGCACTTGGCCACGACCTTGGTCATACCCCGTTTGGTCATTGCGGCGAGGAAAGACTCAACAAAATTCACCCAGGTGGATTTGACCATAACGCACAAAGCCTGCGAGTTGTGGATTTTCTGGAAAGACGTAACAAGAGTTTGCTCGGACTTAATTTGACTGAGGAAGTAAGAAATGGAATTCTAAGACACAGTGGAACAACTTTACCGGATACGCTTGAAGGGCAAGTTGTAAAATTCTGCGATAGAATAGCGTATCTGAACCATGACATCGATGATGCTGTAAGAGCACATGTATTAAATCCCGAAAAAATTCCAAAACATATTATTGATGAGATTGGTGCCACGCATGGCATAAGAATCAATGCTCTCATTATGGATCTTGTTGAAAACAGCGTGGGAAAAGCAAACATTTCATTAAGCAAATCAAAAGAAGTGGCATTTTTGGAACTCAGGACTTTCATGTTCGAAAATGTCTATCACAACAATGAGGCGAAAAGTGAAGAAACCAGAGCGGAACATATAGTTGAAGCACTTTATCATTATTTCCTTGAACATCCAGATCAAATGCCTGATGAAAGATATGAGGATTATGTCAATGGAGAAGAACGCGAATCGGTTAAGGATTATGTCGCCAGCATGTCTGACCGATATGCTGTGAATTTATATAAAGATTTGTTCATCCCAAAATTTTGGCATTATTAGATTCGTTAAATTTGAGTGATAAAAGAAGGATTTTAGAAATCTTTGTCGAAAAATAATAAGTAGTGAAAGTGTACGTATACCATTAGAAAGGTAAATAGATGCAAAAGAAATATGAGGGTAATATTTTTGACCATATAATTGACAATGTCAATATTGTCGATATCATATCCAGCTATGTCCAAGTAGACAAATCAGGGAAAAACTATAAGGCGTTATGTCCGTTTCACAATGAGAAAACCGCTTCCTTCATTATATCCGAGGACAAGCAACTGTTTCATTGCTTCGGCTGTGGGGTTGCTGGCAACGCAATCAACTTTATTATGAATTATGAAAATTTGGATTATATTGACGCGGTAGAGTTTCTTGCGGAAAGATACAACATTGATATCTCACAATTTTCATCAGGAAGTGACAGAAATAACACTGGTAATTTGAATCGCTATTATGATATATTAAAAGACGCGGCCATATTCTATTATAAAAATTTAAGACTTCATAAAGAAGCGCTTCAATATTTGGAAAAGCGTGGAATTCAGTATGACCACATAAAACAATTCGGACTTGGCTTTTCCAGCGATTCGTGGGCAGAACTCATCAAATCCTTGGGGAGTAAATATACTACAGAAGAACTTGAGAAAGTGGGATTGATCATTCCAAACAAAGATAACACGAGCTTTTATGATCGTTTTCGTGGTAGAATCATGTTTCCAATCATCAATCCCAAAGGTCGGGTCATAGGGTTCGGAGCCAGAGTCATGGATGATTCGCTACCAAAATATCTCAACTCACCTGAAACAGAGATTTTCAACAAAAGCAAAACCTTATACGGTTTGAATATTGCCAAGAACCATCAGAACAGCAAAAAAGAACTTATTGTCGCAGAAGGGTACATGGATGTCATCGCTCTTCATCTTTATGGTTTCACGAATGCTGTAGCTACACTTGGTACCGCCCTTACCGCCGACCATGCAAGATTGATGAGACGTTATGCGAATGAAATTATCATATGTTATGATTCTGATTTTGCAGGACAAAAGGCCGCGCTAAGAAGTTTGGATATATTACAGGGCATCATCGAAAAAGTCCGAATAGTCGTGCTCGGTGAAAATATGGACCCAGACGACTTTTTGAAGAAATATGGTGTCGAGGCATTTCAGGAAAAGCTCGACGCAGCAGTATCTGGAACAGAGTTCAAGATCAACAATTTGAAACAAGGCTATAACCTGAAAGATGAGCAATCCAAAGTGGAATTCCTTTCCAAGGCGGTAGTGATAATCTCCCAAGTTTCCAATACATTTGAGAAGAATCTCTATGTGGAAAAACTCGGTGAAATGTTGGATGTCAATACTGAAATGATTGCGAGGGAAGTATTTAAAGACCATTATAACTCCCGAGACCATTACGGCTTCCATAATAAAGAAAAGAAAAATCAAGCCATACCAAAAATTGCAAGTGACAAAAAACGTTATCTGGAAAATCAGCTGATTGCATATTTCATCCATAAATATGAAAGCATAACACCAGATCAGAAAAATATGATCAGGCACTTTAAATTTTCAAATGAAATGCAAGAGGTTTTTGATTATATATTTGATTACTTCAATCATCACGAATCGTTCTCAAGGCAACATATCATAGAAGATGCAGATTTATCCATATCGACAAAAGTACTTGATGTTCTCCAATTGCATTTGGAGGATATCGACGAAATTGATTTGGATCTTGTCATACACAATATTATAGTCATGACACTTGACGAAGAGATTGAAGCACTAAAGCTGACACTTAAGAATTCAAGCACATTAGGCGAACTGCAAAGAGAAATTCATCAAAAAATGTTGATGAAACAAGAGCTTACCATGAAAATGCGTCAGCATAAATTTAAAAATTGAAAGGAGGCACTTCAATTGAATAATAAATTGAATGCCAAGAACCAAGATATTGTAAAAGCTTTAATTAAGAAAGGTAAGAAAACAGGTACTTTGACCTATACTGAAATACAAGACAAGTTATCTGAACTCGAAATCGATAAAGACCAAATCGACGAGATATACGATTCTTTTTCAGCTATGGGCGTCACCATAATATCTGAAGAAGATGAAGAGAACGATATTGATGAAATAGATGAAATTGATCTTGAAGACCTTGAAGACATCGAAGATCTTGATGATCTTGACGACCTCGATGATTTGGACAATCTCGACAAGTTGGATCGCTCAGATGAAGAGAATGAAGAAGATCATAAAGAAAAAATCATCGATATCTCCGTTCCTAAGGGAATCAATATTGACGATCCAGTACGTATGTATCTTAAAGAAATCGGTGAAGTTGCTCTTTTATCAGGCGAAGAAGAAGTCGACCTGGCAAAGCGTATGGCAACTGGAGATGAAGATGCAAAGAAAAAATTATGTGAAGCAAATTTGCGTCTCGTTGTCAGTATTGCGAAAAAATACGTTGGACGTGGTATGCTTTTCCTGGATTTGATTCAAGAAGGTAACCTAGGATTGATTAAAGCCGTTGAGAAATTCGACTGGACCAAAGGATTCAAATTTTCCACGTACGCAACTTGGTGGATCAGACAAGCCATTACAAGAGCAATCGCAGATCAAGCGCGTACTATCAGAATACCTGTTCATATGGTTGAAACCATCAATAAATTGATTCGTGTTCAAAGGCAACTTCTGCAGGAGCTTGGCAGAGAGCCACTACCTGAGGAAATAGCAAAGGAAATGGACATGACGGTTGACAAAGTTAGAGAAATTCTTAAAATTGCTCAGGAACCAGTTTCACTTGAAACTCCAATTGGTGAAGAGGAAGATTCACATCTGGGTGATTTTATACCAGACAATGATGCTCCTGCTCCGGCAGATGCAGCAGCATTTTCAATGCTTAAAGAGCAATTGATGGAGGTTCTTGAAACACTTACTCCTCGTGAACAGAAGGTTCTCAAGCTGAGATTCGGGCTTGAAGATGGACGCGCAAGAACACTTGAGGAAGTGGGTAAGGAGTTCGATGTCACCAGAGAACGTATTCGTCAGATTGAAGCAAAAGCACTTAGAAAATTAAAACATCCCAGCAGAAGCAAAAAACTCAAAGATTATTTAGAATAATATTTTCCAGTCTAGTATGATGCCCTGCATCCAATCTGGACTGTTTTTTTTTAAAATAACGAATAAAGGAAGTGAATTATGATCAAATACAAGTTATCTAAACGACTAGATATGTTGGCAAAATTATCATATCCATCTCGGAAGTTAGCTGATATAGGCACAGATCACGGCTATTTGCCCCTATATTTGCTTGAAAATAGCCATATTGAGCACTGTATTTTATGTGATATCAATATAGGACCTCTTGAAAATGCAAAACGTTCTTTCCGGGAAGCGGACTTTACAAATCAAACTGAATTTAGACTGGGTTCCGGAATAGAACCTTTGGAGCCTGCAGAGGTGGATACTATTGTGATTGCAGGTATGGGCGGTGGACTGATTATTGACATTTTATCGCATGACCTTCAAAAATCACTATCATTTGAAAAATTGCTCCTACAACCAATGACCGAACAAAATGTGTTGAGGCAATGGCTTATGGATCAAGGTTTTAAAATCAAAAGTGATTATTACGTCCATGAAAGTTCGAAGTATTACGAGATCATCGAAATTTCCAGTAGAGATGATGATGCTACAATTGACATACACGTGCACTCAGCTGATTTGGAGTTCGGTTATAGAATCACAAGAGACAATGTATCTGAATACATCAAATTTTTACTGTACAGACGGCATAAATATGAAACAATCATTAAACAACTCGCCAATAGCGCTTCGCAGACATCTAAACATGATGCATGTGTGAACAAACTCATTACGATAGATTCCATCTTACTAAAATTGAAGGAGGAAGACTTATGATGACATCCGTCAATAAAATTCTTAAAGTCATTGATCAAATCGCACCGTTTGAGACTGCAGATTCATGGGATAATGTCGGATTGCTGGTTGGCAAAGAGAATCAAGTTGTCAATAGGATTCTCGTTGCACTGGATCTATCAGAAGAGGTCATCAAAGAGGCCATTGAAGAAGGGTATGATTTGATCATAACCCACCATCCGATTATTTTTAGTCCACTAAAGAAAATCACCACTGGCGATCGGGTGGGGAAAATTTTGATTGAGGCTATTCAAAATGATATTGCCATCATTGCGGCTCACACCAACCTTGATAAAGTATTTTCAAGTGGAATCAATAGATATTTGGCTGACTCTTTATTACTTGGGCATCTTCAAATTCTAATTCCTGAAGGTGTCCACTCGGATTATGGTCATGGTATCGTTGGAACACTTGAAAATGCAATGGCATTTGATGAATTCATATTGAGAGTCAAAAATGTTTTTCAAATCGATCATTTGAGAATATCTAATGTGACAAAGGATAAAAAAGTCCGAAAAGTTGTCGTTGCAAGTGGTGCGTCATCTGATTTCATAGGGAACGTCTTATTGACACAAGCCGATGTGTTCATCACATCCGATTTGAAATATCACGACTGTCAAAATGTCATAGGATCCAATCTCACTTTAGTGGATGTCGGTCATTTTGAAAGCGAATCCGTCTATTTAGAACATTTTAAAGCATTGATGGATGGGTGGATATCAGAAAAAAATTATGACGTTTTTACAAAAGTGTCAGAGATGGAGCAACCAATCTTTAAGCATCTGTAATTATACAGGTGCTTTCTTTAACATTTCTTAACATGTATTACTTTTCTTTTTTATTCAGTTATAATTATTATAAAACGCATCAAG
Organism: Clostridia bacterium; assembly: GCA_014859095.1. Classification (GTDB taxonomy): domain Bacteria; phylum Bacillota; class Clostridia; order Peptostreptococcales; family Acidaminobacteraceae; genus Fusibacter_D. Next base: position 3,083 of record JACUUV010000005.1, on the reverse strand, counting down.
GGAGGACTCAATTGAAACGCTTTGTATTACATAGAATCCTACAGGCAATTCCACTTATGATCGCTATCACACTTGTCATCTTCATTATAATCGATGCCATGCCTGGAAACGAGCTTATCTCATATATCAACTCACTGCCTGAAGGTTCACCAAGACCATCACCAGAACAAATCAGTCAAATGCAAGAGGTGCTTCAATACAACAGACCTTGGCATATCAGATACTTTGAATGGTTTACGAATGCCCTTAGGGGTGATTTTGGCACTTCGCTCTATTATAGAAGACCGGCAAGCGACATTGTTGGTATTTTGATTTGGAGAACCTTCATGCTTAACTTCACATCAATGGTCTTTACATTTTTGTTGGCGATTCCCATAGGAGTAAGATCCGCTGCGAAAAGAAACAGCTTATTTGATAATTTTTTCTCTACGACAACTTTAATAGCAATTTCTTTACCGGCATTTTTCATAGGCATTTATCTGATGAGATTGCTTGCTGTCAATGTTTCCTGGATTCCTCCAACAGGTATGAGATCCATTATCTATATCATAAAAGGTTACCCTAATAAACTTGTGGAAGTTCTTGACGTTATGAGGCATATGATATTGCCGGTTCTTACTTTGACGCTCGTTGGCGTTGGCAGTGTCTCCAGATTTATCAGAAACGCAGTGGTTGATGTCATCAATCAGGATTATATCAGAACCGCTCGTTCCAAAGGACTAAAGGAAAGAACTGTAATTTACAAACATGCTTTGAGAAACGCACTGATTCCAATCATATCCCTTGTAGGCGTCATGATCCCCACACTTTTTGTCGGAAATATCTTTGTCGAGGCGGTTTTTTCTTGGCCGGGGATAGGACTGGAATTCTTATATGCTGTTTTCAGAAGGGATACATCCATGTTGTCCCTGTTGATTCTGATATTTGCTCTTGCCTCTGTATTTGGCAACTTTCTCGCTGATCTTTTATATGGAATAGCAGATCCTAAAATGAATGCTGAAATGGAGGACGAATGATGAACAAAAAAACTTCGGATACATTAGGCCCATGGAGACTTGCGTTCATTCGCTTCAAAAAATCACCAATTGCGATCTTTGGGGCATTACTGTTTTTGATCATTGTACTGGCAACCATCTTTGGTCCCATGCTCTCACCCTATCCGCTCCAGTATTTCAGCGTGGTGGACAGATACCAATCTCCAACTTTAAGCCATCCTTTCGGAACAGATCGATATGGTCAGGATATGTTTATACGGGTCCTTTATGGGGGTAGAATCACACTGGTTATGGCTATGTACTCCGCCAGTATCACAATTTTTGTGGGAACCATCATCGGTACCATTTCCGGGTATAACGGCAAATGGATTGATAAGCTGTTGATGCGATTTACGGAGTTTGTTCATGTCATGCCTTTGCTGCCGATTCTAATCTCATTTACGGCGGTTTTCGCCTTCAAACTTCAGCCCCTCCAGAGAATGTTTGTGGTCATGGGGCTTTATGGGTTTCTCAATTTTCCTGGACTTGCACGAATCATTCGTGGACAGATCATTGTCCATAAAAACACTGAATTCATGAGTGCCGCAGAGTTGCTTGGAATTGGTAAAATGTCAAAAATTTTCAAGCATTTACTTCCCAATGTTTTTGGTGTGGTTATTGCTTCATCTGCTACCATTATCGCCAATGCGATTCTTATCGAACTGATGCTTTCATTTGTAGGTATGGGATTTCCTGAAACAGTTCCGACATGGGGCAATCTGATTCCAAATATCAGAGGGGCCAATATGGTGAACAACAGCTATTATTGGATGTGGTTTTTCCCAGTGACTCTTATTTCACTCACTGTCATCAGCATCAATTTGATGGGGGAGGGACTCAGATCGGCACTGGATCCAAAAGAAGAAGGACGCTAGTTTTCAAATCATGAGGAGGATTATTATGAATTCCAAAAGAATTGCATTGATGATGGTTCTAATAATTGTTTTGTTGACGGTTACGAATTGTGCTCCCGAGGATGGAAAAAACACACCTGATAATCCAGCAGGTTTTTTCTGGGGCATCTGGCACGGTTAGGATTTTACATGGCAATAATAAGCGGTTTTGGTGGTCTTAAATTGGCCAGAAAAAAGAAAGAAGAAAGATGACTGATATGAAATTTTATAAAGAGATTGCTTAATCCAACCACATCAAGTATAATGATTTAGAGTAAATCAGATGATCGCGTGCACCTGCACGAGGAAAGTCCGAGCTCCGTAGAGCAGGATGCTGGGTAACCCCCAGTGGAGGTGACTCCAAGGAAAGTGCAACAGAAATAGACCGCCTCTTTTTGAGGTAAGGATGGAAAGGTGAGGTAAGAGCTCACCAGCGCATAGGCGACTATGTGGCTCTGTAAACCCCATCTGGAGCAAGACCAAGTAGGGTGTAAAAAGGAGGCTGCTCGTCTCCCCCGGTGGTAGGTCGCTTGAGCGGATCGGTAACGTTTCGCCTAGATAGATGATTGTCTAATACAGAACTCGGCTTATAGATTTACTCAATTAAAAACCCGCATCCTTAAATGGATTGCGGGTTTTTTATGTGTCGTCATACAATTATACAACTTGGTTACGCCCTAGTTCTTTCCCGCGATAAAGAGCCAAGTCAGCGACTTTGATCAACTCTTTGATGCTCATACCTTTTTCATAGGTTGACACACCGAATGTCATTGTAAGCCTGAACTGTTTGTTTTCGTATGTGAAGTGTTCTTCTAAGACGCTTTTTCGCACACATTGCGCAAGCATTCGGGCTTTTTCAATATCTGTTTCAGGTAAAAGCAGCAAGAATTCTTCGCCTCCCCAGCGACATAATACATCCATTGCTCTTATTTGGCTTTTCATTAACTTTGACAAAACCTGCAAAACCTCATCGCCACAATCGTGTCCGTAATTATCATTAATCGTTTTAAAATAGTCGATATCTGTGAGGATCAGACTAAACGGTTTTCCTGTGCGCTCGTATCTTTCGACCTCATCCTGTAGGCGCGCCATCATATAACGTCCATTGAAAAAAAAGGAACTTCTCCTCTAAATAGTTGATCTTTATAAACAACAT
>JACUUV010000025.1 GCA_014859095.1 Clostridia bacterium | reverse complement strand
CCAAAGCCATGTACAAAGGCTTTACCGATCGCAAAGTGGAGGAAGAGTTGTGCAGGAAATGTGGATTTGCACGGAAATTTTAAATAGGCATAAAACAACAACCGTATTGGTTCAATAAACCGATGCGGTTTTTTATTTTTTTTGCAAAGTTAACTTGACAATTAATGCAAAGCTTGCTATGCTTAATGTGCAAAGTTAACTATGCAAAAAGTAGGTGATCAGGTGAAAACAAGAATCAGAGCACTGAGAAAAGAACGAAAAATGTCACAGGAAGAGTTGGCGCTTGAGGTCGGATCGACACGGCAGACCATCACATCGATTGAAGTCGGGAAATACACTGCTTCTCTAACGCTGGCTTACAGAATTGCACATTATTTCGGACTGACCATCGAAGAGGTTTTTGACTTCTCGGATGTGGAATGATTTTATGGGGGAATGGACAATGGAAAAATTCAAACAAAGCATCAAAAGAAGAATCGCATTATTATCCATAATGGTTTTAGTGTTTATGGCATTGGGCATCCAAGGCTATCTGATGAGCGGTAGCACAGAGAGCGCAAGCATGTCGGACGGCATCGTTTCCGGATTCCAGTTCGGACTCATATTTGGAATCGGTATTAGAGCCTTGATTGAAATCGTAACCCTCAGCAGAGCCTTGAAGGATGAGAAAAAAATCAAGATCCTTTACAACAAAGAGAACGACGAAAGAATGAAAACCATCCGCAGCAAAGCGGGAATGCCAATGGTGTTGATCACTTCTATCATGATGGTGATCGCCGCAATCATAGCGGGATATTTCAACGTGGTCATATTCTACACACTTGTGATTGCAGCGATGTTACAGCTCACAATTGGAGTTTTTGTCAAGCTGTACATGATGAAAACCATGTAGGAGGATCACAAATGAACTTTAGGAAATTATATCTGGTCAGTTTTGCAATTATGATTTTTGCACTTCTGATCATGGGGATCAATGGTACATTCTACGCAATGAGCGATTGGGTAATCAGAATCGTAGGCATAGTGATGATGATCAACTTGGTCGTGTTGGTTTACTCGCTTATGAAGTTCAAGCAAAAAGATACATAATTATGAAGAGATAGCTCCATCAGTGAAAGATACTGATGGGGCTATTTATTTGTTTTTGACATAAGTATACCCTTATCGGTAAGGGGTCAGTTAAACTGGAAGAAATGATAAAATGTAATGATTAGGCAAATTTGGCGATGGATGAAGAGAAAATATCGAAAACTGTGAAATTTGCATAAGATTAAAATTGTCAGAAAAGCTAGACTATTTATATAAAGTTGTGAAAAAAGTGATACAATAAGGGAAGAATGATTATTTAAATATAAATATTGTATTGTCTGGTGTGTATACATGGTGATGAGTGATAGAGTGTAGGGGGAATGTCATTGATTAAGGCCAATCAGAAGATAGATTGGGATGGATATGTTTTTATAGTCAGGTACTTGATAATGACTATGGAAGTGAAAATTTTAAGGTGACGCTGGGAAGTATTCCAGAAAGTAATAACAATGTCTATACTTTGGATTTGTCGGAGAGGACTCTCACCGAGGGAAAACTCAAATTGCGTACTGCGGCATTGGTTGGGGTTCGCGTTGCAATGACCCTAATACTGGAAGCGCTTATATTTTGGTTATTTGCATTTAGAAAGAAAGAATCCTGGATTGCTTTTCTTTTAATCAACCTGATGACACAAATCGCTCTAAATGTTTGGATCACTGGTTTTCCAATTAATCTTGGCTACTATTAGCTCATTGGCTTGTTCTTTGCAGAAATAGTGATTGTCATCTTTGAAACGGCATTATTCTTCAGACTCGTAAGTGAACATTCTAGGTTGAGAAAAAAGGGTTTTGTTTTTGTTGCAAATGTCGTGAGCTTTATTGCTGGTGGCTATATGATTACTTTACTTCCGATTTAGGAAAACATTAGGAACACAGTAATTAGTACCAGCTACCAAGCCGGTGGTTGCGGTGACAACTCACTCTTTAAATCAAGTGTACTATCTGATACCCATTATTGTTAGCGGTATAGGGATCAGTATTTGTGGTAAAGGCATAAAAACAAGGTAGTATTCAGATTACGTTTTGTAATATTATTGAATATTCAGATAATACGTGTTAGTCTTAAGTTGATTAATGATGATTACAGACAATAGATCATAATTCTGGGAAAAAAGAGGGATTTAATTGTACAAAGTTCCAAGGTTGATTTTAATCTTAAAATCTGAAGGAGGTATTTTCAATGGCAAGTAAATTTCAAATCGTCAAAATAGATGACCAATTTAGGTTTCATCTAAAAGCCGTAAATGGTGAAATTATATTAAGTTCCCAACCTTACACATCTCTTGCATCATGTAAAAAAGGTATTGAGAGTATAAGAGTAAATGCTCCAATCGCCCCTATTGAAGACCAAACTATTGAGGGATTTGCAACAGAGAAGAATCCTAAATTTGAGGTATACGAATATAAAAACGGAGATTATCGTTTTAGATTAAAAGCAAAGAATGGAGAACTTATTGGTACAGGCGATAGATATAAATCTAAAGCTGGATGTCAAAATGGAATAGAATCCATAAAGAAAAATTCTGTAGAAGCGATCATCGTAGAAGAAGAAAACTAGTATTATTTTAAATACAATCTCAGTAGGCTAGAAGTGCTAAAAATGCATCGATTTTTAATATACCGTTATTGGAATGATTTTGACATTATTCCGATAACGGTATTTTGTTTTTAGGTTACCACCGTTACCGCTAGGTCGGTATCTGGTACGCAGAAAGTCCTAAAGGTTGATTGTTGTTTAGGTCAATCATAATGTAAAGACTTTTTTAACCAAATTTTAAGAAAATTCGTTCATAATAGTACCGTGTGAATCTGGTATCAAACGGCGGTTAGAAGATACACCAGGAGGGAAATATTCATTCGTAATCAAGAGTTTGAACCGTATATATTTGATTATGAAAAATATGCATTAAACTAATGAGGAGATCCTATGAAAATTTACGACACTGCAGCCTTGTACGGGCAAAACCTGTCAGATGAGCAACAAAGCAAACTGATGGAATTTTATCGTGTTTTGCTTGAAGAGTATGACATTGCTACCATTCATGATTGTACCATAGGGGCGGGTGGAACAACTATACCGCTGGCAAAACTGGGTTACAAAGTTTCAGGCTCCGATATCAGTGAAAATTTACTCGAGAGAACGAAGATAAATTTCAATGAGAGTGGGTATGAAATCGAATTGTTCAATTCAGATTTGAGAAACCTTGATACTGTTTTACGAGAACCTGTTGATTGCATCATTTCAACAGGAAATTCACTACCCCACGTCACAAATGAAGGTGTTCGAGATTTTGTAAAGAATGCTTCAAAATGTCTTAACCCACGAGGACTTTTATTTATAGATATTCGAAATTGGGACCAATTACTTGATGAAAAGCCACTTATAAAGACACGGGATCCAATCGTAATGACTGCAGAAGAACATATCGGATTGCATCAGATATTCGTATGGCATGATGACCAAAGTGTCGAGTTCGCTTTTGCGACAATCAAGGATGAAAACGGTAAGCACAAAGAAACCAAGATGCAATTCGCTCCGATGTACTATCCACTAAAACGGAGCACTTATGAAAGAATCCTTATGGATCATGGTTATGATTTAATCAATTATTATGATTTGGATTCGATTTGGATTCATCCATCCCAGCAGAGACCAAAGAGTGGTTATTTTGAAGCTGATTTTCATCAGATTGCTTGGTATGGTATATTGGCACAAAAGAAGTATATAATTTCAGCTTGTTCACACAATAATAGGAATGTGGATGGGGACGATTTTAATGCCGAAAGACATCCTATTGGTATAACATTTCATTTCGATCAGATTGATAATGCTACACCATCCGAACCAAAATATCAGTATACATTTATTTTGAAGAATACTTCATTAGAGACTTATAACTTGCAGTTTGAGGATGATTTAAAATATAGCTATGATTTTATCTTAGAGGATGAATCAAAGACAATACTTACAACTACGGGTACCAATGTATGGAATAAGGTAAAAAACGAAAATAGTTTTCTACTTGAAAAAGAAGAAGAACTGGTCTTAACAAAGGGAAGTATTGGTGATATCATGCCTAGTGGAAAATATTTGGTAGATTTCACCCTTTACCTGTTAAATGAACAGTTAAGTATGAAATTCGATTTTGAAGTAGAATAGATTATATGAAAACCTGGGTACCAGCTACCGCAGAATGTCTTAAAAGTTGATTGTTGTTTAGGTCAATCATATTGTAATGACTTTCTTAACCCAATTTTAAGAAAATCCGTTCATAATAGGCAGGGGGATATTATGTCTAAAATCAAATCATATTTTAATCAATCCAACAAAGGACCCATGATCATTATTATTTTAATCTTACTAGGTTTCTATGGGTTTAGTATGTCGAGTTTCTTAGCCACTGGACCTTCAAAGGGTTTTAGTCGGGAAGTTGAGATTGGTGAAGTTAAGTCGGGAGAAAAAAACTATATCAATAGTCATGTAGATACGTTGGTTCTATCGGATGAGGAAATACTCGTCACTGCAGTTGATCATCAAAAGGTCAGGTTGTATAGAGTATCTAGATTGGGAAAAGTCATTGAAGAAGATGTCCTTGATTTAAACTTATTTCATGCAAGTATGCTTTCAACCAGTATGGACCATGAAGGGATCCTTACACTTATATACCTTGAAGACGATTTATATAAGGTTTCAATTGATTTAGATACCCTTGAATACAGGCGGACAAAACTAGCAGAAGAAGTGGATTTTTTTTTGAGAAACGGTCAAACCATTGTATTTCAGCGTGATTCTGATCTTTATGGTATGAATGTTGAAGATCCTGGTAAAGTCATGCCTTTACTGACAGGTCCTATAAGATCATATGCGCTGGATCAAGACCAAAGTACAGGGATCTACCATTTGATGGCTACTGTCGGAAACATCAATGAAGTGGATATTGTTTATCTTCAGTTCAATGAGGATTTAGAGGTTGAGAAGAACTTTCTTATAGAAGAAGGCTCAATCAATACATATTTAAAATTCATTCGAGCTCTCCACGTAGAAGAGGACCTTGTAACCGGTATCTTTTTTTGGACGGATCGGATATCTGGTGAAAACAATCTAACAGTTCACCAGTACGACATTCACACATCCCAAAAGTTGACAGATTACCGTCGAAAATTTTCTATGCTTGACAGCCCACCCACAATAATTGATGTAACGGATAATCAAGTAAAAATAATACTTCAAGAAAATGTACATTATGGTGTAAACTGTGTAGAGGTTCTTATGTTTGAAGATCAAGAATCCATAATTATACCATTATCAAAAACAAGAAAATTAAGTGTAAGTTCAAGTTATTTCGAATTTGGTGATGATCAAGGACTGGTATTTTTTGACCTGGTGGATGACAATAAAATCATATATTTCGCATCATCCAATCAAGACCTTGTAAAGAAGACAACAAATGTTCTGACCATTGATCCCATTAGAATTATTGGCATGTTTCTTATTGTAGTGGTCTTGGCTGCATTATTCAGTATAGTTTATTATGCCTTGGCTGTTGGTGTTCTTCCTTTTCTATCGCTTATATTAATGAATAAGGTTTTACCGGATTTTAAAAACAAGGAATATGTTAAAAGTCTTGTCTCTGCAATCATTCACACGGCATTAAAGATATCTCTGATCAATCATATTATTCATGTGATGGGGACATTTGTTTTAAGGCCTCCCATGGTAGGTAGCGAACCTTTTATTTATATATTTATGGTATTTACAAGTATGATTTCTTATTATTTGATGGTACGTCACTATCGTTGGAACCGAGAATATGAGAAAACAATAACTATGTCTTATTTACATTTTATATTCTATGAATACATTATTTTCACTTTAGTCGTATTTATTTATATTGTAACTTATATGGTCATTGGCAAAGTTTAGTTGATTGATAGTAAAATACTAGGTACCAGCTACGAAGCCTGAGGAAACATTGGAAAAGGCATGTACTTTTATACCAATGGGCAAAGAGTCAGTTTTTACCGATTATGGAGAAATTGCTCTTAGCGCGATGAGATAAATGATCATAATTAATTGCTTTACCAAAAAAACACCTAACATCAGATTTTTTGTCTGACATTAGGTGTTTAGTATTTTGGTTTACTCTGTGACTTGCTTGATCGCTTCAAAACTCAGCCCACTTTGGAACAGTGTGAATGAGGTTGGATTGATCTCATCATCATATTGAATGGCTATGCCATAGGTCTTGTTTTCAAAATTCACAGCACTGGTCGGTGTCAAGTCAACTGCCGGCTGCCCTTCGCCTTGAAGCATCAACTTGCCATCAAGAACGAACATTTTGATCTTAAGTACCTCTGGAATTTCAAAGTCTCCAACAAATTTCTCTAGTGCTTCTAGAGGCAGCTCAATCGTTTCTGTCACTTCCAGTGAGACTTCGCCGCCAGTTAGAAGGGTGTAAATATTGTTTTTGATCCCATTCAAATTCACATAGCCACGATTGGATAGGATAATAATGTGTGTATCCATCGCAGGTAGGTAGGTCGATGACGCGGTGTATCCTAAAGTGTTGCCACCATGACCAAACTCGACGCCATATGGTGTTTCCATATTCATGAGGCCGTAGCCGTAATTTGGATTAATGCTCATTTTCTCGGGATTACCAACCATCAAAGCCAAACTTTCATCATCTAAAAGTGTATTGCCATAAAGTGCTTTTTGCCAATGATACATATCATCAGCCGTTGAAATTATTGAACCTGCACCCTCTGCGACAGATAATAAAAGCTGATCGAAAACTAGTGTTTGTTCGACTTCTCCTTGCATGCTGCCTTGAGTAGTCATTTGAAGGCCATTATCCTTTAATGCCCAGCCAGTCAAATCCATTTCAAGAGGTCCAAATACATTGGCTTTCAAATAATCTTCTAGAGATTCTCCTGTAACCGATGTCACGATATTCCCAAGCAAATAGTACCCTGTGTTACAGTACAACCAGCCTGTGCCCGGATCAAAATTGAGTGGCTTTGAACTGACATACGCTACAATTGCATCATAATCTGCAAGAGGTTCTCCAGCAAACAATGCTTCTGTATATTCTGGAAGTCCAGAAGTGTGCGTAAGGAACTGATGGCCGGTCAAAAGATTTGCTTTGCCGTATGCTTGATGCACTAAAATGTCGTCACCAACAGCAACTAAAACCTGACCGTCAAAATTCTGATGCCATTGTTCGAACACAAGATATGTTTTGAGTTGTTCTCTCAGCTTTTGCCATTCAGGAGATAAATCTTGAGCTTCCAAGGTGTCCACTGCGTTATCGCTTAATCCTAAAATCGATTGGATAAAATCGTTATCAACGTAAGTTACGCCATCTTCGATCAGCAGATCAATTGGCTCTGGCCAAACAATGCCTTGACGTGTCAGCAAATCAGTATCATTATTGTAATTGTATGTACCCGTTGAAATTTTAAATTCAATGGTTCGTTCCGCGGCGATTCAATCGATTTCTCCGCCCAGTTTATTCACCATAGCCCTTAATGGGATCCGACCTTCAGTCTCACTTGCATAAACCGAAGCCATTGGAGCAGTTAATAGAGCCATGACCAAAGTCATAACCAAAAGCTTTTTCCACTTAATTGTCATGCTGTTCCTCCTCATAATAAGTAATATTTGTTTTCACATAAAGTCAGTATAAATCAAATATATTATAAATTGCTGTAATTTCCGTTAAATCTGAATTCATGAATTTGAAATTGGTATGAATGTATATATGACTCTGATTCTGGAGGTACAAGAGATGAGAAAAATAATCGTACTTGAACATATTACGCTTGATGGTATCATACAAGCTCCAGGTGGCCCAGATGAGGACACCTGCGGCGGATTCGCTCATGGTGGGTGGATTGCTCCTTATTCAGACGAGACCCTTGGTGCGCTCCTAAAGGGGCAAATGAGCAAGTCGTTCGATTTGCTACTCGGGCGAAAAACTTATGAGATCTGGGCACCTTATTGGCCACGACATAACGAGGTGTGGCCAGAGGTCAATAGGGCGACCAAGTATATCGCATCAAATACCATGGTGATTGGTGAGTGGCAGCCGTCTCTTTGCAGGCGGAACTGTTCCTGCCGCTTTTAAGGTGATGGAAAGTGTGGTTACTCCTAGTGGTGTAATTGTTGTGAGTTATGAGCGGAAAAATTGATTGGCGTATCATGGATATTGTGCTTTAAAGTAAAAATGCTCCCCAGATGGGGAGCATTAAATTTTTTAAACGCGTTCTACAATGTACTCGATCTCAAAATAGTCAAAATCATTTTCCTCGATAAAATGTTGAGATCTAAATCGTGTCTTATTGATTTGATCCATTTCGAGTGAGTTGTCGCGCATCCACATCGGATTTGCAATATCAAAAAGGTTACATAAGTCCTCAATGCCTTTAGAAATCATTTCTTCAACGCTCAGATTATCTTGAGTCATTTCAAGAACATGACTTTGGACAAGATTATTTTTTTTTACTATTTTTCCCCAGAGTTTAAACAATAGTCTCTCCTATTTCTTTATTTGTTCGACTCTATAAGATTAACAGGATGCACGTTATTTGTGTATCAAAATATTATTAATCGGGATTGGAAAAATGATATAATTAATATAAAAGATCTGGAGGCGACCATGATCAAGGATAAGAGGTACGCCATTAGGAGGCGTTATGAGCAAAGTCATAGTATCGAATTGTGATTCATATGAACTGGAAAATTTAAAAGCGTCTATTCAAGACGCAGTTGATGCAGTCGGGGGATGGAAGAAATTCATTCAGAAAGATCAAAAGGTTCTTTTGAAGGTGAATCTCATTGGTCCTAAAAAAGCTGAAAAGGCGGCAACTACCAATCCAGAGTTTGTTCGTGCAGTCGGGCAACTCGTTAAGGCACAAGGCGCGAAAGTATATGTAGGGGATAGTTCTGGAGGTGCGATTGCCGGTATGGCACCCACCAAAAAAAGCTTCATTGTTTCAGGGATTGAGGAAGTAGCCGATGAGGAAGGTTTTACAATTGTCAATTTTGACGAGGTCGGCCCAGTATTGGTTGAATTGAATGATAATTATAATAAGGAATTATATATCACAAAGACATTTTCAGAGATGGATGTAGTCATCAATCTGCCTAAGATGAAAACCCATTCCATGGGAATCTATACTGGAGCAATCAAGAATTTGTTTGGCGCTATTCCAGGATTGAGAAAAGCGTTGTACCACAAAAATGCTCCAAACCCTACAGAGTTTGGTGAGGTTTTAGCGGATATACACTGCGCCATTGAAAATATGCCCCTTCATATTATGGATGGAGTCATCTCCATGCAAGGAGAAGGACCTACAGCTGGAACACCTTATCACGCAGGAAAGATTCTCGTTTCAGAAGATCCTCTTGCTCTGGACAGAATCGCGATTGAAATGATGGGGATCGATCCAGACAGGGTTTCCATCCTAAGCGCGAGCATCAGGCGCAAAATTGGCGAGTGGAATATTGACAAGATTGAAGTTGTTGGAGACGTTTCGGTGCTAGAAAAATATCAACTTCCAAAAGGCTATACTCAAAATATTGTAAAAGATCACAGCAAAGTAAAAAAAGTCATAGATTTTTTCAAAGTCGTTCCGGTGGTTAATCAAAAGAAATGCATTGGGTGTAATTCCTGTGTGGACAGCTGTCCTGTAGAGGCAATTGATCGAGACACCAAGCTGATCAGTTATGATTTATGTATCGATTGTTTGTGTTGCCATGAATTATGCATGAGTGAAGCAGTGGATTTGAAATCAAACAATAAAATGGTGGGTGTGGTAAGGGCAGTTTCGAGTTTGTTCTATAAATAGATTGTGTTGCCAATAATTAAATGGGGTTGTTGCAAAACTCGTTAAATCAGTTTTGCAACAGCCCCATTATTTTTGTCCGTTGTATTCGCCAAAGGCCGTGGTTTGAAACGTACGCATCAGCTATACGTTTTCCGCCTGCTCAGTTTGTACTGTTGAACTCGCATCCAAAATTGGATGTATTGCAGTGCACAGAGATTACTAAAATTTTTTTATATTAAATGAATAGTTTTAAGACCGCGGTCGCCAAAATCAACATGAATGCACCGCCAATTCTTGACGAGATTTGTGCAAAAGGCATCAATTCCATACGGTCACTTGCAGAAAGGACTGCGACGTCTCCGGTTCCGCCCATATTTGCCATACAAAGGCCACCAGTGATTGCTGCCTCTATTGGGTAGAAGCCAGTTAATTTACCCACTAAACCCGATCCGATAACTGATCCCAAAACTGTAAAAAACACCAAAACAATATAAGTGAAAGACAATGCGCCTATAACTGCGTTAAGATCCGTGTAAGCCACGCCAATACCCACTAAAAGAGCAGGTGTGAAGTTGGCCATTACAAACTTGAACCACTGTGAAGCACATTCTTCATACTGTTGAGGAATTAGTCCAAGAGACTTGGCCACTGCAACTGAGATAATCATAAGAGCGTAGGAGTGAATTGGAATAAACTTTGCAAGAATACTACCGAAAATAAAGAATGTTGTTGCAATCAAAAGACCTGTGCCCATGGATTTAAGATTGAGTTCGCTCTTTACCGCATCTTCTTTGATGTCGCTTTGATTGATCATCAATCTGCCATTACCGCTGAGAGTTGTCATTTTTTTGCCCACACGATTGAGTAAACCTGCTATTACAATTGCCATTGCATTTCCAAGCGCAAGCGCGGGTACCATTTTAGATAGAATTTGAGCAGGATCCACAGCAAGAGCATCACCAAATATTTGTGACAAAGGGACTGCACCTGCGCCCATACCGCCACCCATGATTGGGAGAGCCACATAAAGAACCGCTTCTTTAATGCCATAACCCATTAGGCCGCCTACAATTCCAGCAAGACCAAGTCCTACTACGACGCCGCCAAAGATTACAGGAAAATATCTCACAGCCGCTCTAAGCAATAATTTTTTATCCATGCCCAAAATGCTGCCTGTGATTAATGCTGCAATATAAAAACTTAAAAAGCCTTCACCCTTAATAAAATTGACCATAATATCGTTTGAAGCTGCAGGAAGTATACCGTAAGTTACGAGAGCTGCCGATCCAAATATAATCACAATTGGACCACCACCTAAATAGTCTTTAACAATTGGTGTTTTGTTACCAATTTCGTTTAAAATTGCACCAAGTATCATCATAATTGGAAATGCACCAATCATTCCCTTTGGTAAAACATCCATATAAGATGCCCCAAGTACAATTGCAGAAATAATCGCAAATAGTGTGACTGGAATCCCCATAATTTTATACCCTTGATCGTTTCCAAATTGACCTGAAATTGTTGATTCAACTACACTCATATTAATCCCCTTTAGATTTGATCTGTTTATATTCGAGCAACTCCTGCTTCACGAGCTGCTTTAGCTACTGCCTTTGAAACGTGCTCTACAACTCTTGGATCGAGCGGATTTGGAATTACATATTCACTTGATAGTTCCTCGTCACTTACTATTTCTGCAATCGCTATTGCAGCTGCAATTTTCATCTCTTCGTTGATGTCTTTTGCTCTTACATCCAATGCACCTCTGAAAATACCTGGGAATGCGAGCACATTGTTGACTTGATTTGGAAAATCTGAACGACCTGATCCGACCACAGCAGCACCACCGGCTTTCGCCAAATCCGGCATTATTTCAGGAATTGGATTTGCCATAGCAAATACGATTGAGCCTGAATTCATCTCTGAGATCATTTCCTTTGAAACAACTCCGGGAGCTGAAACACCAATAAAAATATCTGCGTCTTTTAAAGCTTCTGCTAAGTCGCCCTTTTGATTGTGTTGATTGGTCACTTGTGCCAAGCTCTCTTTAAGTGCGTCATTCGATGGATTATCTCGGTATAAGATGCCTTCCTTACCACAAACCAAAATGTCTCCAGCCCCCATATTAATTACCATTTTTGCAATGGCAGATCCAGCTGCTCCAGGGCCGTTGATAACCACTTTGACATCTTGCCATTGTTTATTGACGACTTTTAGTGCATTGATGAGTCCTGCGACAACTACAATAGCCGTACCGTGTTGGTCATCGTGAAATACTGGAATGTCAAGTTCTGTTTTGAGCCTTCTCTCGATTTCAATACATCTTGGTGCCGAAATATCTTCAAGATTGATTCCACCAAAAGTAGGTGCGATTATTTTGACCAAAGCAACGATTTCATCCACGTCTTTTGTGTCAATACACATTGGGAATGCATCCACATTAGCAAAGTTTTTGAAAAGTACAGCTTTACCTTCCATAACAGGCATAGCTGCCTCAGGGCCAATATCGCCCAATCCTAAAACTGCAGTACCATCTGAAACAATCGCGACAAGATTGCCCTTTGACGTGTACTTGTATACGTCTTCTTTGTTTTCAGCAATCCTTCTGCAAGGTTCGGCGACACCAGGTGTGTAAGCGATGCTCAAATCGTGTCGATCTTTTAGTTCAACTTTTGATACAATCGATATTTTACCTTTTTTAGATTCGTGTAACTCAAGTGCCAACTTAGAATAATCCATGTCTAACCCCTTATTATTTTGACTTGCTTCTTATATTTTTAGTGTACAAAAATACTGTAAAGTTGTCTGTTTATGTAAATTTATAATATGTTTTTAAAATAAAAAAAGCTTTGACAGATTATTGTCAAAGCTTTGGTATCCTTATTTTTTACTGACTTTATATTTGAAAGAGGGTCTTCCACGCGTACCATAGTGCATCTGAATCTCAACCTCCTCAAGCTTTGCCAAGTAATCCAAATAGCGTCGGACAGTCACTTTGGAAACATCCATCCCCGCAGTGATCGCGTCAATGTCCACATATTGAGAGGCATGTTCTTGAACTGCTTTTCTAACACGTTCAAGCGTTTTCATATGCATACCTTTAGGTAAATCCATCACAGCAAGTTTGCCCTCTCTTAAAAGCATTCGATCGATTAAACCCTGTTCAACAATAGTACTTGAATCCAACATTTCAACTCGGCTTTTATAATGGAATAACGCCTGCTTGAGACGATCAAATTCAAAAGGCTTTACTAAATAATCAAATACACCAAATTTTAAGGCCCTTTCAACTTGTTCCACTTCCTTAGATGCGGTTACTAAAATGAGATCTGATGCTATGGAAGTTTTTCTCATCTCTTCTACTAGAGTCAAACCGTCCATTTTAGGCATATATATATCCAAGAGCACCAAATCAATTGGATTTTCTTTTAACATCTCAAGTGCTTTGACACCATCACTTGCGATACCGATTACTTTAAACCCTTCAGTATTGTCGATAAATTTTCTGTGGATTTCGGCTAACATTGGGTCATCTTCAACCACCAAGACTAAAATCACCTAAATTTCCTCCTTTGGAATAGTAACTGTGAAAGTGCTGCCTTCACCAAACTCAGATTCAACTTCAATTTGACCATCAAGTCTTTTAACCGTTGCAGTCACAATATCCAGTCCAATACCATGGCTACCATCTTTTGTGGTGTATCCGCGATTAAATATTTTTGATATATTTTCTTCTTCTATCCCAGTTCCATTATCAATAACCTGAATTGTAACATCGTTGCCAACATCGTTCAGATAGATTTCAACACTCCCACTGTCAATATTTTTACGCTTTATGGCCTCAATTGCATTTTCAATCAAATTGCCTAAGATAATGATAAATGCCTGATAGTTCATCCCATAATCCAGTGCTTTTAAGACACTGTCCTCTGAGAGGCGTAGTTCAATATATTCTTCCTTGGCACGATTAAGTTTGCCCAGTAACAATGCACCAATCATAGGATTATCGATTTTTTCAAATACCATTTCATTAATACTGTCTTGAGAACGCTTCAGATTAAGGATGTAAGATTTCGTAAGCGAATCGTCTCCGATTTCAATCAATCCAATAATGACATGTAGCTTATTCATAAATTCATGTGTATTCGCTCTTAGTGCTTCTATGATTTGCTTTACACCTGTAATTTCTTCGGCCATTGCAATGACTTCTGTTCGATCTCTGAAGGTTGCAAGGGCACCTACAATTTTATCGCCATCCAATATGGGCATTCGATTCGTCATGATATGAGCGCCATTTATGGTTTGACCTTTATCGTATTCTGCGATTCCAGTTTCAAGCACACGCGTCAATTTTGTGGTTGGAAATAATGCTTTGACATTTTTTCCTATGACATCATGGGTCGATACTTTCAAAATTTTAATCGCTGAATCGTTAATTAATGTAATATTGCTCGATTGATCAATTGCAATAATACCTTCATGAAGCGATTTGATCATAGCATCTTTTTCGCGATAGAGCTGAACAATCTCATAGGGTTCCAAACCCATTAAACTCTTTTTTATAAAAATCGAAATAAATACGGCTCCAATAATACCAATGATAATACCAATAATCGTAAAGAAAAAAATACTTTTTTCAATACTTTTACGTGTAATGACCAGGTCGTCAAACAAATGGGCAGTCATTACAAATCCCACTTGCTGATTTTCAAAGTATACAGGTACAAAAACCCTTACTGATCTGCCCAAAGTTCCTGTAGCTATTGAGGCATACCTTGCGCCCTCATCGATAACTCTGCGCTCATCACCACCCACGAAAGTTTCACCAATGCGCTTTGGATTGGGGTGTCCAAAACGAACACCATTCATATCTGCAACGGTTATGATTTCAACGTCAATCAGATTAGCCAACTGGGCTTCAACAAACTTTTGAATATCCTCTGAAGACTTATTGTATAGACCATTTTGGATCACCGTTGAATCTGCAATAATTCCTGCCACATTAAATAAATTGGATTCTGTGATTTGCTCCACACGGCTCAGTTCAAATCGACTTACAAAATAACTGCTGATGCCCGTAGAAAATATAATTACAATGATGATGCCAATTATGAGCTTCAGCTGTAGCTTCATATTTCTCATATCGATAAGACCTCCTACTGTGTGCGTGAAGAATTGATGAAGTGACTTCTACATTTTATCATTTATTGCGCCTAATCTACAATAATGATATTTTGAATGATTATGTGGTTATCGTCAAAATTCAAAATGCTCCCTATGAAATTGACAGCTAAACTTTTTAACTGTTGATCAAATGGGGAGCATTTTATTTAGAGTCAATCTAATTCTTCTTCTTTTTATCCTTGCCTTTTCCCGGATTTTCTATCTTCTTCGGCTTGACGTCATCTTTGAAGCCTTTTGGTTTCTCAAAAGAGGTAACAGGTATGTTTTCCAGCGATAAGGTCATGATGGATTGAAAGATACTTGCAGGGTGACTCCCTCCGGTAGATTGCATGATCAGGCTAGGGTCAAGGGTGTCATAACCCACCCAAACAGCAGTTACCAGCTCAGGTGTGTAGCCAACAAACCAGGCATCTCTTGATCCTGACAGACCTTCAAAGATATCAATAGCGGGCAACTCGGTAGTACCGGTTTTGCCAGCGACAGGTCTTCCTATAGCTGCTCCTTTGCCGGTCCCTTCATTGATGACGCCCATGAGCATATCGGTCATGCCATAAGCAACTTCTGGAGTTGTGACGGTTACAGATTCAGTGATGCCTTTAGCCAATAGATCGCCATCATTAGTGGTTATTTTTCTGATGGAGTGGGCAGTATTCATGACGCCTGCATTTGGAAAAACACTGAACGCTTGGGCCATTTCAAGTGGCGATACACCGTTTGTCATGCCACCTAGCGCTAGGCTCAAGTTGTGATCATTTTTATCAACCGGAATTCCAACTGCCTTTAAAAAAGCAATGCCTTTATCTATTCCAATGTCATAGAGGACTGCTACTGCGGGGATGTTGTATGAATTGATCAGTGCCTGGTATAAAGTCACTTTGCCATGATAGGTTCTATCGTAGTTGTTTGGCACATAGCCATTGAAATTGGTCTCTTCATCGATAAGTTCTGAATTCTTGTTGTATCCATTTTCAAGTGCTGGACCGTATACCGCAAGGGGCTTGATTGAAGAACCGGGTTGCCTGACCAGTTCAGTGGCTCTGTTGTATCCGCGATAATAATATTGTCCACGGTATCCGATCAGACCACGTATAGCCCCTGTTGATGGATCTATAACAATTGCACCACTTTGAATGAGTTCATCAGCACTGCTTTCAGGAAATAGAGCATCATTTGCATATGTTGTTTCAATGGCATTTTGAACCACAGGATCGAGGGTGGTGTAAATATTGAGTCCACCTATCAGAACGACTTCTTCGTTTATACCAAGTGTATTGATGGCTTCATCGATGACATGATCAATATAGCTTGGGTATGATCCACTTGCTTCGATAAGGTCCTTAGTTCTGAGCACAATGTCAGTGGCAATTGCTTGGTTGTATTTTTGTTCATCTATGCTCCCAGCATTAAAAAGTAGCTTTAGAATCAAGTCTCTACGTTCCTTTGCTTTATCATAGTTTGCATACGGTGAATAAATGGTCGGAGCTTTAGGCAATGCCGCAAGGAGTGCCGCTTCTTCAAGTGTTACAGACTCAATGTCTTTACCAAAATACATTTGTGCGGCATTTTGAATACCCCAGACGCCCTCACCAAAATAGATTTGATTGAGATAGAGTTCCAAAATCTCATCTTTTGAGTATTTGCTTTCTATTCGCAAAGCAGTTATAGCTTCTTTGAATTTTCGGGTGTAGGTTTGTTCTTTTGTGAGAAATAGGTTCTTGGCCAATTGTTGTGTTATGGTGCTGCCACCTTCAACAATTCCACCAGCTTTGGTATTTCTCCAAAGTGAACGTATGATTCCACGAATGTCTACTCCGGAGTGATCGTAAAAGCGTTTGTCTTCAACACTTGTGATTGCCTCAATGAAAACTTCAGGTATGGTTTCAATGGGTACTGCCGCGAATTTAACTGTGGAACGCTCCGAGATTACCGCGTCATTTTTGTCATAAATAATGAGTGGTTTCGGCAGTGGATTCTCAAGAACACTTATGTCGAGGCTAAACGCACTTACTGTAAATACCAGTAAGACAATCATCACTATTCCAGTGAGTACACCCCCGGTAACAAGTACACTTTTAATGATTTGCTCTTTTCCTTGTGGTAGCTTCATGTGAAGCACCAACCTTTCATTCGTATATTTTGATATTATGTTAACTATTAATTATACCACAGATTTCAGGATATACCTAAAGTGTGGCATCTTGATCAATAATGGTATAATAAACATATATACTAGTTGAATGAAAAAGAGGAGAAAAATAATGAATATTAAAAAAAAAATAATTTTCATTGTAGCAATGATTGCAATCATTTTTTTAAGCGCCTGTTCTTTGTCAGCAGACATCGCAACAGGGAATTATTTCGAGTTTGATCCCGAGATTGGTGCAATCATAAAATATCACCCACGAGGCATTGAAGGCGATTTGAAATTGATTTCAGACCTAATAGTTCCAAATGAGATCGATGGCGTCAAGGTCAGAAGCATTCGACCACATGCATTCAATTATGAAACTGAATTGAAAAGTATTGTATTTTCAGAATACATAACAGAAATTGATGACTTTGCCTTCTATGGATGCAAGTCTCTGAAGAAAGTAATCATGGGAGATCAAGTGGTGAAAGTCGGTGATTCGGCATTTTATGGATGCGACTCATTAAAATCAGTGACTTTTGGCAGTAATGTGGAGTCTATAGGTAAAGATGCGTTCAATGGAGCAAGTGCTATGAAAGCAATCGTTCTTCCTGATCAATTGAAACAGATTGGTGAGGGTGCATTTTGGGGTCTCAGAAATGTAGAACGGATTGACATGGGTAATGGTCTTGAATCCATAGGCAAATATGCATTTTATGGTGTGGGCAGTTACGAGGGCATCGAACTTGTGATTCCTGAGAGCGTTAAATATATTGGAGAATCGGCATTCTCGAATATTATGATAAAACATGTCTATTTTCATGCTGAGGATGTGACATTTGATGTGGGCGACTCAGATTTGATGTCAGAGACACTGATCACTAAGCTGTCCGGCGAAGACAATCCAGTGGGGTTTTATTACATGGAACCTGGAACGGGTTGGATCAAGGTTCAGTTTGATGCATTAAAGACGCCAGTTGATTTCACTAGGATATTGGTAATCATACTGGGAATTTATTGTTTGATCACTTTTTTCTACTTGCTATCCGGTAAACAACATGTGCTTGGTGCGCTCTGGGAGTTGGTACCTTTTACTTTGGGATTCATTATGATAATAATGGGACTTAAAATCAATCCTTTAGGTGAACTGGTTGCGGATTTTTCAATTCCATATCCAATCTATTTTGGGTTTTTAGTAGGTCTCTTTGGAATGAATCTCATAAACCGATATACCTATATCTGCTACAACTGGTGTTATAACGATGCGATACAATTAGTCAATGATTTGATGAAAAAAAGTGAAGTTGAATTTCAGAGCGAAGAAGAAGCTCCTGGCGGGAAATACTCATTCGTTTTCAAGGATTTGAATCGCATATATTTGACAAAAGGTTTCGGTGAAGTGAGAATCGACATGAAGGAAATCAAGGGGCTCTCATTACCAAAAGAAATTATAAAGGAGATGAAAAAAAATTCATCTCCTAATTGGGGGCTTAAATTGTCTTCATCAGCAATTCGATATCTGGCGATTGGACTTTTGCTATTGAGTTATATTTTTTAGAATTATTGTTTAATATTCATCCAAGAAACTATGTTTTTCGCCATTGGAACGCCAACCGACTATACCGTCCATGTTGACGTTATGAGCGGATTGCAGGATGCATTTGTCGACGTCAGGGTGCGTCTTTTTGAGTGTTGCAATGAGTTCTTTCATTTCTCTGCGTTTGCTTGAAGTTTTCTTTGCTGCGACAACACAACCGCAATTCATTGGGACCAGTCCGGTGCTTTGGATGAATCTTTTGATTTCAACTTCACGCACATAATAGAGTGGGCGGATGAGTTCGAGGCCTTCAAAGTTATCTGATTTGAGTCTAGGCATCATAGTTTTGGTCATGCCGGCATAAAAAATATTCATGAGTTGAGTTTCGATCACATCGTCAAAATGATGCCCAAGTGCCAATTTGTTGCATCCGAGTTCTTGAGCCTTTGCGTAGAGTGTACCTCTTCTCATTTTTGCGCACAAGTAGCATGGATATTCACTTGAAATGGTACCGACCACATTGAAGATCGGTGCGTCAAAAAATGTGATCGGAATCTCAAGGTGAGCGCAATTGGCTTTGAGTAGCGCCTCGTTTTCTGGGTGGTAGCCAGGATTCATCGCTAGGTATTCAATATTAAAAGAGACATCACCGTGCTTTTGAAGTTCCTGCATCAGCTTGCAGAGCAGAAGACTGTCTTTGCCACCGGATACACCAATACCGATTGTATCGCCTTCTTCTACCAGGTTGAATTCTTTGACGCCTTTGATGAATTTGTTCCAGAGGCCTTTTCTATATGTTTTAATGAGGCTTCTTTCGATTTCTTTTACAGTTTTAAGGTCCGCACTTGGCATGATGATTTCACATCCGCTGCCGCTAATCGTATTTTGCATTATAGCTCCTGTTTTCTTAAGTTTAGATGACTAATTCTGCTTGTGATTATACTATACAGAGCGGGATTTGTAAAATATGCAAAAAACGATAAATCTGACTATGTTAGATTCATGAGATAATGAATCCAAAAGACTGTTTCTATTAAGAAGCAGTCTTTTGCTTTAGAATTGAAAGGAGTAGAGCTATTGCATACACTCAGTCATTTGCAGACACTGTGAAACGCCTCGATCCATTTTCTGGGCGCACTCAGCCACATGTTGACCACCTTTTAATGTAGCCATGTTGGAAACGTTGTTTGCTGCAAAAGTAGAGCCTGATGAAGCCAAAATTATTAAGCTAAGAACTGATATCGACATGATCTTTTTCATTTTAATCCTCCTGTTTATCATCACTAGCAAGAATACTCCTTCCTCTTAGGTAGGAGATGAATTGCCTGATTTTTAAACGAACACTTGTTCTAATTATTGTGTTGTGATATAATATTTGCAAGGGGTTGATTCGTATGCACAGAGCCTACAAATATAGAATATATCCAACAATTGAGCAAGCTGAACTGATCAATAAAAACATCGGCTGTAGCAGGTTCATCTACAACCATTTTTTAGCCCTGTCAAAAAGCGACAAATATCTTGGCTACAAGGAGTATGCTAAAAGACTCACAATCCTAAAGAAAGCATACCCTTTCCTGAAGGAAGTGGAATCAACTTCCCTTCAGCAAACTTTAAGAGATCTGGACAGCGCTTATTCGAGATTCTTTAAGAAGCTGGCTGGATTTCCAAAATTCAAAGACAAGAGGAACCCTAAACAGAGCTATCGCTCCCAAATGGTGAACAGCAATATCCAGATCAGAGAAAATCATATCAAGCTACCAAAACTGGGTTTTGTAAAGTTCGCAAACTCCAGAGAAGTGAAAGGCAAAATCCTAAATGCAACAATCTCAAGAACAGGTACATACAAATACTACATCTCTATCTGCGTTCATACAGAGATTGAAATCATGCCAAGAACCACAGGGGAAATTGGCATTGACTTGGGACTGAAGGATTATCTGGTAACCTCAGATAGCTTGATGGTCCCCAACCCTAAGTACTACAGGAAATACGAAAAACAACTTGGCAAAGCACAAAGAAGACTTTCCAAAAAGAAGAAAGGTTCCAATAACTACAACAAAGAAAAACTGAAGGTAGCACTTCTGCATGAGAAGATCGCCCATACCAGAAGGGATTTTCTCCACAAGCAATCCACTGCAATAGTAGCTGAAAACCAAACTATTGTTGTAGAAGGACTTAAGCCAGGAAACATGATCAAGAACAAAAGGTTATCCAAATCCATAGCAGATGCATCCTGGGGTATATTCCTTGATATGCTTGAGTACAAGTCTCTTTGGTATGATAGAAAATATATCAAAATCAATCCCTTTTTCCCGAGCAGTCAGCTATGTTCCATCTGTGGATATCAAAATATAAACATGAAGAAGCTGCACATCCGGACATGGGAATGTCCCAGCTGTGGTGAATTCCATCACAGGGATGTAAATGCAGCCAAAAATATCAAGGCAGAGGGTCTAAGAGTAGCATCTTAAGCCTATTGCCGATGCGTAGGGTACTGGAACTGCCCGACATTAAGCCTGCGGAGTCCTAAATAAGACCTTGCTACCAAATGAGGCACAAGACTATGAAACAGGAATCTCCCACTTCAAAAGCTATGCTTTAAGTGGTGAGAATGTTCAAGCCAAAAGGAAATAAGGAACGGGGAAAACCCCAAATCTCTTCCTATGCGAAAAGATTCGGTGTTTCATTTAAGATATTTGACTTCCGTTTTTAATGTCTGCTGTAACCAGTTTGAGAACATCCTCCCGAGTAGCGGCCAAAATCATGCCCTGCGACTCGATGCCTCTCAATTGGACCGGTTTGAGGTTGGCCACCAAGATGACATTTTGACCAACGAGTTCTTCTGGTTTGTAGGCATTTGCTATACCGGATACGACCTGTCTTTTTTCAGGACCGACCTGAAGCTGAAGCACCAACAATTTATCCGCTTTTGGATGCTTCTCTGCCGATAGGACAGTCGCCACCTTAAGGTCAAGTTTCGCAAAATCGTCTATGGTGATTTCAGGTTTGACCTCAAGCACTTCGGGGACTTCTTCCCGGACGATGTATTTCGCTTTGACAGCATCGATCTCGACCATTTTTTTGGCTTCATCCATTCTTGCGAAAAGGACTTCAGCGGTACCGACTGGGTTACCTATGACTGTGCCATCAAATGCGCTAAGCGATTCCAGCGTCGTTGCAGTAGCGCCTATCTGATCCAATATTTTTGCAGCCGTATCCGGAATGAATGATTTTAGGAGTACTCCAGCAAATCGGATCGCTTCCAAAAGATTGTAAAGGACAGTTCCAAGTCTCTCCATGTCATCCGGATTTTTGGCCAGATTCCACGGCAATGTCTCATCGATGTATTTATTGCTTCTGCGCAGAAGTTGCCAAATTTCGTCTAGAGCATCCGCCACCTTATATGCGTCCATACGCTCTTCCACTTTTCTCGGTATTGAAAGCGCGAGCGAGATCAGTTCCTCATCAATGGCTTCTGGAGCAGTTGGTGCCACTATAACTCCATCAAAGTACTTTTTCACCATCGCCACTGTTCTGTTGACGAGATTGCCGAGAACATTGGCCAAATCCGAGTTGATTCTGTTGATCATCATCTCATAAGTGATGGTTCCATCCCATGAAAATGGCATTTCTCTGAGCACGTAATAACGTACCGCATCCACGCCGAAAAGTTCCACCAGGTCATCAGTGTAAATGACATTGCCTCTGGACTTGCTCATTTTGTCCTTGCCGGTCAGAAGCCAGGGGTGTCCAAAAACCTGTTTTGGCAGCTCTATCTCAAGTCCCATGAGTATGATCGGCCAATAAATGGTGTGGAATCGTACGATATCTTTACCGATCACATGGACATCCGCAGGCCAAAGCTTTTTGAACTGATCAGACGAACCATCGGGATCATATCCAATTGCCGTAATGTAGTTTGATAGAGCGTCAAGCCATACATATACCACATGACCCGGGTCAAAGTCCACAGGTATTCCCCATGAAAATGAAGTTCTCGAGACACAGAGGTCTTGCAGGCCAGGTTTGATGAAGTTGTTGAGCATCTCGTTTTTTCTGGATTCTGGCCAGATGAACTCGGGATTTTTCTCGATATGATCCTCTAATTGTTTCTGATACTTCGAAAGTTTCAAGAAATAGGCTTCTTCGCTGGCCTGAAAAACCTCGCGACCACAATCCGGACAGTTGCCGTCCTGAATCTGTGTTTCCGTCCAGAACGATTCACAAGGTGTGCAATACCATCCTTCATACTTGCCTCTGTATATATCGCCTTTTTCATATAATTTCTTAAAAATCTTCTGAACGACCCGCTTGTGCTCTTCATCTGTCGTGCGGATGAACTGATCATAACTCACACCTACCAGATCCCAGATCCTTTTGATCTCGCCTGCGATTTCATCCACGTGTTCTTGTGGTGATTTTCCGGCCTCAAGCGCTTGGAGCTCGATTTTTTGTCCGTGTTCGTCAGTTCCTGTCAGGAAATACGTGTCGTAACCTTGCTCTTTTTTGAAGCGCACAAGGGCATCCGACAAAATAGCTTCATATACATTCCCGATATGTGGGATTTTAGATGTGTAGGCGATCGCAGTGGTCAAATAATATTTTCCTTTACTCATAAAGTCACTCTCCTCATTCTTTTTATACAAAAAACAAAAAACTCCCCTCCCTACAATAGGGACGAAAGTAAATTCCGCGGTACCACCCTAGTTCTGCAAATGCAGCCCTCGATGTGCTCAGCACTGTGCTATAACGTACACCCACGTCCATGCCTAAATTATTTCAGCACGGCGGTTCAAGGACCATATTCCCCATTCCACCACCATCGACTCCCACCAAACGTCGACTCTCTTGAGGTGCTTGAACTGGTACTCTTCCCATCATAACCTTTATATCCGATAATTTAGGGAAATTGTAACATAACACTTGGTTTTATGCAACATAAAAAAAACTTGTTGCACGTATGGTGGTAATGTGATATTAATATACTTGCTTAATCCTAATGAAAGAGGTGACCTATGGTTAATAACGTCCATCCGTTTTTAGATGCTTTCGCCAAAGGAAAAATAAACTCCCTGAACATCGATATGGACTTTGATAAAATTTCTGTCGCTATCAGCAGTCGCAACGAAGTCGACCCGGTTGAAATCATTTTTGAAGATGTAAAGGCTTTTTATTACATCGACCACGATCTTAAATCTGAACTCGATTTATCAAACGAAAATCTGAACGTCGTGTCTTATGATGACCTTGGGTTTGGTGAATTTACTGCCGCAAAGCATTCTGAAACCGATGACATTTTTGTTTCCATTCCAAATTTCGCTGTGAATATCAACGATTCATCACTATATATCGACGCAAATAAAATCAGAATCAAAGACCGCGCCTTCAATGTCCGCTAAACTTGTTACAAAATCTTTTTTGGGGTATAATGTGACTAACAATATATTCTAGGGAGGCATTCATGGGCAGTCAAATGATTTTCACATTCAAAGATCTTCTATTATTCGTACTCTGGGGGTGTCTGGTAACCCTATTGGTTTATCTGGTGCTCATTCTTAGACGTGCTTTGCTTGTAGTCAAACAAGTGAATCAGATTGTCGATGGCAACCGTAAAAGTATCGATGCCACCATGGAAGTGGTTCCACTACTCACAAAACATCTGGAAACGATCACTGATGAGGTCGCTCATGATGTCAAGGCGTTTAGGGGTACTGTTGACAACATAGCTGAAACCGCTGAATCTGTCAGCGACACCATCAATGAGAATCAAAATTTCGTCGGCGGGCTTTCTTCGTTCATGCATACTGTTTCTATCGGAAAGGCTCTTTATGACAAATATTTTGGTGACAAAATAAAGGAATTCAAGGATATTGTTGCAGAAGTTGAGAAAACAGGGGAAGAAAAACAGGAAGGTTAGCCAACTGTTTATTTCTACCACATTTTGTTGACAACTGGAAATTATTATATTATGATTCACTTATAAATCATTATAGCGAACAGGAGGTTTTTGATGAAATCGACAGGTATCGTACGTAAGGTTGACGAACTCGGAAGAGTTGTTATTCCTATCGAACTGAGAAGAACATTGGCGATTGGCGAAAAAGATGCTTTAGAGATTTTCACCGAAGGTGAAACGATCATCCTTAAAAAATATGAGCCGGCATGTATTTTCTGTGGTCAAGCCAAAGGTGTAAAAAATGTAAAAGGAAAAAACATTTGTCCATCATGCGTGGATGAAATCAAAGAATTGTAAAATTGATCCCAGGCGACCTACGCCTGGGGTTTTTTATGCGTTTAATCGGATTTTTATTCCAACAAAAGGGAATAGACATCCGTTTTTTTCATGTTGCGTTCTTTGGCAATCCTCTTCATAGCTTCCTTGTTGTCAAGTCCGCTTTCCATTAAAAACTCATACCTCTCTTTGATCGGAATTCCTGAAAAATCAACGACCGGTTCTGGATCAATATCACCGCCTTCAAGAACAATGACGATTTCACCTTTCACAGTCTCTGATTCATAAAAGGCCATCAATTCTGTAAGAGTGCCACGCTGGAAAGTCTCAAACCTCTTGGTGAGTTCCCTCGCTACTACCGCTTTTCGATCACCAAGACCTTCATGAAGCAATCGCAATGTCTCCTTGAGTCTATGGGGCGATTCATAAAACAGAAGTGTACGCCTCTCATACTTCAATCTTTCGATATGCTTTCTCTTTTGCCTTTTATCACGACTCAAAAACCCTTCAAATACAAACTGACCCGTTGAAAATCCCGAACCGACAAGTGCCATTGAAAATGCGGTCACTCCCGGGATGATTTCAAAAGATGTATCCGTTTCTATGCATTTGATCACCAGATTTTCACCAGGGTCCGAAATTCCAGGCATTCCAGCATCGGTCACCAGAGCCACCTTTTCCCCCATTTGAACTTTGGATATGATTTCATTTCCGGCTTGCTCCTGATTGTGGTCATGGTAGCTGTGAAGGGGTTTGCTGATGCCGAAGTGATTAAGAAGTCTTAAGGAATGCCTTGTATCCTCAGCATAGACCACATCACAGGATTTGAGTGTCTCTAGCACTCTGAATGTGATATCTTCAAGATTCCCAATGGGTGTTCCGCACAAATAAAGTTTTCCGGACATCATGAATCCTCCCCGTTCTCTTTCGTGAACGCCGTTATATTTTCCATGCCGTAGATTTCATATATTTCTTTTGTGAATGTCCCACCTTGTTCGTAGACAATGAGAGGTTCCTGAACATGGAGTTCGGAATTACCGCCTTTCACACATTGAATCAGACAAATGTTGGGACTTTTATGAACAAAAGGCTGAATCATTCGAATCCGTTTAGGCTCCAATTTATACTTTCGACAAAGCACAAAAATATCCACCAATCGATTTGGCCTGTGGATTAAATAGAATTTCCCTTTGAATTTCAACAATTTGGCCGCTTTTTCCACAATGTCTTCAAGTGTACAAAGCACTTCATGTCTAGAAATCGCCTTCAGGTCCGATGGATTTTTAAGTCCCCCGGTGCCCGACATATACGGTGGGTTGGAAACAACAACATCCACACTTCCCAGGGGAACATAGTCAATCGCATCGATCAAATTGGCATGAACGACTTCAATCCGATCCTCAAGGCCATTGAGCCGGATGCTCCTTGTGGCCATTTCAGCCATTTGCTCTTGTACCTCAAAAGCATAGATTTTCTTGAATTCGGTTTTCCCGGACAACAAAATCGGAATAATTCCTGTACCGGTTCCAAATTCCACCACAGTGTCACCCGATTTGAGTTTGGTGAAGTTGCTTAGAAGAACCGCATCAATGCCAAAACAAAAGCCCTTGGGATCTTGGATGATCTTAAGTCCTTTGAGTTGCAAGTCATCGACACGCTCATGTGGTAACACCAGATCCATTTCATTTTTCATAATCTTCTCCAAAAATAAGACGCTTTGAAACTGAAATCAGGTTCAAAACGTCCGCATAATCAATCTTCTAATTTTTTGAGTTCGGCAAAGTCCACCGGAGCCGCATCAACTACAGGTTTTGGACTGGACGATGAATATCGGCTGACCTCAACAACTTTAATCAAATCCTTATGATAGGAAACGAAGTCCTCGCTGAGTTCCTCTGGTTTTTCTTTGACAATATGTCTTACTTTAGCCTGCTCATGCAAAATATTGGTATCCACCACGTAAGCGAGACCATCCGGTGTTTTAACCTTGTCGCCCCTGTTGGGCATTCCAACACGAATCTGTACATATGTGTCATATTCGTATTTGAGACAACACATCAATCTACCGCAAAGTCCTGAAATTTTAACCGGATTGAGCGATAAGCTCTGATCTTTCGCCATTTTTATGGATACAGGTGCAAAGTCTCCAAGCCAACTGCCACAACAAATCTCTCGCCCGCATGGACCAAGGCCTTTGACCATTTTCGACTCGTCTCTGACACCAATCTGTCTGAGTTCAATACGCGTTCTGAATATTGCGGCAAGATCTTTGACGAGTTCTCTGAAATCGATCCTACCATCTGCTGTAAAATAAAAAATCACTTTATTATTATCAAAAGTATACTCGACATCTATAAGTTTCATGTCCAGTTCATGCGTTTTGATCTTATCTATACAAATCGAAAAAGCCTCTTTTGCCTTTTCCTTATTGGCAAGGTGGTTAGCATTGTCTTCAGCAGTCGATACTCTGAGTACAGGTTTGAGAGGACTTACGATCTGGTCTTCGGGAATATCCCTCTTACCGATGACACACTCACCATACTCTATGCCCCTAGCGGTTTCCACTATGACATGATTGTCTTTTTCAACAGCCACATCGCCTGGATCGAAATAGTAGATTTTGCCCGCTTTCTTAAATCTCACACCAACAACAGTGATCATCTTTCCTCCTAGTCTTCTATGCAATGAAACAGCAGGCTATCTACTGTCAAATCAAAATTCATATTGTTTTTTATTTTTTGTTCCACGTGATCTATGGTCAAAATGAGTTCCACCATCTGTTTTCTGCTTAATTTGCCAGATAATTTCATCAATTGTCCTCTCTCTTCAAGTATAGAAAAATTAACTTCATGAATCAATTGTTTATTTTGGGTTTCCCTAAAAATCATCAAATCTCTCAATATAATTATAACTCTATTTAAAAATATAACAAACCTTTGCTTATCTTGTTTCGCATATGCACTAAATTCCAGTATCCTGCCCATATCCCGATTCTCGATACTTTGGATAAAATCAACTGCCTTATCGGTGATTTCAGGCGAATTGTCCGTTTCGGACTCACCATCCAAATTGAATCCGAGGACTTGACATCTTGATTGGAGCGTTTCAAGCATGCCTTCCAAATTTTGGGTCAAGAACAGAAAAATCGCATACTCTGGTGGTTCTTCCAGAATTTTGAGCAGCCTGTTCTGAGCTGATTCTGTCATCAAATGCGATTGATGTATGATGGCAATTTTATGTTTGCTCTCATACGGTCTAATGAACATGTACTCCTGCAGCTCCTCCACTTGAGCATTCTTAATGGATGCCCCATCCGGTGACACCAGTTTCAGGTCGGGATGATTTTCGGAATTCACTTTTAGACAAGACGAACAGGAATCACATCCTGTGTGTTCCTGTTTGCATAAAATCATCTTTGCAATTGCTTTTGCAAATTGTAAATCCTCGGTTCCAGAAAAGATATAGCTATGGGACAAACGGTTTTTATTAAGTGCATCAGTCAAAAACTGACGCTGGGTGTGAAACACATTCATAGGTCTGATTCCTCTACAATTTCAAGTAATCTTCCACATCGATGACAAAAACAGTGGCTCCGCCGACAGAAATCTCGAGCGGCATTCCCATGACACTATTGTCACCCATAAGTGAAGTCGTTGTGGTAATCTCTTTTCGAGTCTTGCATGTGTCCTCGATGATCTTTGTGGCTTGTTCGACACGTACTTTTGGCGTGCCGATAATCAAAGTCGTATTGCCAGATTTCAAAAATCCGCCTGTTGAAGCCAACTTTGTGACACCAAAATCCTCAGCTGTCAATTTTTTAACCAATGTGTGAGCATCTTCGTCGTGGACAATTGCTATAATCAATTTCATAATAACGCCTCCTCATGAGATTATTATTATAAGTATACCACAAAAACGTCAATTAATTCACGGTTCCCATTTTTTTGAGTGGCATAAATCTGAAAAGCACTTTGCCGATTATATCTTCTTCATCGACGAGTCCCAGGTCTCTGGAGTCATAACTCACACTCCTGTTGTCACCCATCATGAAATACTTACCTTCTCCGACAAACATTGCGTCGATGTCCTTATTCGTGTTGGAGTTGATATAGGGTTCCTCGAGCACTTTACCATTGACAGTCACAACGCCACTGATGATTGAAATCGAATCTCCAGGCCCTGCAATGACCCTCTTGATGAGATTTTTTCTCTCGCCTTCCTTATGGAGAATTTTCTGTATGAAGTTGAGTCCCTCGTAATCCGCTTTCGTCAAAGTCAACTGGGATTTGAAGGACACGATGTCTCCCTGCTCGATAGAACCCACTTTTAACATAAAAAGCATGTCTTTCTCGACTAGTGTTGGATACATCGAAGTATTGTAAACAGTTGTCGTTCCAAAAAATATATTGTATAGTAAAAAAACTACAAGAGTGATCAGAATGGCTTGACCCCATTCGAGCAACTCTTTTTTGATCTTATCCATGGTTTCACCTCAAAATATAGATTTCTTTCATTGTTTCCGGTACCAATCGGAGAGATTCTTTTATGATCCGCTCTCCAGGTACAATCACAGGAATACCTGGTGGATAAGGAATGACGTATTCTCCGGCAATTTGACCGATAGACTCACTCATGGGCACTTTGACACGCGTCATGTTTCTGGCTTCATTTGCTTTATGAATGTGAACTCCTGGATCGGAAATGCTTTCATATACTTGACCAAATGGTAGCCTCGTTTGATGGTCTGGATGCGCTGCTTTCAGGATGATTTCTGCGTCAATTTGTTCAAGTGCACTTTCAAGACGCTCAAAATCCTCGTCTTCATTGGCGATACTTGTCATCAAAAGACACATGTTTTTCGTTGCGTATTCCACCTGAATCCGGTGAACATTTCTTAATTGATCTGCCAGAATTTCGCAGTTCCAATGCTCATCATCGTAATAACCTGGTGTGATGGAAATGATGATTTTACCGATGTCCTGATTTGCCAGATTGTAGCTTTTCAAAGTTTTGAGCTCCGACACTTCT
Organism: Clostridia bacterium; assembly: GCA_014859095.1. GTDB lineage: Bacteria > Bacillota > Clostridia > Peptostreptococcales > Acidaminobacteraceae > Fusibacter_D. The sequence goes on along the minus strand of JACUUV010000025.1, from coordinate 7,905 downwards.
TTATAGTATGCTTCGATTCTTGCTTTCAGCCGCTCGGCATACTCATGACCTTGATCCTCTAAAACACGAAGCATTCTGTCAACGGAAGCCATCAATACATAGGAGGGGCTGCTGGTCTGAAGCACTTTAAGGTGCCAAAGGATTGTGTCCATCTGATTGTCGCTCAACCTGCTTGTCTTTGAAAAATGGATACATGCGGTTTGGGTCATTGCTGGAAGCGTCTTGTGAAAACTTTGTACCACTATGTCCGCCCCGAGCTCAAGAGACGACCTTAATGGTCCGCCGAAGAGCTTCAAATGCGCACCATGTGCCTCGTCTACTAACACAACCATACCGGCTTCATGACAAACTTTGATCAAGTCTTCAATCGGATAGCAGATGCCCTCGTAAGTGGGATAAGTGAGCACGCAGACACTTGGCGCTATCATGCTCTTGATTCTGTCTTTCAACTTTTGGATGTCGATCCCAATCGGGATGCCAAAACGTTCGTCAAATTCAGGAGCAATAAAATAGGGTTTGAGACCTTGCAGTTCAACGGCATTGTACACGGATTGATGCGCATTGCGGTTGATGAGGATTTCATCCCCTCTTTGGGTTGCTCCCATTATGGCGGATATCAATCCGATAGTACTGCCTCCCACAAGAATCTCACTCAACTGAGAACCATAATACTCTGAGATGGCGACTTTCGTATCCAGTATACACGATTCAGAATGGTGCAAATTATCCGCACCAGGTATTTCGGTTATATCATAGGCTAAAAATAGTTTCAGTGACTCACCGATCAATCTCCCGCTTTTATGTCCAGGCATATGAAAAGAAGTCAGCCCCTCATTGTTGATACTTTCAAGTGCCTCCAGTAAACGCATATAATCCCCGTGAGCTCCTAACGCTTTTTTTTCTTTTTGTGCTCTGCAATTGCAGTCACATTCTTAGACTTTGCAATATAGTATTTTCGATCTCTGAAAAGATCCACTCCCGCATAAAATAGGATCAGTGTGAATACAATCAGTACGACTCCTACTAAAATCCATTCAAATATCGACATGCCTACCTCTATTTTATCACAGTTTTCCCACCAAAGTAAGGCTGAAGAACTTTTGGTATCTCAACACTACCGTCCGCGTTCTGATAATTCTCAAGGATTGCTGCGACAGTCCTGCCTACGGCAAGCCCAGAACCATTGAGGGTATGGACAAAATTGACTTTTTTGGTCTCTGCATCTCTAAATCGGATGCCCGCACGCCTAGCCTGGAAATCCTCAAAGTTGGAACAGCTTGAAATTTCCTTGTAATCATCATAGCTTGGAAGCCACACTTCTATATCATAGGTCATCGCAGAACTGAAACCGACGTCGCCACTGCATAATCTCACGACTCTATAAGGCAACTCCAAGCGCTTCAATACTTCTTCGGCGTGATTGGTCAATTTTTCCAGTTCCTCATAAGAATCTTCCGGTTTCACGAACTTGACCATTTCCACTTTATTGAATTGATGTTGGCGAATCACTCCACGTGTATCTCTACCCGCAGAACCGGCTTCTTTTCTGAAACATGGCGTATAAGCGGTATGGCTGATTGGGAGTGCCACTTCCTCAAGGATTTCACCTCTGTAAAGATTCGTCACAGGCACTTCGGCCGTCGGAACCAGGAAAAAGTCCTTAGATGGGATATGGAACATGTCATCTTCGAATTTTGGCAATTGACCGGTTCCCGTCATAGAATCGCGATTGACCATAAACGGTGGTAAAATTTCAGTATAGCCATGTTCATCTATATGCAAATCGAGCATGAAGTTGATTAGTGCCCTTTCCAGCTTGGCGCCCATCCCTTTCAGTACTGTGAAACGTGTACCGGTTATTTTTGTGGCGCGTTCAAAATCGAGAATATCCAGTGTCACTCCGATATCCCAGTGCGCTTTTGCTTCGAAATCAAATATTCTAGGTGTTCCGACAACTCGAATCACAGGATTGTCGTGGTCATCTTCACCAACCGGCGTATCCGCTTTAAGTGTATTTGGAACTTCCATGATCATTTCATTTAGTGCTTCTTCAACAACTTTCACTTTGGCATCAAGTTCCTTGATGGTATCAGAGAGTTCTTTCATCTCGGCAAAGAGTGCGTCTGTGTCCTCACCGGCCTTCTTTTTCATCGGTATTTCTTTAGACATCTTGTTCTGTTTGCTTTTCAGGTCTTCAACCTCGCCGATCAAAATGCGTCTTTCCTCATCCTTTTCTTTGATGAGTGGCAAACCGTAGTCTCCTTTTCCCCTTAATTTCAATAGAGCTTCCACCGTATCGTATTCACTTCTGATTCTTTTAAGATCCAACATAACACACCTCCATAATTTTAATCAAAAAATACAAAAAACTCCTCATCCCTTGAAGGGACGAGAAGTTAACCCGCGTTGCCACCCTAGTTGGTATTTTCATACCCACTCGATCAAGTTATCGCCTTGAATACGTTTAGCATTACCTAAAAACTCCGAGGTGGATTCAATACCCCATGAAACTGATTTTCACCAACCATCAGCTCTCTTCATTCCGGGAAAGCATTTACTGTTCCTCATCATAGTCCATATCAATTTCAATCATTATAACGCAAATTGGTTGCATCGTCAACTTAAACCTCGTTTTCAATCCACTTGTGTTTCTTAAGTATGTTGAATACTTTGTTGTCGATTCGAATCAATTCCATTTTGAGACGCTTTGCAGGAATTTTTGCTTCCTTCACAATCAATTTGGGTTCCATTCTTGTGCATTTGATGCCATAGTGGAGCTTGAAAATCTGCTCTGCTTTGGAATCAAAAACAGCTTCTTCCAATATTTCTTCCAATTTATCATTGACGATCTTAAGTATTTCCGGATTCAAAACTCATCCCTCGTTTCAAGCCAATTGAACATCTCATAGGATTTTTCCACAAAGATCTCAGATTTGGTGTTTAATATTTCTACGGAACCCGCTTTGGGTTGGTCATTCAACCAATTGTGGGACTCCAGTAAATTTTTCAGCTGTAATGCGGTGCCCATGTTGCCGTCAAAAATCTCCACTTTGTCTTTGTAATATGTCCTGATATAAGGCTTTAAGAATATGAAATGGGTACATCCAAGGACGACTGCCTCAATCTTTTCAGTGACTTTATTTAATTGTCTGTCGACTTCATTTTGCACACGATCTGTATCGGACATGTGGTTTTCCACGAGTTCCACCCATTCCGGAGCTGGCATCTTTATAATGCGGTAGCCTTCCTCCAAACTGTCCACCAACTGCTTAAATTTCTCTTCCTTTAAAGTCATTTCCGTGGCAAGAACGAGCACTTTGCCTTCAGTCTGTCTGAGAGCCGGTTTTATAGCCGGTTCCATCCCTATTATCGGAATATCGTAAGTCGACCGAAGTTCGTTCACTGCAGCACTCGTCGCAGTGTTGCACGCGATGACAATCGCTTTGACGTCGTTTGATATCAACGTGTTGCACACCTGTTTGGAAAGATCCAAAACCTCTGACTTATCTTTTGTGCCATAAGGTGCATTTTTCGAATCTCCAATATAGATCAAAGACTCGTTCGGCATGATCTGCCTTATTGTATGTAGAACCGACAATCCACCCAGTCCCGAATCAAATACACCGATTTTGCTGAATTTATCCATTCTTAAAATCACCATTCCTTTTCATGCACCATTATAACACATCCAATTGCCAACATAAACATAGTTTTGTATAATTGAAGTACACACAGATCAGGAGGTCACTATGGAAAGTGAGCGAATAGATTGCAGAAAATGCATTCACTATTATGTCACATGGGATCCAACAAATCCAATGGGTTGCCGTCTTTTCGGATTCAAGTCCAAGCAAATGCCATCGGAAGTCGTCAGAAAATCGTCAGGTGAGTCCTGTAAAGGATTTCAGCTAAAGAAAAAATAAATGCCCGTTCAATTGGTATATTGATCGGGCATTTTTCTGCGATGCAAACAACGCTCTATTTGTTACCTGACAACAACATGTCTCCAGGTTTGATCCATTCCTTTTTTCTCATCCATTCACTGATCACAAGAGCGATTACAGCAGGTAAGATAAAATGCATCACTGCAATAATGAGTAAAAATGTTGTCAAAGCCATTTTGTCTCCCATTGCGGCGTATGCGCCGAATTGTCCAACGAGGCCACTGGTTCCCATTCCGGCACCGATGCTGTTGCTTTCCATTTTCAGTAGAGTCGTGCTGACTGGACCAAGCAGTGCGCTGGCGATAATCGGCGGTATCCATATTTTAGGATTCTTGATGATGTTCGGAACCTGCAGCATGGATGTTCCAAGACCTTGGGCAATAGCACCACCCATGCCATTTTCCCTATAGCTGATTGTGGCGAAACCGATCATTTGACAAGCACAACCGACCAATGAAGCCCCAGCCGCAATCCCAGAAAGTCCCATGGATATGGCAAGTGCGGCACTGCTGATGGGAAGCGTGAGGACCATGCCCATGACAACTGCCAGAATTATGCCCATTGGTATTGGCTGAAGTACTGTCGCCGCATTGATCAATCCTCCGAAAGCTTTCATAAATCCTGCGATTACAGGACTGAGTGTCACACCGACAATACCACCTACGATAATTGTAAGCGCTGGAACAACCACAATGTCCACTTTTGTCTTGCCCGCAATGACCTTGGAAAACTCAGCGGCTGCCAGCCCGGCAATGAATGCTCCCATAGGTTCTCCGATACCGATTACCATTTGACCGGTCTCAATCACTTTAACACTTCCCGCACCGATAGCGCCTGCAACCAATGAGGCGAATATTCCGAGCGGCGAGGCTCCCACACTGTAAGCGACTGCTGCGCCAATTGCCGGTCCCATGAGCACCTGAGCCACACTTCCAAAAGTGACCAACAGCTGAATGCCCGTCAGCTCACCGATTTGCTTTAGGATCAGGCCGATGATCAATGATGCAAAAAGACCGAGTGCCATACCATTCAATGTTTTTGTGAAGTACTGTCTAATTTTCATATTTCATTATCCCCTTTATTAATGAGTATACAAATGTCTTGTCATATGACGTCTTAAAAAAGAGGGGACATTTCCCCCCGCAACACATTATTCTACAAAACCCTTAGCTCTCAGTTCATCCATGATCAATCTAAAAACCTTTTCACTTGGTACTTCTATCGTGTGTATATGGTCTCCTTGTGTCAATATGGAGAGCGGATTTGCATTCGACTCCCTGACCCGTTCCAGAAATTTTTCGACATCCTCTTTGCTGGAAATATGTAATGTGCCCACAATCTCACCATAAACAGGATGCTCAACGATGACATCAATAATTCTACCACCATATTCAACAATAATCTCGAGTTCTTCCTCCATGTTCTCAAACCCGTTGTGTTTTGAGACGAAGGTTTTGATCAAATGAGATGACTTTTTCAGTTTTGGGATTAAATACCCGTTGGACGTCGCCATGACATGTAATCCAGATGCTCTGATGATCGCAATGTCCTGAACGATGACTTGTCTTGAAACATCAAAGGCTTCAGCCAATTCAGATCCTGTAATTGGCCGGTCGGAATCTTCCAATTGCTTGATGATGGCTTTTCTTCTAAACTCTGACATTCAGGCTGCCTCCATTATTTTTGTTTGATGACCAATGATTTGATATTTTCATTAGACTCGGAAATGTGTTTTACAAGTGAAATTCTGGTATTTTCCTGATCATGGTTCTTGATGGCCTCGAGAATGTTTCTATGTTCCTCAAGTGCTGTGAATAGCCTTCCCTCCATTTTGAGTGAATTGTTTCGAGAAGATTTGATGAACAGCTGAAAATCTTTGAGCACACCTTCAAGATATCTGCTCTTTGTCGCCTTGTAAAGCGCTTCATGGAATTTCGTATTCAGTTCGAAAATCTTGTCGATGTCTCCTTTTGATGTGTAAAACTCCATCAAGTCAAAAATTTCTTCAAGCTCTTTGACTTCCTCATCCAAGATGCGTTCTGCCGCCCATTGACCGACTAGACCTTCAATACAAAGACGGATCGTCAAAATATCGTCGATGTCATCCTGGCTGATTCCCTTTACGACAACACCCCGATTGGGAATATTGTCCACAAGACCGTCCAGTTCCAATTGTTTCAGCGCTTCACGCACAGGTGTCCTGCTGACTCCGAGCTCGTCTGCCAACTTGATTTCCACCAGTTTATCTCCTGTCAAATATCGACCGTTCAAAATATCTTCTCTGATTCTATCAAAAATCAAAGACGTCAAAGATTTATTTTCCTTCTTTTGATCAAAAAGATCCATATTGCCTCCAAGGTAATCTATTCCCTATTATTCTATACAGAATTGATTCCAGTGTCAAATGCATTTGTCCGTTTCATTTTTTAAATATTGGGTATACAGAACCTGTATGAATTCAATTGCACAGAAGGAGGTGAGTTTTATTCGGCAAACTGTTCGAAAGAGCAGGACGCAAAACCAAGAATCTAAAGCAAATCTTAACATCAACTATTCCCTTGCCAAGATCGTCTGGTTGCAGATTATAGAAGTGAATTTCTGTCACTATTTATGAAATTTTTAAAAAATCTATATGACGCGAAAGAGGGTAATACTATATGAGAAATAAATTATTAAGCATTTTCTTAGCTACCCTGATGATTTTCGGAGGTAGCTTTTCTGCGTTTGCGATGCCTGTTGTACTTGACTACCTAGGTCCAATTGACATATCAGGAAAACAAAGCGTAGAAGTTGTAATGCCAAAAATCAACACTTACCTTGTTGATGCCGGCTATGATCCGTTCCTTTGGATGGATAAAATTGAAGCATGGGGTAATATTGACGACTACATCTACTTCACTCCACCACAAGGAGGAATAACCACTTATACATTACACTATGCCAACCCTATACCCGATGTCATTTGGAATGAGGATACAATGTCCTATGACATTGTTCCATCAGATCCACCAAGAGACCTCGAATATTTCATCATAAAATCTAAAACAAGCGCTTATGTAATGATTCTACCTGAACCACTAGCACTTGGAGAAACACTTGAAGTGACACTTCCAGCTGATATCAGCCACTTTTATGTCGCTGCTTATGAATCTCCTACCGAAATATACAGTATCATTTCAGGTTACAAATACAACGCTGAAGGCATTGATCTCCCAATCTCCGGAGTATCATTTGATTTTGAGATCTATGATTCCGAAGACAACTTAGTTGTCACTGCGTTTAGTGACCCCAATACAGGTGAGATGTTCTTTACAATGCTCGATGAACTGGGCGTTTCAATACCAGGAATGATAGATCAACTTAATCTGGAATTACCTGAAGGCGAATATACTATTTATGAACTGAATGAAACCGGTTATGAATTCGTAAGGTATGAACTCAGAGATGCACTTGGAGAAGTAATTAGTGAGGGTAATACAAATCCATCTTTCCAATTCACTTCATCAAACGATATCGATTTCACATTCTATTTTTATAATCAATTAAAAACTAGTGAAATCACCGGTATCAAAGTGGATCCAGAAGGCAACCCAATCCTTGACATGAACTTCGACTTCGAGATCTACAACGACATCGATGAACTCATCGCCACTGCTGAAAGCCACGAAACAACAGGCGAACTCTGGTTCCTCCCTGTTGGTGAGCTCACTCCTGTGACTCCTCTCGTTCTTCCTTATGGCGATTACAGCATCAAAGAACTTACTGTCACTGAATACACTTACCTCGGTTATGAACTCTGGGAAGACGGCGTCATAGTCGGTTCTGGCACTGACGTGGAAATCGACTTCATGGCCGGTGAAGTGGACGAAATCAGATTCATTTTCACAAATGAACTCAAGACATCCCAAATCACCGGTATCAAAGTGGATCCAGAAGGCAACCCAATCCTTGACATGAACTT
>JACUUV010000073.1 GCA_014859095.1 Clostridia bacterium | reverse complement strand
TATTGCAACTACGCGGATGTTATGAACCCAAAAAATAAAGAACGTGCTTTCGCACGTTCTTTATTTTTATGGGTTCATAGCATCTAATTCCTCAGTAGTATAGTTCGGGAAGGTTCTGACGTTGTAAGACGGTATGATTGAACCATCCGGCAATTGAATGTCATCGTTTTCCAGAACCTTGGATCCTGCTGGCAATGTCAACATCTGACCATCGCTCATTACGATAGGGTAAGGTCTTTGGATGTAAAGGACACCTGTAGCAAGCATGACGGTCGGTTTCACGCCGATGTATCCACCGAAGTCTGTAGGATCTGGCATTACTGGCGCAATGATTATTTCCTCAGTGTGGATGTCACACAGACTGACTGGAGCATCATACATCATATCTTTTATGACAATTCCGCCATGGTCCGCAGGATTGTATGGTTCAGGCCGTTTAACGAAAACTCTGGATGCTATGGTGTCTTCTGGACAGAACTCTGTGATCAGCTTGCCGCTTTCCGTACAGATTTCAAGAAGGACATGGACATCGTCTTCCTCGGTCGGTACTGTACCTCTTAGGAAGATTTCAGAGTACACTGTGCCTCTAGGGTCGAGGTAAGACAGTTCCGTAGGCAGCTTGCCTGAAATTCTGTCCACGGAGGCTCTTTCTATTCCGGAAGGGACATCAAATGCCTTGGATTCCAGATCGGCATGAACATCAGCCATAACTGTTTTCCAAAATTGTGCCGCTATCCTTGAACCTTGGTCGAGTGGGATGTTGAGGTCGTTTCCGAACCAGACGCCACCGACATAGTAAGGGGTGTATCCGACGAACCAGGCGTCGATGTTGCTTGAAGTCGTACCGGTTTTACCCGATACAGGCATGACATCGTTGTTCGCTGAGAGTTTTGCCGCAGTGGCAACACCGGAATTGACACTTGTCATTAACATGTCTTGCACGATGTACGCGACATTTTCGTCGACTATGACGGATTTCTCAGGTCTTTTTTCAATAATGATATCGCCGGAACTGTTTCGAACGGTTTTATAAGTGTAATACTTGTTGAGCACACCTTTGTTGGCGATTGCTCCATAAGCATTTGTGAGTTCCACTGGCGCGATGCCTCGGGTCATTCCTCCGAGAGCTACAGATGCCACGTTTGCATCATTGGTCGGACCACTGGTGACGAGGGTTGAGATTCCAAACTTCTGAAGGTAATCCAGTGATGTGTTCACGCCCAAGTCGATGACCATTTTCGCCGCTGTGACGTTAATGGACCATTGGACCGATTCTCTCAGGTTGACGAGTCCCCAGTACTTGTTGTAACTTGAGTACGATTCATACCAGTTGAAAGGCCATCTGACCGTCGGATTTCCAAGGAGATAGGAAGGCCTGTCGTCAACGACTGTCGCCGCTGTGTATCTTCCAGAATCAATAGCAGGAGTGAATACGGAAAGCGGTTTGATGGCAGAACCGGGTTGACGCGGGTTCATCGCTCTGTTGTACATCTTCTGTCCTGTGATGTTTCTACCGCCTACAATCGCTTTGAGTTCACCGGTGTGGTAATCGATGATGACCATTGCGGATTGAGGCTGGATGACACCGATTTTGCTGATGACATAGTTGTCACTTGAAATCCGAAGATTCTTGTCTCCGTCAATTTTGAAGAAATCGGGATTTTCGTTCATGAATGCTTTTGCTATGACAACATTGTCATTCGAATCAAATGATTTGTATTCATCAGGGATGAGCAAATCACGACCTTCATAGGTATAGAGATCAGAGAGATTGTACTTGCCGCCTGTGAGTCTTTCTTCATCTTCTTCATTGTGTGTATAGGTTTCTCTGAGGACGACTTGAATTCTTTTCAGTTCATCGTTCTCATAACGTGGGTAGAAATAAAAACGCCTGTTTTTGAGGAGCACCAGGTTGCCGGCATCGTCGAAATTGTATTCCGTTGATGGGACGACAAGATTCTTTGCGCTATCGACGACATTGGTCTGTCTGTAAACGCGAATGTTGCCGGATTCTTCGGAAAGGATATTGCCCTGGTTGTCGAGTCTGACGGTCACTTTAGGGAAATTCTCATTGTTGATCAGGTAACCGAGTTCAAACAATGCTTTTTTCAGGAAGACAACTTCATCGTTGTTGTTGCCTTTGGTGTAAAAATCCTGTGTGAAGATCGACATGTCCATTCCGGAGAGTTCACCGATCTTGCCGAGTGTGTTCTGTCCGGCGACACCATCAGCGGTGAGGCCTTTATCTCTTTGGAAAGCTCTGACTGCCACTGCGGTGGATTCACCGTAATAAGGAGTGAAATTGCCGAGTGCGTAGTGGCTTTCCAGTGTTTTTTGAATGTCGAAGTCAATGGTGGATTCTATGACGAGACCGTTCGTGAAGAGCATGTTGCTGGCTTCGGTTTCAGAATAGTTATAGAGTTCCATCAGATCTTTTATGACCTCTTCTTTGACCATGTCGGCAAAGAAGGATGAAATTTCTGCACGTACGGATTTGTTTGGATTCAGTTTGGTTTTCAAATCGACATTTTTTCCGAATTCATATTCGGCATCTGTGATGAGGCCTTGTTCATGCATCAGATAGATGGCTGTCAGATATCTGCCTTCCACCCTGGGGTTGTAAACCAGAGTGTAATCAGGGTCTGAGTTGTCCAGTATATAATCGTCTTCAGCTATATTGTCCTTATTTTTTGTGATCATAGGGGTGTACAGTGAAGGGCCAGTTGTGATGCCCGCCAAAACGGCACTCTCTATATAATCGAGATCTTTGGCGCTCTTTGAGAAGTAAGTTTGGGCTGCGGCCTCGACACCATTGGTGTTGGCCCCGAGGAAAATCTGATTCAGATATGCTTCAATGATCTGTTCTTTTTTTAGGTATTTCTCAAGTTCAATGGCATAATAGGCTTCCTTGATTTTTCTGTCAATGGATCTTGTCGATCTGATTTCAAACAGATAAATATTTCTGGCCAATTGTTGTGTGATGGTGCTTGTGCCACCAAGTCGTCGGCCAGTGGTCAAAGTGTCCTTGACCGCTCCAAACAGTCTGACGACATTGAAGCCATTATGTGTCCAAAATGTTTTGTCTTCCACTGCCACAAAAGCATCGAGAAGCTCCTGGCTCATATCCTCATACCGTATAACGGTCCTGAGCCCATCGCTATGAATGAGTTCGAGTACCCGCCCTTCAGCATCGACTATGACTGAGTTTTCGGTCAACTTTGTGCTGATGGTCGCCGGATCAATCGGTTCAGTGTCGCTTATGACGCCCATGATGTAAAGGTACACACCGGCAGCCCCAAAGAATCCAGCTAGAATTATGATTATTATAAAAAGTTTCAGTGCAGTCCAAAGACCTTTGGATGATTTTTTAGTTTTATTTTTGGATTTTTGTGTGGATGATACCGGCTTTTTCGACACCGGTGTTGGTTTTTTGTTATCCATTTAAGACCTCCTGTTGCAACAAATGCTAGATTATTATATCATATTTCGTCAATTTCGGCTTCTGTTTTCAATTATATAATCATATTGTAACAATGATGGAAGCAAATTGGTATTAGTCAAGAGAAGGCTTTTGTAGTATAATGTCTATTAGAAAAGTAGGTGACCGAATATGGATGAAATTATGGCAGAAAGACCTAGGGCAGTCCTCATAGGACTTTTTCAGGGTCTGAAAGATGAATATGACATAGAGGAATCCATGATTGAGTTATCGGAACTGGCCAGAGCGGCTGGAGCCGAGGTGGCGGAAATCATGATCCAGAATAAGGCCAAAATCGAAGCGGCCACATATATAGGTTCGGGCAAAGTTGAAGAAGTCAAACTGATGGTCGAGCAAACGGATTGCAATATGGTGATTTTCAATGACGAATTGTCCGGTGCGCAAATCAGAAATCTGGAAAATCTCATGGACGTTAAAGTCATCGACAGAACGGCGCTCATTCTGGACATCTTTGCGATCAGGGCCCAGACGAAGACCGCCAAACTTCAGGTGGAGCTGGCCCAACTCAGATACCGTTTGCCGAGACTCACGGGATTTGGCGGACAACTTTCAAAACAAGGTGGCGGCATAGGCACAAGAGGTCCCGGTGAGCAAAAGCTAGAAATCGACAGACGAAGAATTCAGGAACGTGTGGATGAGATCCGCAAGCAGGTGAAGGAAGTCCAAAAAAACAGGACCGTTCAGCGTCAGCTCAGGGAAAAACGCGAGGTGCCGATTGTCGCACTCGTCGGATACACCAATGCGGGCAAGTCGTCCATCATGAACCAGTTGATCCGGATGTCCACAGAGGGAGAGGAAGATAAACAGGTCTTTGAGAAAGACATGCTTTTCGCCACACTCGATACTTCCAACAGAAGAATCGTACTTGAGGACAAGAAGGAATTCATTTTGACGGATACTGTAGGATTCGTATCCAAATTGCCACACAGTATTGTAGATGCCTTCAAGGCGACGCTCGAAGAAGCGCTCAGCGCGGATCTGCTCATCCACGTAGTGGATGCTTCAAACCCTCACCATCCCATGCAAATGGAAGTGACGCATCATGTGCTGAAAGAGCTGGGTGCCGCTGAACTCCCCATGATGACGGTATTTAATAAAATCGATCTGGTGGAAGATCAAGCTGCGCTCTTTGGTGACGGCATCAATATTTCCGCAAAGACGGGCGAGAATTTTGACCATTTACTGGAGCACATTAAAAAAAGCGTGTTCAATTCGATGGTAAGGGCGATTTTCCTTGTGCCTTATTCGGACGGTAAGACGACTTCATTTCTCTGCGAGAATTACCAGGTGGACCGTATGGACCATTTAGAGGAAGGGACTTTGCTCGAACTTGAAGTGCAGGAGAAGGATTATAACAGACTGAGTCAATATTTGAGGTGATCGGGTCAAGTGAAATCATATAAAACCGTTTACGCCTATGGCGAAGGTGAGCTGAATATCAACAAGTCGAGGTTCATCGGATATGCCACTCCGGTGGAGTCCGAGGAGGACGCGGTCAGTTTTATAGAAAAAATAAGGAAAAAACACTGGAATGCGACGCACAATGTGCCTGTTTACATCATCGGAGAGGATATGACACTCCAGCGCTACTCCGATGACGGCGAGCCTTCCGGCACAGCTGGGGTTCCAGTTCTGGAAATGCTGAAGAAAGAGGGCATCACGAATATCTGTGTTGTGATGACGAGATATTTTGGTGGGGTGAAACTCGGAACCGGTGGTCTCGTGCGTGCCTACACCCAAACTGCAAAGGCGGCGCTTGAAGCTGCTGGCGTTGTGGAAAAATCAGTTTATACGGTAATGGATTGTGAAATGGATTACCACTTTCATGGCAAGATCCGCAACCACCTGATGGATCGACCTGAAATCATCGTGGGGGAAACGGTTTATACGGATAAGGTCATTGCGACTCTATATCTACCTCCGGATATTCTCGATGCATTTAAAAATGATTTGGTCGAATGGACTTCGGATCAAGTGACGATTGTGATTCATGAGGATATCTACCTGACAACAAAAGGCGGAAAAGTATATAACGGCTGATCAAAAGATCAAAAGGAGGCTTTTATTATGGAAATGGAAAAATTAATCAAGGACATGCTCGACAAAAAAACATGGGCGGTTGTAGGTGCGACTGAAAATCCGGAGAAATTTGGAAACAAGATCTATAAGAAACTCAAAAAGTTTGGATATGAGGTGTACGCAGTCAACCCGACGTACGATACAGTGGATGGGGACATCTGTTATAAAGATTTGGCATCCATACCGGCAAAAGTGGATTGCGTGGATGTGGTCGTAGCTCCTGAACGTGCCAAATTGGTGCTTGAAGAAGTCATCAATCTAGGCATCGAGAACATATGGTTCCAACCTGGAACATTCACACCTGAGATCATTGACGCTTCTGAAGTGGCAGGAGTGAATTCCGTATATTACAATTGTGTATTGGTCGAACTCGACAAAAAATAAAAAAACAAAGTTCACTAAGGAAGGAAGTAATGAGGAAATGGAGAAAACGGTTCAAGAAAAAATCGAATTAACCGTTCAGTGGATCCGTGATGTGGTGAAAGGGTCCGGTACAAATGGCGTTTTGGTTGGAATATCCGGTGGAATTGACTCGGCGGTAGTGGCTTGTTTGATCAAGCGCGCTTTTCCGGAAAACTCACTGGGTGTGATTCTGCCATGCAAAAGCAATCCAAAGGACGCTCAGGATGCCATTGCACTTGCCGATGCATGTGGGATTGAGTATTTCACCATCGACATCACAGAGGAACACGATCTTCTATATGGACAAATCCAAAGAAGACTCGAAGGCAAGAATGTATTGAATGATAGGCTGGCAGACGCCAATCTCAGGGCACGCCTCAGAATGTCGACACTTTACGGCGTTGGGAATTCACTAGGGTATCTCGTAGCTGGAACGGACAATAGAGCTGAGCTCCATACAGGTTATTTTACAAAGTATGGAGACGGTGGTGTGGACATCATACCGCTCTGCAATTTGCTCAAAAGGGATGTTTTCGTTTGGGCGAGAGAGCTTGGAGTACCTGCACAGATCATTGAGAGAGATCCTTCCGCAGGGCTTTGGGAAGGTCAGACCGACGAGCTTGAAATGGGAACAACCTACGACATGATCGACGACTACCTCATAGGCAAGACCATTCCAGATCAAGACCGTGCAATCATTGAAAGGCTGCACAAGAATTCGATGCACAAACGTTCAATGCCTCCGGGACCTCCTGTTTTTTAAAATGCATCAATTATAATTTGCTTTTCATCGCACTTGCTTTGTGCTATGATATTTTTGCAAAAATGAATAGGAGAGAATACTGTGGGAAGAATAGGAACAATCATAAATCGAAAAGGCAAACAAGATGCCAAGAAAGCGAAAGAGTTTACAAAACTCGGTAGATATATCATGGTGGCCGCAAGAGAAGGCGGTGCCGATCCTGAATACAATGCGGCACTCAAGAGTGCCATTGAAAAGGCGAAAGCCGCAAACATGCCGAATGAAAATATTGACCGTGCTGTAAAAAAAGGTGCCGGGGACTCGGATGGAGCTGTGTTTTCAGAGCTCACCTATGAGGGCTATGGTCCAGGTGGAGTGGCTGTTCTGGTGGAATGCCTCACCGACAACACGAACAGAACCGCGGCGGATGTGAGAAGTTATTTCTCCAAAGGCAAAGGCAACCTCGGTACCAACGGGTGTGTCAGCTTTATGTTCGACCATAAGGGCGTGCTTGTAATCGACAAGACCGAGGCCATGGATGACGAAGAGATGGAAATGACCGTAATCGAAGCCGGTGCGGAAGATTTTTCTGTGGAAGATGACCACTACGAAATCTATACGGAAATCGGTGATTTCGCAGAAGTGAGGGAGACGCTATCGGGTCAAGGATTCGAATTCAGCATGGCCGAACTCAGATATCTGCCTCAGACCATGACAAAACTCACGGATGAGGAAGACATCAAATTTATGCAAAAGATGGTTGATTTGCTCGAGGATTGTGACGATGTGCAAAACGTGTATCACAACTGGGAAGAGTAGATAAAAGGGACAGGTCCAAAGCAGTAAAAATGGGGACAGGTCCAAATTGGCACCTAGCTTGCTAGGTGCCAATTTGGACCTGTCCCCATTTTGAATTTCACCA
>JACUUV010000072.1 GCA_014859095.1 Clostridia bacterium | reverse complement strand
CCATGATCGCACATGGACTGGCCAAAAAGGGTCAGGACCTTGCGGATAAGGTGACTGAAGTCATAGAGCTGTGCGGACTTTCGGCATACCATGCCTACAGATACCCACACCAGTTCTCAGGTGGACAGAGACAAAGAATCGGCATCGCAAGGGCACTTGCACTCAATCCCGATTTCGTTGTAGCTGACGAGCCTGTATCGGCACTTGACGTGTCGATTCAGTCGCAAGTTCTGAACCTGATGATGGATCTCCAGGAGAAGATGGGTCTGTCTTATCTTTTCATATCGCATGACCTCAGTGTCGTCAAGCACATCAGTGATAGAATCGGTGTCATGTACCTGGGATCGATGGTGGAGATGGCGGACAAGAAAGACCTTTATTTGAATCCGACCCATCCTTACACCAGAGCTCTTTTATCGGCAATTCCGGTACCGAATCCAAACAAAATCAAGAAGATGGAACCGATCATCGGAGAGATTCCGAGCAATGTGAATTTTCCTGAGGGATGTAAGTTCCATACGAGATGTCCATATGCTAAAGACATCTGTAGAGAGCTCATACCACCGAACAAGGAAGTGGGTCCAAGACATTTTGCGGCTTGCCACTTTGCAGGAGAAATCTAAACTGATATAATACCAGTAAAAAGTAAACGAAAGAATCGTTGGAAAGAGGTTGCCATGTTTCAAAAAGTCAAAGACGTTCTAAGGAAAAAAGAATTGGATCCGGACAAAGCGGATGTTGAACTTGAAAAAGGAGATTTTCTCGCTCTGTTTATAGCGGCGTCTATGACCATGCTTCCGGTTTTGATTGGAATATTTGCACTCTTTGCACTGTTGACGTGGATCATATTCTAATCAATCAGATTCAAGACAAACCCCAGGTTGGCGCATTTCACGTCATCCTGGGGTTTATTTATAAGGCAACATTTAATTGGATGTTAATAACTCGGTAAGGGTTTTTTAACGCTTTTCACCTAAAATAGAAAAAACACCTTCAAACTGAATTGAAAGTGTTTTGGGAATGGAGCCGACGATCAGAGTCGAACTGACGACCTACGCCTTACCATGGCGTTGCTCTACCTGCTGAGCTACGACGGCATGTCCTAAATTATTATAAAGGATTTTTGTAGAAATAACAAGAGCAATTTAAATCAAAGTTTCATTGGTGATGGGGGATCATATGAAAAAAGAGAAGAGAGTACACTGGATAATGTCATGGAAATTTTGGTTCTTGTTGGTCACTTTGATCATGTTGGTGGCGTTCACATGGTCGGAAAAAGAGATAGAAGAAAAGCAACCTTCTCAGACATGGTCCATAGGTGCGGAAAGTATTACAGGTCTGACTACCGATTACAGAAAAATCGATGTGAGCATCAATTTTGATCAAACGGGGTTCATACTTACCCATATCGATAAGGCAGGCATCAAATTACATAAACTGGATTGGTATGGACAATCGATCGAGGAGAAACTATTTGAGCACGATGAACTCAATCAATTGAAAGTCATTGAAATTGAATCCATGGAAGACGGGTATTATATTTATCTGAGTGACAGGATACGTTTGGAGCGGTGGACCATTGATGCTTCCACGCTGGATATCATTGACAGACAGATCGTTTCTGAGCATTCCGAACATTTCTCTGCATCCGGAAGCATTGTGATTGTTGGCGATGATGAGGTCACAGAAATCTACAAAGATCTCGAACTTATTGGTTCGGTAAATGGATATGATAATCTTAAGCGCCTAACCCTTGAAATTTCAGACCGAAGTATTGTTGCTGCACTCAATGCCGAGGATGGCGGCAGGTTCATCAAAATAATGGATGGGGAGATGGAAGTCATCCTTCTGTCAAAAGCTACAGAACAACAGGCTTATGGTTATTACAAGGATATTTTTATAGAAAATGGTGTGATCACTATCGTAAGCAGTCTGTTTGATCATTTATCTCCAGGGACTCCAACGGTCATGGGAATTTGGCAAATGAAAGAGAACAGCTCGGAGGAAATATCATTCAAACCATTTTACCATGTGAGAACGGATCTTGATCCGATCATCACAGACGTTGAGGACGATCAAATCAGTTATGTGCTCGGAGCACTTCAAACACTCGACCATGTCAATCAAGGTCTTTCTAGGTACCCTCAAACCCGAGGGGGGAAATTCGCCAATATCTCAAGATTCACCCGAGATGGGGATATCATGATCGAAAACATACGGCTCACCATCACCAGAAATTATCCCGTGGGTTACCACTTTTTTGAAACCCCAAATGGTCCTGTGTTGATTTGGGCTGACAAAGTAGAAAAAGGTTCAAATATTTACTTGGCCGGTGAGAGTCCCGAATGGATTAAGTATGCCAAAAGTATGCATAAAACGGATTATCCTATGTTGATCGCCGCATCTGTCGTGGCATTTGTCAACAATACATTTTTGGGGATTGTGACCTTGATTATAAAAATATCGCCAAGCATATGGATGATAGCAGTCATAGCGGTTTTGGCACTTTTATATCAAAGGTTCGCACCACTTGATGAGGAACGCAAACGTCAACATGTTTATTACGCTTTGATTCTGTTTACAATCGGTTTCAAATTCTATATCACAGGAATAGACAACTCCGACTTCCTATTCTATGGACATATTTATCCGTTCTTGCTTGGTAATCCTGTAATGTTGATGGTTCTTCCGCTTGTATCGAGCGCATATGCGCTTGGAATGCTATATCTTTGGCGCAGGGAACATCCTTATTATACGAATCAAGCGCTCAACTACAGCTTGTTTCTGGGCTTTGAGCTCTACATCTACATGTTCGGCTTTATGACTTACTTTGTATCGGCACTTGTGAAAAGCAATTTCATGCTTTAGATTTTTCAGATGCATCACTACGCATAAAAAAATCAGCACCAATCGGAGGATTGGGCTGATTTTTATTTTACTCAATTGTATACATGCGACCGGAATCTTTTAAGAGCTTTTCTACGGATTCAAAGAGCGAGTTGTTGGCCATTTCATCCACCAGTATGAACAGATGATCATCCGGTGCTTCGGAGATGATCTCCTCTAGAGTCATCATCAGGATGCTTTCGTTTTCATAGATGATGTTATTGTCATTGATCAGTATGGTCGACTGGGTTTTGCTGGCATCACCTGGAGTCTCATCTTCCTGTGTTCCGGAAGGTGTGTTCAGAAAAAGACCATCTCCAATTCCGAAACGACCATCGAGCAAGATGAGCAGTAGAATTAGAAGTACGAGAATCAATAGGCTTTTGAACCATCTGCGTTTCTTTTTTTTATTGTCTGAGAAGCTCATGATAACCACCTTTCTATGTTATGGTTTGGGTAGGAAGAATGTCTGATCGATTCCGAGTTCCTGTATCAATTCGGTAATGCTTTCCGTTACCAAAAGATACGCATAGCGGTAGACATTGCCATCCTCCTCAAGTGTGAACAGTGTCATGATGTTGGAGACTTTTTCGGATTGAAGCTCGTCCATCAGAGTTTTTTTGATGCGACTCTTTTGCGCGGACCGCGCATCAGGGGTGCTTTGCTCATTGAACAAAAGATAAATGCCTGTGGGTTTGTTGTTGATCCATAGCCGGTTGCCGGTTGTTCTCAATGAGATATCCAGCACATTGATCTTATCTTCGAGAAAACTGTATTTGACCATATCGAATGGTTCAATATCAGTAACCGGTATCTTGGACTCAGCGGTTTCGAGTTTCACTTCCAGTGCATTGATTTGACTTTGATAGTTTTCGATGGCGGTATCATACACTTCAGATTGATTCTTGGTCTCGATTTGTGAATTCAACAGTATGACAAACAGTAAAATGAGAAATACATCAATCAGAGGTGTGAAGTCCATCCAATTGTTCTTATGCATGAGCGTCCTCAATTCGACTCACTTGATCCAACCTTTCGAGGATCAGTTTGAGGTTCTCCTGATTTTGCTCGACGATTGGACCAAGTGCCGCATCAATGGCCTTGAACACAAGTGCGAAAATCAGTCCCCAAAGTGTCGATGTGAGCGCTACTGTGAAATTAAGAGCGACTTCCTGTTGTGAAAGGTCAAGCATCCCGAGCAATGATATGATTGTCCCAAGCATACCGAGCATGGGAAAAGCGCTGTTGATGGAAGTGAAGATGCTGTAGAAGTGAATTTCATCCGAACGCATGCTTTTCATGGCATTGAGATCCATTTTTTTGTCGTTTTTCCCACGGATCCGCTCCATCAGAAGATCGATTGGAATATAGACCTTTGGTTGAAGATGGTCCCTCAACTGGATGCTGGATCGTTTGGCACGCGGATAGATGTAAAATCCATTGATCAAAGCCACCATTATAATCAAAAGATCATAACCTAGTAGATTTGCTGCGATGATTTTTAACATAGTAGGCCTCCTATTGATGGTCTAATACTATTTTACCATAAATTGAAATGTTCAATTGAGTAAATGTAACAAATTTGGTATAATTGAAATAATAAGTGTGCAACCGATTGCATAAAGAGGGAGACGGGAATGAAAAAAAAGATAAGTATGCTATTGTTACTGATCCTTTTATTGACATCAGTGCCTATTCAAAGCTTTGCTGCCGAAAAGACCGAGTTGATCATACACTACCATCGCTTTGATGGAAATTATGAGGGCTGGAATATGTGGATCTGGCCGAGTGGACAAAATGGGGCTGCCTACGAATTCAGTGAAGAAGATGAGTTTGGTAAAGTGGCTAGAGTGATGTTGGAGGATATAGCCGATATCGAGGAAATAGGATTCATAGTCAGAAAAGGGGAATGGGAGGCAAAGGATGTTGATTCGGATCGATTTGTCCCTACAAGTCGAATCGATGAGGAAGGTAATCTTGAATTTTATTTGATTCAAGGAAGTGAGTCCATCTATTTTGATGAAAATGAAATCGATCTCTCACCTAAATTTCTAGCAGCGTCTTTCATAGATGAAAAGACACTGAAACTAACGAGCTCCAAACCGATAGAAGTCGCTCAGATGAGAAGTGACTTCTCCATCGCGGATCAGGAGGGCAATGCCATTGAGCCTTCTGCCATAAGCGCTGGAGGGGGAGCAATGGCTCAGAACTTTGTGGTCCTTTTAAAGAAATCTGTGATTATCGGCAGCAAATATCAAACCGTATTTCAAGATTATTTGCCTGTGGGCATCGATCTGGCAGGTCTGTATGATTCTGAGGCTTTTGAAATCCAATTTGGATACAACGGGAAGCTAGGGGCGATCTATTCAAATGAGTCCACTGATTTCAAAGTCTGGTCGCCTGTAGCTGACGAAATCACACTGAATCTATACGAATCGGGTGATGGAGACACGTTAATAGATAGCATTACGATGACGAAAGGCGATAAGGGCGTATGGAGTTCTGTCAAAGAGGGCGATCTTCATGGCGTCTATTATACTTTTTCAGTGTCCATACATGGCATCATAAAGGAGACCTATGATCCATATGCTGTGGGTGCCGGGGTGAACGGTGACCGATCCATGGTTGTGGATTTTGAGAGAACAAACCCGAGCGGATGGTCAGGCGACAAAGGACCTGTTTATAAAAAGATGAATGATGCGATTGTCTATGAAATGCATATCAGGGATTTGTCGATTCATCCTTCATCGGGAATTAAAAATGCAGGGAAATATTTGGGAGTGGTCGAAAAGGATACCCAGACAAAAGAGGGTGTTCCAACGGGTCTTTCACATCTGAAAGAACTTGGAGTCACACATGTCCAGATACTTCCTATGTATGATTTCAACAGTATCGATGAAAGTCGACTTGAGGACAATGTCTTTAACTGGGGGTACGATCCAAAAAACTATAATGTTCCAGAAGGTTCTTATTCCAGCGATCCTTATAGTGGAGATGTTCGAATTCAAGAGATGAAACAAATGATCAAAGGACTTCATGATGAAAATATTGGGGTGATCATGGACGTGGTGTACAATCACACCGCACTCAGTGGGGATTCCAATCTGACGCTGATCATGCCGGATTATTATTATCGAATGGATAATGGGGCTTACTCCAATGCATCAGGTACAGGTAACGAGACTGCATCAGAACGCATCATGGTGAGAAAGCTGATTACGGATTCACTGATACACTGGGTGAAGGAATATCATGTGGACGGATTCAGATTTGACCTTATGGGTGTCCATGACATTGAAACCATGAAATGGATCGAATCCGAACTCAGAGCCATCAATCCGGACATCATCTTATATGGTGAGGGCTGGACAGGTGGCACATCGACTTTACCGGACAGCGAGAGACTCATAAAAGCTAATATGCAAGCTGTGGATCGTATCGGTGCGTTTGCCGATGAGATGCGTGACGGAATCAAAGGTCATGTGTTCAATGCTGAGGAGGCTGGATTTGCAGGTGGTGCTGAAGGACTTGAGGAAAGTGTGAAATTTGGTATCGTGGGTGCGGTCTTTCATCCTCAGATCAATTACGACCTGGTGAATTATTCGAAAAAACCATGGGCGTCTCATCCGTCTCAGTCTGTGAATTATGTTTCCGCTCATGACAACCTCACTCTATGGGACAAGTTCCTGGTTACAAATCCGGAGGCGACTGATGCTGAGCGTATAGAGATGCATAAACTGAGCAATGCGATTGTCATGACTTCACAAGGCATGCCTTTCCTTCATGCAGGAGTGGATTTTCTGAGAACCAAGTCTGGAGATCATAACAGCTATAAATCCCCAGATGCCATCAACCAGATCGATTGGAACAGAAAAGCCGAGTACCAGGAAGTTTTTGAATATTACAAAGGACTCATCTCGCTCCGCAAAGCATATCCGGCAATGAGACTTGAGACTCAGCAGGAAGTTGAGCAGTGGATCACTTTCTTCGATGATACCGAGGAATCACTGATCGAAATTGAAGACCAAATGATCGGCTATATGATCCACAAAGATGCGAATCCGGATAAAGGCGAAACGTTGCTAATTCTATTTAACGGGGGTGACAGTGACGTTGGTGTGAATTTGCCGGGAGCGGATTACAATACACTATTGAATCGTGATCAGGTCACTATTGATGGTGGAGTGAAACTCAAAGGTGGCATTACAATAGTGCCCGCACAGTCTGCATTGATTCTATCAACAGCGGATGTGTTGATCAAAGGTGAGACACTAGTACTTTCCCAAAATGATGGACCGGACAACTCCATTTACATTTATACGGGAATAGTAGCAGTAATCGTCGTAAGCGGCATAGTCATCGCAAGAAAAAAACACGTTGCATAAACGTGTTTTTTCTTGGTCATATCAACTGAAAAAGCCTTCTCCAAGCACTTCCCTGACATTTGAGGTCATAACGAAGGCATTTTGATCTATGGATTTGATGTAATTCTTCAGCCTGACAAATTCTTTTTTGTTCATGACAGAATTGACAATTTCCTTATTGGCATTGGTATAAGCGCCTTTGGCAAGATAAATGGTCGCACCACGATCGAGCTGTTCCACTATGAACTTTTGGATGACAGCAGACTCAGTGGAGATGATTGAAACGGAGATTTTGAGATTGAATCCTTCGATGACATTGTCGACGATGAGGCCATTGAATATGATGCCGAGGAAGGCATAGATCGCAAGCTCGATTCCGAAACTGAATGCCGCGAGTGAAACCACGACAAAATCTGCGAT
>JACUUV010000004.1 GCA_014859095.1 Clostridia bacterium | reverse complement strand
CGTAAGCACTCTTTTTCTCATTTTAATAAAGCAAGCGCACTCTCCACTTGCATTAATATACCCACTTTTAAACAGGATTCGTCAATCGCAAATTTTGGATGATGTCCTTTATAGACAATCCCTTCTTTTTCATTGCCACACCCTATGTTATAAAATGCGCCTGAAGCCTTTTCCAGGAAGAATGAAAAATCCTCAGCGCCAAGACTCGGTGTTTTGGCTATGCTCACCTTATCGTTTCCAAGGCAGCGTCTCGCGGTCTCCTCGACTACACGAACCACTGCATCGTCATTTACAAGCGCACGATATCCTTCATTAAATGAAACAGTCCCTTTGCCGCCCATGGCTTCACACGTTTTGACAACAATCTGTTCTATAGTCTGTTTGGACAACTTTCTGACGTCTTCATCCAGAGTTCTAAGTGTGCCTTTCAGCGAGACATGGTCAGCAATCACGTTGCCTTTGACCCCACCTTCAATCGTTCCGAGCGAAAGCACTACGGATTCCACAGGTGAAACGGTTCTGCTCACAAGTGTTTGAAGCGCGTTGATCACTTGAGCGGAAATGACGATGGCATCGATGGAATCATGTGGATAGGCACCATGGCCCGCCTTGCCTTCGATTTCGATTTTGACGGAATCGGTGGAAGCGTTCATTTTGTCGTATTTGAGCTCTATCATTCCAGATTCTAGTCTTGGAAAAACATGGAGACCGATGACATGATCCACTTTGGGACTATCCATACACCCTTCTTCGACCATACGCTTCGCCCCACCGACGGTTTCTTCGGCTGGTTGAAAAAAGAGCTTAATGTTGCCTGCAAATTCATTTCTATGTCTGTTCAGAATTTTTGAGACCCCAAGTAGAATTGCAGTATGGGCGTCATGACCACAAGCATGCATTTTACCATCATACTTAGATTTGAATGACAAATCTGTCAGTTCATGAATCGGTAAAGCATCCATATCGGCTCTGATGGCGACTGTTTTGCCGTCTCCTTTGCCTCTGATTATCCCCAATACACCCGTATCGGCTATTCGTGTGTATTCAATACCTTCCAAAGTAAGATAATCCTCTACAATTTTTTGGGTTCTGAATTCCTCTTGGCCCAGCTCCGGATGTGCATGGATATCTCGTCTGATTTGTACGATTTCTGTATAAATACCTTCAATCTCTTCCCTGAAATCCATATTCCCTCCGCTATATTATCTCGTTTAGAATCATATCATCATACGATTGTCTTTTGACAATCAGCCTTGCTTTATCATTACTTATGACCACTACAGCCGGAATTCGGATTTTATTGTAATTGTTTGCCATGGAGAAGCCATAAGCACCTGTAGAAAATACAGCCAGTAAATCTCCGGTTTCAGGTTTTGTACATTTGAGATTTTTGATTAGGATATCCGTGGATTCACAACATTTACCACTGATGTCCACTACTGTATTTTTGATTTCATCCGCTTTATTTGCAATAATCGCATCATAACTGGCTCCATATAGACCGGGACGCATATTATCGGTCATACCGCCGTCCACCGACGCATAGGTCTTCACACCGGGAATTTCTTTTATATTTCCGATTCGATAAAGCTGAATGCCCGCATCACCAATAATGAACCGTCCTGGTTCCATAGACACATGAGGTCGAGTCAAATTATTTTCCACGCAAAAGGCGTTCATCCGATTCATGATTGGATCGACAAATTCAGATATCCCGAGAGGTTGATCTGAATCAGTATATTTAATTCCGAATCCCCCGCCCATATTGAAGTCTTTGATGTCATAATCAAATCTTTGTTTTGTGGCGAGCATAAGATCCAGAATAACTTCCAGTGCACTCAAATGTGATTTGGTGTCGAGCAGCTGTGAACCCACATGGAAATGAAACCCTAAAAACTCAAATGCCTCTGATTCAATCGCATATGCTATCAACGGGTACAGAATATCTTCATTCAGTGGTATTCCAAATTTGGAATCCTTTCTTCCCGTGGTGATATACTCATGGGTATCGCTGGATACAGCGGGAGTGATTCTGAATAGAATCTTCACTGTTTTGCCCAGATTCATACATAATTTTTCCAAATGGTAGAGTTCTGACACATTATCGACGACAATGCGTTCCACTCCGTAATCAAGTGCCATCACAAGTTCCTCTTCAGATTTGTTGTTGCCATTGAATTCAATTCGACCAGGTGGAAATTTTGCTTTGATGGCAGTAAAAAGTTCACCACCACTCACCACATCGATCCAAAAACCTTCTTCATTCAAAAGTTTGCACATATAAAGCGTACAGAAAGCCTTGCAAGCATAGGCAGCATGAGTGTTCGGATATTTGCTTAGAAACGATGTCCTGATTTCATTCAAATTTTCTTTGATTCGATGTTCTGAGTACACATATAATGGTGTACCAAATGCATCAGCGAGTTCAACTGTGGACACACCATCCACAAATAACGTGCTATCATTGGTTTTTAACATATTGACCTCTCTCATCCTTTATAGTAAATCGTTTCTGATGTGGTCGATGCTTCCGCCTTTCATATATACTCGGGGAACTCTCTGCATCAATCTCGATAAGATTTCATTTTTATTGGTGCCCGCTTTTTGTGACAATTCATCTATGGAAATGGCATCAGAGCCAAAAATCGTCACTTCTTGTCCTACATGTGCACCCTTCAGTTCCGTTACATCCACCATGCACTGGTCCATACAGATTACACCTATTATTGGAAACCTTCTTCCCTCTATCACTACTTCTCCTTGACCGGTCATGTTTCGAGGATAACCATCGGCATATCCAAAAGGTAAAGTCGCTACAACGGAGTTCCTACTCGCTCGCCACTTATAATCATAACTGACACCCTCTCCAGGTTCAATGTTTTTTAAATGCGATATTCTAGTCTTGAATTTTGCAATCGTCTCAATTGGAAAATCGGGATATCTATATGACTTTGCACCAAAAAGTGCTGCACCGACTCTCACCATATTAAGTCTGAAATCGGGATAAGAGATGGCAGAAATACTGTCACAAACATGATATTTCACAGTTTCCTTTGCACCATCGAGTTCAAGTTTTGCTTTCAAGCCCAATAGAAGTTCAAGCTGTTTTGTGTCCTCATCATACGACGCCAATGCCAAATGGGAAAACACACCAACGACTTCAATGTTGGCGAGTTCAAAGATGCTCGATATGGATTTGATATCCATCTCGGTAATCTTGAATCCCAATCTATTGAAACCCGTATCCACTTTGATTTGAATCGGTTGGATCTTACCAGTCAAACGAGCTATTTCTTGAATTGTTTCTGCTTGAGACAAAGTGAATACAGTCAGTGTGATATCATTTTCAATCGCTACCTTGAGATATCTGTCCGGTGTGTGTCCCATCACCCAAATCGGCCAACTGGAATTTCTTTTTCTTAGTTCCATCGCCTCTGGCAAATTGGCCACAGCCAAATAAGTAGCACCGTTTTGAATGAGAGTAGGTGCGATATCCACAGCACCCATACCATATCCATTCGCCTTGATCACAGCGCATAAGTCGACATGTTCACCAACATGTCGTCTGATTACATCAACATTCATTGCAAGCCGATCCAAATCAATTTCCAGATAAGTGTCTCTCAATAATTTTGAATCCCAATTGTCATCCATGACTCTACACCCCCTTGGTGATTTCTCGGTACACGACATTTCCGATTTTACTGAGGATGGATTCACCTGACAGGTTGGAAGAAAGTCCATCACTCATCACTGCAATTGCAATGTGTTTTCCATTAAACTCCAGTATTCCAGCGTCATGTACCACACCATTTATTTCACCAGTTTTGTGCAGAAAAGCCACTTCAACCGGATCGATTTCACTCGTCGTTTTTCCGCACTCAGGACATGTATTAAGTGCTCCAATCCTAAAACCGCAATTGCCACAGAGATTCCAATCCCTATTGATTCTGTTGTTGCTTTGTTGCTGAGAAAATATCTTTTGTCCCAATTGTAACGCCACTGGATACAAATGTCCACTTTTTGTGAAGTGGCTGAGGATCGAAACCATATCTTGCGCTGTGGTTTTACTAAAGGTATTTGTTCCAGAAATCATCAATTTTCTTGCGAGATGAGTGTTATTAATGTTGAGATCCTTCAACAGTGAATTGACGGTCTCTATACCAAATCTTTCAATTAAGATGTTGGTTGCAGTATTGTCGCTGATGCAGATCATGAGTTTCAATAGTTCGAGGAGATTGTAAGTCGAGCCTGATTCCATCAGATACAAAATACCGCTTCCACCCACTTTCTCAGCCTCAGTCAGCTCAATCCGCTCTTCCAGGTCAATCTCTTCATTTTGCCATTGAGTCAGTACGGTCAATAGAATCGGGACTTTTATGAGACTTGCGGCATGATAACTCCGTTCAGGTGCGATAGACACAAGAATTTCATTGTCACACTGCACTACAACCGAAAAGTTGCCTTCTTCGCTACTTATTATATTCTCGATTTCCCTAACAAGATTATTCATTGTTTTCCCCTTTATAAGGTGATTCTGTAAATTCAATTGTCCTCAAATCCGCATCTATTTTGACATGAACACCAAATGGAAGCATCAACTGTGGAGTATTGTGACCGGCATAAAGACCCGTGATGGTCGGTTTACCCCAAGGGCGTATCACCTCTTCAAAGATTTCCTCAAGCGATAGATCTTTTCCTCCATAGGATTTCTTCTCTTCTTGAACACAATCTGTCCACGTCCCCAGTATAATCCCGGCACAAACCTTGAATTTTCCAGCGAGTGCAAGTGAGGTAAGCATTCGGTCCACAACATAAGCGGATTCATGGACGTCCTCAATGAATAGTATTTTTCCTTTGGTGTCGATTTCATAGGGCGAACCTAAGGTTGAGATCATAAGCGATAAATTGCCTCCGACAAGCAGACCTTCCGTTTTGCCTCCCACCAATTTGCCGAGAGGAAATTCCTTTGGATTCTCAATTACACCCAAAGGCTCTGAGTCAAACAGATTGGCATGGTAGGACTCATAAGTGAATGTGTCGAATGTCACTTGTCCTTCATCATATTGATACATATCGGATAACGCCATAGGTCCGTGAAATGTGACTAATCCACATTTGTTTTGGAACGCCATATGTAGAGCAGTAATATCACTGTATCCGACAAATACTTTTGGATGACGCGAAATGATCCCGTAATCGATTTTGTCGAGTAGTCTGGTGGCGCCCGAGCCACCCTTCAAACAAATGATGCCTTTTATGGTAGTGTCGCCGAAGGCGTCATGAATATCCTTCAATCTTAACTCATCTGTTCCCGCCAAGTGACCGTGGTGCGAAAAACACGATGGATAATATACCGGCTCAAGGCCAAACGCACGCAATCCCTTTTCCGATTGCCTTACCTTGTGCGGGTCCGCTGGTGTCGATGGTGCGATTATGGCAACTCTGTCCCCTTTTTTCAGTTGTTCTGGTTTTACCATGTTAACCTCCACTAAAACTTCTCTATGCTATTTTCTGCAATAAATATGCCAAGTGTCAAATACGTATGTTATAATCTAAGCAAATTGACACAAAGGAGTAGATGATGCCAGATCTTTATTATGAAAGTATTCTTGATGTAGTTGAAGAAGGCCTAGTGGTCATCGATATGTCCGGTAAAATCAAAACATACAATAGAAGAGCCAAAGAAATCACGGGAATATTGCTCAGCCATTCCAAACCTCATGAAAGTGGTCAACTTGAAAAAGGCGACTTGGTCATAATCGCCGACAACCGGCTAGGATATGATGATGGCGGCCTTACGGCAGGTGATTTAAATAAAATAGGCATTGACGACAAGGATATCGCTCAAGGTGAAGCCTTTGTGGCGATTGGACTGTATGATACCCCAAGCATCAAAGGGGTCCATAAAAACTGGCGCAACCGGGCTGGCAATGACCGCCTGATTTTTCAGACACAATTCGATAACCGATTGATCGAAGTGGAAATTGATATCGTGAAGAAAACCATAGACATAAAAGTCGATGGTGATTCCTGCAAACTCAGGTATTCACTGGCAATCGGGCATATGGTCGTCTATTCTCACAGTCATAAGGAAGTCAAGTTTTATCAGGCCAGAGGATACAGCATAAGAAACGAAACTGTCGCGGAATTGTTGGAAGGCAAACCTTTCAAAGCCAAGGGCAATTATGAGGAGACCATCGATGTCATCGACATGCCTATTGGAAAAGTCTTCGATAGTCCTACGCTTCTCAGTAGAATCGAAACTTGCATCGCAGGCGAGAATGATTATTTTATCAATGAGTATTATGAAATCCACAAAAGACCTACCGTCTGTTCCTTGATGCCCCTAAAAGGCAATCGGGATGTGCTTTTAAAGCTCATAGATGTCTCCAACATTGAAGCTCTGATCACTGAACGCAATAGACTCATTGTCACTATGGAAAAAACCAACAAGTCGCTGGATGTTTCGGCGGATTCGAAAACCGATTGGATTTCGGATGGCATCATTGGTTACAGCAGCGCAATGCAAAGGATCAAATACTTGGCTCAACGCGCCGCAATGACTAAAAGTACAGTATTGATCACGGGCGAAAGCGGTACCGGAAAGACATTCATAGCAAGAGAAATTCATAATCTCATGTTCAAAAGTACGGATCATCCGTTCATCAGCGTCAATTGCACTGCAATCCCACAGAATCTTTTCGAAAGCGAGTTGTTCGGTTATAACAAAGGCGCATTCACAGGTGCTGAAAAGAGCGGTAAGTCCGGTTTTTTCGAACTGGCGGAAAACGGCACTTTGTTTCTCGACGAAATAGGCGAGTTGCCACTTGAAATGCAAGTGAAATTGTTGCATGTCCTTCAAAGCAAGATATTCTACAAAGTCGGAGCCACAACGCCCACGAGTGTCAATGTAAGAATAATTGCCGCCACCAACAAAGACTTGGCTGAAGAAATTCAAAAAAAGAACTTTCGCGAAGACCTCTATTATAGAATCAATGGGTTTCCAATCGAAATTCCTCCGTTGCGCAAGCGAAAATCGGATTTGTTCCCACTCATCAACAATGCTGTGGAAAAACTCACAAAAGATTTTGATGGTTCCAGAAAGCTGCTTTCAGGTGAGGCACTGGATCTCTTGCTGCAGTATGATTGGCCTGGAAACATACGCGAGCTCGAAAACACGATAGAACTGGCCTATAACATGTCCGATGGCGCATGGATCCGAGAAGAGGATCTCAATTTGCCGATAAAACCAAGAGCCGCTATGAATCTGAGAGAGCATCTGGATTTTGTGGAACGCGAATATATTCTGGAAAAATTGGATGAAGATCAATATGATGTAAAAAAAGTGATCCAAAGCTTGAATATCTCTAAATCAGTCTTCTACGAAAAAATTAAAAAGCATAAAATCATACTCAATCGTCAGCACGAGTCCTGAAATCTGGAAAACAAGTCCGGAAATCCGGACTTGTTTTGTTTTTTGTACATGCAAAGTGCTCTATTCTGAATATTTTGAATTTGGCACGAGAATTGCAGAAACAATAGGTAAGCCATAGAGAAACCGATGGGGTTTCCAGGATACTATTTAAGGAGGTTTCACATATGAAACGAATTTTGTCGCTTGCTTTGGTATTGGTGTTGATTCTGACGGCATTTACCGGTTGTGCCAACAACTCGACCGATGATCCCGATCAGTCTGCTGTCACACCATCGCCTTCCAACACTGATACCACAACAACTGAACCACCTGCAGCTGAACAAGTTTACAACACGATTTATTCAGGTGAACTTACAACACTCAATTATTTGATTACAGCTTCTGAAAATGAATTCGCAATCGCAAGTAATCTTGTTGATTCCTTGATCGATTACGATCAGTTCGGTGTGGCACAACCAGCACTGGCTGAATCCTGGAGTGTATCCGATGACAAGACTGTCTGGACTTTCAAGATCAGACCAGGTGTCAAATGGTATACTTTTGCCGGTGAGGAATATGCTGAAGTCACCGCTCAGGACTGGGTAGATGCAATGGCATATATTCTGAACCCTGACAACAGTTCCGCTACTGCTCAAATCGCATATGGCGTACTAAAGAACGCTGAAGCCTTCTACAACGCTGAAATAGAAGATTTCGCAGAGGTTGGTGTCAAGGCGATT
This sequence comes from Clostridia bacterium, assembly GCA_014859095.1. Taxonomy (GTDB): domain Bacteria; phylum Bacillota; class Clostridia; order Peptostreptococcales; family Acidaminobacteraceae; genus Fusibacter_D. The sequence continues at coordinate 101,685 of JACUUV010000004.1, read as the reverse complement.
GATACTTACACACTGGAATACACACTTGAAAGACCTACTCCTTATTTCCTTTCCATGTTGAACTACGTGACGTTCTTCCCTGTAAACGGTCAATTCCTTGCTGATTCCGAGCATCGTTTTGGAACGCACAACTCTACACTCCTTTATAATGGTGCGTATATTTTGGAAATTTACGAGCCACAATCGAGAAGAGTCCTTGTCAAAAATCAAAATTATTGGGATGAGTCAAAAATCTATATTGAAAAAATCAATTACAGATACAACAAAGAAGCCAGTGCTGTCGCACAGGAACTTTACCTCAGAGGCGAAGTTTCAGATCTTACCATCTCTTCAGCCATGTTGGATGAATGGATGAATGATCCGGCAAAAAAAGAACTCGTACGTCCTGGACGTCCAAGTTTCTACACTTTCTTCTTCACACTCAACTTCAATCCTAACTATAGCGCTGAATACGGACCGGAAAATTGGAAAGTAGCAGTCAATAATCAGAGTTTCAGAAAATCACTTTTCCACGGTCTCAACAGAACCGCTGCAATGCTCACGCACGAACCTTTCAACCCACAAAACAGAATGCTGAACACCATTACACCGTTCAATTTCGTTGGCGTGAGTGCAGGTGACTTCACTGAGCTTCCAGCACTTGAAAAATTCACAAACACAGAATCATTCAACGCAGATCTCGCAAATGAGTTCAAAGCAAAAGCAATGTCTGAACTCGAAGGCAAAGTGACTTTCCCTGTTCAAGTCGTTGTGCCTTACAACACAGGTTCAAGCGCAAATGCAGATAGAGCTCAAGTTCTTGAGCAACAACTTGAAACATTGTTAGGCAAAGAATACATCGATGTGGTCATATTGCCTTATCCTCCAACAGGATACCTCAATGAAACACGTCGTGCCGGCAATTACTCGCTTCAAGAAGTTAACTGGGGACCTGACTACGCCGATCCTCAAACTTACACAGATCCATTCAAGAGAGGCGGCAACTACAACTTCCCAGAGTACACAACAGAAGTTGACGAAAATGGTCTCAACAAGTTTGATGTCTATGAATCCATGATCGAGGTTGCAAAAGCTGAAGTCCTTGATAATGACTTAAGATACAATTTGTTTGCTAAGGCAGAAGGCTACATGATTGAAAACGCATGGGTCATTCCTTTCTCTACAGGAGGCGGCGGTTATGTTTCCTCTAAAATCAATCCTTTTGAAGGTCCTTTCTCACCATTCGGTGTGGCAGGCTCAAGATGGAAAGGTCAAAAAATCATGGAAAAGCCAATGAGTACAGAATTATATTATGAATTAAGAGAAGAATGGGAGCAAAATCGAGAATTAGCGCTTAAGAATGCTAAAGAGTATTAATCCTCCAGCAAGATAGCCCGATTCACTGGGCTATCTTGCTCCATTTTATGACATAAGGAGACACATCTATGATCAAATACGCTCTTAAACGCTCTTTTCAATCATTGGGGACACTTTTCATTGTCGTGACGGTTGTCTTTCTATTGATGAGACTAATGCCGGAAGAAGGTTATTTCGGTTCCGGTTTTGAAAAACTTGACGAAGTTCAGAAAGAGGCAATTCTAAAGAATATGGGCCTCAGAGACCCATTGGTCATTCAACTTAAAAATTTCTATATCAGATTGGTCCAATTTGATTTTGGAACATCGACAACCTACAGACCCAATGTATCTGTCAATGAGATCATCAAGGACAAAATCCCCTACTCTTTATGGCTCGGATTATCCAGTGTTTTCATATCGATGATTGTGGGCATTGCCTCTGGAATAACGATGGCAAGAAATAAAAATGGATTTTTGGATAAACTAGGTACGCTTTACATCGTCATCATCAATGCTGTTCCTGCAGCAGTCTATTATCTATTCCTGCAACTCTATTTGACCAAATTTCTCAATTTGCCCATACTGTTTGACGTGGACAGACCAATAAGTTGGATCTTACCGATTATATCCATGTCACTTGGTTCCATAGCGGCATATGCCATGTGGATGAGAAGATACATGGTCGATGAACTCAATAAGGACTACATCAAACTCGCAAGAGCAAAAGGCATGAAAAGCAAGTCCATCATGACCAGTCATGTCATGAGAAATGCCCTTGTTCCAATGGTACAATACTTTCCAGCTTCCATACTCATGGCAATAGGCGGCTCCTTATACATCGAATCACTCTACTCCATTCCAGGTATGGGTGGCCTTCTCGTGGATTCGATACAACGACAGGACAACGCCTTGGTTCAAGCTTTGGTATTGATATTTTCAGCCATCAGCATTTTTGGTCTATTGATGGGAGACATCCTTATGGCTATGGTGGATCCTCGTATTAAATTCGGCAATTCAGGAGGCGGAAGATGAAGCTAAAAACCCACGACAGATTAGTAGAACACATAGCCGATGACCTTTTCGAATTCGCAAACGCAGATACTGACAATTCAGAAATTGCCGGTTACTCCAATTACTCTTATTGGCGTTCCACTGTCCAAGTATTTCTCAAAAACAAGACTGCTGTACTATTCCTCGGAGTCATCGTCATACTTCTTTTATTTACAATGATTCAACCCGTTTTACCCAACCAAAAAGATCCTACATTCATTCACATCAATCCAGAGACTTTCATGCAATTTCGAAATGTCAAACCCGGCACTGAATTCTGGTTTGGAACAAATGCTATCGGACAAGACCTTTGGGCCAGAATCTGGAGCGGTACCAGAACTTCTCTACTGATCGGATTCGCAGTAGGACTGTTTGAAGTCGTCATAGGCATAATCATAGGAACACTTTGGGGGTACGTTAAGAAACTCGACAGGATCATTACAGAAATCTATAACGTTTGGAATAACATCCCTACAACGGTTATCCTTATTCTGTTGACTTATATTTTCAGGCCGAGCCTTTCCACTTTGATCTTCGCAATGGCAATAACCGGATGGCTTTCAATGGCCAGACTTGTCAGAAACCTGGTGACGATCATCAGGGACAGAGAGTACAACATGGCTTCAAGATGCCTCGGAACGCCGACTTATCGTATACTGACAAAAAATATGCTGCCATATCTCGTATCGGTCATCATGCTTAGAGTTGCCCTCGCAATCCCTATGGCGATCGGTGCCGAAGTCTTTCTTACCTATATCGGTTTGGGACTCCCAGTTCAGATTCCATCCCTAGGCAATCTTGTCAATGAGGGCCGAGTCCTAATGATGAGCCAATCGTTACGTTATCAGCTGTTCTTCCCGGCAATCGTCATTTCAATGATTACAATATCTTTTTACGTGATGGGAAATGCATTTGCTGATGCCGCCGATCCTAAAAACCATGTATAGGAGGCCAATATGACAAGTATAAACAGAACTCGTGAACCCATACTCAAACTAAAAGACCTCGTCATCAAATTCAATTTGAGAGGCAAGACATTGACCGCCATAAGAAGCGCATCCCTGGAACTTTACAAGGGCGAGAGCTTGGCAATTGTAGGTGAATCCGGATCTGGAAAATCAGTGCTCACAAAATCCTGTATGGGACTTTTAGATGCAAATGGATGGATCGACTCCGGTGAAATCATCTACAAAGGGTATGACATGTCCACATATAAAGTCGAAAAAGATTGGCTCAAAATAAGAGGAAAAGAGATTGCAATGGTCTTTCAAGATCCAATGACCTCGCTCAACCCGCTCAAAACCATAGGCAAGCAAGTGCAGGAAACTCTTGAGTTGCATCAGAAGTATTTGAACAAAGGTGACGCCAAAACCGCAACTTATGATTTATTGACCAGTGTTGGCATCGACAATCCCGAAAAAAGATACAAGCAGTACCCACATGAATTTTCTGGTGGCATGAGACAAAGGATCGTCATCGCAATCGCCGTGGCTTGCAGACCTGAAATTCTGATTTGCGACGAACCCACAACAGCTCTCGACGTGACCATACAGGCTCAAATCATAGAACTTTTGGAAAGTCTTCAGCGCGTTTACGACCTGACAATCATTTACATCACTCACGACCTCGGTGTAGTGGCTCACGTCGCAGATAGAGTTGCAGTCATGTATGCGGGAGAAATCGTGGAAGTCGGTACAGCCGATGAGATCTTTTATGAGCCTATACACCCTTACACCAATGCACTGCTCAGCTCATTGCCACAACTCGGCGTTAAAGGAGAAGTTCTGAGTGCCATAAAAGGAACACCTCCAAATTTGTTCAAGACCATAAAAGGCGACGCATTCGCACCCAGAAATCCAAATGCGCTTAAAGTGGATTTTCTGCACGAACCACCGATGGTTCAAGTTTCACCGACACACAAGGCCAAAACATGGCTTTTAGACCCTCGTGCTCCTAAAGTACCAATCTCGGAAAATGTCATCAGGCTTAAAAACGAATGGGGGTCAAGCGAATGAGTGAAAGAAAAAAACTTCTCGAAGTCAAGAATATAAGTGTGGTTTTCGGCAGCAGGAAAAAAGCTTTCACAGCAGTGGATGATGTCAGTTTTGATATCTACGAGGGTGAAACCTTCGGACTGGTGGGTGAATCCGGATCCGGAAAAACAACAATCGGCAGGGCTATCATTCGAATCAATGCAATCACATCAGGAGAAATAATATTTGAAGATGAGCGCATCAGTGGAAAGATTGACAAGAAAAAGGACAAGAAAGTCGTTCAAGACATTCAAATGATATTCCAGGACCCCATGTCTTCACTGAATGAACGTGCAAAAGTGGATTACATCGTCTCTGAAGGTCTTTACAATCTTAAGAACTATGCCAATGATGCGGAGCGTAAGAAAATCGTTGATGAAGCATTGCTCGAAGTTGGACTTTTACCTGAATTCTCCAGTAGATTTCCTCATGAATTTTCAGGTGGACAGCGACAGAGAATCGGCATAGCACGATCACTGGTCATGCAACCGAAATTCATCATTGCAGACGAACCCATATCCGCACTGGATGTTTCCATCAGAGCTCAAGTGCTCAATTTGATGAACAGACTTAAGAAAGACCTCGGTCTCACCTACCTTTTCATTGCCCACGACTTGTCTATTGTGCGTTTTATCACCGATCGGGTCGGCGTCATTCACAAAGGTCGACTGGTGGAACTGGCTGAAACAGAGGAACTTTACAACAACCCGTTGCACCCTTATACAAGAAGCCTTTTATCGGCTATCCCAATGCCCAATCCCAACTATGAAAAAAGCCGAAAGGTCATTTTCTACGATCCTGATCAGCACCACTATGATATCGAAGCACCAAAATGGGTTGAAATCAAAAAAGGACATTTCATACTCGCCAACCAACCCGAAATAGACACTTACAAGACCATGTTGGAATCCAACATCAAGGGGGAATAGACTATGCAAAACAATTTGCTTATTTGGGAACCCAAATCTTACGATCAGCCTTTTCATCTCGAAAAAGACAGTTTGACCGCCGAATGGGTCTCACAGGTCAAAGAAGTGGCGCCATTTGAACGCCTGGTTGTCTCATGGAACTCAACAACTCATGAAAACACCAACATCGAAGTTTGGATCAGAGTCAGGACTTCACAAAATTGGAGCATGTGGTTCAGTTATGGCAAATGGACAACCGATGGCAACAATACTGGCAGTTTTTCTGGACAAAAGGACAATTTCGCCCGTTTGGACATCGATGAGTTGGTAGTGCATTCAGGACCCGGAGAAGCTGTTCAGGTGAAACTGGCTCTAACCAGAAAAAATTCGGAAGTTATATCCCCGTCAGTCAAATCGGTATACGCCTCGCTCAGTACTCCAGCGAATCGCCATGAAGTCACTATCGGTTCGGAAGATATACACCTTGTTGTTCCAACTCGCTCCCAGCTTGTTGTTGAGGAAATCGGAAATATCATATGCAGTCCAACTTCCATATCCATGGTCTTTGAATATTACGGTCTTAACCTTCCCACTGAGAAAGTTGCCAAAGGCACCATTGATAATGGCACTTCCATCTATGGAAACTGGTCCTACAACGTTGCCTATGCCGGCGAATGCGGTTATAACGCATACGTCGAGTACTGTGACAGCTTTGATAATGTCATATCACTTTTAAAGCGAGGCATTCCGGTTGTCGCTTCCATAAAGACCAAAGACGTCAGCGAATTGGATGGTGCCACACAGGCTTATCCAAGCGGACATCTTATCGTTGTGACCGGTATTGAACATAGCGACCGCGGTATGATGGTTTGTGTCAACGATCCTGCTACGAGAACCGTTGATAATGTTTCTAGAAAATATAGATACGATCAATTCATAAAAGCTTGGAAACATTTGATTTATGTAATAAAGAGGCCTTCCTATGCGATTGACAGTTGATGCGCATAATGACACCTTGATGAAAATCATCGATGAGGACGATTGGACTTTTTCAGCCGATATAGGGCTCAGGACGGACTTTCATATCGATCTTGACAAACTGGTCACCGGACAGGTAGACGTCGGTCTCTTTGCGGCATTTACGGATGATTTGGGCAATCCCGATCTCAACAACAGTCGACTGCTCTCGATGATACAAGCGCTCGACACGACAGTGGCAATCCATTCGGACAGGATGGCAAAAGGGTATGACTATCAGGGCATCATCAACTCCATCGAAGCTTATAAATTCGTGGCTGTCCAGACCATTGAAGGCGCCTATTCCCTCAACGAAAAGAATGCATTCGATTTGCTCAAACAATACCACGATCTAGGCGTACGGGTCATCACATTGGTATGGGACCACTCCAACGCTCTTGGCGAAGGCACAAAAAAAATGACCGCTCTTGGCGAACCCACATCTGGTGGATTGACGGCGCTTGGAAAAAAAGTTGTCAGAGCCATGAATGAACTGGGAATCCTCGTAGATGTGTCGCATATGGATGAGGAAACCTTCGAGTCCACGATCCTGGCATCCAACAAACCGCTTATAGCCACACATTCAGGCGCTTACTCGGTCAAACCCCATATCAGGAATCTCAAAGACAGCCAACTTAAAGCCATAGCCGATTCAGGTGGTGTGGTGCATGTCGTATTCTGTCGCTTTTTTATTGGTGATGTCCATTCGGGAGTCGATGTTCTTGTCGATCACATCGAACACATCATCAACTGTATCGGAGAAGATCACGTCGGTCTAGGATCGGACTTTGATGGTGCAACAATGCCAGTGGACATCCCAGACATCTCCTATATGCAGCTCGTTGCAAAAACCATGCAAAATCGAGGGTTCAGCGACAGCACAATTGATAAAGTCATGGGACTCAACTCACTTAGACTGCTTGATGAAATGAACTTATCTCCTTCAGTTCAAGTGGATCGCTCCATAACTTTGAGCAGTGGTGACATCAATCGATTTGAGATGAAAGCCGATGATATGGACAATACAGCAGGCGCGGAATTCTGGTTGAACGGCATCCATTACGACGCATGGATGGATGCATCATCCAATCACTTGTACAGCCTGATCAACGACCCACTTAGGGAACGTTTTTACGTCGCTACATTTGAGTACACCGACAAATCCGGTCAAGTGAAACGAACAACACGAATCATCAAAACAATATGATGACCTATAAAAAATCCCGACTGCATAGTTAAGCAATCGGGATTTTAAGTTATAATACAAATGATATCATTCGAAGCACGTCAAAATAATCATCTGCTTCAAATCGGAGCGTGAGATCATCGACAATTTCCATGCCAGGATAAAAGGACTTGCGTCTCATGACCTTGTGTTCCCTGAACATCAATTCCACTTCAAAGTGTTCAGGCAAAATGGTTTTGGCCATCTTCAGATCCTGTCTGAGAGCATCGGAAGCCCCCTTTTCGATCCACTCAATTGTGGAAACAGGTGATTCGTTGATGGTCAGTCCACCCTTTCCATCTTTTACCGCGACCGACTTCAGCATCGGATGGATCTCATGAGAATCCTCACAGAGCATCGCATCGCCTGAAAGGAATACGGTCGGAACACCCTCATATGCTGCGGCGTAGCTATAAATCAGAAATTCACTGGCCCACTGTCCATTGATTTTCATCCTATATGGAACAGAAGACATTGTATGGGACAGTGGATTACCAGGTCTTCCCGCTGCGGCATGATATCCGACGAACATGGCTGCATCACAACTGGAATCGATTCCTTCCACCATGGAGTAAGGGTGACCACTCCAGTTTCTGATCAACTTTACTCCAGCAGGCAATTGAGTGATGTCGATATTTGTGCCGGATGAATGTGAATCCTTGACCACCACTTCTGTAGCTCCTGCAGCAAATGCGCCTTTACAGGCAGCGACGACTTCTTTTGTCATTTGATCTGCGAATCTTGCATAAAAGGGACTGTTTCGATCACATTCCTCCCACAAAGTTGTACCTGTGACCCCTTCCATGTCTGCACTTATGAATACTTTCATCTTGTCCTCCCAATGTTTTATTTGCTTCTACCCATATTATTGCAATTCCCATGCCAATACGCTATAATAATACGTTATGACACCAACAAAAGAAATGAGGTACATTTTTGAATTTTTATAAACTGGGCATCCGTTCAGATCTGGTATATGCACTTGAATGCCAAAACATACTGACACCGACACCCATCCAACAATTGGCCATACCTAAAATTAATAAAGGCAGAGATCTACTGGCTGAAGCGCAAACCGGAACCGGAAAAACCATGGCTTTCCTTTTGCCCGCTTTCCAAGCCATCGATCCCTCGCTTCAATCCATACAAATTCTGATTCTGACGCCAACAAGAGAGCTGGCGCTACAGATTACAGGTGTCGCAAGGACCCTTTCCGAAGTTGTTCCAATCGGAATTCTGGCAGCCTATGGCGGACAGGATGTCAATGCACAGCTTTGCAAACTCAAAGAGAATGTCCATATGGTCATAGGCACTCCCGGCAGAATTCTCGATCATATTCGAAGAGGTTCCATCAATTTTGATGCTCTATCAATGTTTGTTGTGGATGAAGCCGATCAAATGTTTCATATCGGATTCAAAAAAGACGTGGATGCGATTATCGAGGCACTTCCATCACACCGCCAGACACTCTGTTTTTCAGCAACTCTTAGCCATACGGTCGATGGTTTTTCAGGCAATCATCTCAATGACCCACTGATTGTAATCGCCCCTAAAAAGCAGATTACACTTGAAAAGATCACCCAATCTGTCATTCATACATCCAATCGCAAGAAGTTCGATGATTTGAAGACCATTCTAGACAAAGAACGGCCAAACAAGGCCATGATCTTTTGCAGAAGCCGATTGGGAACACATGCATTATACGAGGAGATGCTTGAGGCCGGTTATGATGTTGAAGCCCTTCATGGCGATCTGACCCAAGCCAAACGAGAATTCGTGATGGCATCCTTCAAAGATGGAAAATTGAAATACCTTGTTGCAACAGATGTGGCTTCAAGGGGACTCGACGTTGAAGGCATAACCCACGTCATCAATTACAATTTGCCTGATGACCCTGAGAATTATGTGCATAGGATCGGCAGAACCGGTCGCGCTGGTGAAAGCGGTGTGGCAATCACCCTATTGACAGAAAAAGACTCGAAAAGATTAGAGTCTATCGAGTCCTTTATTGATATGAAACTATCCACTGAAATAATACGCCCTAACCTTTGATCCCTCATACAATAGATCCACTTCCTTTGGAATAATGACATACCCATTGGAACCTGTCAACAGTGTGATCATACCTGATTTTCCGGAAGTCGGCACAGCCACGAATTGGTTATCGACTTCTTTTATTTGGACCATCTGATAGGTCGTTCTTCCTTTTGCCGGGCGAACAGTTCTGGAAAGTGTCACATCGACGCTTTTATGTCTTGGGATATCATATCCCCAGCTTCTTAGAATTTCTGATGACAACAACTCAAAAACGATGATCGACGACACAGGATGACCCGGAAGACCAATTACCGGTTTGTCTCCGTGCCTTGAAACAATCGTCGGTTTCCCAGGTTTGATGGCCATGCCGTTGATGAGAACCCCATCGTCACAGATTTCGTCGAGCAGTTCATAGGTATAATCTTTTTCTCCCACCGAACTGCCACCGGAAATAAAGACAAGGTCCGACTTTGATATGGCGTCCTCAATAGTCGCTTTGATCTCATCATAATCATCTCTTACGATCTTACGCATCACCACCTGCATGCCTTGCTTTTGTGCTATGGATGCAAGTGTAAATGTATTGATTTCTCTGATTTGGCCGGTTTTAAGCGGCCCGTTTGACTCAGTGAGTTCATCTCCTGTGGAAATAAACGTCACTCTTGGGCATCCCATCACTTCAACCTGATAGTGACCCAGCGCTGCCAGCGCTCCGATTTCATGCGTTCCAATTCTCATTCCTTTAGTCAATACAACCTGTCCGATTGACATATCCGATCCACGTTCAATTATATTTTCACGCTCAACAAATATTCCTTTGAAAGCAATTGTATCCTCGGATATTATTTCCGTATCTTCAATCATGACCATAGTTTCAGTACCCTCAGGAATCATTCCTCCAGTCGGAACATATATGCACTCACCCTTCTCGAGTATACTTGAATTGTCACTTCCCATGTGGGATTCGCCAACTTTTTTGAGGATACATGGAGCATCTATGAATTTTACAGCATACCCATCCACAGTTGATTTTGAAAAATCAGGAATCATTTCACTGCTTACGACATCACTGACCAAATATCTTCCAAAAGCATGATTCAGTTCCACCAACTCAAATTGTTCATGGGTCTTTCCGAAAAAAACGTGAATGTCACTCAATACTTTTTCAATTGGGTTCAAGATCATTTTCTGTTTCATGTCGCCTCCACCATTCCATTATCGATTCGTATGCCTCTTCAGTATCAATGTCATCAAAAAATTCAGAACTATCGATTTCACATTCATAAACAGCATCGGGATGTTGCAGAATCACAACTTTGCCACCTTGATCGCCTTCAATTTTTCTGATTTCACTGAAAAACGATCGGTCAAAAAGCACCGGGGCTCCCTTTTTATCCGTCCGGGTATTCACAGGAACGATGATTTTTCCTTTTTTCATTGCAAATGCATCGATTATGGCATTGATCCCTTCCACATTAATGAGCGGCTGATCGCCCATAGCAAATAGAACACCTTCAACACCGGTTCTCGGCAACGTCTCCATGCCTTTGATGATTGAAGTGCTCTGACCTTTTTTATACTGGTCATTGTATAGCAATCGAACCGGATAACACTTCAGCAATTTTCGAAAAAATTCATAATCTCGTCCGGAAACCACTATGACATAATCCACTTTGGATGACAATACTGTTTTGACCACATGCTCTATGACAGTTGTTTCGCCTATCGGCAATAACAATTTATTTTTCTTCATTCGTGATGAGAGTCCCGCTGCAAGTATCACCGCTACAATCATTTTCTCTCCTGATAACCATCATTTCCTTATTTTCTTCCATTTCAGCAACGACAATTGCCGAAATCCAACTTGGCAATGCTTCAAAAAACTTCTTGAAGTCCATGTCAACTTCCAGTAGTGAAAGCTTATTCAACAAAAGGATCACCTCTGCTTGATCCGGTATATCCTTGCTCAATCCATCAGGATGGGATATGAGACTGATCAAATGGTCACTGTCAATGTTTTCATTCGACCCCGCACCGGTGATTCGACGAAACTCCCCAATTCTGTGAATCCACTCTTCTGAAACTGGCTTGCCTAATCCGTCCAGTCCCAAAACAACAATTACAATATCTGATTTTTCAGGTATGACCGGTTCGCGAACAGAATGGGCTTTGATGGGTCTGTGTTTCGCACCATCTGCCTCGTTCAAAATAATCATCGGTCTTTTGTCCAAAATAAAAGCGTCCAACACACAAGGTTCAACGCCTTTCACTTTTTGATCATTCTCCTTATGAACGTGAGAAAAAAAACCCATCACGCCTTTCGCATCGGGTTTGAAGTCAGGCAACTCATTAAAATAAATCTCATCGACTTGATCTGGACCCGGCCTGAACATAGCTGTGGTAGATGTCACAAGGACCATATGATTCACACTCAATAATTTGCCAAGTCTATAAATTGTCGTTGTTTTTCCGCCTCCACCAATAATGGATACCATACAAGTACCGTTCTCATAAAATTTAGATTTGATCAAATCGACTAAAAACATCACGCCTCCATAAAATGGCTTCAAGAACTCCACCGGCGATATTTCTTCCTTTTTCACTGATTGTATAGCAATATTCTGTGATTCCACGAGGATCCACATCACCGACTTTCATACCTTTGGTGATCTCAACATTGTCATGAATCAAGCCTCTTAAAACACCTTCGACTTCAGAGATCACAGGCATGTCATTCACATAAGCGATGGTCTCGTTTTTTTCGATGTGATCCCCAATCTTTTTCAGCGATCTGATGACCCCATCACAAGGTGCCCTTAGTACTCTTTCCTTGGTGTATCCAGCTATGTCGCCAGGACAATGTGTGTTTTCCTTGGCATATCCGACATAAATCAATCTTCCCAAATCATGACCTCTGGCAGTTTCTATGACGACATGGGCATCTTGACCGGCATTGATTTCAGGCCCAAGTCCAATGACAATTTCTGCTTTGTCCAAATTGTAATCCACTTTCTTTTTGGAAAGAGTCGCATCCACAAATATGTCTGGTTTGAACGATTCCATGATGACTGCTTCAGTACATGTCAGAACAGGAATTTTATTCGCATTGAGTAATGCATCAATTTCGTCGACATGTTTGCAATAAATCGCTTCAATGCCTTCAACTGAATACGTGCTTTCATATACGGCACTTGAAAAAGATACGGTTCTACGAACCATCTTAGGGTTCTCGAGTTCAGCAACCACAACTTTGAACCCACTTTTGAACAATTTTTGTATGACGGCGGTGGCGAGATCGCCACCGCCTCTTACCAACACTTTATTTTGATTTTCAGTCACTTGGAGGCCTCCTTTTTGCACTCAAAAACCCTCCTGAGCGATTGTACTTGACGGCTTGAATCTCACTCAGTATAGCAAGTGCGATTTCAGGAGGGGTCTCCCCTCCGATATCAATTCCAATCGGTGCATGTACTGTTGTCAAAAGTTCTTCTGAAACCCCTTCATTCTGTAACTCTTTGAAACAAAAGTTTATTTTGCTCCTACTGCCAATCATGCCGATGTATCTGGCAGGAGAGCCAATGACTATCCTTAGAGCTTCAAGATCGAACGAATGACCATGGGTGACTATGACGACACTGGTACTGGAATCCATGTCAAAAGGCTCATCAATAAATTCGTCCATTGACATTTTCCTTTCTACATCAGGAAAACGTTCATCACTGATAAATTCAGGTCGGCGATCGATTATAAACACTCGATAATTCAATGCTTTGGCAAAAGCACTCAGTTCAAGTGCGATGTGTCCGCCTCCGAACACTACCAATCTGTCCTGCTTTGAAAATACCTTTACAAACACTTCGACCGCTCCACCACAAGCCATTCCAAGAGAATGTTCCGTGTCTTTTAAAGTCAGCTCATATTTGAACGCGGATGATTCGTCTTTTCTTATACATTCTGCGGCGTCAATTTTTGCCTGTTCCTCAACTTTGCCACCGCCTATGGTGCCATCGATCAATTTGCCTCCACTACCCACCAGCATCATACTACCGGTGTCTCTCGGACTGCTTCCGAGTTTACTGGTGACTGTCACAAGTGCGACAGCTTCTCCTTGATCGATATACTTCATCATTTTTTTCATAAGTTGAGCTTCCATTGCAGCCTCCTATAAAACACCTTCCGCTATCAATATTTCAATTTCTTCGTCTGTGTATTCAAAATATTGTTTGAGAATTTCAAAATTATGCTGTCCCAAAATAGGCGCAGGAGCATTGATTTCTCCAGGTGTTTCACTGAGTTTGATAGCAACTCCAGCCATTTTGAGTTTACCTGCAATCGGATGATCCACTTCGATGATCATATCTCTGGCTATAACTTGTTCATCTTCAAGGACATCTTTGATGGTGTTGATCGGTCCGTTTGGAACACCTGCATCATCCAAGATTTTTTGCCATTCTTTTGTGGACTTCATCTTCATCTTATCTGCGATCCTCGGTCTCATCTCATCATAATTAAGGTGACGTTGCGGATTGGTACTATATTTCGGATCATCAACTATGTCCATAAGGTCAGCAACTTCACAGAATCGCTTCCAAATTTGATCGTTACCTACAGCAACAACAATTTTTGTATCGTTGGTATCAAACGGCTCAAAAGGAGCAATTGATGAGTGCTTGTTTCCAGATGGTCTTGGCACTTCATTTGTGGTCACATATCTTGCAATTGCATTTTCAAGCATTGCAACTTGGCAATCGAGCATTGCGACGTCGACCTTCTGTCCTATGCCGGTGTTGTTTCTGTGATTAAGTGCAGCAAGTACACCTATGGCTGTAAAAAGACCAGCACCAATATCTCCTATAGAAGGACCGACTCTTGTTGGCTCTCCATTTTCAGGGCCGGTGATGCTCATGATACCACCCATAGCTTGAACCACACCATCATAAGCAGGTCTGGTGCTATAAGGACCCGAATGACCAAATCCAGAGGAAGCAGCGTAAATAATATTAGGATTGATTTCTTTCAACACATCATAACCCAGGCCCAATTTTTCCATTGTGCCAGGTCTGAAGTTTTCAACAATCACATCCACTTTTTCAACAAAAGATTTTAATAGTGCCTTACCACGTTCTGTCTTTAAATTCAGCGTCACGCTTTTTTTGTTTCTGTTCAAACTCATGAAATATGCACTTTCCCCATGCTGATAGGGACCAAAGTGTCTTGAGTCATCACCTTTAACCGGTACTTCAATTTTTATGATCTCCGCGCCTAAATCGCCGAGCATCATCGTACAATAAGGGCCTGCTAAAACCCGAGTCAAGTCAAGTACTTTCAAACCTTCTAAAGGTCCCATAAACTTCCTCCTCAAATAAAACATACCCATGGGAACCCAAAGGTTCCCATGGGCACGCCCTTATCTTTTATTCTTGCTCTTCAAAACCTACAATACGACAGAATGCTGACTCACCATATTGGAATTTCCAAGGGAAACATCCGATGATCAATCTTTTGTTTGACAGCTCGTTGATTTGTCCACCAACGTTCTCAGCATGAATGATTTCACCATACTTTTGTCCAAACATTTGGATATGCATCGCTTGGTATTGCTCTGGCCATGGGTATACTTCATTTAATGTCTTTCCATATTTCTTTTGGAAAAGCTCATCACATGCTTTCGCTTCGCCTGGCTCCCAGTCACGAATTTTTGTGTTCATCGGATGATCTGCAGAACCACAGTCAACACCGATCCATGCGATTTCCATTTCTTGGGCCCATGCCATGAAGTCTAGTGATGGACCAGGATGTCTAAGCATGTATCTTCTTTCATCAGCTTCAGGTTGATCAAAACCATATTTGTTGTAACCAGTGTTGATGATCAAAATATCACCTTTTTTCACTTCAACTCTATCCATGATATCTTGTGGTGTATAGATTCCGAAATCTTCAGCTTGATCGGATAAATCTACTACAACACCAGGACCACAAAGTTTTTCAAGTTCAAGAGACGCGATATCTCTGCCTGCAGTATCAAAGTGAAGAGGTCCGTCAAGATGGGTGCCGACGTGATTTGAAGTAGTGATCAATTGACCGTTTGCACCATTTGGCGATAATCTTTTAAAGAACTTTACCTGAAGTGGCTCATATGTTGGCCATGGTGGTGTCAAGTGACTTGTATTTACTGTTAAGTCGTACATTTTAATTTTTTCCCAGAATTTCATATTGTTGCCTCCTAGAATTATTAGATGTGTAGTTACTATTTTGTGTAGTTACTATTTAATGATACCCTCTGAAGTCATTTTATCAACAAAAGCTTCGAATGCATCTTCAAAACATTTCATAGGTGGTCTTACAAGGCCCGCTCCAACTTGTCCAACACCTGGATCTTTATGAGCGATTCCTGTGTTGATGATTGGTAAAATTTGCGTTTCGATGACTTTCGTGATATTTATCCCAGTTGGTGTGCCTCTAAAATTCATTGTTGGCATCTTATAAGCGTCATTTTCTTCTTCAGTGATTTCATACATCATTGTGGTGTAGTTGATTGCATCTTGAGGAGTTCCGCCGACGAACTGAACGATTGCAGGTGCCGTAGCCATAGCAAATCCTCCAATTCCTGACGTTTCACAAATTACCGAATCTCCAATGTCCGGGTTGGCATCCTCTAACGTGAAACCCGGGAAGAACAATCCATCTATGATTTCTGCCGGAGCGTTGAACCAGCGATCGCCAAGTCCAGAAACGCGGATACCAAATTCTGTTCCATTACGAGACATTGTATAGACAATTGTTGAGTAAGGAATATTTCCTGCTGGTTCCAGTGCAGATTTTTGAGCGGGCATTGTCAAATTTAAAAAGAAATGATCATTGGAATGCATAAATTTCAATACTTCTGCTTTGTCTTCATTGCTGAAATCAGTGAGAACTATATAAGGTGCAAACTCTCTGATCAAAAGCGATGTGCCTGCTTTATTTCTATTGTGACCCTCATCACCCATTTGCACCACTTGAGCAATCATTGATTTAAGGTCGATTGGACCATGTAACTCAAGAGCGGCTTTAAGAACCGGATAAAGGACATTTTCCATCCATTTGAGTCTAATTATGACATCCTCGCTGTAAGCTCCATATCTCAAAACTTTTCCAAGTCCTTCATTCAAAGTGCAGTAAGCATAATTACCAAAGACTTCATTTTTTACAATCCATACAGGCATACTGTATGTCATAACTCCTGCCATTGGGCCAACAGAGTCATGGTGATGACACGAATCGAACTTAATCTCACCGGATCCAGCCAGTTGCACAGCTTCTTCTTCATTGTTTGCGAGCCCTTCGTAAATCAAACCGCCAATAATGGCACCTTTTAAAGGACCACTCATTTTCTCCCACTTAACCGGAGGACCAGCATGGAAAATAGTCTTTTTCTCCATACCAGGAACCACATCTTTAGCTACTCCTAAACCAATCAAAGTAGGTCTTGCCTTTTGAATATTGTTCATAGCTTGTTCATTGGCTTTTCTCATTAATTCTTCCATAATTAACATCTCCTTTATTCTATTTGTTTGATTTCAATCTATCCAATAAGGAACTGAGTTTTGCATTGCCGCCTGCACGTGGTTTCCAGTCCAACTGTACCACTGAAACTTCTTGTTTCTTAAGATCCTTTGAAAAAGATTCAAGCCCAATATTGATGACTTTCAAGTCTTGGCTGAATAAACGATCGATTCTATTCATCTTAAGCTCCTTTCTTATTCAGTTGATCCATGATTTTTTGAACAAGACGAACGGCTTGTGCGTTTGAAGGCATTACTATGATTCCTTCAGCTTCAAGTGCGCTTTGTGATGCTTTCAAATCTTGAGGATCACCCTCTGTTCCTGTGATAGATGCAACGTAAATCACATTGTTGTCAAGTTTCTTATTCACTTCATGAATGGCATCCGCAACTTCTTTTGCAGGGTTTTCATGTGAACCATATCCCAAGACGACATCTACGAGCACAACTGCGACATCATCTGAAATGTCAGTCTTAAAACGATCGGATCTGGTTGAAGGATCGATCATCGGGTGAGGTCTTCCCACTGTGAACTGATCTTCACCTAAATCAAGACACACATGTCCTGTAAGTGTGGTCAAATTCTCTATGGCGTATTCATGAGAAAGCGGAATATTGGAATAGATCCCTCCAAATGATTGTCCAAGCATTTTCATGGCTTCATCTGCCAAGGTTCCCCCTGTGAACAGACCTCTGAAGTATTTTTGTTCCGGTTTCAATGCCGCGACTTTTTTATTTACTATACTTTCCACCTCATCATCAGACAAAGAAAATCCAGTGAAATCAACAGGTGTATCGCCTTTTGCAAGAGCTACAGCTTTATGTGCCGCATCTTCTAGAGTCAGACATGGATATGCTCCTGCGGCTTTGATGGCTTCAATGTCTCCACCTATGAAATCTACTACAACAGGTTTCTTTGTCTCGGATACTTTACTCAGAATCTTTTCTGCTACTTCAGGTGATGGAGGCTTAGAAATCAACACAATGACCTCAGTGGATTCATCTCTCATAAGCGCTTCAAAACCTTGCAGCATCATCAATCCACCAATTTCAGTTTTGAGATCACGCCCTCCGGTTCCGATGACTTGAGACAAACCTGATCCGAGCTTGTCAATTAATGTGCTCACTTCCTGAGTACCTGTTCCTGATGCTCCGACGATTCCAATAGGACCTTTTTTGACAACATTTGCGAATGCAAGTGGAACACCATTGATTATAGCTGTACCACAATCCGGACCCATCATCAAAAGTCCTTTTTCAACTGCCTTTTGCTTGAGTCTAAGTTCGGCTTCAACAGATACGTTGTCTGAAAAAAGCATAACATGTAAATCATTATCAAGCAGTCTTGACACTTCATCTTCAGCATATTGACCAGCGATTGATACAACGGCCATGTTTGCCTCCGGCATCATCTCAAGTGCGGACTTTATAGTGACTGGTCTGTAATCACTACCTGCTGAAGATTTTTTCTCCTTCAACAGCCCATTGACTCGTTCCACAACTTGCTCCATAATTGCTTCATCCACAACATCAGCAGAGATGAAAAAATCATTAGGAGAAAGCTCATCTAGTTTCTCACTGCCAAGTCCTAAATTGTTCGACAGTTCTTTGTTCAAATCGGTACCCATTCCTACCATGACATCTTTGACACCTTCGATATTTTTGACTTCTTTGGAAATCAACATAAGCGTCACGGAATCATAGTAAGAATTCTTTCGGACCTCATAACAAATCATGATTTAGCCTCCTTTATTCATAAATTAGTATTTGCTTAACACCATGGCGCAGTACACTCCGAGCAGAAAATCAGCACCAGAGGTCGCACCATTGGCCAACACTCGTTTAACCAGAAATTCAAAATTTAAGTTGTTACTTATAAAAAGTGATTGAACCACTTTCAAATGATTTTCGGATGCTCTTCCAAGAGCCGCTTGTTTGAGCATCGTTTCACTGACTTTGGTCGTGCGTCCGACAGAGAAACTGTATATATTTTGAGCCAACTCTTCAACGGCTTCGGTCGAATCCTCACCCATAGCCGCACTGGCAATTAAAGTGAGAATCGCGCCTGTTAAAAAATCATCTGTCGAAGGCGTCAGTCCCGGTCCAAATCCGATGAACTTTGGAAGCCAACTCACTACCCCTTCAAAGTTTTTTTGATCCAAATTTTTAATGATTTCTGTGAAGACACCCTGTATGAATTCACAATAAGTATTCATTCTTAGATTGCTGGAATCAATGGAAATTCCTTTATATCTTTCAACTGTATTCAATAACGGCAATATGCCACTTGACTCACCTCGATCGCACAGAATATTTCTCATCTGGTTCATTTTAATGATTTGGTTTTCTGAATCCAGTGCTTTCCCTTCGAGCATTAAAATACAAGGCGTCACCACCGCACTGGAAAAATCGAGTTCTATTTGACTATGAATAAACCTCATTCCACTGTTTGTGACTTCAACCTCGTCATTGGCCAGTATATTTCTAAAATAAGCTGATCTTCCGAATATGACGATACTCATTGGTGCAAGATCCTTATTCTCAGTCAGAAGTGTTATAAGCTCACCAGAATCATCCATAAGATTGATCGCTTCTTTGAATATGGAGTGAACAACATATCTATTCGACTTTTTTTGAGCGAATTGATCCATAAGCTCTTTGGAAATTCTAATTGCGTTCATAGTGCCCCCACTATTTTTTGTTTAAATCCAATTTGATAACGTCCATAATTTTTATGGCGATATGCACATTGAGCGATACGTCCGGATTGCTGAAATCAATATTTCCAATTTCTTTGATTCTTTGCATACGGTAAATTACAGTATTATAGTGCGTATACATTTCTTCGGATACCTTTTTAAGATTACATCCACAGGCATAATACATTTTAAGTGTGTTGAGCAGTTCTGCGTCTTTATCTCTGTCATAATTGACAATCGGTCCAAGCACTTCCATGAAAAATTGAACCAGTTCAGGTTGAATGCTTTCATTGGATAATATCCTATATATGCCCAAATCATCAAAATGTAAAGCATTTTGATCCGAATTGCTCAGCTCCAATTTGTGTATTGCACGTTCGGACTCCTTGTAACTCTTATATAGCGAACTCAAAGGAGAATAGATTCGACCGATTCCGATGTGGATCTTTTTGTCTATATTTTCGAATTTGGCGAAATTGGTCAATTCATTGGAAAATGAGATCATTGCATTTTTACTTTCCTCATGGGATGCATAAGGATCAAAACTGAGTAAGAATATCACTCTGTCACTTTTGTTTCCATAAAGCAAGGTGCCTTTGTAATGTCTTTGCATTCTTTCGACAACGCTGACCAGTTTCGAATTCAGTTGTTTCATGATTTGTGTGTTGTTAGGCGTCATTCTGACGTCATAAGGAGCATCAACAGTCTTAACCAAAACCACACCATGTGCCTTATTTTTATCAAAATCAAAATAATTGGATTTTTCGATTGCTCTTTGTTGCTGACTCTCCTGGGGAGAAAGCAATTCCTCGATAAACTCAATCTTATGTTTGTTTTCATTTTCATAAATGGACAATTTCTTTGTTGAATGTAGTGCTATGAGCGATACCGCCGCCTCAATCATGAAAAGTGTCTTTTCTTCGACCTTTTCATCTATATTCCAAATGATCACCTGCCCGTAAAGGACCTCATCAGAGAAAATTGGAATCATTAAGCGTTTCACCGGATGGCCTTTAATGACATCCACTGCGGTTTCAATGCCTTGATCTCTGTATATTCTTCTAAACTGATCAGAACGTTTAAATAGCATTTTATTGACGATTTCTTCAATTTCCTCTTCATGCTCGTGCTTTGAGCTGATGACAAAATCTTTGAACAATTCTTCTGTGATGGCGACAGGAGCGGCGACGACGTCCCCAATCATATTGCAAATCTCCCTCAAATCACCACCTCTCAGCATGATGTCCTTGAGTTGATTGTTGAATGCGTCAATTTGTATCAACAAACTGGTTTGGGTGCTTACAACTGCAGTAAGAACGGAAGTGATCAAATCACTGAAAGATACTTCCATTGGAATCTTTATGATCGGAAATCCCAATTGATTGGATAATTCGATTACAGATGGTGGCAACTCTTCAATATAACGCTTCATTTTGAGTCCAAGTCCTGCGACGCCGATCTCATGCATTTTCGGAATCAGTTCATTCAACTCGAAAACATTGTCTTTAATGGAATAAGCTGTCGTTAGTAAGAGTTCTCCTGGTTGAAGCCACTGAACGATATCGGGGACTTCCATGATATTGACTTTGGTGACTGGTCTGGATAGTCCGTTTGAACCACTAATTACTTCACATCCTTCAAAAGCTTCAAGAGAAATGATTTCGTTCAGTCGAACTCCCATTTTATTTTGCATGATTATACCTCCCAACAATATTATACTAAATATTCTGTGTATTGATTCCACTATTTATTGTTGTTGAGATACAATGTTTTGCGTTATATTTCATTATTGTTGTAACCAACTAACAAATTATGCCGGCAAGCTGCTTACCGGCATAATAGATTAACGAGAAGCGTACTTCATTATTCTGGTAAAACGATGTTTAAGAAAATGCCGACGATTGCTGCAAGAGCCATACCTTCAATGTTGAGGGCCAATGCGCCAATGTTGATTGGAAGCACTG
Organism: Clostridia bacterium; assembly: GCA_014859095.1. Classification (GTDB taxonomy): domain Bacteria; phylum Bacillota; class Clostridia; order Peptostreptococcales; family Acidaminobacteraceae; genus Fusibacter_D. The sequence continues at coordinate 79,871 of JACUUV010000004.1, read as the reverse complement.
CTCCACCAAGTCCTAAAACAACTATAACTGCTGCAATGATCAAGTTTCTGGATTTGTTGAAATCCACTTGGTTTTCAACAAGTGTTCTTGCACCGATAGCCGCGATCATACCGAAAAGAATTATGGAGATACCACCAATTACTGCTGTTGGGATAGTTCCAATCAGTGCACCTAATTTAGGCACAAGACCCAAAACAATTGCAAATACAGCTGCGATTCTCATAATCTTTGGATCCCAAGCTTTTGTAAGTGCCAATACGCCTGTATTCTCAGAGTAAGTAGTATTCGCAGGTCCACCAAACATAGCTGAAACCGATGTGGCAAGACCATCACCAAGAAGTGTTCTGGATAAACCAGGCTTTTTGATAAAGTCCTTTTCTACAGTTGCACCGATTGCAATAACGTCACCGATGTGCTCGACCATAGTTGCAAGTGCTATTGGAGCTACAGTCAACACGGCATCAATATTGAATTTTGCAAGTGAAAATGCTGGAACTCCGAAGATTGCCGCATCATTGATTGGAGTGAAATCAATCAATCCGAATACTGCAGCAATAATGTAAGAGCCAATCAAACCGATAATAACAGGAATTACTTTTAAGAATCCTTTTGCAAATACGCTGACAATAGTCACGATGGTGAATGCAATGATTGCCAATAGCCAATTGGAAGATGCCATATCAATAGCTACCGGTGCAAGCTTAAGACCGATAACAAGGATGATTGGACCAGTGACAATCGGTGGGAAAAACTTGATGATTCTGTCTGTACCGAATACTTGCATCAAACCCGCAAGAATCAGATAGATGATACCAGCGACAACGATACCGCCTCGCGCATAATCAAGTCCGTGACTGCTTGCCACAGCGAGCATTGGCGCAATGAATGCAAATGAAGATCCTAAAAATGCAGGTACCATACCACCTGTTACAAGGTGAAATAAAAGAGTACCTACACCGGCCAAGAACAATGCTACCGATACGTCTAGACCTGTGATGATTGGAACAAGTACCGTAGCACCAAACATTGTAAATGCGTGCTGTAAGCCCAATGTGAGCATTTTGGGTGTTCCAAGTGCCGATACATCAGTAATTGCGTGCTCATTGACATTAACTGCTTGCCCATTTTTTTTAGACATAAAACCCCTCCCCTAAATTAATAGCTTCTTCGTTAACCGTTGTTCTTCGCCTTGATTGCATTCAATACTCTTTCAGCAGTCAGCGGCATTGTATTTAAGCGAATACCAGTAGCAGCGTATATCGCATTCGCTATTGCGGGTGCGGTAGGAACCATCGCCGGTTCGGCAACTCCTCTGGCTCCAAATGGGCCAGTATCCTCCGGATTTTCCACAAACTTTATCACCATCTCTGGCATATCGTCTGCTGTAGGAATCTTGTAATCGACAAATGATGGGTTGAGAACTTTACCCTCTTTAAGCATAAGTTCCTCAAAAAGTGCTGTTCCAATACCTTGTGCAATCGCACCTTCCATTTGTCCTTCAAGCAATTGTGGATTCATGACTTTACCGACATCGAATACTGAGACGACTTTGAGAATTTTTACTGCCCCAGTCTCGAGATCAACTTCAACTTCAATACCTTGAGCTCCATACGTCCAGAATACAACCGGATGCTCCCCAAGACCGGTTTTTTTGTCTGCGTTACGAACATTTGGAGGAATAAATGCACCACGACCGATAATCGGTCCATGAATACCTGATCCATCCTCAAAAGTAAGTCCCAGAGCAAGTTCTGAAATAGCTACTTTTCTATCTGGATAGATTTTTGAGACCACATAACCGTCTCTAAGTTCCAAGTCGCGTTTGGAGAGCCCTATTTTGATTTGGGCAAGTTCGAGCAACTGGTTCATTGCATCATTTGCTGCTTCAAAGACTGCTCTACCCGCAGAATAAGTGATTCTGGAAGCAACCGTTTGCCACTCATATGGTGTTTGGTCCGTATCACCGGTTCTAATGGTAATCTTCTCTGGTGAAATGGAAAGTACTTCCGCAGCTATTTGTGTCATGACCGTATCAGAACCCTGTCCGATATCCTGTGCACTTACAAGTAGATGGGCGGTTCCATCCTCGTTCAATTTGATGATTGCCGAGGAAGCCGCATTTGTCGGCATGGATGGGGCCTTCCAACCGCATGCGATGCCCTTGCCCCTTACTTTTGTGGGACTTACAGTTTCACTTTTTTCGTAGAATTTGATTTCATCCACAGCGATATCCAGACATTCCATCAATCCGGCAACTTCGACGACTTCACCGGTACCGGTAACGCCACCCGGCTTCATTCCGTTGATGCGTCTGATTTCTACTGGATCAATACCAATTCGCTCAGCTACCATATCGAGGTTTTGTTCGATACCGAAATGAATCTCACTCATGCCGAATCCTCTGTATGGTCCCCCTACAGGGTGATTTGTATAAACACAATATGAATCCGTATATACGTTTTCAATGTCATATGGTCCTGCCGAAGCGTATCCGGCCGCTTTTGCGATGTTGACGCCATACTCATTGTAAGCGCCTCCATCCCAAATGAACTCATTTTCAACCGCGATTATTTTACCATCTTTATTGACGCCTGTTTTGATTCTCGCATGTAGACCTTGTCTCACATAAGCGTTTTCAAACTCATCTTGTCTTGAATAAGTCAGTTTGACCGGGTGATCCGGGAATTTTTTTGCAAAAGGAATCAAAATGCCTTCCAGTGTGGTACCCGCTTTTGATCCAAATCCGCCACCAACCGCAGGTGAAAGTACGCGCAGTCTATTGAGTGGGAGATCGAAAGCTTCTGAAAGGGCTTGTCTCACAGCATATGGCGATTGACAACTTGCCCATACTGTCATGAACCCATCAGCGTCCATTTGAGCGATTGCTGTATGTGTCTCGATAGGTACGTGCTGCACGTGAGGAACATAAAACTCGTTTTCAACAACAAAATCCGCAGTCTCAAATGCTTTTTTCGCATCCCCTTTTCGAAGTGTATAGTGATTGGAAATATTAGTGCCAGGTACCGGGAAAAATACAGGAGCCCATTTATACTCACCCAAATCCGGGTGCACAAGAGGCGAATCCGGTTTCATGGCATCTTTGGCGTTGGTGACTGCCGGTAACACTTCGTATTCAATATCGATGAACTCAAGCGCAGATTGGGCAATTTCCTCTGAAATAGCGCAAACAGCCACTACAGCTTCTCCTCTATATCTTACTTTACCTACAGCTAAAAAGTTCTTGTCTTCAAGGTAAAGTCCTCCACGTTTTGTGAATAAATCTCCAGTGATTATATCTTTGACTCCTTTGATGGCCAAAGCTTTTTCAAAATTGATGCTCAATATTTTTGCGTGTGGATGAGGACTTCTCTTTACAGCGACGTAAAGCATTTTTGATAATTTGATATCATCCACATATTTTAAGGAGCCTGTGACTTTTTTTACTCCGTCGACACGTTTTACGCTAGTTCCTACAAATTTCAAGTCTCCCACCTCCTACGCTTTATTTTGGTCAGCAACCACTTGGATTGCCTCTATTATTTTTTTATAGCCGGTACAACGGCATAAGTTGCCGCTGATGCCTTCTCTGATTTCATTTTCAGTTGGATGTGGATTTTCTTCCAGCATCGCTTTTGCGGTCATGATCATGCCAGGAGTGCAATAGCCACATTGAAGTGCAGCATTGTCTATAAAAGATACTTGAAGCGGATCAAGTTCTCCATCCACTACCAAACCTTCTATAGTTGTAATCTCAGTACCGTCCGCTTCAACAGCGAGAACGAGACAAGCATTGAGTGCCTTGCCGTCCACAATGATTGTACAAGCACCGCACTCACCTGCGCCGCAACCTTCCTTGGCTCCAGTGAGGTCAAAATCTTCCCTGATCATTTTTAAAAGTGTTCTTTGATTATCTACCAAACACTCGACAACCTCGCCATTGAGTGTAAATTCTATCATAGTTTTCATGATTATCCTCCTATAGCCATTCTGAGAGTGCGCGACGAAGCATTACTCCGACCATTTCACGTCTGTAAGCTTCTGAAGCCCTGATGTCACTGATTGGAACGACTTCGCCTTCAGCCAATTTGCATGCTTCTTCGATTACTTCTCCAGTCAATGTCTTTCCACTTAAAAACGCTTCCGTCTTGAAGAGTCTCACCGGTGTTGGAGCGACAGCTCCGCAACTGATTCTATATTCCGTACCGGTACGCATTACAGTGGAGCACACTGTAGAAAGATCCACTTCTTTGCGTCGTGACATTTTTGTGAATATGCCAAGTGCTTCCGGATCTTGTTTGAATGAAATTCCCGTTACTATTTCATTAGGTTTAAGAACTGTCTTTCTGACAAACACAAAAAAATCTTTGAGCGGTACAGTCTTTATACCCTCTTCCCCATAAATGTGGACATCTGCATTTAGTGCCAAAAGTGGAGTTGCCGTGTCTGCAAGTGGCGATGCGTTGCAAATGTTTCCTATACATGTCGCTCTGTTTCTGACTTGTTTGGATCCGACTGACAAAGCGGCTTGTGCCAGGTAAGGATATCTCGTTTTAATGACCTCGTTCAATCCCAGATCATTGAGTAATACCGTAGCACCTATTGTGATACGGTCCTCATCCACTTGTATCTGATCGAGTCCCGGTATTTTTTTGATGTCCATAACAACTTCCGGTGATGAGTGACCCTCACGCATTCTAACAATCAGGTCAGTTCCTCCATTTAGAATGGATACATTTCCGTCATGATTCTTTAGAATGTCCAACGCTTCTTTTAATGACGTTGGTCTTAAGTATTCAAATGTTTTCATATTAATGACCTCCAAAAGTAATTCAGTACGTCTCACACTTATTATATCTTTTTTTACACATTTATCTCATTATTGTAATAGACTAAATTTTCAGACGATATAGTCTTTTTATTTAGCAGTAAACAACAAACATTATTAGTAAATTTGGCATTATAATTGTTATCAGATTATGAAGTGTACTTTAGGGTAAACATTTCTACATCATATAAAGGCGGTGATGTTTTGCAAAGTATAGTAACCCACAACTTAATGGATGAGCTAATATTCACGGAAACCCTTGCAAACTCAAATTTGTTGAGACAGTTCATCGACAACGGTCAAAGACTCATTCCCGAGTTCGATGCAATTTCAATGGATCTATATCTTATTTTATACAAAATTGTAATAAAACTCAACTCCGAAGATTCCGTTTCAATGCACGATGTCATCATTGAATCATTCGCCTCACATCCCAGAACTACAATTCTTAGGATGAGGTGCGCAGGCTCAAAAGGTGAATCTTATCTTGCCATGAAACTCCTACTGGATCAACTGCTCGAAAAACTGAGGGGAACCGAATTTCTGAGCGAGATGGAAGAGCATATAGAGTCATACAACAATTTATTGTCAAACACTATAAGTAACGACTTTCAAAACTATGAATTTACTGATATCCTGAATTCAATAGAAATCAATATGATCAATGAGATTTTATCTCTATCTTCATCTGAAACAGAAGACCCCAAAGAATTTTTGATGACATTGATCCCACTGCTCAGTAAAAATGATGCGTCTTCGAGGCACTCTGATCATTCAGACTCCCAACCTGATAAAGTATTACCTTCAATACCCTATAAAAACGAGGATAAAAAGCCACTTACTGACTACATTGAAAAAGTGAGGGAATATCTCGATCAATCGGAAACATCCACCGCTGTCGAGGACGCCCTGGAAGATGTACTTAGAAAAGAAGGCGAAGTCGATTCAGATTACGAAGAATATGTCAAAGAAGATCTGGAGTCCCGGTTCAAACCTTTTATAAAATCCTTTTCCATCGGCGAATCACAAGGAGCCTCTCCTTTCCATAAACAAATGGATACTATTGACGACAATGAACATGTGGATGAAAATAAGATCATCGATGGAAAAGCATCCCCAAAGAACCCACCTTCTGAAACCGAGATACTGAAAATGGTCCCTGAACTTAATAACGAACTCATAGACAAACGCGATGACCTCAGGAAAAAAATGGAGTCGCTGGACTGGGATGACATCATAGTAGCCACTAGTGAAAAACTCGATCACTTCAACAATCAAATAAAGACGCTTGGTATACCAGGACGCAGTATTTCCGATCTTACATTTGATGAGATCATATCCTTGTATAGTCGCACTAAATCTGCCCGATTCATAGAATTCATCAACAAAGTGGGAAAAAACAAAAAACACGCCAGCACCATAGCCTATAAAAAAAAGCGGGAGAAAGTAACGCCACAAGATGGCATACGTTACTCTAACGACATCGACGGACTCATTGAGGATGAATTCATCGGTATCGCACTGGATATCGATGCATTTGAGAATGATTTCTACGACAGATATCTCAATGACAATCTTCTGACTATTGAGATGGCAGCCAAAAAAGATAAAAGAAAGGGACCTATCATTTTATGTTACGACGGTTCAGGATCCATGCAAGGAAAGAAATTCGATGAGACACTTGCACATATTTTGGCGATTCTGGAAATTTCAAAAATTCAAAAACGGAAGTTGGTACTGATCCAATTCGCATCTGCGTCTGAGCCTTTATACATCAAGGAAATCAACCCGCTCACAATAACTGCGGGAGATGTGCTGGACATCATGGATACTTTCATATGCGGTGGAACAGACTTTGAAAAACCACTTTCCACCGCCATGGAAATCATAAAACAAGCCAAGCATAAAAACAGCGATATTTTATTCATTACAGATGGTCAATGTGAGATTCATCCGAATTTCAGAGAGAAATTCCTCGAGCTCAAAAGAGAACGAAAGTTCAAACTCTATACCATAATTATGCATTCATATACTTATAACGACTACGGTGACATCGGCCTCATTTCAGATGAGATCCTCGACATCAGAGGCGATAATTTAGGCAATTGGAACAACTTGACGAATCAACGATTATACACTTTGATATAGGAGGATACGATTTATGAAAACAAATGAACTCATAGCTGCAAGCCAAAAATTACACGATATCCGCAACCACATCGCTTCCAAATACTATGAAGTGGATGAATTTGTGACCTGTCTGATGCTATCCATGATTTCAAGGACCCACATGATTGTACTGGGAGAACCCGGGATAGCAAAATCTGCCATTCTAAGAGAATTTGTGGCTCACATGGATTTCGATCAAGCAAAAGGCACCCCCTATTTTCACATTCAAATGGGAGCTGACATATCCCCAAACAATATTTTCGGGGCTCCGGACATCGCCTATTTTAAAACACACGGAATTATCAAACGCCATTACAAAGGTTTTTTACCTGACGCCGTGATAGCCTTTTGCTCAGAATTCTACAGAGTCAGCGATCAAGTAGCCAACTCTGGCTTATTGACCATTCTGAACGAAGGTGAGTTCAAAAATGGAACCGAGACCATAAAAACCAACCTTCGATTCTTCATGGCTGACACCAATTTTTTCCCAAAACAAAAGGATGATCTAGACGCTGAAGAAACAGACTTCAAACTTCAGGCACTTCACGACAGATTCCTGGCACGGTATCATCTCAAACCTTTAAAAGATCCCGACAATAAAGTTAAGATGATTCTGATGGACGATGATTTGACCTGTGAATCCAGAATCAAATTATCAGAACTCATGTTGATCCAAGACGAACTTCCCAATATAAAGATGAGTTCCGAAATAGCGAGAAGCATGGTGACCATTGCCACTCAACTAGAGGAAAAGCACAATATCTCCATTTCACCAAGACGATTGAAACTCAGCAGAAATCTGGTCAAGGCAAGTGCACTATTTGAAGGTAGAACCCATTGTATCCCAGAAGATTTAAATGCCCTTCAATTTTCATTCTGGCAGAAAGAAGAGGATATTCCGAAGGTCAAAGAAGTCATTTATGAAACTTTGGATAAACCTGGAAGGGATGCAAAGAAATACGAGAAAGTCCTTACATCCATTCTCGATGAATTGGATCGACACATTGAAAATCAAAAGGATTTTCCAAATTTTGATATTGACAAGCTTTATAAGCAGGCATTATCCGATCTGATGAAACTGATTGAAAATATCTCTACCACTTATAAAGACACTATACAATATCCAGAAATCAAAAATGTTTTGGAATTCATCGACAATACCTATAAAAGACTTACAAATGAGCGAATGGCACTAAATGCGTAAAAGATAGGAAGAGCCCCTAAAGGGGCTCTTCCTATCTTTTATTATTATTCTTTTCCTGAATTCTCTTTTGTGCGAGAGTCAGTGCCTTTTCTATACCTTCGTATCCAGTACAACGGCACAGATTGGCGCTGAGCCAATCTTTCTTTTCCGCTTCGTCCGCATCAGGATTTGTCTCAAGCAATGCAAATGCGTTCATAAGAAATCCAGCTGTACAAAAACCACACTGGAATCCACCTTCGGATATGAATGCCTTTTGAATCTCGGTATCTTCAAGACCTTCTACGGTCAATACTTCTTTTCCTACTGCTTCAACTGCAAGCATGAGACATGCCTTAACAGGTTTTCCATCCATCAAAACCGTACAAGCCCCACAATCTCCGTTCTCACATCCCGCTTTAGGGCCTGTGTATCCAATCTTTTCTCTCATTACTCTCAATAATGTATCTTGAGGCATCACAACCACTTCATGGATTTCACGATTGACATTCAACTGAATACTGACATTTCCACTATAATGAATCATATGCACCTCCGGTAAACAAAGCGATTTGGTTCTTTAAAAGATGAACTCGGTATTCCTTGCTGGCACGCTCATCCGATTTGGCATCTTTTTCAAACAAACCGGCAATGGAACCTACCGGATCAGACCACTCGTCGTACACATTTCTTGGTATCAGCTGATAAACCGGAAAACTCGAGAATCCGGATAAACCAACGAACACTTCAGTATCAGAAATGTTCATCACAACATGTAAAATCGGATAATCGACTTCAGTGTGCGCTTCCATTCTCTTTGATATCATTTGGCCACCAGCATTTCTAGGGATCATAATCTGATACAAAAAAGCATTCGGTGGTAATTTCAATCTTTTATCAAAAACATCTCTAAGCAAAGATTCTTTAATTCCGCTCTCATCAACCCATTTTATGCTTGAATTCAAAGCCAACAAAGGGAGAACAGCCTCTCTAAATGGCAATTTTCCACAAATGTTTCCCCCGATGGTCAATGCATTTCTGACTGTATGGTCAGCAATTTTATTCAGAATAGGCATTACAGATTCCAGTTCCGGATGTTCTATCATCACATTCAGCGGAACATTTGCTCCAACAACGATATATTCATCCTCGACAAGGATTTCTGACATTTCGACAATTCCTTTCAGGTCTATTACCGCATCTGCTTTAGACGCACCCTTTCTGAGATTGGTAATCACCTCAGTGCCACCGGAATAATATAGCGCGTTGACTTTGTCCTCTTTTAGAGTTTTCATGCATTCATACGCCTCTTCAGTTGTCTCTGGTTTAAAGTAATCAAGATTGTATGCGATCATCTCTTCACCTCCATTGATGTCTTCCAAACTTTCTCCGGTGTCAATGGAATCTGATTCATTCCTTTGCCAACAGCTCTTGAAAGTGCGTTTGCGATCGCACCTGGCATTCCTATTACGGATTGTTCCCCCAGACCTCTCGCTCCATATGGTCCATCTTGCTGAGGCGTTTCGAGAAATTTGACTTGATATTCCGGTTCGTCGCCATAACGCATGATCTTATAATCTCTAAGAACACCATTGGTGACCTGTCCCCTGTCATTGAAGGTGAATCCTTCCATGGTTGTGTAACCCATACCCATTGCCATGCCGCCAACAATCTGTCCTCTTGCCAATGCCGGACTAATTACTTTACCGACATCGATGCAACAAACAGCTTTTAAAATCTTATATTTGCCTGTATTCAAATTCACTTCAATTTCAACACCCTCAGCACCAAGGGTCCACTCAAGATCCGGATGACCTTCTCCGGTCTCTGGATCTAGATCTGTAAGATGCTTTGCGATATATTTTCCCGAACCAATCACTTGTCCATAGATGGCGTTGCCATTTGGGTAGACATAACCCAGCACCACTTCTGAGAGGTTCAGTCCTATTTTAGGTTCATCAGGTACAAAAACACGTTCACCATCCACTTTCAAATCTCTTTTCGGCACTCTCAATACTGCAGATGCGATTTCCTTGATTTGATTTTCTGCATCCTCACAAGCCTCGAGTGTTGCCATCCCAGCCATCATAAGACCTCGACTGGCAGCAGTCGCCCAATCACTTGGAGAAACGCTTGTGTCCACTTCCATGACAACATGTACCTTATCCACAGGAATACCCAAACGTTCAGAAACAATTTGAGCAAGCCCGGTCTTTGTACCTTGACCGATTTCAACTACACCAGTGTTTAAATTGCAACTGCCATCGGAATTGAAAGTAAGAATAGCACCTGCATCCGTATTGGTAGGCATTGCAGGAGCTTTCCAGAGTCCTGTTACGCCTTTGACACGAACTGTATTGTTTTCAAGCTGCTGAGTAGCTCCAATATCACCACCGAGCATGGCTCCAACTTCTTCGAAGCATTTGATGATGTCTCCAGTACTCTCATTGAGCACACTCTGAACAGGTGTGGTGTCATGAGGTTTGATACCATTTTTTATTCTGAGTTCCAGTGGATCCATCTTCAGCGCATTCGCAAGTTCATCCATGGCGCGTTCGACGGCAAACGACATTTCAATATGTCCGAATCCTCTATATGCTGTAGCGAATGGCATGTTGGTATAAACACACATGGAGTCACATCTTATATTGGGTACATAATATGGTCCAGTACAAGAAATCGCAGCCGCTCTTGAAACGTTGACGGCATAATCGGCGTAAGCACCACTGTTGAAATAATAATCCATATCCATGCCCATGATTTTTCCTTCAGCATCAGCGGCGATCTTTATTTTGGCTTGAAGTCCAATATGACCAGGAGATCCAGTCAAATCCTCTTCACGTGTGTTGACAAGTTTGACAGGTCTACCTCCAACTTTTTGAGACAACAAATAAGCAAGACCCTCAAGTTGGATTCCAGCCTTACCTCCGAATCCACCACCAATCAGTGGTGCTTTTACAATGATTTTTCCCTGATCGATCCCGAAGAATTGATGCATCAACCCCTTTACAACAAAAGGCGCTTGAGTAGATGACAATATATGGACATATCCGGTCTTTTTTATCTCAGCGATAGCCACTCTGGGCTCCATGGCAACATGGTCTCCCGGTGGAATCTCAACAAAAGTCTCTATGGTCACATGAGCACTCTTGAAAGCCTCTGTGGGATTGCCTTTTCTGATTTTTGTTCTATTGGCTACGTTGGTGCCCGGTTCAGGATGAATCGGTTTGATGTGACTATATGATCCCATTTCCTCGTGAATGGTATAAGCATCATCACTTAGTGCTTCCAATGGGGATAAAATTGGTTTCATCACTTCGTATTCCACTGCAATCGCATCTGCTGCAGCAGTGGCATTGGCATACGTGTCAGCAACCACAGCTGCGACGACTTCACCATAATGTCTTACTACATTTCGTGCTACAGGAGGTTTATCACAAAGATATAACCCCAAATTGTCTTTATAGTCATCTCCAGTGAAAATCGCTTTGATACCTTTCATACCTTTAGCTTTTTCAGTGTCGATCTTGATGATTTTCGCGTGTGCGTGTGGACTCGTTTTTTGTGCAGCATAAAGCATTTGAGGTGTCATGTTGTCGCCACCGTAAATGACTCGCCCTGAAACCTTATCCAAACTTTCTTTTCTTGTAAGTGAAGTTCCGATACCATCTTTTGTATTCATTGTGCCCCCTTACTTCTTAGTATTATCAAGCAACATTTGAACAGTTCTTTCGGCAGACTCATTGATAGCAAAAAGTCCAACTCCAAAAGCGGATTTGAGCTTTGTGTCCACCGATAGACCTAAACTACAAAAGTAGATGCTTTCAGATATTGAATCCCCATCTTCAACAACAGGTAAGCCCTTCTCATTAAATATTGGCAGATCAATCCATGAATAATCTCTCTTAAAGCCAGTGCTCCATATGATATTTCCGATTTTATTTTGGTCTAAATCCAGTTCTGTGATTCTTCTAAGCAGATCCTTATCCAAACGATTATTGTAATGATCCAGCGTTCCACTTGGAACTTCCATTTTCTCGATTGCGATGTGCTCTTCAATCCTGATCTTGACCTGGTCCAAATAGTCATCAGCATCTTCAATGGACTTGTGAAGAGAATCGGAAAAGATTAGAAAATCGCCTTCCACATCAGTCATTCGACCTAATATCTGCACACCTTCCATTTGACATTGTTTCAAATTTTGATTCAATTTGTTGGCTATATTGGTATTTTTAAAATCATCAAGATGATAACTGAGTATCGCTTTTCCTTTTTTATAACCGGATAATCGATTCAACCAGTATACGCCATTTATATTTCGGTATACAGTTGGAAGCGGCGTCATGCTTCCTATAGAAAGATAGATCTCTCGACCTGTCAACCTACGCAGTTCGAGTGCAATCTGAACGCCAGACCACCCGCTACCGACCACTACAACATTGCCAGGCTTGAGTTGGTCCGGATTTCTGTAATCGGATGAATGCATCTGAAAGACATTTTCAGGAAGTTTTTGACTTATTTCTGGTACAAAAGGATTATTGTACATCCCAGTTGCAATTATGATGTGCTCCGCTATGAATTCACCCCTGTCGGTCTCAACAAGATAACCTTCTTCGCATTTTGAAATGTGGCCTATAGTGGTATTTTCCATGTGATTTGGACAAACAAAATCGAGATAACGCTCAAATACTCGCAAAATCTCATCTTTGGACATATATTCATTATTGTAGGGAATCTCGTGATCCAAACCTGGAAGATTGGTCATCCAATTTGGAGTCACGAGATAAAAGGAATCCCAGCGTTCATGCTTCCATGTCTGGAGCATTTCGCCTTTTTCTATGATCAAATGTTCAATATTATTCATCTTCAAGTAATAGGAACAAGTGATACCGCTGGGCCCTCCTCCAACTATTATTGTATTAAAGTAACGCATATCTTCCTCTGAATTTCAACAAATCTTCTAGACTGAGTCCCAACTGGATGATTCCACTTTGATCCGTACGGGACAAACCTACGAATTTGAAGTGTTTTCCGTCAATATCTCTTACCATCATGGATTGAGATACCGTATGTTTAGGGTTCTTAAGAATCGCATAAAAGGGATAAGCTTGTGTTGTAGGATCATTTTCAATTGTGAATCCGATTCCTGCGGGATTATTTGATAATACCGTCACCCCGTTTTCATCCGTAATGTAGAACTCGGAAATCCCGGTTTCCTTGGAGAATTTCTGCAAATAAGCGTTGTCAATTTTTTGATGTTTCATAATATCAGCAAGTTTTTCACCTGTACTGAACAACTCCTCACTCAGTGCCTCATCAAACATCTGTACAAAAGCATTCAAACTGTGGGAAATGCTTTTGATCGATTGAGCGAGTATCGCATTCTCATTCGTTTTATGACGATGATCCTCAACATCTTTTCCCGCCTCAACTGTCGCGCCATCAGAATCTGCCGCTATGCCTGCAAGCTTCTCGACATTGCCTGATAATACTTCAGTCGCCTTGAGTTGTTCTTGGATTCCAATTGAAATGCTACGAATAAAAGTCAGCATGCCTTCAGCACCTTTGACCATCTCGTCCAGATGAGAAATGGCTTCCTGATTGTTGCTTTTGAGTGTTTGTGTTGTTTTCATACCATTGTTGATCTCAAGCACAACTGATTTCATGCTCTCTGCAATCGCCATGACTTTACGATCGATATCTTCAGCAAGTCTTGAACTTTCATCAGCCAATTTTGTGACTTCATTGGCCACTACCGCAAATCCCCTTCCAGCTTCACCGGCACGTGCTGATTCGATGGAAGCGTTGAGTGCCAACAGATTGGTTTGTTCGGATATTTTTGAGATACCTTGTGTCATGGTCTGTATGGCGTCCATCATATCTTGTAATGCATTGACTTTCTCAACCGAGCTCCTCATTTTCAGTTCCACTTCATCGATGCCTTCAAGTGCTCCGACGATAGCATGCTTCCCAACTTGAATATTCTTAAGCGTGCCTTCTGTGACTTCCATATACTCATGACTGTCATTCGCCATCTGGTCATTGGCACTCTGCAACTCCTCTGATACTGAAGCGTTTTCAAGGGAAGCACTTGCAATATCATGAGAGTTTCCTTTGATGATGTTGATTTGAGATTCGATCAAAGACATGTGTTTTAAAGACTCCTCAGCATTTTCCTGCAACATTTTGGCGTATTTGGATAGTTCAAGCTCAGATTTCAGCATGTTGTACAGCCAGTCCTTCATGGTTTTCTGAAGACCATTGATTTCACCTGACATTCTTTTGTTGCTCTTGAATCTTAACTTCTGATCATTTTCCGCAAGAAAATTTCCTTGTGCATATTTTTTGATCAATGCTACAAGTGCCTTATTGTCTTTTTCCATCCTATTCAACAGGATGAAAAAGACCAAAATCCAAAAAACGGATGCCAGCAAAACGCCTATATATATCATTTCATTCCCCCTTATTTCTCAATGAATTCTCTAAACACCAATAAAGATTCCATCATACTTGGAAATCCTACTGAAGGTGCCGTAAGCAATATGACATGTTCAATCTCTTCAAGTGTACATCCCGCTTTCATAGCTTTTCTGATATGGGTTTCAAGCGCCAAATGATGTTCTCCCACTGATGAAATGGCAATTTTGACAAGTGCTCTTGTCTTTTCATCAAGAGGTCCACCTTCTTCATGAATCATCTTTCCGTAATTGGAATAAGCCTCATAGATTTTTTTATGATTTGTCTGAAAATAGTTTAAGTTGTCGCTGATTTTACTCATAATAACCACCTTTCTAATTTTGTAATCCAACAGGTACTTTCCTCATATTTGCCCTTTGTTCATACGCATATGCAATTTCTATCAAAATACCTTCAGAAAAAGGTCTACCCATGATTTCCATACCAATCGGCACTCCAATTGGAGCATTATCATCTGGTGTCGAGAATCCTGCAGGTACGCAAATCGATGGAAAACCAGTCACTGAAGCGACCACGCCGTTTCGTTCATTTTGAGATGATCCCACTTCGCATACAAGTTGTTTCTGATGTGGGTACACCAGTGCATCCAAA
Source organism: Clostridia bacterium (assembly GCA_014859095.1). Taxonomy (GTDB): domain Bacteria; phylum Bacillota; class Clostridia; order Peptostreptococcales; family Acidaminobacteraceae; genus Fusibacter_D. The sequence goes on along the minus strand of JACUUV010000004.1, from coordinate 64,629 downwards.
TCGTAATCTGCCATCAGTTTCATGACCTTGTTTTGAAGCTGTGTCCTTTTGACCAAACGCATCCTATACTCATCTGTATCTGTGGAAAGCGATAACGCTGTCATCATATTGTCTTTCACACCCGGATGATGCAAACCGCTATCCACTATTTCCTGCATGTTTTTGCACGGAAGAGTATCGGGAATTGTAGCCAGATAACTATTCAGATGATCTTTGAAATCGTGAAGGTGCACACTCACTTCGTTGACGAGCGCGCCCGTGTCAAAAATATCGTCGATGTCTATGATTACCGCACCGCCTGACCTCATTTGATTGACAGCTCTAAGTACAGCATTTGTGGTATCCAAATGGACTTCATTTGCTCCAAACAACTCCCTGAGAACGCCTATCCTTTTATCTTTCAGGCCTTCCGGATCCAGATGTGATTTCAATGTTTCATTTTGATTCTTGAAGTACCATGCGGTACTCTCGTCATCTTTATCATAACCTTTCATGGCATCCAGACACAGTACTGCGTCTTCAACAGTTCTTGCAAGAGGACCCGCTGTGTCTTGAGTATATGAATAAGGCACTATTCCAGATCTGCTTACAACACCTATAGTAGGTCTAATGCCAACCAAATTATTGGCAGATGCAGGGGACCTCACAGAATTTATGGTGTCTGATCCAAGTCCAATCAATGCGAAATCGGCAGCTAATCCAGCCCCTGTTCCTCCACTGGATCCTCCTGGAGTTCTGGTCAAGTCATATGGATTTAGTGTCTGACCAAGTATCGAACTGATGGTTTCACCCCAAATCGCAAACTCATGAAGATTCGTCTTCGCAATCACGAGTCCACCTGCTGCTCTTAATTTTTCAATGATGTAGGCATCTCTGTGAGGCACATGGTCTTTGAGGCTTAAACTTCCTGCAGTAGTGGCGTTTTCAATAGTTTCCATATTATCCTTGACCAATATAGGCACACCATGCAGCGGTCCGATCAATCCATTATTCTTAAAATACTCATCAAGCTTCTGTGCATCTTTGATAACATCCTTATTTATGGATATCACCGCTTTTATTATCGGATCTACTTTCTCGATGCGATCCAAATAGTACTCAACCAACTCTTTTACTGTTGTCTTTCCTGCCAACAAGGCTTCGTGGAATTTGGCAATTGTCATTTCCTGATTCATCATTTTTCTCCCCTTCATAAAAAACTATATCTTTAAGAAATTTGACTTTTTTATTACAATTCCTTCATGATTTACAACCAATTATACCGCACATTCTTTGTTGTTGTACAACAAAGAATGATTTTTCTAATAAAAAAAATCTCGCCCTGAATCTCTTCCAACAACTTATTTGCGTCATTTTTATAACTTGAATCTTTGAAGTAGTCAGCCATTTCCAGATAATCGACATAATCCCCAAGCAAATCATGCAACCTAATGATGGCATCCAACATTTCCTTTGGTGAAAATTCCATCAGTCCCAATTGTGTAAGATATTTGAATGCTTTTCCCTTCACTCTCAAGTTATGCATTCGCTTTGGAGTTACATTCATAATCAAATCCTCATACCTGGATAATGCATCGGATACGATTTTTTCGTCCCCGATCTCAACATTCAACATCTCAATTCTGTTTAAAACCTTCTTTTCATCCAACTTCTTCCTGAGTTCCTTATACAATCGAGTTAATTTTTTTTTGACTTTTGGAGACAAACGTTCTGATTTCATTGAGGCAACATGGAGAAATCTGGCTTCTGACATCTCCAAAGCCCATTTCTTCAAATTTTTTTGGACTTTTTGTTCCGATGGAGACAGCAACGCCAACATTGTCCTCAGCTTTCTGGTCTCAGTTCTTATCTCATGAACCCATTCATCAGGATGATCATTACGCTTTTCCGAATTAAGATATAATGCTTTAAGTATTTCCACATGCTCTCTGTATGCTCTGATCCAATCGGATACGGGTGCATAGGACATTGCCAATTGACCGCATGCACTCGCCATGATCCTCAAGTGTTCAAATCGGTCATCATCAAGCAAAATCCCATCATCTTTATGTGCCATTGAATCGGCGTCTTTGATGAGTTCGGCATATCCCTCATGAATCTTATCCTTTTCATTGTGATGTTCAATCGCATCACATATGATCCTCTGTTCCTCTATGCTGAAATTTGAATCCGCCATAAGTCTTTTCATCAACTTCGCTCCAGCCCTGGCATGCTTTTTACCATGGATTTTCAGATGCGACCTACCCAAATCATGCCCCATTGCAATTGCGATAACGAGTTTTTCATCCAACCCTCTATTTTTGCAAAGGTGCATGGCATGCAGCACGACATTTTCCAGATGAGCTGTTTCAAACTCAGGTTGTTCACTATATGAGGCACTTGCTTCAGCAAAGCCTTTCAAATAACTTAAAAACATGGTTTACACCTTACATCCTCTCCGCCAATTTTGAAATAAATGTCGAGTTGCTGTCATATTCCAATTGTTTCAATATTTCCTGGGCATGAATTGTTTTGCCCCTCGACTTGCGTTTGACATATTGCCCTTCAGTGGTCAGCTCCCACGCCTTTAAATTGTCACTGAGATACAGCTCCAATGTTTTTGTGATCCTCACCACAATACTTTTCTCTTCTATGGGAAACATGAGTTCAATCCTTCTGTTCAGATTTCTGGTCATCCAGTCCGCACTGGACAAAAATACCTTCGGATCACCATTGTTATGGAAGCAATAGATCCTACTGTGTTCAAGAAATTCTCCTACGATGCTTATGATTTCGATATTTTCACTCATTTTCTCAACTCCGGGAACCAATGTGCAAATGCCTCTGACCACAAGCCTTATATTCACACCCGCTTGTGAAGCTTCATATAGTTTTTCTATCATCTCAATATCCACAAGCGAATTCATTTTAGCCATGATTTTGGCTTTCTTGCCTTCCTTCGCATATTTTATTTCCTGATCAATCAGTTGATAAAACTTCTGCCTCAAATCGAAAGGCGCAACACTAAGAACATGAGTATTCACAGAGGTTGCGAAGCCGGACACCATATTGAAAAAAACCGACGCATCCGATCCGAAATTCTCCCGTGCAGTGAATATGCCCATATCTGTGTATAACTTTGATGTCTGGTCGTTGTAATTTCCTGTGCCAAGATGTAGATATCTTCGAATCTTATTTTTTTCTCTTCTTACCACCAAAGTGATTTTGGAGTGCGTCTTAAGGCCATATATGCCATAAATGACATGTACTCCACGCTGTTCAAGTTTTTTTGCCCAGTTGATATTGTTTTCCTCATCAAATCTAGCCATCAATTCCACCAATACAGTGACCTGTTTTCCACGATCAGCGGCTTCAGAAAGTGCTTTTACGATTTGTGAATCTCCACTGACCCTATAGAGCGTCTGTTTGATGGCGAGCACATGGGGATCTTTACTGGCCTGTTTGATGAAATCCACCACACAATCGAATGATTCATAAGGATGATGTACAAACAAATCTTCATTCTTAATGAATTTAAAAATGTTCTTTTTATCCATGAATGCCAATTTGTTGGGCTTGTATGGTTTTTTAATCAAATCGCTTTTGGATTTTGGAGCCTTTAATTTGAAGAACTCAGTTGCATCCATGATTTCCTTGATTTCATAAACTTGTTGAACATCGAGCATCAGAGCATCTTGCAGAACCTTGTGAAGCCAGGGATCAGCACCCTCAATGATTTCAAGGCGCACAGTCTCTCCCCATTTTCTAAGCCTTACAGCCTCTTCTATGACCATCAGCAAGTCCTCTGCCTCATCTTCAACAATATTGAGGTCGCCATTTCGTGTGACTCTAAAAAGTGAGGTGGATAGGACTTGATGTCCCAAAAACAATCTGTCGATAAAAGTCTCAATGATATCCTCAAGCAGTACATATAGGATATTGTCATCGTCCTTTGAAAAAACGATGAATCGGTCCAACACACTTGGAACTTGAACAATGGCCAGTTTTGTGTCAAAACCGATCAATAGCTTGACTGCAATGTAAAGTCCTTTGTTGTTGACAAGTGGAAATCTTCTCGTGAAATCAACAGCCATTGGAGTCAGAACCGGAAAAATATCCATGTTGAACATCATCTCCAGCCTCTGCAGGTCATTTTCACTATAGTTCTCTTTTCTCAAGAAATGTATGCCCTCATTGTCCATCGCTTTTATGAGTTTGGTTTGAATCTTGCTTTGTAGTTCCACAAGATCTCTCACCCTATTGTTGATTGCAATGAGTTTTTCCCTGGCGGTGTATCCCGAAGGATCCACCGCTTCATAACCAAGTGATATCTGATTTTTGATTGCCGCCACACGTACCATGAAAAATTCGTCGAGGTTGGAGGAAAAAATCGCGCTGAACTTAACTCTTTCCAGAAGCGGTAGCGATTCGTCCCTTGACTCCAGCAAGACGCGTTCATTAAATTCAAGCCAACTCAGTTCCCTGTTGAATAATCTCATCATATCTCCCTCAATTCCGGTCTGACTCCGAACGTGTTTTCAAAATTGGTAATTGTGAATTCAAAACTCCATTCTTCCAAAATGCACTGTTCATCTTTTGTGATTTCAATGATGAATTCTCCACCGTCGACATAGGCTTTTACCACATGAATCCTCTGTTTCTTTCCTTTGTCCAGAGCATCTGCCATGGATAGAATGGAAGCGAGCTTGTAAACCCTGATTTGGTCCTCATCTCTTATACCTTCAAGCTCAGAGCCGTAGGTTTTATATTCTGAGCTCGTGATGAGTCTGCTGGTATGGGCAATCATCATGATTTCATTATGAGTCACTCCCAAAATGTTTAAATTGCTTATCTTGTCATAAGTTGTTACCAAATAATCCTTCATTCTAGTATATTTTCCAATCTCATGGAGATTTGCGGCCAATCTCAAAAGCAAATAATCACGAGGGTTGAATTCATAATTTTTTTTCAGGGCACCCCAAAAAGCAAGCGCCATCTTTTCCACCTGTTTGACATGGCTCTCACTGCTTCTGTAACGTTTACAAATTTCCTTGGTCAAAGTATAGACATCATTGTTGAAACTCTTGTATCGCATCAAATTCCTATTTTTTTCCACCAACTCAGCGATCATACCATCCCTAAGCGAAATTTCTGGAATCCAGATGAATTCGGTTTCAACCAAATCAGAAAATACATCATACACAATGATGGTCGCCAAGAATTCATACCAGTTGGCACCCGATGCCTCAATCATTGTTCTTACCTCATAATCACAATCCAGAGATCTGACGCACATCGCTTTGAAATCCTTCATTGGAATGACGACATCATTGTTGAACAAGACTTCTCTGATGAGTTTCGCATCGCCACCTATGGCAACCAAATGCTTCAATTTCCTGGATGTTATGGATGGCCAAATGTGGGAGGTTCTGGTTTCTACCAATTCTTTCAACACATTCGGATATAGTACTGTTCTTTTTTCAAGGTCCATCAAAGTATACTTGAGTGCCTTGATTCCAAGTTTAATCTCTTCATTCTTGATCAATTTGTTCTGAGCATAGATGCTGATATCAAAACTTCCAGAATTGACTTCCACAAGAAGGGAACCTTTTCTGATTTCTTTATAGTTGTCCATTTGGTCGCGTATGGATTTATAAGTGAGAAACTTTTCAATTGTATCTTCGGCGACTTCTACTGTAAGCCCTGTCTTCATATGAATCAGTTCGACCACATTCTTGGTGTTGCTGGCTTCTCTGAGCGCACTTGTTGCTATGATCTCAAATGTCTTCACGTCATACTCCGATAGCACTTGTCTGAAATATTTCAAAGTTTCCACTATTTCATTGACTGTCCCCAGCGATATCATCCCTGACAAATAGACTTCTTCTCCGACCCGTATGGGGACACTTAAGTCTTCCAGCATCATAAAACTTTGGCCTACAGTCTGAACAACTTTCAGCTTTATGGCATTGGACCCCAAATCGATTGCTGCAAATGTCTGTTCCATAGTATCATTCCTTGTCTTTTTCTTTTATTTTTTGCGGTTTGCAGAGCATATCCTCATCTGCTGAGGCGCGGCCACATTTTTTGCAGACATAATGTGGCTTTCTAACATATTTGACATAGGTCTTGAAATCATCTTCCAAGATATCATCTTTAACAAGTTTACATAATTTTTTTGACATTTTATCCTCCGAATTTCATTTATTGTTTGAGATCAATTGACAGGCGCCATAGACTCCGGCGTCATCACCAAGTACTGAAAGACTGAATTCAACAGTTTTCATCAACCCAGGCATCGCATGAAGTGTTGACTCCTCGATGATTTTTGATTTTAGAGTCTTGCCCATGGATTCCATCATACCTCCACCGAGAATGATCATTTGAGGGTTGAAAAGATTGATCAGACTCCCGAGAGCTATACCCAAATATCTGACCGCACGATCTATTGCCTCTACAGTGACTTCATCACCTTCAGAATATGCCTTTTCAATTGCGGAGCTTTTTATGACATCTCCACTTTCCAAAATCTCACTCAGAACTGACTTGCGACCTTTTTTGATTTGAGACTGAATGAATTCTTGTATTGCCCACTTTGATGCGTATGCTTCAAGACATCCTTGCGAACCACACCCACAAAACACTCCATCCGAATTTACTACCATGTGTCCGAATTCAGCTGCGGCACCTTGGCCTTGGTAAAGTTTCCCATCAATGATGATGGCTCCTCCTACTCCTGTGCCAATAAAAAGTCCCAAGACATGTTTCAAATCATCTCTGTTCAAACATTTGAACTCCCCGAACATCGCCACATTGACATCATTTCCGATGATCACTGGCACATCGTATTTTTTACTCAATATCTTTTTAAGATTGAAATCCCTGAGAGGAATATTGGGTGAAAAAGTGATAATGCCCTCATCGGTGACAAGACCTGGAATTCCGGCACCGATGCCTATAAGTTCCAAGGATTTATCTTCCAAAAGCTCATCGACGACTTTGAAGATTTGTTCCATGACCACATCCAAACCCTCTGACGCTTTTGTTTTTTTCTTTCTTTTTATGATCGGGTTCCCCTTTTCGTCATAGAGGACACCCAGTATTTTAGTCCCTCCGATATCCAAGCCTATATAATTTTTCATCGCATACCTCCACATAATCGATTTATACCAAATTTTAAAGCCATCAATCTAAGACTGATGGCTTTTTCATTATTTTCTATACAATTTAAACGATTCCCTTTTCTAAAAACAGATTTTTATACAGAAAATCAGATCCGCTTATATGTTTGAACACCCATGTGATTAAAAATTTCAGGATTTTTTTGCCATAGACAACCTGATCCTCATCAACAGCTCTTAAGTCAAGACTTCTTATTTCTTCAATCAATTTGTTGTGTTCAGCGATATGGGCGTCCTTGAACTGATAGTCAAATTTATTGAAAAGTTCTTCCTCAAACTGGAAATGGTACACCGTATAGTCAGTGATGGCCTCGATGATCGTCACCATCTCATCGTAAATATCGTCCCCATCAATTGCATTTGTCAAGAGATCAGAAAGTCTTCCGGTGATTTTGATCAATTCTTTGTGTTGGTCATCAATTGTTTTTATCCCAAGTTCATATTGCTTGTCCCACTGAATCATTATATGTACTCCTCTCATTTTATAAGTCTATTTCAATAATAATTCGAGATGCTTCTCAAGTCAAGCACCAGAATCACAAATTGAGTTTGAAGTAGTCCATCACTGATATTTCTTCAAATCCACAGGATTTGTAAAAATTGTTTAATAGGAATTTAAGATTTTAGTAAGCTTTGTTTCAGGAATAAATGTTAATGTGTTCTCAGTACATATATATTTCACACAGGAGGAACCCATGATACAAATCAGCAATCTCAAAAAGACTTTCAAACTTTCAAAAAAACAAATGATTGCGAACGGTGATAAAGTCAATTTCAAAACAGCCGTAAACAATATCAGTTTTCAGGTGAACGACAACGAGATTTTCGGTTTGCTTGGTCCAAACGGTGCCGGTAAAACCACCACGTTGAGATGCTTGGCCACACTCATCGAACCCACAGAAGGCAGTATCAATGTCAATGGATTCGAAGGCAGTTCACAAGGTGAATCCGTGAGACGAGAACTTGCTTTTCTAACAAACGAACTCAAACTCGACACGCATTTCACTCCAGAATATACCACTCGTTTTTTTGGACGACTCCATGACATGCCTGAGAATCTCATTGATGAACGTATGAAAATCCTATTTGATTATTTCGGGGTAACCTCTTTCAGACACACCAAGATTTCAGACCTCTCCACAGGGATGAAGCAAAAATTGTCTATCGTAGTGAGTCTGATCCACGATCCAAATGTCATTATTTTCGACGAGCCCACCAACGGCCTCGATATCATAACCGCTCGAGCAGTGACCGACTATCTCCAACTGCTCAAAGACAAAGGCAAAACAGTAATAATTTCAACACATATGATGCACGTTGCCGAAAGACTTTGCGATCGGATCGCCATAATCATGGACGGAGAAATCAAAGCAATTGGAACGATTGATGAAATCTACTCTCTAACAGGTCAAGACAATCTGGATGACGCCTTTTTCAAATTATACGACAATTCGGGAGGTGGCTACAATGTTTAAATCCTTGATGATCATCACAAAAAAGGAACTTCGGAGAGTTTTTACCGACAAAAGACTGGTTATCACAAGTTTTATTCTGCCCATGCTCAGTATCGCACTGATTTACTCCATGATGGGTTATATGATCCAACGTTCACAGGATGACCTCGATTCCCATGTCACACGAGTCATCGGATCAGGAGTGCCGCTAGCAATTATGGATATGATGGATACTGATGATTCCATAGAATTCATTACAGGGAATTTTGATAGAAATACTGCCGAGCAGTTGATTTTGGATGAGACTTACGATTATTACCTGTATTTCGATCCTGGATTCGAAGCCAAACTGACGGCTTTTGAGTCAGGTCAACTGCCATTGATTGAAGGCGCATATTCGCCTAAGAGCGATCAATCCATAAATGCAAACTATAAAATGAGAGCACTTCTGGAAAACTATCGCCAAACCGTTTTAGCGGAACGTATAGGAGATGCCTCCTATTTAAGAGTCTATGATTTGGCCACAGCCGGCATTGAAATCCCTGCGCAAAACCAAGGCATTGACAGAGGAATAGCCAATCTGGTGCCAATGCTTGTTTCAATCTTCATCTTCGCGGGTGCAATGAGCATTGGAATGGACTCCATCGCAGGTGAGAAGGAACGCGGAACGATTGCGACCATGCTCCTGACACCAGTCGACCGTGGCGTAATCATAGGCGGAAAAGTAATCAGTTTGTCTATAGTCGCCTTGATCTCCATGATTTCCTCGTTCATCGGGGTGTTGATTTCGATTCCGTTTTCATTAAATTTCTTATCAGCAAGTGGTGTTTTCGAAATGTCTCAAATGTCACTGGGTGGAACCGATTTCCTGATGTTCTTTATCAGTATGATTGGACTTGTCGGAATGTACGTCACAATCATTTCAGTGTTATCAATGATTGCCAACTCCCTTAAAGAAGCAGGCGCTTACATCACACCAGCATACATGGTGATCATGATAGCGGGATTCATGAATATGTTTGGTTCGGGCACTGTGAATCCAATGAATTATTATGTTCCGATATATAACAATCTGATCAACATGCAGCAAGTGCTTCTCGGCGATGGAAATTTCGGAAAAGTAATGATTTCTTTTACCACTTCAGCTGCTGTCACAATTATCTTACTTGGCATTTCCAGGAAGCTTATGCATAATGAAAAAGTTATGTTCCCTTCCTAACAAAAATCATCAATGAAATGTTGCTGCTGGTGGCAGTGGCATTATGGGGATCGTCCTTTGCACTAACCAAACCACTACTGTCCGAAATGGGAGTCTTCACCTTTATGGCTCATTCATTTTCCATACTTATGGATTGAAATACACAACGGTCTCAAAAAATGCTTTTATCGACGGTCATAGTCGCTTTTTATATTCTTATGTTTGAATCTCCTTCTCTTGAACTTTCCAAGATTGCGATTCGTAATCTATTTGTACTAAGCATCGGATGTACGAGCATTGCATACCTGATCGCCAACTATTGTCAGCGCCTTGTTTCCGCATCACGGACTTCGTTGCTTTATGTTTTCGAACCTATTTTCGGAGCATTCTTGGGTTGGTTGCTACTAGGTGAACAATTTGGCGCACAAGGCATAGTAGGTGCAATCATCATAACGACTGCCACTTTATTGCCTGTATTTCTAAGAGAAGAAAGACTACCAGCTTAGGTAGTCTTAATTATGGATAATCCACACTTAAATTGGGTATCACAAATAAAAAGGTGGTGATCATATCAGAATTTTGCAAAGATTACTTGAAAAAATAATCATCCCGCCAGAACTAAAAAGCAATGATTCCATTAAGCTTGTTCATTTGACTGATACACCTAGTCAGATCTACAAGGAAATCAAACGGCTATTGGAATCTATCCATCCTGATTATGTCATTCACACAGGGGATATTTGTGATGACATCAAATTGGGACATTCACCCAAAAAAATTGATCTTTATGATAAAAAAATCGCTCACCTAGCTCAGTTGATGGAGGGATTTAAAGATACAAAATTCTACTTTGTCATGGGCAATCACGATGATTATTCGACACTTAAGAAATATTTTCCAGAAGCTTTTATTTTTGATCGCCCTACGTTGATTGAAAATGAATTCGGGTTATTTTGTGTCGCTCACGAATTTAAAGACATAAAGGACATAAAGGCAGATTATTATCTTTTTGGTCATGATATGACACAAAAAACTATTGTTCTAGAGGGTCAGTTACTACTTAACGGCCTTGAGCATATCTACGTTCTCAAAGGAAATCCGGTTCAAATCATCACAATAGAATACCCTTATTCAACAGATGCCATTCGTCAAAAAAAGTCGTTCAAATCCTTTTAAAACCTAGAAGAACCTCCTCGGGACGTTCTGCATGCCAGATGGCATTTGAAAAAGCGAATCCATCCACATGACTTGTGATTTCAGAGGTTATGTTGTCAGGAGTCAATCCTCCAATTGCAAAAATTGGCAGTTTGACCTCCCTTCTGATTTCAATCAACGTTGTCGTCGATATAGGCAACGCTTCTTTTTTTGTCTTGGATGAATAGAATGCTCCGACACCAATGTAGTTTGCTCCCTTAGCTTCCGCATGTTTGGCTTGTTCCACTGTTTTTACCGTTCTACCGATTATTATTGTTTGCTCCAGTATAGAGCGAGCTACTTCTAATGACGTATCCGATTCCCCTAAATGGATGCCTGAAGCATTTACTGCTCTTGCCACTTCAACCCAGTCATTGATGATCAATTTAGTTCCGTATAAATCACAAAGGACTTTATACTGCAAGGCTTCGTTATAAGCCGTCATTGGATCTGCAACTTTATTCCTGTACTGCAAATATTCAATGCCAAGAGGCATGAGTCGTTTGAGTATTTTAAGTTGTCTTGAAATCGGTAAATCACCCGTAATCAAATACATCATCCTAGACACTTGATTCACCTGCCTGTCCCAATCGATCAATAATGTTCACTTTCAAAGTTCCTACGCCTCCTTGCGCGAATCCTTCCGAAGCTTTTTTCAAATCACAACTTGCCTTAACTGCAGCATTAAGAACACACATCCCTTTCGATATGTTCACTGCCACCAAAGCACTGAGCAGGCAACCTGCCCCTGAGATTTTTCTAAGATCTGGCGTGCCTCCAGATACAATCTCGCATCGACCTCTACCGACAACATAGTCCTGCTCACCAGTAATCAACCAAACTGTTTTACTTGCCAGAAGCCTTGAACTGAACTGTTCTAATTCAAAGCGCTGCACAGCTTCAAGTGATTTATTTTGCCCATCATACGGTCCAAATACCCCGCAGTATACTTCATCTTGATTGCCCTTGACATATGCGATCTCAAATGTGGACATGATTTTTTCAAACACCTTAAGACGCCATGGTGATATATGGATGCCTACAGGATCCAAACCTATTGGGATTCCATATTTTGAAGCGCTTTGACACGCTTTGATTATGACATTTTCTTTCTGTGGATTGACCATCCCAAGGTTGATCAGCATGGCACCTGTATGTTTATGGATGGCATCAAATTCCATATGATTCTCCGACATCATAGGCGAACCTCCATATGCCAAAACACCATCGGCAACAAAGGCTCTTGATACCTCATTATTGATAATGTGTACTATAGCCAATTATTCGCCTACTTTCTTATTCCACCAAATCCCGAGTCAAAGATTACAGGATGTTTAATCCCTTCAGTCAAATACAACTTCGCCAATCGGATACTTTCGTTCAAAGTTCTTCCAACCGCCAGGTTTGCTGCAATCGCAGACGATAGCGTACATCCGGTACCATGATCGTAGCTGGCTTTGATTCGTGGAGACGTCCATAAAAACGTTTCTCCGGTTGTCATAATAAGTCGATCCGTGCAATCACCAGTTGAATGGCCCCCCTTAACCAATATGTTGCAAGGGGGATGGTGGATATCCATTGATTTTTTTTGAGCAAATATTCGTTCAAATTCCATGAGATTCGGCGTCAACAAAGTGACTATAGGCAATAGTTTTTCGATAAGAACATCGACACCGTCATCATCCATCAATGCTTTTCCGCCAGTTGAGACCATAACAGGGTCTAAAATGATTGGTGGCCGCGACCTCTCTTCTGGAAATCTCATCATCAAAACTTCATATACTACACGACAGTTCTGTGCGGAACCCAACATACCAATCTTGATCGCATCAGGTATATGTGTCTCAAGCAACGTATTCAGTTGACTTCTGACGATGTTTCCATCCAGATCGAAGCGCGCGGTCACTCCTTTTGCATTTTGACTGGTGATGGACGTCACCACTGAAAATGGATAAACGCCATTTTGATAAATGGTCAAGAGATCCGATTGGATACCTGCACCACTTGTAGGATCCGATCCCGCAATAGTTAGAACAGTTTTCATAAATTCTCTCTCTTAAGCGACGCCATCAATCCGGTTTTCATTAGTACACCATATAGAACCACTGCGATGCTGGCGCCGACAAAACTACTGGCAAGAAATGAGGTGAGGAATACGGACATTCCTGCAGTGGACCCAAGCAACTCTTGAGCCATCAGTGATGCCACAACACCCCCAATTATGCCCGTTCCAATCCACTCTCCCAAAAATGCCAGTCCAAGCTTTCCCCATTTTTTATATAAGAGCGATGCAATCAATGCTCCAATCATACTCCCTGGAAATGCAAGCAAACTTCCTACGCCCGTCATATTTCTGATGAGTGAAATCAAAAAAGCGTTAGTTACCGCATAAAACGGACCGAGAAGAATAGCCGAAAGTACATTGATCATATGTTGTACCGGAAACGCTTTGATGACACCAATAGGAATATAAAGAATAGAACCAGAGACCACACCAAGTGCAATCAGCACACCCGAAAGGCTGATTTTATGTGTATGCTTCATAATGATTCTCCGTTCATCACTTTATTAATCGTTCTCATTGCACACATTTTGCCGCACATGGTGCAAGAATGCTCTTCTTCAGGTTGACTATCCGCGCGATACTTTCGTGCTTTCTCTGGATCGATGGCCAGACTGAACATCATTTCCCAATCAATAGCTTTTCGCGCGGCACTCATCTTGTTATCCCACTCTCTTGCCCCGGGCAATTTCTTGCCGATATCACCTGCATGGGCAGCAATCTTAAACGCCATGATGCCCTCCACCATATCTTCAAGGGTAGGCAATCTCAAATGTTCAGCGGGAGTGACATAGCAAAGAAAATCAGCACCTTTGCTGGCTGCGAGCGCACCGCCTATGGCACCAGTGATATGGTCATAACCCGGAGCGACATCGGTGACAAGTGGTCCAAGGACATAAAATGGCGCACCATGACATAATTTTTTCTCCAGGAGCATATTGGCCTCTATCTCATCTATTGCCATATGACCCGGTCCTTCAATCATAACTTGGACATTTCTTGCCCAAGCTCTTTTGGTCAGTTCACCAAGTGCAATCAACTCTGATATTTGGGAAGCATCGGTACCATCAGAAATGGATCCGGGTCTCATGGCATCACCAAGGCTTAAAGTGATGTCATGTTTTTCGCAAATATCGAGCAACCGGTCATAGTATTCAACAAAAGGATTCTCATTTCCGGTAAGTTGCATCCATGCGAATATAAGCGATCCACCTCTTGAAACGATATTCGTCAATCTTGGATTGTTGAGGAAAGTCTGAACTGTATGCTTGTTGACACCGGCATGAATCGTTACAAAATCGACACCATCCTCACCATGCTTTTCCACGACATCCAAGAATTCTTCCGGTTTGATATCAATCAGTTCTTTTTCATAGAATCCAAGTGCATCATAAATCGGGACAGATCCGATCATAACTGTTGAAATATCAATCAATGCTCTTCTGAATTCCGCAGTCTTACCATAATTGCTCAAGTCCATAATGCCATGAATACCTAGTTCCAGCGCTTTTCTCACTTTTTTCATTTCTTCTTCATAATCATTGACATCTTTTGATATCCCCAAATTTACATTGATCTTTGTCGACAGTCTTTCACCGACACCGACAGGAATCAGTGATTTATGGTTTTTATTTGCAGGTATGACTATTTTACCTTCCGCCATTTTTTGAACAAGCCATTTTTCATCGACTTTTTCCGTTTGTGCGACATGTCTCATCGCTTCTGTGACGACGCCTTTTTTTGCGGCATCCATTTGTGTGGAGTAATTCATTGTGTTCATCAGTAGCCTCCTTGGATTGTGCGAAGGGCTGAATAAAAAAACGCGACCCCGAGGGTCGCGTTTAGCGTTCAAAAAAATCAAACGATTATCAGCTTTCCTACGCCAGTATGATCTGGATCAGGTACAAAGGGTAAAAAAATAGGTTTCTTTTCTCAGCTGCCCGCTATGCAGCACCCCTAGCAATGGATCTTATTAAGTTCAAAATTACTTTAGCATATTTCAAATCTCTAATCAAGGTTTTACTTCAAATTTCTCAAGTTGTTTTTCAATGGCATCAAGTGTCTTCTTGAGCATCCCTTGATTCATTGGTCCGGTTCCATCTCTTTTTGGCATTGTATACCTCCTTTTTTAATAGGCATATGTCAATAACAATAACGTGAGATGACCGATGAAAAAAAAAGGCGTCACCATCGCTAGAATTTATGTGTATAGCGATAATAAGGCCTCACTTCATGCCGTTGAAAAATTAGGATTCGCTCTTGGCGGAAAAGTTTTGATGCATCACTTGAATGTAAAATCAGGACATTATGTGGATGATATCATCTTCCATAAAATTCTTTGATTATAGATCATAATAACCACATCTTTTAAGTATGATCTTAGCCATAGGATTCAGATCATCGATAATTTCATTCAACGGAAAGTATTTCACTTCGAATCCTTCATCATCATTGACATGAGGGATACCTTCCGTTTTTGTGATTTTGTAAACCACAAGAGCGTTAAAAACTTCATCCCCATTGGGATATTTGAAATACATGCCCCGTCCGGATAAGATTGTTACATGTTCCAGGTTTTCGATTTCTGTTTTGAGACCCGCTTCTTCATAAAGCTCCCTGACTGCGGCTTCCTCAAAACTTTCACCGAGTTCAAGAGAACCTCCAAGTGTTCCCCAGTCTCCGGTATCTGTGCGCCTTTGAAGTAATATTTCTCCAGCTTCATTTATGACGAGAAGTGCCACACCTGTCAGTATTATTGGTCTAGTTCCAACTTTGCTCCTCAATTCATTGATATAGCCCATTTGAATTCCTCTCTGCTAAAACAGTTTTCCTTGTCGCTCCAATTGATTTTCTTTAGCATTCCCAATCACTATTCCAGCAACCATGCCGACTGCTATACCAGTGCTATATAAGGCATTGTCCACTGAAAAAATTGCCATTCCAATAGCCAAACCTACGGACATCCCAATAGCCATGTACATCCCCACAAAAGAACCTTTTGCAACAAGACCATATTCCTTTTTCGCTTGTGTCATCATTTCCTGGAACGACAAAAGATATTCTTTTCTGAGTTTATTGTCTGTTGGTCTCTCATGAATGTAAATGGTAAGAATATTGAATGTTTTTTGGATCAATTCGTCTGTATTCCCTCTAAGTTCTGAGGTTTCCTTGATTTGAACGATCTTTTTCAGATAACTGATCCAGATGTTTATTTTAAGCGTCTGGTTTTGTTTTTTGATAAAATTCGATTTATAGTATTCAAATCTTTCGAGCATCTCATTGTATTCCATTTGTATCCTCCATATTTTGTGATTCACTTCAAGATCAGTTCAAAGTAGCCAACATCTCTCCAACTGTCAAATTTGAATCCGACTTCGGCAAAATGTCCGATTTTTTCAAACCCGAGACGCTCATGCAAACGCTCACTCTTTTCATTTGGTAGAACAACACCGCCGATTACGGCATGAATCCCCTGTGATCTCAATCTCCGGATCAAAGAAGTATATATTGTGGAACCAATTCTTCGACCAACATATCCAAATCTTATATATACAGATGTCTCTACTGTAAATCGATAGGCCTCGCGTTCTTTCCACCTTCCCGCATAAGCATATCCTATGATCAATCCCTCTTCTTCAGCGACGATCCAAGGATAGACCCCTGTAACATTTTCAATTCTTTTTGTCATTTCATCAACAGTTACAGGTTCAACTTCAAATGTACAAACGGCATTCTCAACATAATGATTGTATATCTCACAGATCTGTTCAACATCCTTTGATTCGATATTTCTAATCACTGTCTTTCACTCCTCTTATCTTTTGGACGGTTTTTCCAGCACATAAATCTCATCTTCAAGATGGTCTTGATTCACTTTGATAAGCTTAAAGACATCCTTGACGCCTTCGTTGTATGCAATGGGTCCCAAATGATCCATCATAAAATCAATGAGTTGCTCTGAAGCGATATTGCCGATAGCCTCCATTTGTTCTCTTTCAAAATAATCCTGTACCATTCTCACCAAATAGGTCTTGTCATCCTTCGAAATAATCATTCTTATATCCTTTCATCTTTGCCGTAGTAACAAAAATTATATCATTTAAATTTTTGCGATACAATCCAAATGGGTATAATAAGGTCAAGGAGGTCATAATATGCAAAAAAAAATTACAGGCTCTTATTTATTATCTCCACCACACTTCCACCTTTATAATTTTTCCCGAGGCGAAGCACCTGCAGACCCTTACCATCAAGATCCATTCGAACAAATTGCTCTGGTTCGTATCTATTATAAAGATAAATCCAATCTCCAGCTATATAAATCTCCATATCATAAAAATTGATATCATGATCGAGTAAAGCGATTCGTTCAGTCCCGTCGCGATGGGCTTTGTTGAGTATTGGCTTCAGCATATCACCTTCACTGGCACTGATGTAATAGATCCATTCGCCCTTCAAATTGAATGTGCTGACAAAATCGTCGATTTTTATGGTTCTGAAGTCCCCTTGCAGGGACTGGACGTAAAGTCCTTCTCCAGTATAGATGACCTTCTGTCCATCGATGCAATACTGCCCGACAGAATCTTTGATAATACTACTGTTTTGATTGTTCCGAATGGATATGGCATGAAGTTTGAAATCAGCCTTTCTCACAATATACATAATATCATCATGAACCATCAGATCGGTTGCGCCACCATCAAAAATTTTCCTTCGTGATGAACCATCCAGATTGGATTCATAGACGCCTTCCTCGGCTGAGCGATCCACATAATAGATTTTGTCTTTATGGATGGTAAACTCCAAGTCATGACCTGATATCAGAAGTTCTGTCACGCCTCCTTCTTTTGGCATCCTATAAAGATTTTCGGAGGAAAAATATAGCCATTCATTATGTATGGTCAGAAATCTTGCGTACTGGTCCGCAATTTTGAAAAGTTTGTCTCCCTTAATGTCCGTTCGAAATATTGAGCCATGACGCGTTGCAGATTTTTGCCTATCATAGGTAATCTCGCTCAAAACAGAAAAATAGACATCCTCTTGATCATGAAGAACGCGACCGGATTGAACGTGGTTTCTCTGCTTGGTGAAATCACGCTCAAAATCTTGATCCGACGGTTTTACGGTCATGGAACAGGAAATCAAAAAAGTAGAAACTGCTATTAAAATCAAAATACTCATATAATTTTTACTATTCATACTTGAAATGTCGCCCCCTTTATTACATATAACGACTTACGGAGGTTAATTGTTACACTTTTTCAAGTATATATTTGAAAGGTTAAGATTTGCTTAAGATTATGATAAAAGTTAAACAAAGTTATCCCAATCTCATTTGATCAATGGCACTTTCATACGTCTTCGTGAATATATCTTTACCCAGCAAATGATATGTGACTGAAACGGACATAGAACACACAATAAGCGCTGGAATCATCCAGTCAAAATGCCTGGAATATTCTAAAATCCATACAATACCTGCAATTGGCGCATTCAGATAACTGGAAATGAGCGCGCCCATACCCAGTACGCCAAATATTTGATTTTCACCCGCAGGTTCAATTATTTTCCCGAAAGCCATACCAATCCCTGCACCGATTGTAATCCCAGGATAAAAATTACCTCCGACGAATCCGCTTCCGAGTGTGATGCCTGTAGCAATCATTTTCACAAATCCGATGGCAACCAGTACACCAATTTCAAATTCTCCACTCATAATCCTTGAGGTCGTATTTTCATGCAATTCAAAATTGAGCGAAAAAAATAGCCCTATAACAGCAATGATCAATCCACCTACGGCAAGTCTGATGTAAACGTTGCCCAGCTTCCCAAACAATTCAGTAAAATTATTGATGGATAGTATGTACAAAATACCAACCACACCCATCAGTAGTCCAAAACCCGTAAATACCAAAAGATCGTTCAACACAAATCCTTGTTCGTACGCAAAATCAAAAACAGGCATCGGACCTTGAAAGTAATTGCCGAGCAAATTGGCCACTACTGCTGATAAAACCACCGGAGCGAAGTAATTGGCAAACTGTTTTTTATAAAGCACCTCGAGCACAAATACAGCTGCAAACAAGGGCATTTTAAATACAGCAGCTATAGCCGCTGCGGCACCACACCCAATCAACAACCTCACATGAGACGATGACAGCTTCATATAGTAACCTGCATTTGATCCTACTGCGGCGCCTAAGTGGACTATCGGCCCAAACCTACCTGCGGAGAAACCAAAAATCAGAGTGATCATAGCGCTGACCACCCTTATAAATACTCTAAACGGAAGCATCAAATGCGTTTTAATCTGTTCGAGTTCAATGAGAACCTGGACAATACCAAGTCCCGTATGGTCATCTTTCAGATATAGTCCATAAATTCCCATCGTCAACATCGCTCCTGTAAAAGGCAACAAAAAATAATAATTCTTCTGATTCAGAAGGATTACTTTTGACAGCTCAACACCACCTTCAATCACCAAATTAAAGAGTACGGAAACCACCCCGACCACCAAGCCGATAGCGAGTGCCATTCCCAAATTTTTGATCATTCCAAAGAATTTCCCCATAAAATTCCACCCAAAATTTATTTTTATAACACACACTTTCATTATACCCTTTTTTCAGACCAAACAAAGCAACATTGAAAAGTATGTTATAATGGTATCTTATAAAAGCACCAGGAAGGAGCACTTATGTTTGAAGAAAAAATCAAATCATTATTTTTGAGGTTGATGGCGACACAAAGCGACACCGGGTCGCTTCGAGAGACATATATATCCGAACAAATATTAAACTGGATCAAAGAGCAACCCTACTTTGACACACATCCAGAATTGTGCGGCACAGAATTGCTCGAAGATGATCCCTATGGAAGAAATGTAGTATGGGCACTCGTCAAAGGCACTGGAAATAAAACCGTTATCATGATTCATCATCACGATGCCATAGACATAGAAGAATATGGCAAATTGAAAGCTTTTGCGTTAAGACCTGACGAACTGGCAATCGCCATGGCTGAGAGAAATTTGTCCCAAACAGTGAGAGCAGATTTGGAATCAGGAGAATGGACCTTTGGTAGAGGCTCTGCCGATATGAAATCCGGTGCCGCGATCCAGTTGTCACTTTGTGCTCATTTCTCTGAACTCGAAAACTTCGATGGCAATATTTTGTTGATCAGTGTCTCTGATGAGGAATCATTATCAAAGGGAATGCTTAGAGCGGTATCTCAAATCACAAAACTCCGTGACGAATATGGACTTGACTACGTTCTCACCATCAATAGCGAACCTTACTTCAATCAAAACAAGACAAAAGCGATATTCCACGAGGGCTCGGTTGGAAAAATCATGCCTGTTCTCTACGTCAAAGGTGTAAAGAGTCATATCGGCGATCCCTTTGCGGGCTTCAACCCGTCATTGATTCTAGCCGATCTACAGCGAAAGACCGAGCTCAATGTCGATTTTTGTGACCAACATGGCAACGAGGCAACACCACCTCCGGTATGGGTCAATCTGAAAGATAGGAAAAAAGCATATGACGCCTCCATTCCTGAAGCTGCCACTGGTTATTTCAACTGGTTAACCTTTACAAGATCACCACAACGCATCATGTCGAAACTGGTCTCAGTCTCCAAACGTACAATGAGGGATACACTGATTCACTTTCAGGATGCCTATGAGAATTATTGTGCCTTGACAGGTGAAACCCCTGAAGAGATCAACTTCAATCCAAGAGTATTCACATTTCAGGATATTTATGAAATGGCGATGCATGCCAAGGATCATGGGTTTGAAAAAGAATACAATATTTATCAAGATTCGTTGCTGGACAAACTGAGGGAAAATTCCATTACCTTACCTGAAGCCTCAACCCGTTTGATTGAATTCATAACAGATTTCATCGATCTTGAAGGTCCTGTAATCATCATCGCACTGTCAGGTCCCTACTATCCGCACGTCAACAACACTTTCACTTCAAAGAAATTGCATTTTTCCATGGAGGAACTGATCAATAGGGTGTCCATGAAAAAATATAACATCGAATATGAATCAAAAGGCTTCTTCATGGGCATATCGGATCTCTCTTATGCCACATGGTCCGGCAATGATGCTGATATAGAGTGCATAAAATCCAACAGTCCAGGATGGGACACACTTTATCGGATTCCGTTTGGCAAGCTGAAAACACTGGATGTGCCCATAATCAATCTTGGACCTTGGGGCAAAGATCTCCATAAAAACACCGAACGGGTCTTCACAAAAGACGTCTACGAAGTCATACCAAACATTATGCTTGAAATCATCAAAGCTTGTTACAAATAAAAAAAAAGAGCACAGTGTGCTCTTGTTCAAATTTCACAATATTTATATAGTGTTTGTCTAAAACTTTTTCGAAATGAAAGCTGAGCCGCTAATAAGTTTCCTTCGGAAACTTAACTACGCGAAAAACAAGAGCAAAATTCGCTCTTGTTTTTTATTTTTTCAAACTGATTTTCATAAATCCTGATATGATTACACCTTCTTTGGCAAGAATCTGTAAATTGCTTTTAATCTCTTCAACACTGGCATCTATCATATGTGCAAGATCTTCATGCGTCAGTTTGAGATTGATGGTCACATAATTGCCCACATCGCTTCCATGATAAAGAGCAAGCTGACCCAACCAATACATGAGACGTGACTTCAAATCCATTTTTGACATGGACTCAAGCATCTCTTCTTGGATGACTTTCCCCTTGCTGACAAGGTCTAGAATCTGATTTACCAAATCAGGTTTTTCGATGAGAAATTTGTTGAAAGCCTCCGCATCGTAACCTGAAATCATAGTGGATTCAAGTGCTTCGATGCCTACAGATTCAGTACCCAATGAAAAATGGGTCGACCAACCGAAAAATGAATTTTTACTTAAAATACCCACTGTATAGTTGTTTCCCTTATCATCAATTTTAAAAAGCCTCAGCTTGCCTTCTCTGATAAAAAACAAACCTTCAAGTGGCGTGTTCGGCAGTTGAACAACCGAACCCTTTGAGAATTGAACTTGCTTGAGCATCTCATGCATAGCCATATTCTCATCGTCAGTGAACTCTTCCAACATTTCTATTTGTGACAAATACCATAATCGATCCATGTCAATCCCCTTTGTGGATTTTCTTTAAGTATACCACGTTATCAATGTTTAGTGCGATACGATTCAATCCGTTTCTTATCTTTTATTTCAAGATCTTTCAGTCCTGCACGGTACTCCAAATGATGAGTGAACTCATGGATCACTGTTTCTTTCAATCTCCCATATAGATCTTTAGGTTCGATATTATTGTAAACGTGCTTAAAAGAACCGTAATAAATCCTGATCTGGCAACCCAGTACAGTCCTGTGATATTCTCCCATTATGCAAAGTGGTTGTTTCGGTTTGCTTTCAGTGTGAAATTTCACTTGATCCATCAAAATGATGCCACCGCTCAGCTCATTGAAAAACTCTGCCGGTATTTCATCGATAATTTCTTCAAGTAATTCTTGAAACTTCTGAAGTGACGGAAATTCTTTCATAATCCGGTCCTTTCTGTCGTTAAGACCTATTCCTGAAATATGGGACATTATTCCCAAGTTGCCCAAATATCCGGTTGATATCCCACTGTAGCCTGCTTCCCATTTCTGACAATAGGAGTCCGAAATAGTTTTGGGTTGTCCAGCACGATATCCTGAATCATTTCCGCACCACGAATCTTATCCAGATTTTTTTGATAATAAAGCGCATTGTTTTTATCAAGTAGCACATCCAATCCGACAACTCTTTTGATATTATCGAACTCCCCTTTGCTCATGCCATATTTTGAAACGTCTATTGCCTGGAATTTGATGCGTCTCTCTTTGAAGTATCGCTCAGCTTTCTGAGTTTCGAAGCATTTCTTCTTGCCAAATATCTGAATATTCATGACTCTATACTCCCAATAATGTTAGTTTTTCAGTAATTGTATCATCATTGTAATGAATTTGCAATTCACTGAAATCTCGATTGGTGAAATCATAAAACTAAAAAAAAATATTTTTTGTGTTGACAAGAAATACAGTCTTCTGTATAATTAATCATAAGTTCATAATTAAATGCGTTTGAGAAAAAGAAAATATATTGGCGTGGGTTCAGCGATATGAGGTTGGTGTAAGCTCATACGAAACAATGATATTGAGAACTTTTTCAAGCAGCTCACAAGAAGTAATCAGTAAGGTGAGCCGGATGTCCACCGTTAAAGGGAATAAGTATCGACAACATGTCCGTACTGATAATGAGAGAGCTAAAAGCTAATTTGGGTGGTACCGCGGAGAAATTCGTCCCAAGAAATCAGAGGATTTCAGGTGCATTCATTATTGAAATAAGCAATCAATCCACTGAAATGTGGATTTTTTTATGCATTCGATCATAAAACAATCCTTATTGATAAGGATTGTTTTTTTGCATCAAACTGCATATTTAAACAAAATATTATATAAACTCTCAAAACAAAATGAGAATTAGGAGGCTGTTATGAAAAAGAAAGTTGTACTTGCATATTCGGGAGGATTGGATACCTCTGTGATTTTGAAATGGTTAAGTGTTGAATTTGATTATGAGGTTATCGCGGTTTGTGTGGATGTCGGTCAAAATGAGGATTACTCAAAAGTATGGCAAAAGGCTCTTGCTACAGGTGCCAGTAAAGCATATGTATTGGATGTCAAAAATGAGTTTGTGGTGGATTACCTTTACAAGGGCATAAAAGCAGGTGCTGTTTACGAAGATGACTATTTGCTCGGTACTGCGTTCGCACGTCCCCTGATTGCCAAAAAACTTGTGGAAATCGCAAAACTGGAAGGTGCAGAGGCCATATCGCATGGAGCGACAGGAAAAGGCAATGACCAGGTTCGATTCGAAGCGGGCATTAAAGCATTGGCTCCAGAGCTAAAAATCATCGCGCCATGGCGAACATGGGAACTCAAATCTCGTGAGGATTGTATCGCATACGCCGAGCAATACGACATACCACTGACGGTCACAAAAAAAGACATCTATTCCCGTGACGAAAATCTTTGGCACATCAGTCATGAAGGCGGCAATTTGGAAGATCCATGGCAATCGCACCCTGAGTCAGTCTACAAATGGTGTGCGGCTCCTGAGAAGGGTCCTGACATTCCCACAACACTAATCGTTTCATTCGAACAAGGCGTCCCGACAAAAATCAACGGCAAATCCTACGAACCCGTCGAGTTGATCCAAACACTGAACAAAATGGGAAGTCAACATGGCATTGGAATCATAGATATCGTTGAAAACCGATTGGTCGGAATGAAATCTCGAGGCGTTTATGAAACTCCAGGAGGCACAATCTTATACAGTGCACACAAATCTCTTGAAAAATTGGTTTTGGATCGACAGACCATGTCCTTCAAAAAGACGATTTCCAACAAATATGCGGAACTGGTCTACGACGGCTTATGGTTCTCAGATTTAAAGATCGCTCTTGATGCTTTCGTTGACAGTACACAAACACTGGTAACTGGAGATGTGAAACTCAAACTATACAAAGGAAGTTGCCAAGTCATCGCCACCCAATCGGCGAATTCCTTGTACAGTGAAGAGTTCGTGACCTTCGGAGAAGATGATGTCTACAATCAATACGATGCTGAAGGCTTCATCAATCTTTTCACATTACCACTAAAAATAAAATCTATGATGACCGGCAAATCCCTTGCCACAGTAGACGCCGATGAATCACTTTATGAAAGCGGCTACTCTGAAGTGGACTTGGCAAATTACTATAAAAAGGATGTAGCGATATGAAACTATGGGGTGGTCGTTTCAAAGAGTCCACACATCATATGATGGACGAATTCAACGCTTCCATTACATTTGATCAAAAATTGTACGAAGAGGATATAGAAGGCTCAATTGCTCATGCAAAAATGCTATGCCAAATTGGAATCCTTGAAAAAAATGAACTGTCTGAACTGATTACCGCGTTAAGGATGATTCAGGCTGAAATCGAGACAGGTGAGGCTGTTCTGACCATCGCAAATGAAGACATTCATATGAATATTGAATCATTGTTGGCAGAAAAGGTCGGAAGTTTGAGCAAGAAGCTTCATACAGCAAGAAGCCGCAACGATCAAGTTGCTGTGGATCTCAGGTTATATGTGAAAAAAGCTCTCGACAATCTGACAGGAAGACTGAATGATTTGATGAGAGTTCTCCTCGAAATCAGCGAATCGAATGTGGACACACTCATGCCGGGTTATACTCACTTACAGCGTGCGCAACCCATCACTTTGGCATTTCATCTGATGGCTTATTATGAAATGTTTTTAAGAGATCTGGATCGATGTAACGATCTAAAAAGACGTGTAGACGTCATGCCACTGGGATCGGGGGCACTAGCCGGGGTTAATTATTCGACTGACCGTGAATACTTGAAAGAGCAACTCGGCTTTTCGAAATATTCCATGAACGCGATGGATGCTGTCAGTGACAGGGATTTTGTCATTGAGCTTCAGAGTGTCGGATCAATCATTATGATGCATCTCAGCAGATTCTCCGAAGAAATCATACTTTGGTCCAGTACAGAATTCAAATTCATTGAACTCAGCGATCAATTCTCCACTGGAAGCAGTATCATGCCACAAAAGAAAAATCCTGACGCAGCGGAATTGATTCGAGGAAAGACAGGCCGCGTGTACGGCAACCTGATGGGTATTTTGACTGTAATGAAAGGATTGCCTTTAGCATACAACAAGGATATGCAAGAAGATAAGGAAGGTCTTTTTGATACAGTAGAAACTCTTGATATTTGCCTCACTGTCTTCACTGAAATGTTGTCCAGCTCCATTTTCCTTAAAGAAAATATGGCAATGGCTGTCAAGAAAGGGTATTTAAACGCCACAGATTTGGCGGATTATCTCGTTGGTAAGGGACTTCCATTCAGAGAGTGTCATGAGATTGCAGGAAAAATAACTCTGGATTGTATTGATAAGAACATTCCGATTGAAGAACTTTCTCTTAGTGAGCTCAAAACTTATTCCGACTTGATCGATGAATGTGTTTACAAAGCTCTTGAGCCTTTCACAAGTATTGAAGGTAAAAAATCCACAGGATCCACCAGCAAAAAATCCGTACTGGAACATATAAAATCATGCAAAAAATAACTGCAGGACGCATATTTGAATTATGCGTCCTGATTTTTATTTTTCAAAAACCTTCTTTATTTTGTCAATCAATGAAATCTTCTTTTGAACTGGTTCTACCTTAACTGGCTCTACATTCTTGACGGGCTGAGCTTTTTTAACATCAACATTTGAACCGGGTCTTGGCTGGACCGGTGATTTTGCTTGCACAGGTCTAGTTTGATCTGGTTTTGCTTGCACAGGTTTTGCTTGCACAGGTTTTGCTTGCACAGGTTTTGCCTGCACAGGTTTTGCCTGCTCTGTTTTTGAATGAGTAGATCTTCCTTGTGCAGGCTTTCCATGTGCGGGTTTAGTATAAACAGGTTTCGTGGTGGATGCTTTTTCCGGTTGAACTTTTATCTTTTGACGGGGAGCCTTGGCGACTTCCTCATCAGTTGGAAGCGTTCCTTCTTCTATAAGCACACCCACATGCTCTTCAATCTCATACATAGTGAATAAATCATCTTTGGTGACTAGAGTTATGGCTTTGCCTCCATGACCGGCTCTACCGGTCCTCCCTATTCTATGGACATAGCTGTCTTTCTCCAACGGCACATCATAATTGATGACCAATGACAAGTCATCTATATGTAGCCCTCTGGCGGCGACATCCGTTGCACACAGAATTTGAAAAGCGTCTTTCTTGAATTGCTGAATGGATCGCATACGGTTGCTTTGGGTGTTTGCACCATGTAAAGCTTTGGAACTGTAACCTTTGCGCGTGAGGAACTCATTGATATTATCCACTGCATATCTGGTATTGCAAAACACGATGCAACTCTCAGGCTGCAACACAGTCAGAAGACGATTCAGCTGTTTGCGTTTTTCATTGGCTTCCACTTTATAATAAATTTGTGTAATGGAATCCACCGTCAATGTATCGGATTCGATTTCCACGACGAAAGGTTCTTTCATGTATTGTCTGCTAAGCTTTTGAATCTCCTGCGGAATCGTTGCTGAAAATAAAAGAGTGACCCTTTCCTTAGGAACCGTTTTGATGATTTTCACCACTTGATCGATGAACCCCATATCAAGCATACGATCCGCCTCATCCAATACAAGGAATTTTATGTTTTTCATATTCAGATTGCCTTGTCTGATATGGTCAAACACCCTGCCAGGAGTACCCGTAACGATTTGAATTCCTTTTTTGAGTTGTTCCACTTCCTTTACCATGCTGTGTTGACCGTAAACCACTGTCGTTCTTATGTCTGTGAATTTCGCCATCAATTTGATGTCAGTATCCACTTGGACGGCCAGTTCCCTTGTAGGAGTCAAAATGAGTCCCTGAGGTCCCTCGCTATCTTTTTTCATGATTTCAAGCATTGGAATACCAAATGCTCCGGTTTTTCCACTTCCCGTCTTCGACATCACAATCAGGTCTTCACCGCTCATGACTCGGGGAATCGTCCTTTTTTGAACCTCGGTTGGTTCAGTAAAACCCATTTCGTTTAAAGACTTCAATATGTTGTCAGATAACCCCAGATTATTAAAACTATTTTCCATTTTTCCTACTTTCTATTCAATACTTTTTCTATGAAAATTTCTACTAGTACCGGATCCAATTGTTTTCCCTTTGCTTTTTCAAGTTCATTGATCAAAAATTGCCTATCACCCGAGCCACTATCCATATGTTACCTAACAATTGTATCATAAAAATTCGCAATCGCAATGATTCTCGATTCAAGAGGGATATGTTCGCCTCGTTGTCTCCGTGATGGATTTGAGAAGTTGATAGCCTACTTCGGAGTGACTTCCTATTTCCATGCGCTCTGCGGGGGTCCAAGACGTTTCTTTATCATACAAGTCAAGACGAATGGCAATTTTACCAATATCGTGCATCAAACCAGCAGACTTCAGTGTCGTGATGTCCTCCATCGACATTCCGGGAGCAAGCCACATTTTTCCGCAAAATTTGGGGACATTTCCCGATTTGATATTTTAATTATACCATGGAGTTGACAATCCTCCAATCATGTGTTAATATTCTAAAAAAGACAAGAGGTGCGATATGTTTAATAAATTTGAAATTGCTTTTTCCGCACAACTTCATCATCACCATTAGAGGGTTTGTAACCATTAGTGTCTAATATAAACTTAGACCACCATGGCATGCAAGCTCTGTTTCTCTTTGAAATGAGCTTGCATCTAATGGTGGTTTTTTATTTTTAAGAATCATGTAGGTGTTCGCTCACTACATGATTTTTTTATTTTGGAGGCAATATGCTGAATCTGAATGCAAACGAATTTACCCTGACCAACCATATTTTTCAAACTTTAGAAACAATTGCCAAATCATACGGCTATGAAGCAGTCTTCACTGAGACTTTCGGAAAATACAATCACAAAATGGACACAGGTGCAGTGAAAATAATGGCTCCCTCAGGAGATCTGCTCTCACTCAAAAGCGACCCGACTCCACATGCCACTAAGCAGATTGCTCCACTTTGTGATGGTTACCTGAAAACCTATTACAAATCGAGCATCGTGACACTCGATCACAAAGCACCGATTGGCTTAAAGGAATCGCTTCAAGGTGGCTTCGAGTATTATGGCAATTCAGGAACAGAAAGCGACGCTGAAATCATCCTCCTCAACTGCATGGTGCTCAATAAGCTTGGAGTCCAAAATATCCATCTGGATATCGGACATATCTTTTTTACTGCTGAGCTGATCAAATCCCTTAACTTTTCAGATACCGATCTTCCGGATATTGAAAAAGCGCTTAGAAAAAGATCAGTAGAGTCCATAAAGGATTTATCACTGCATCAAAGAAAATCACTTGAGAAGCTATTGGCTCTTACAGGATCACCTATTGAAGTAATAAAAAAAGCCAAAACATTGGCAACAACGCCTAAATTGGTTGAATCACTGGACCAACTTGAAAGTATTATCAATAGAATCCAAGATTTGGACAGTGAGCAAATCACAAAGAATAAAATTGCACTGGATCTATGCCTGACCCACCCAAAATCGTATTACACAGGTCCTCTCTTCAAAGTTTACTCTGTTGATACCGGCAAAACGGTTGCTCAAGGGGGCCGATACGATGATCTATCAAAGCATTTTGGATATGAATTTGAAGCCTGTGGTGGAGCAATAGATATAAAAAATATAATTGAGGTGATTAAAATGAAAAATACCATGACCATTGATCGAACCAATTTCGTACTCATTTACGATGAGGAACTATTCAGTCCCGCACTAGATTTCTCGAATTGGCTAAGGACAAAAGGATTTTCAGTCAAATTCAATTTGCGACCAAAGGATTACAGCATCGCACTTCAAAGTGATTATTTCAAATCGGTGAATCAAATTCTAGATTTTAATGATGGGTTCATCAAAGTGATTGATCAATTAAAAAATGAGACTTATCGAATCAGTCCGGATGCACTTAAAAGTCGTCTGATTTCGAACCCCACCAGCATATCCATTCACTAGGAGGATTTCATGATAACGATAGCACTTTCAAAAGGACGGGTGGCAAATGCATTTCTTGAAAAATTAAGAGTCCTGGGTATAGCAATTGAACCTGGTAGCGAGAAAAGTCTTCAATTTTATGACAGTTCAATGCTGCTCAAATTCATTTTGGTCAAAGCGGACGATGTTCCCACTTATGTTCAATCAGCAGTCGCTGAACTTGGCGTTGTCGGTAGTGATGTACTGAAGGAATATGAATTTGACGGATATGAACTGCTCGACCTTAAAATAGGCAGTTGCAAACTGTGCCTCGCCGGACCCGCCACACACGCCTACTATGAAAAGACTTGGGTCACGGTAGCATCAAAATATCCAAAGAGCACGGAGTTATTTCTGAAGAACTCTGGCAAGCTTGGAACGGTCATAAAACTGAACGGTTCCGTAGAACTTGGGCCAGTTGTTGGCATCAGCGATGTCATCGTCGATTTGGTGGAGTCAGGACGAACTCTCCGCGACAACAACTTGATTGTAATCGAAGAAATAGAAGACGTATCCACACGTTTGATTTCAAATCCAGTCGCATACAAAACAAAATTTGAAGCCATCAACCGGTTGATTGAAAGGCTGAAAAATATAGAAAAGGAGATCCTCAATGTTCAATGAGACCATAGAAGCCGAAGTAAAAACCATTATTGGTAAAGTCAGACAGGAGGGCGACTCTGCCCTTCTTGAATATACAAGACTTTTTGATCTATCGGAAATTACAGCTCTTAGAGTAGAAAACGATTTGATTATTAAATCAGAATCGAAAGTATCATCCTCTTTCATCACAACTGTGGATGAAGCTATTGACAATATAAGAGCCTACCACATCAATCAATTGCCCAAAGCCTTTGAAATCAAGAGGGACCAAGGCATCATCATGGGACAGCGGATCCTTCCACTGAACAGAGTGGCACTTTACATTCCTGGTGGTACAGCAATCTACCCTTCAACAGTACTAATGAACGCCATACCGGCTCAAATCGCAGGTGTAAAAGAAATCGTAGTCCTCTCCCCTCCAGGGATAAATGGTGAACTCGACTCACACGTACTCTATGTATGTCATAGACTTGGCATAACGGAAATTTATCGCGTCGGTGGTGCACAAGCGATTGCCGCAGCAACTTATGGAACAGAATCCATCAAGAAAGTTGACAAAATTGTCGGGCCTGGCAACCGTTATGTGACGATGGCAAAAAAAATAGTGTTTGGAGATGTTGCCATAGATATGATAGCAGGACCAAGTGAAATTGCTGTGGTAGCCGATTCTACTGCATCACCTGAATTCATCGCTGCAGACCTGATGGCCCAGGCGGAACACGATGCCAATGCACGTCTTTTTCTGATTACAACCGATCAAGATATCGCAAGTTCCGTCATTGCTGAATTGAATGTCCAACTGCCAAAATTGTCACGAGATGATACCATATCAAAAGCGCTGGATCAGAACTTCAAAGTCCATATAGCCGCAACCCTAGATGAATGCATTGACTTTGCCAACACCATTGCCCCTGAGCATCTCGAACTTGCAATAGAAAATCCGTTTGATTATCTTGACACTGTGATCAACGCCGGCGCAATCTTCCTGGGTAACTATACACCTGAAACACTAGGCGATTACTACGCCGGAACCAACCATACACTTCCCACAAATGGTACTGCGAGATTCTCATCCCCCTTAGGCGTCTATGATTTCATCAGGAGACCGAGTTATTTGTATTATACTGAGGAAGCACTACGTTCAGTGAATGCTTCCGTTCAAGAATTTGCGGAAATTGAGGGATTGACCGCACACAAAAATGCATTGGAGGTCAGAAATCATGCTGGAAAAAAATGAAAACCCTTACCCTGCTCAGATTGAATGGGACAAATGTCTTGCAAACATCCATCTGAATCGTTATCCCGATTCTGATTATTCAGAGCTAAAGAATAAACTAGCAAAAACAATTGGTGTTGACAGTAACAATCTCAGTTTAGGCAACGGATCTGACGAAGTCCTTCAAAGCACGATATTCGCACTAGCATCAGCGAGTGATGAAATTGTCAGTTTTGCACCTACATTCAGCGAATACAAACGAATCTGTGAATTAAGAGATTCTAAATATGTCGAACTCAAGCTGGAACCTCCCTATAATCCGGATATGAAACTGATGATCCAACACGTGAAGAAATATAATCCAAAACTCATTATTCTTTGCAATCCAAACAATCCAACGGGTCAAATCATAAAAAAAGCAGAGATCATATACCTTCTCGAAAGTACAAGTGCAACTGTCATCGTCGACGAAGCTTATATTGATTTTGGTGGCGAATCGGTTTTGTCTTATATTCGAAAGTACAATAATCTGATCGTCCTCAGGACTTTTTCCAAAGGTTATGGTCTTGCAGCGTTAAGATTCGGTTTTGCAATCTCTTCAGAGTCCAACATAGAGCGGATCGAGTCAAAAAGAGCACCCTACAATGTCAACCAATTCACAGTCGCCGCAGTGCTGAACTTACTCGATAACCTTGCTTCAGTAAAAGTCAACATTGAAAAAATTGTAGTGGAACGAGAGCGGGTTCAAAGCGAGCTAAATAGGATGAATATTCCATACATCGAATCCGGCGGAAATTTCATACTTTTCAAATCCCGGAACCTATCAAATCTTAAAAAGAGTTTGTCTGAAGCTTCCTTTTCAATGAGGTTCTTTGATGACAATTCACTTAAGTCGTATGTAAGATTCAGTCTTGGAACAGAGCAACAAAATAATGAAGTGCTTAAAATGATTCTTGCCTGCGAAGAAGGGAGACAACATGATTGAAATCACAAGAGAGACTAAAGAAACTGTCGTCAAGTTAGCACTCGAACCTTATGGCTCCGGTATAAGTGATATTAGGACCGGTATAGGTTTCTTTGATCATATGCTCAACACAATGACCTTTTATGCCGGTTTCAATCTGACCATAAATGTCACAGGCGATCTTGACGTTGACACCCACCACACAGCAGAGGATGTTGGTATTGTGATAGGAAATGCATTATATGAATTTATGAAAACAAAACCCTTAGTGGAGCGATTCGCAAGTGTCACGATTCCGATGGATGAAGCACTCGTGAGATCTGTGATCGACCTCGGTGGACGTCGATATCTGAAATGTGAACTTCCCAGACTCAGCGAACGACTGGGGGCTTTTGAAAGCGATTCAATGATCCCTTTCCTAGACGCACTTTCCAGCAATGCCTGGATGACACTTCATATCGATGTACTGGATGGGTCCAACTCTCACCATATCATTGAAGCACTCTTCAAGAGTCTCGGTAAAGCACTGAAAATTGCGCTATCACAAAGCAACAATACTTCCAGCTCCATTAAAGGCGATCCCCGAATAAGTGGAGGTGCAATATGAATCTTTTAATCGATTATGGCACCGGGAATCTGCACAGTGTCAAAGCTGCATTTCAGAGAATTGGGATTTCTTTGACATTATCAAATAATCCAGATGAAATTGAAACTGCTGATTTTGTCATTTTACCTGGCGTTGGAGCTTTTGGTGATGCCATGGATAAGTTGAATCAATCCGGTATTGCCTCTGCACTAAAAAAAAGGTTTGAATATTCAAGACCACTTCTTGGAATTTGTCTTGGCATGCAGCTTTTATTTGAAAGCTCTGACGAAGCACCTGGCATATCAGGACTTGGACTGATCAAAGGACATTTTAAAAAGCTCAGTCCAAGACCAGATGCACCTAAAATTCCCCACATGGGATGGAACACATTAGATCAGTTAAATGATAACGGTCTGAATTACAATGGAAGCTGGGCATATTTTGTACACTCTTATGCACTGACATCCACCGAACCCGGTGTGGTCCTTTTCACAACTCACTATGGAGAAGCAATACCTGCTGTGGTCCAAAAAGAAAGTGCGGCAGGTTTCCAATTCCATCCTGAGAAAAGTGGCCAATCCGGAGAAACAATGCTTAAGGCAATGATCAATCACTTAATTGAAGGAGGCTTAAATGGTATTATATCCAGCGATTGACATAATGGGTGGCTCATGTGTCAGACTTACTAAAGGCGATTTCGACACAAAAAAGGTCTATTTCGATGACCCTGTTTTTGTTGCCAAACAATTTGTATCAGAAGGTGCAAAAAGACTGCACATAGTCAATCTTGATGGTGCGGGTGGCAATCTAAACACTTCTGACCGTTTACTTGAACACATTCGAAAAGCTGTGGACATACCCATACAAATTGGTGGAGGCATCAGGTCACTGAAAACAGCTACTGACTACCTAAACATGGGTTATGAGATTGTACTTGGCAGTTGGCTCACAAAATCTCCCAAGATCATATCAAAGCTAGTAAGTGATTACCCGGGACGCATCATTGCTTCAATCGATTGCAAAGATGGCATCATGGCCACGGATGGTTGGCAAAACTCTTCTGGGATAAAAAGAGATGATATGATCAGATCGATACTCTCTATGGGCATCAAAAGGATGGTTTATACGGATATCGACACCGACGGCATGTTTATCGGGCCTAATATCAATGTTCTGGAAACGATTATGAGATCATTCGATGTTGAACTGATTGCATCGGGTGGTGTCGGTTCATTAAAAGATCTGAAAAAGCTTAATGCCATGAATATTTATGGATGTATTGTCGGAAAAGCGCTCTATGAAGAACGTTTCACCCTCGTTGAAGCACTGGAGGTCTCAAATGCTGGCTAAACGAATCATATCATGCCTCGATGTCCATGATGGCAATGTGGTCAAAGGCATAAAATTTCAAAACATATCCACAATAGGCGATCCGGTCGAACTCGCAAAGAGGTATTGTGATGAAGGTGTGGACGAACTCGTTTTCTACGATATATCCGCGTCTTATGAAAATAGAAAAGCGCTTCTCGGTGTGATTGAAAAAACTGCAATTAACATCAACATTCCACTTACTGTCGGTGGTGGTGTAAATACTATTGAGGATTTTTATAATTTGCTCTCTGCAGGTGCCGACAAAGTCTCGATTAATTCTGGTGCCATAAAGAATCCACTCGCAATCACAGAGGCAGCAAAGCGTTTCGGCAACCAATGTGTGGTCCTTTCAATGGACGTCAAAATGACATCTGATGGCAAATGGACAGTATTCACAACGGGCGGTAGAACAAACACTTATATGGATGCGGTGGAATGGGCAAAAAAAGCCGAATCACTAGGTGCTGGTGAAATTGTAATCAACAGTATCGACAATGATGGAGTCTATGGAGGGTATGATCTCAAAATCACCTCTTTGATTTCTGAAGCTGTCAGCATTCCCATAATCGCATCTGGAGGCGCTGGTGAAATCAAGCATTTTAAGGATGCTTTAACTGTTGGTGGTGCTGACGGTGCACTCGCAGCCTCCCTATTTCATCGAAATCAACTCAACATCGGACTACTCAAAAGAACACTGGCATCCAGTGGAATACCAATCAGACTCGTATAAGGAGATTCTCTCATGACAAATCAAATCAATTATGACGCTTCGGGTTTAATCCCCACAATCATTCAAAACTCAGTGACAGGCGATGTCCTCATGCTGGGATATATGAATGAGGAAGCACTGGAAATTACAAAATCAACTGGTTGGGTCACATTCTACTCAAGAAAAAGACTTAAACTTTGGCAAAAAGGCGAAACCTCAGGCAATCGGCTTAAGGTGAGTCAAATCAAACTGGACTGTGATCAAGACACGTTGCTCATATTCGCCATTCCACAGGGTCCGACTTGCCATACCGGACATACAAGTTGCTTTTTTTCAGATCCGATCAAGTCGTTGGACTCATTCCCTTCATTATATAACACTTTATTTGCACTTGAGGAAACCGTTGATCAAAGAAAACACTCTGATTCAAGCTCCTCCTATACCAAATATCTTTTTGACTCTGGAATAGATAAAATTCTGAAAAAAGTTGGTGAGGAAGCTTCTGAAGTCATCATAGCCTCAAAAAACGACGATATCGATCCTTTAATAGATGAAATAAGTGACCTTTTATATCATTTGATGGTTCTACTGAGAGAAAAAAACATTTCAGTAGCCTCAATATTGAGCCGTTTAAGAAGCCGAGAAAAATAGTATCACTTATGTAGCTTGAATTAATTAAAGATTCGTTATAATATAAGACTATTAGATTTATCCACAGAGGAGGGATTAATGAAGAGAAAAATAACTCTACTGACCATTTCATTGTTACTTTTTGTCTTGTTTATCTCGAATGCCTATGTAAAAGCCAACTTTCATATGAATTTTTTTCAATATTTCTTTTCTACCCATCAACTGACCAGTGACGACCGGAATTACTTGTCAGAGCATGGACCCATCATCTATGCTTCGGACAACAACTCTCCTCCTCTTCGTTTTTATGATAAAGAGTCTGGTCAGTACAAAGGCATAGTTATCGATTATCTGCAGGCACTTTCCATTGAACTTGGTACTGAAATACATTTTGTTCCCATGGTCTGGGAGGATGCGCTGAGGGCACTTCAAAATGGAGAAAGTGACATATGTGACATGTACCCATCGAAAGCGCGATCCGAGATTTTTCTTTTCTCAGATCCAGTCTACAACCAGAGGGGCATCATTCTAGTGAACAAAAACGAGCAGTCCGTTAAAAGCGTGGTTGATCTGAAAGGGAAAACCGTCGCTGTGCAAAGTGGTGATTATGTTCATGAATTCTTAAAAAACACAATTGATGGAGTCAACTACGTTTTCACAAAAGATTACGAGGAAAGTCTAAGATTATTAATGGGAGGAAGTGTTGAAGCCCTTGTAGGTGATGAGCCTGTAATCAGTTATTTCCTTGGTATCTACGATGCAGCCGATCAGTTTGAAATTGTTGACCAACCACTTTATGAGCTGCCTTCAGTCTTGAGTCTTTCGCTTGATGATAAGCGTTTGCAGGGCATTATCAACAAAGGTATCTATGCCTTGACAGAAAAAAACACCATCAATAAGATACAGCAAAAATGGTTTGGGATTTCCACTCCCATTGGAAACAATACACAAAAATTGAAAATTACTCTTAGTTTTGTCGCATCAATATCGATTATTTCTTTGATCATCATCTTGACTCTATTTTGGAATCTTGAACTGAAAAAAGCAGTCGAGACACAAACCAAAGCACTGATTGTCAGCAAGAACAATCTACTGACTATCATAGATAGCCTCCACCATCTGATTGTAGTGGTTTCCAACGATTTACAGGTCTTAACGGCCAACAATCTTTTTTATGATTTTTTCAAAGTGGATCCTACAGTCGAATCTACTTACCTGGATGCTGTAATGCCTGGAATTACAGAATCGGTCAAATGGCACTTGCTAAGTTCGCGGGAAGTACTCGAACAAATTGTTAAAGGTAGGACATATCGATTGACTCCATATCTGATTGAATATGAAGAATACACCAATGCTTCCACATTGATTATGATTGAAGATGTCACCGACAGAAAAATCAACGAAGCCAGAATGCTACAGGATAACAAAATGGCTGCTGTCGGCCAACTTGCAACTGGAGTAGCGCATGAAATCAGGAATCCACTGGGTCTGATCAGGAATTACGCTTTTATCCTCAAAAGATCTCAGGGGGACTCTACGATGCTCACAAAATCACTCGAAATCATTGAGGAGTCGGTTGAAAAAGCATCGTCCATCATAGACAATCTGTTGAATTTTTCAAGGCTGTCAGATGATGCGATTACTACTGTACCTCTAAAGGAATTTATTGAGAATGTCGTTGAACTCAATGAAAAACTCATGCATCAAAACAGACTTAAGTGTCAATTGATTCTAGAGGAAGTGACCATCAACACACATGAAGAATCGTTAAAACACATACTCATCAATCTAATGAACAACGCCATTGATGCAATGCCGAAGGGTGGACAACTGACCATTTGGCTTAACAAAACATCTGATGGACCTGCAATCCATGTCATTGATCGTGGCATGGGGATGTCCCGTGAAGTCCTCGATAAACTTTTCGAACCCTTTTTCACCACAAAAAAAGTCGGTGAAGGCACAGGTCTAGGGCTCTACATCGTATACAACGAGCTTAAAAAAATGAACGGATCCATTGAAGTCATTTCCAAAGTGGATGTTGGAACGACATTTAAAATCAAATTCAAGAAAGATTATGAGGTTTAAAAATGCAAAACTCCGCTTTTAAAATATTGATAGTCGACGATGAAAAGCATTATTGCGATGTGCTCAAGCTTATTCTTGAAAGCGAAAAATACGACGTTCACACCACCACGAGTTCGTCTCATGCGCTTGAAATGTTGGATGATCACAGTTATGACCTGGTGCTCAGCGATTTTTTCATGCAGGATATGGATGGATTTGAACTCCTCAAGAAAATCAAATCCAATCATACCGATACTGAAGTTATAATAATCACGGGCTATGGCAGCATAAAGAACGCAGTGGATGCCATGCGAAGAGGAGCATTTTCTTATTATATCAAGTCCCATGACCCACAAGAACTTTTGTTCGAAGTAGCAAAAGTAAAGCACATAGCTGAATTGACGCTCAAAATCAATCAGCCTGCCGCAAAAGGTCAATACCTCATGATGTCCAAGAATCCAAAGATGAAAAGAATCATCGAGCTGATTGAGAAAATCGCGCCGAGTAATGCCAATGTCCTTTTACTTGGTGAGTCAGGAGTCGGAAAAGAAGCTTTTGCAGCTTATATTCATGAGAAATCACAGAGATTCGACAAAAATTTCATTCCTGTCAATTGTCATGCTTATTCCAAGACATTACTGGAATCTGAGCTTTTTGGACACGAAAAAGGTGCATTTACAGGTGCCACCGAAACGCGTATCGGAAAATTTGAAGCTTCAGAAGGTGGCACACTATTCCTCGATGAAATTGGCGACGCCACTTTGGATATGCAAGTAAAGATGCTAAGAGTACTCGACACAAGAAATATTGAGCGTATCGGTTCAAACAGACTCATCAATGTAGATTTCAGACTGATCTGTGCGACCAACAGAAACTTGAATGAAATGATTCAATCCGGTACGTTCAGGGAAGATTTCTATTATAGAATCAGTACTTTTGCACTTGAAATACCTCCACTCAGAGAACGACGTGAGGATATTGGACAAATGGTCCACTTTTTCATGTCCAAACTTGCCAGCGATATGAAAAAGACCATCAAGGGAATTGATGACGATTTGATGGATTATTTGCTCCATTACGATTATCCGGGTAACATCAGAGAACTCAAGAACATGGTGGAACGCTTGATTGTATTATCATCGGACGGCATACTGAGAAAATCCGATCTTCAGGCGGATTTCAACCAAAAGAACATCCTCCAGATTCAATCGCTTAAAGAATTCAGAAACCAAACGGAAAAACTGTATATTCAACGTATACTGAAACACACCACGGGTCATCTGACTCAAGCCTCAGATATTCTTGGAATTACAAGACGTCAACTTTTCAACAAAATGCAGGAACTGGATATCGAAAACGAGAAATAAATTTCATGACGAGAAATTTATTTCTCGTTTTTTGTTACAAGATATTAATAAACATGTTGTAATTCCTTAATGAGTGCATTGGCATGACAATTGCTTTAACTATATTTGTAATCCATTATAATTTAATAGGGGGAAATTGTATGTTTAATGATGTTGTAGATTTTCTAAACACCATAATCTGGTCAAACTGGCTTGTTTGGCTATGTCTCGGCGCAGGTATATTCTTTTCTGTGATCATGAGATTTCCACAGGTTCGTTTGATCAAAGATATGGTAAAACAACTCTTTGGCGGCGGAAGTTCTGATTCAGGCGTTTCTTCATTCCAATCTTTCGCGATGGCTCTTGGTGGTCGTGTAGGAACAGGTAATATCGCAGGCGTTGCATCAGCTATTGGTTTCGGCGGTCCTGGTGCAATATTCTGGATGTGGGCAATCGCATTCCTTGGTGCAGGTTCAGCTTATATCGAATCTGCTCTTGCACAAGTTTACAAAGAAGAAATGGACGGAGAATTCCGTGGTGGACCTTCTTACTACATCGAAAAAGGCCTTGGCCAAAAATGGTATGGTATCTTATTCGCAATCTCAGCAATTGTAGCTTGTGGATTTTTCTTACCAGGAATTCAAGCGAACAGTATCGCTTCTTCCATGAATACAGCTTTCAACATTCCTACAGCGGCTACTGGAGCAATTGTAGCTGTAT
This sequence comes from Clostridia bacterium, assembly GCA_014859095.1. Taxonomy (GTDB): domain Bacteria; phylum Bacillota; class Clostridia; order Peptostreptococcales; family Acidaminobacteraceae; genus Fusibacter_D. The sequence continues at coordinate 24,701 of JACUUV010000004.1, read as the reverse complement.
TGCTCGGACTCATCATCTTCGGTGGTGTTAAAAGAATCGGTAAAGCTGCGGAAATAATTGTTCCTTTCATGGCAATAGCTTACATCATCGTAGCAGTAATCATTATCGTACTTAATCTTGACAAAATTCCTGGCGTACTCCAATTGATTTTCTCTCATGCATTCAGTGCAAAAGCTGCAACAGGTGCGGTTCTTGGACAAGCAATCATGTGGGGCGTTAAGCGTGGTATCTACTCCAACGAAGCTGGACAAGGTACTGGTCCAATTGCTGCGGCAGCTGCTGAAGTATCTCACCCTGCCAAGCAAGGTTTGGTTCAAGCGTTCTCTGTTTACGTAGACACACTTTTCGTATGTTCTGCAACAGCTTTCATGATCTTGATCACTGGAATGTACAACATTTATGATCAAGCTGGTAACGTCTTGGTCGAAAATATCGCGGGTGTTCAACCTGGTCCGGCGTACACACAAATGGCGCTTGACACATTCATCCCTGGTTTTGGTAAAGGATTTGTAGCAATCGCATTATTCTTCTTTGCTTTCTCAACACTGATGGCATATTACTACTATGCAGAATCAAACGTGGCTTACATCGCTAGAAACTTCAAGAACCACAAATTGGTGTTCAATGTAACAAGAGTCTTATTGCTTGTTATGACATTTGTTGGCGCTATCAACTCAACTGGTGCTGTTTGGGCACTTGGTGATGTAGGCGTTGGTTTAATGGCTTGGCTCAACCTTGTTGCAATCTTATTGCTCACAAAAATCGGTGTTACCACACTTAAAGATTATGAAGCTCAAAAGAAACTCGGTATCGATCCAGTATTCAACCCAGAAGCTCTTGGCATCAAAAATGCCGATTTCTGGATGAGAAGATTGAACAAAAAGAAATAGATACACAAAAAACCCCTGTTGCAGTCTAAACTGTAGCGGGGGTTTTCTTTATTATTCGTATTCTGTGTTTTCGTTTACCAACTTCTTGAACTTCCTCCGCCTCCACTGCTTCCACCGCCTCCTCCGAATCCGCCACCTCGTGATGAACCTTTGGAGCCTCTTGCCAAAGCGTATAATGCAAGGCGTGTCAATCTACCTCTGTTAAAAATCAAATCCAATATCATCAGAATGAAAATTACAATGCCTATGAGGAGATTAAAAATTGTAAATTCAGAATCCGATTTTGTTTCAACCGGGTTATAGTAAGCCTTGGAACTCTGAAGATCCTCAACACTCAATTCATATTCAGCATAAACTTCTTCAGCCAATCTCAAATAAGTTCCTGCGATTCCAGCATCATAATCTCCGGCTTGAAAATTTGCTATGAGATATTCATCCTGAATTCTCCCCGTCTTCGCATCGTTGAGCGCACCTTCAAGTCCATATCCCACTTCAATTCTTGATCGCCTGTCTTCAATAGCGACAAGCAGGAGTAGACCGTTGTTTTTTTTCTCATCTCCTATGCCCCACTCTCTAAACAAACCCGTGGAGTAGGATTCAATATCCTGACCGTCAAGTGAATCAATTGTCACTACCACGATCTGTGCTCCAGTAGCTTCTGAAAGCGCCACAGACGTTTCCATAATCATCTGCTCTGTCTCACTGGATAATACATCCGCAAAATCATTGACATAAAAATCTCTGGTGTGATTAGGATATGTTGCTGCAAAAGTCACGGGCATTACAAAGATGACAATGAGCATCAGGATTGCCGCAATACTTTTTTTCAAGTCGCAACCTCCTTTAGTTTCCGAAATCTACTGTCGGAACTTGATCTGCACCTTCACTGGCCTCAAAGTATATAGCATCATCAAATCCGAACATCCCTGCAAAAATGTTCATAGGAAAACGCTTGGCGACACTGTTGTATTTTCTGGCAACATTGTTATAATCCATTCTTGCAGTCGCAATTCTATTTTCAGTTCCCGCAAGTTCATCAGAAAGTTGTCTGAAATTTTCATCAGACTTTAACTCTGGATAACTTTCTGAAATTGCGATCAATCTTGAAAGCGATCCAGTAAGTTCTGCATTTGCTGCATCTTTCTGTTCTACAGTACCGGCGCTCATCATGGCTGCACGAGCATTGGCAACACTTTCAAATATTTCTCTTTCTTGTTTGGCGAATGCTTTAACTGACTCTACCAAATTTGGAATCAAGTCATTTCTTCTTTGAAGCTGATTGTCAATCTGACTAAGTGACATATTGACTTCTTCATCTAAAACAACCAGTTGATTGTATTTTGAGATTACCATTCCTGCCAATGAAGCAATAATTACTCCAATTACGATTAATACAATTAAACCTTTTTTCATTTTGTGCACCTCTTTTAATTAGTTTATGTCTAATTATAAACCATAATAATTAAGAAACCATTAATAATAGATTAATCTTAGGGATATAACGAGTTGAGCAGTGGGATGATATTGAAGACTGGTTCCTCATATGGATGGACAACCTTGATCGCCTCTATCACATTTTCCACAATCTTGCTGCTGCAAACTACTTCTACTTTGCACTCGTGACCTGAGCTCACCTCTCCGATTGTTCCATCAAAAGGCTCTGACCCATCAAGTGGTCTCCAAAAGCCAGATACTTCGGATACGGATAGACAGTGATCATAATTACCGATTTTTCCAGCCCCCACACCATGAAGTGCATCACGTAAAGCAGTCAAATATTCACAAGGAATAAATATTTCAAATTTGACCTGATCAAAAACCATAACAATTCCTCTTGGTCTTAAACAACAAAACTTTCATTTCGTTTAGTAACGGGTTTTACCCTTTCATCTTTGATTTCATTTATGAGAATTTCATTTAGAATTTTGAAGGATTCACCAAAATGAATCGGAAAAACGGTTTTGACATCCACCATTTCGATAAAATGACGTACGGCAAGTGAAGCTGCGGATTTTAATCTCGGATCTATAGGCACAAAAGCGATATCTATTTTTTCTCCATCCAGATTGGATACAATGGCTTTATATGCCATCTCCTCATTTCTTTGCTCAAGAACGGGACGATTCTCCCAGTGCCACCAATTAAGGTCGCCGGAATGAAAGATACTCATGCCATCGATTGCAACCAAAAAAGCGACTCCAGAATCTGTAGAATCGAATGTTTTAATGACAATATTATCAATCTCATAAATCTTGTTTGGCTCGACCCGTGTAATAATATGTCCTTCCGGGTGGTCATCAACATCGTCCGAAAAAATGAGGAATGTATTGTGACTCGATACCTGAAACACTTTGGGATCATAATGATCATTGTGTGCATGCGAAACAAAATAAAATTGTTTTTTATTTACATCCACAAAGGATCGTTGATCACTGATCACATCAAAATATAATTGGCTGTTTTTTGTCTCAACCATTACACCACTGTGGTAAAAGTGAACGACTCTGATGTTATTATTCACTATCCCACCCCCAATAGTTCATCGAGTTTGCCTTGGTCATCAAGTGCATACAAATCATCGCAACCACCAATGAAAACACCATCAATGAAAATTTGTGGCACTGAATCCCAGCCGGTTTCTTTCATGATTTCATCAAACGCTTCCCTATTCGTTGATACATTGATATTGGTATATTCCACACCCTTTTGATCCAGTTTTTTCAGCGCTCTAAGGCAGTATGGACAAAATTTTGTTGTATATAGTTTCACTTGCTTCATTTTCTAACTCCTCCCAATTCTATTCTTATGGATTGCAACTATGGCAAGGATTCTTGCCGGATGCAATTGCTTCATCACGGTTTCTATAAACGATTCGGTTATCTGAGTTTGGCAGATGAACACACGAGCTCAAGTGAAAAATATCTGAATTAACATTCCCGACATATAGCTCACTATCCACTTTCTTTCTATAATTTTTACATATTTTCTTTACCTGTTCTCTCAAATCTTTCCCTGATTTCGGTGCAAACAATAACCCGAACGCCAAGGCGATAACAGTTCCTACTAAAAAAGCCAAACAAATCTTCTTATGAAAATCTGATTTCATCTTTTCAATTTCTCTTTGATTTGAAATTTGAAATAAATTACGCATAGTAACCTCCTCTTATTTACATATGCTATTGATACCCCTCATTTTAATAGATATGCGATTGCATGTCCAATTTATAGAAATGCAATCCTGATCAAAAGAAGATGAACATAAAAATTTTGTGAGTCAAAAGTCCATTCTGAAAATAAATACTCTTCTCAATCACTTTCGTCATCATTCCACTCGCCCTCATGGACTAACTCTTCATCAAGATAAATCTTGATTGACTTTTCTGAGTCATGATCGATAGTTTTTTTTTATACTTCATTTACACTTAATGAGAGTGCCTATGATGAAGATCCGGCGTGTGCTCGTGCTTGTGAATTTTCTTCGTATGCAAATGTTCATGTGAGTGCTCACCAATGACATCATAATCATGAGTATGATTGTGATGTCCATCCATATGATTGTGTTTATGCTCGTGCACTTCCTCGTGGTGGACATGATCATGCTGATGATCTTCAGTCACAGCATAATAGCTTCCGAGCAGCATAATGACAAGAGCAACTCCAAATGACCCTGTTATGCCTTCACGAAGAAAGATCCAAGAAACCACAACACCGATAAATGGCGCCGCCGCGTAATAGGCACTGGTTCTCGCTGCACCAAGTTCTCTTTGAGCCTTGATATAAAAATAGATGCTGAGCCCATAAGCCACAAATCCAAGTAACAATGCAATCAACATGTACAGAATCGGTCCACTTGTTTCCTTCAAAAAGAGCGCTATGATCAATGCACCTACTCCAGATCCAAAGCCTTTTATCACAACGATTTGTAGTGGATCCTTCATTGAAAGCATCCTGGTGCAGTTGTTCTCAAATCCCCAGCTGATACATGCCAAGAGTACAAACACAGAACCAATTGAAAATGATAAACTACTGAAATCCTGAACGGATAAGATGATGCTTGAAAGAGTTATAAGTCCAATGGCCACCCACATTCTTTTGCCGATGGACTCCTTAAAAATGAATAGCGCTATCATGGAAGTCGCCACGATTTCAAAGTTGTTGAGCAGTGAGGCATTTGATGAAGTTGTTAAAAGAAGACCCGTCATCAGAAAAATTGGAGCTATGATATCCAGAACGACCATACCAATGATAAATGGCAGTTCTTTCTTTGTCATTTTCGCTTCCATGCGTTCACGTTTAAACAGTTGGTTGACCAAGTTCACTCCCAGCATTCCCGCACCAGCCCCTAGATAAAGGAGTGCAGCCATGAGTGTCGGTGACAATTCAGCGAGCAGGAGTTTGGACACCGGAGCACTGATTCCATAAAGTGCCGCTGCAAGTATTGCCAGACTGACCGATTTAAATTTTAAAGTTTCCATTTGCTCTCCCCGTGTTCATAATAATAATATCTTAACACAATTTTATCTCTTATCCAATTGGGGACAGGTCAAAACTGGTACCTGAAAACTTAACCTTCTAATCATTTTACATTTTGTGGAAAATATGATATTCTTAAATTACCATATTTTAGGAGGTATTAATTTTGAATGAATCCAAAAGACCCTACATCTCTGATCATGTTTTTTTTGAGCTCATGATGGCTACAGTTTTCGGCTCTGGAATCAAAAATTCTGTTGTAGAAAAGAAATGGGACTGTATCTTGTCACATTTTTCTGATTTTCGAGAAGTCGCAAAGTACGATGAACAAAAGCTGAGTGACATCTACAGTGACCCTGACATGCTACGAAACCCGCACAAAATCAATGCAATTGTCTACAACGCCAACCATATGCTTGAAGTCATCAGTACCTTCGGATCGATGGATCAATTTATCAAATCATTTGAACTATCCGGATGCAAATACGATGAATATATTATGGTTGTTGAACTGAGTTCAAGATTCAAATTTTTCGGTGAAGTCACTTCCTTGAGGTTCTTGGAATCTGTTTACGGGATGAATTGACCACAATCTACATATAACAGGACACAAAAAAGGATCAGCGAACGCTGATCCCGGTACCTGTCCCCATTCATATTTGGTCTAATTCGTGTTTCAATCTATTGACTGCAACAATAATATCAATCACACATTTTATATGATACTCCACAATCACAACATTATCTTCTTGATGATCCAAATTGTCGATCACCGCCAAGTGTACATATAGCATTTCGAGTCTGTCAATAATGGCTTTGAATGTTTCGGAATCATATGCGGGATTCACATGAAGCTTGATGTCTTTTTTGAGTATGTTGAATCGGTCTTCAAGCAAAGAGAGTTCACTTCTCAGGGTATCGAGTTCAAAATTTTCCTCATGTGATCCGATAGTTTCCAGCATTTTGTTCAAATCAGGCAACAAGTCGTCAACCACCCTATAGATTTCTCCACCCATATTGTGTGGAAAGACATAATAATTGATCAAGGTACCGATAGTCAAACCTATGATTGTGTCAATAATCCTAAACACGGCATATTCCCAGCGATTACCTGCTTCATATCCCAAGAGAACCGCTATGAAGACAATCGTAGAAATTTTGATGGTACCTTGCCACCCAAACTGGTTGCACACATAAATCACTATCAGTATTCCAAAACCCATGGACAGCCAATTGATCGGGAAAATCCATGAAAACACTAAAGCCAAGATTGCACCTAGAATTGTTCCATAAATTCTATCTTTGACAGTACTGAAGGTTGCTGATATAGACGATTCCATGGCGATAATCGCTGCAATGGCTGCAAAAAAAGGATTGGTTATATTGAGGATGTCACAAATCAACAGTGTTATGGTCACAGCCATTGCTGTTTTGATGGTGCGCATGCCCAGTTTGTGCAATTTAATCTTCATATCCTCACCTATATCTCAACAATGGGTTTTGGTTTTCTCACTACCAAATAAGTACCCATCAAGATGACCATCGCACCAAAAAGCATTGGAGTATTTCATCTTATCCTCTTTTGTCAATTTGACTTATTAACTAGAATTATAACCATAATTGATCCACATTGTAAACAAAAAACACCTTCTAGACAGCATCATTCGTCCAAAAGGTGTTATTTTTTAATTAAATCAACCATTCTCCCATTAAAGAACCAATAAGAGCAACTGCCGATTTTGCTGTTTCATTGTTGTTGTCAATCAAAGGATTGACTTCAACGAACTCTGCGCTGACTACTTTTTCTGTAAGTGCAATCATTTCTAGTGCAAAATGACTCTCACGATAAGTCAAACCACCTGGAACTCGAGTACCGGTACCTTGAACAAATACAGGATCCATGCTGTCCATATCAAAGCTGACATGTATGCCGTCAGTTCCATTTGATGCGATTTCAATGGCGCGTTTTATCACTTCAGGCATACCCAAAAGATCGATTTCGTGCATTGTAAAAACTGTGATTCCAAGCTCTTTAAGAACCTTTCTTTCACCAGTGTCCAAATCTCTGATTCCAACAAGAACTATATTTTTAGCGTCAATTTTATTTTCAGCACCACCAATGGAAGTCAGCTTTTCATGACCGATGCCCAAACCAACCGCAACTGGCATACCATGAATATTTCCAGATGGTGAAGTCAATTCAGAATTGATGTCTCCATGTGCATCAAACCAAATCACACCCAGTTTCTTAAAATGTTGAAAAGCACCGGCAATAGTACCGATAGCGACACTATGGTCTCCACCGAGAACCAGAGGGAATCGGCCTTCTGCCATTGTATCAGATACCCGTTTGCATAATTCTGTATTGACTCTGGCAACTTCATCAAGATTTTTTAAGTTAGTACCTTCTGAAATGGGGCTTACAGGTTTGACTGCAACGATATCTCCCTTGTCAGCCACATCATAACCAATGTTCTCGAGTCTTTCAGTCACTCCAGCATAACGAATCGCTGCCGGTCCAAGACTGACCCCTGGTGTCCCTGCGGCTAGATCAAGAGCGACACCGATGATCGATAATTTCGAATTTACAGATGGTTTCATTTGTTTTCCTCCCAAATCAAGTTTGAATACACAAAGTTATATTTCCACTATATTCCATTTTATACATTATGCACTGCATAATGTATAATTCTCTCTGATTTTACTTCTTTTTTTTTCATTTGTCCATAGGCATTTTCTAATTATTTCATAATTGCATGTATTAATAATCTGGCATTATCGAACTCATAAGTACATGTTACCAGCGTCAATAATTTCAAATCTTTTTTCTTTTCAATATTCACCTCATGTATAGAGGCACGGTTCATCGCCTTGACATATTCCTCGAGTCCCTCATCGACCAAATCCAGAATCAGGTAGTAAGTATAAGCCGATACAATCTGAACTGAGACAATTTCATACTCCTTGGTTTCTCTCAGACCTTTCAATGTTATGATGCTATTGTTTTCAAGAAATTCTTTGTCTTTATACAGATGTAAATCATGAAACTTGGTTCCATTTTGCATATAATGACCATAAATCACCATATGATTGTCATAAAAATTGCCTTGGTTGCGGTAATCCAAATAGAGCGCACCAGCACTATTTCTTCTGTCGAGGTAATCGAAGTTCAAATAATGTTCGTTATCCAATCCTTTTACCAAAGGATCATCAATTGAGGTCCCACCAATTTCAATCCATCCCTCAAAATCACTATTCGCTTCTATATAGTCAGCAAATGGATTAACGTACGTCTCCTTAACCTTCACCGGAGTCACTCTTTTGATTTCCATATCGGAGACTATCGTTTGACCGGACCAAACTCCAAATGTCGGCGCGCTCAAACCCAGACCTATCAAAAATACGAACGCAAAAAACAACCCAAAGTTGAATTTGGGTTTCATAGAATCACCTCATTGCTATTCATTAGGGATTGAGCAACACGGCACCACTACATTTTTCACAAGCATAGTAAGCAGTTACTGCCGTGCCCTCAATGTTGATGTAGATTTCCACCGATTTGGCATCCTCTACACTTTTCCCTTTATTGATTACATCCTCTTTGATCCGTGCTAAAATTTCTTCTTCTTTAAGGTTAGCGATATTGACACCCTCCATTTGTAAACTCAATACTTTTACATCCATTACTTGACCCCTTTCATTCTAAAATCCCCACTTTAGTTGCTTTTTCCAGCGCGGACAATCCATGTGGAGATTTGTTCAATCCACCTGAGTCACCTCGTTGAGCGATTTATACCCAAATCGAAGGACAGCAAATCAAATTTGCTGTCCTTCAAAGTCATTATATTAAAGTTTGTTTTTTATTCATCATCTCCCACAAATCCTCACTTCTGATCGGTAGCTTTCTGATTCTCATTCCCGTTGCGTTATACACTGCATTGGCAATCGCCGCAGGTGGCGTATCAATTCCAATTTCACCCACTGACTTTGCACCAAAAGGCCCACTAGGCTCAAAACTGTCGACAAAGTTTATGTGCATCGGTCCCACATCCATGCGAGTCGGCACTTTATAAGTCAAAAACGAGTTGTTGTAAAGCCTGCCATTGTTCCTGTAGATGGCCTCCTCATAAAGTGTCATTCCAATGCCCTGAAGAAGTGCCCCTTCCACCTGGATTCTCGCCAGGTTGGGATTGACCACTGTTCCACAGTCCACGGATGCATGATATTCAAGAACTTCTATTCGGCCTGTTCTAGGATCAATCTCGACTTCACATGCGCCTGCCATATAGGGAGGTGGTGCTTTTTCTCCCACAAATGATCCGCTTGATACGAGTTGTTCTTGCTGCTCAGAATAATAAAGCACAGTGGAGAATGCCTTGAGTGTCATTTCCTGACTACCTGCCCTCACTGTTTTACCATCATAGCTTACATCCTCAGTTCCAAAAAAGCGTCTCGCTTTATCCAGAATGACCTCAACCATGTTTTCGGCCGCAATCCGAACGCTATGTCCTGAAACATAGGTTGTACTGGAAGCGTATGCACCGGTATCAAACGGCGTCAAATCTGTATCCGATGAATACACGATGATTTGATCCACTGGAACATTCAAGGTCTCAGCGGCCATTTGCGCCAAAATTGTATCAGAACCTGTTCCAATGTCAGTTGCACCAACGACTAAACTGAAAAATCCGTCGTCGTTGAGTTTAATGATTGCCGAGGCCATGTCGATTCCAGGAATACCGGAACCTTGCATGGCCAGTGCCATGCCAACACCCCTGATCTTTCCATCAGGCATCACGCGCATCGGATACTTTTCTTTCCATTGAATACTCTTCATCACATTCTCGATGCACTGGTCCAGTTTACAGGACTCAATCATCATGGCCATACCTTCTTTGCCCTCGCCCATGACTTCAAAAATCTCAGAAGTTTCACCTTCTTTGATCATATTCATTGTTCTGATTTCAACAGGATCCATTTCCAGTTTTGCTGCAAGTTCATCGATAATGGATTCCAGCGCAAAATTGCCCTGAATGGCACCATATCCTCTAAAAGCTCCCGCGGGTGTCGTGTTTGTATAAACCACATTCCCTTTGAATCCGACGGATTCCACATGATTATAAAGAGGCAGGTTCTTCGCTCCAGTGACCATCAAAACCGTCAAGGCATGCTCTCCGTAAGCACCAGTATTTGAAAGAACTTCCATATCCAGAGCTTTTATGGTTCCGTCTTTCATCGCACCCACAGTCAAATCGATGCGCATGGCGTGACGGGTATAGGTGGATTCAAAAACCTCTTTGCGAGTATAAATCATCTTTGCCGGCTTACCTGTGATTTTAGTGACAAGTGCCACATAAAACTCCCCGTGGATAGCCTGCTTGCCTCCGAATCCTCCACCAATCCTTGGCTTGATCACCCTGACTTTTGAAAGATCGACCCCTAGATTTCGAGCGATGATCCTTCTCACATGGAAAGGCGTTTGGGTAGAAGACATGATTGTCAAACGGTCCTGGACATCATAATAGGCAGTGACATTATGAGGTTCCGCCATAGCATGACTTTGTGCTTGTGTATAGTACGTGGCACGGTGCACCACGTCGCAACTCTCTAGCGTTTTGGGCACATCTCCAATCATCATTTCATAGGAAGCGGCCAAATTGCGTTTTGCATCGTGTCCGATCGGGAACATACTGAACGTATTTTCATTCGCATGAATCAAAGTTTCATGGTCCAGTGCGGTCTCAAAATCGATAATCGCGTCTTTGACCTCATACTTCACCTTGATTTGACTCATGGCAAGATCCACCATGTGTTCAGATGTTCCAGCAACAACAGCGACGGCATCACCCATGTATCTCACAGTCTTATCCAGAATCTTCGCATCATATGGCGACGGTTCAGGATACCCTTGACCGGCTCTGGAAAATATGACGTCGGGAACATTGAGATGAGTCAACACACATTTGATTTCGGGAATCATCAGTGCTTTAGATGTATCAATGGAAGTGATTTCAGCATGCGCATGCGGACTTCTGAGCACCTTGACGATCAATGCATCACGTGGTGCGAAATCATCCGTATAAGCGGGTTTGCCAAGCACAAGCCCCATACCGTCCACTTTTGGAATCGATTTGTTCACACTCATGACTGCTCCACCTCCAAATACGCCGCAATAGCGCGGTGTTGCCCTTCAAATCCAGAACATCTGCACATATTGCCAGCCAGATAATGCTTGACCTCATCTATGGTCGGTTTCGGATTCTCTTCAAATAGGGCGATCAGGCTCATCATATGTCCTGGCGAACAATAACCACATTGCTCCACACCTTCGGCGGTCATAAACTCTGCAATCGCTCTGACTTTCTCCTGTACTCCTTCCACGGTAACTATTTTCTTTCGATTGGCACGAACAGTAAGATATGAACATGATGGCACAAGCTGGCCATCCACGATAATGTGGCACATGCCGCAAGACGTCGTATCACACCCTCTTTTCACGCTTTTGAATCCCAATTTCCTAAGTGTATCGAGTAATACCTCATCGGGTTCGGCCGAAAAACCAAAATGGTCCCCATTGATGATCAAGGTTACTTCCATGATTCTCCCCCCTCCCATATATCCTCTAAAAGAGCCTGTGCAAGAGCTTTTCTATATTCTGCGCTCGCCCTATGGTCGGTTCCAAACTCAAAACGTTCCACCAAGCCAAGCACTTCATCAACATTCTCTACCTGTACACATTTCGAATGGCCAGGTCTGGCTCCGATGCTCACACAGTAACCATCCTTCTTCGCCACGCTGACATTGACCAGTGCAAAATCCGTATAAATACTCTTGTAAGCTTTATAAGCACTCTTCTCTGGCATATTGAACGTCAGATGAGTCAAAATATCGCAACAAGGCAGTCCGTTCTCCAAATACTCCAAAAGCGCCATGTCTCCCGACGAATGGAAATGAAGTGTCGTATCAAATGAAAGCAGCACCGGAATCACATCCGAAAATGGGTATCTCCCCATCACACTGCCCCCTATGGTCGCCATGTTTCTCACCGAGACCCCCGCAATTTGCTTCATCGCCCCTGTCAACGCCTCAGGCAACCCAATATGTTTCTCAATTTGCCTAAGCGTCGTCATCGCACCGATTTCCACCCGGTCACCAGTGATGTTCACACCATCAAGCCCCAAATCAGCCAAGTCGATCATCAGTGGTACGGTTCTATTTTGCAATCTCAGGAAGATCCCGCCGCCCATTACCACAGCACCCTTGGTCCCCACCAAACGCTCATAGGCATGACTCAAATCCCCCGGTTTTACGTAATCCCTTATTCTCATAACCCACCTCTCATAACGTTTCCAGTGCTTCATCCACACCAATCAGCCCGATGGTTCCTGTTTTTAGGCTGCTCGTATCTTTAAGCCCATTTCCGGTCACAACCAGAACCACCTGATCCTCGGGTTTGATTCTCCCACTAAGTGCAAGATTTTTTAAGGCTGCGAAAGGAGCCGCCCCAGCCGGCTCTGCAAACACACCTGTAAGCGTGGTCATCTCCACGATCGCACTCACGATTTCATCGTCGGTCACCGTCACCAGCTCCCCTCCGTTTCGCTCAACGAATTGACAAGCCTTGATCACATCTCTTGGATTGCCTACACTGATGCTGTCCGCAATTGTATGTGTTGCCTCCTGTAACGGTTTGTATGGTTTTCCCGCATCGAACACATGCTTGAGCGTTGCAGACCCTTCAGCTTGAACACCGATCACAGTAGGCACATCGCTTACCAGTCCCACCTTCACGAACTCTTCGAATCCTTTGATCAGTGAACTGATTACCGTTCCGTCCCCCACACTCACCAGACAATAATCCGGTACGCGATAATCATTCTGTACCAAAATCTCAAATGCTGCAGTCTTCTTGCCTTCGAGCAGATAAGGATTGATGGCTGAATTCCTACAGTACCAGCCATGTTTTTCTCCCACCTGATAGGCGACATCAAAAGCCTCATCATAGGTGCCGTCGATCACGTGAAGTGTCACTCCCGCAGCCATGAGCTGTGCGAGTTTACCAGCCGGAGCACTTTTCGGCACGAAAATGACAGTCTTCAGTTTGCTGTGCGCAGTGAGTAGCGCAAGTGAGGAAGCCGCATTTCCGGTTGAAGCACAATAAATGGTGTCATACCCCTGTTTGATTGCCATGTTCATTGCAATTACGCTGGCGCGGTCTTTATACGATCCCGACATGTTGACGCCATCATTTTTGATCAGTAGACGTTCCACATATGGCGTATGGTTGAACGCAAGCAGTGGTGTCGACCCTATAGCATGATCAATCGGAGTGTATCCTTTGACCGGTAGCAGATCATCGAACTGAAAAAGCGAGCCTGTCTTGCTGAAATCATCCCGAGTAAGTTTAATATCCTCATATTCATAGAGGACTTCCATTGTTCCATGTAATGGCCCGCAATCGTCACATGTGTATCTCCCCTTCACAGGCCTATAAGTTTTACCACACGAGACGCATCTCAGCCACATCATCTGAGCGCTCCTGAAATTGCCCCCACTGGACAAAGCGATTCACAAAGTCCACAGCGGATGCATTTTTCCTCTGAAAAAATTGGCTTGGTCGACGCAACATAGGCTTCAAACGGACACACCTTTACGCAAATCCCACAGTTCGTACATTTCACAGGATCGATTACAGGATAGTCGCCTTTTCCGGAAGGCTTCAGCATGAGCGTTGACTTTCTAAGCGATTCTACGGACTCAATATCATTTTCAGCCATCACCTTAGGCAGTCTGTCCACCACCACCGCATATTGCTTTCTACCCTTGAGAAGCGCACTGGACAACATTTGTACAAGATCAGCTCCAGCGAGAATCATCTCGAGCGCATCCTCTGCTGTCTCCACGCCCCCACAACCGATAATAGGCATATCTGGAAAATGTGCTCTGATATTGGCGATCCGTCTTATGGCAAAAGGTTTGATGGCAGGCCCTGAAACCCAGCTGTTGCCGTCCTGATTTCCTATTAACACCGATCGTTTTGCGAGATCGACCACCGCTCCCGGACCAAATGAGTTGAATGCAACAACCCCTGTAGCGCCATTTTTTAGAATCGTATCCACGAACCAAATCTCATCTTCGATATGTGGACTCATTTTTATGAAAACTGGCTTATCTGTAAGACTTGTGATGCATTTCACCAAATCGGGAAGTGCGGCACGATTATAGTGAGTGCTCACCTCAAAAAAATCTGCAAACGGACTGAGTCTTGGAACAGTGACTTTAAAATCATCACAGGTATAGCCCACGCTTATTCCAAGGGGTTTCGTCTTTTTCTGAACGAGTTCAGGTAAAATGCTGACCCAGTAATCAATATCCATTTCACTCCACAACTCCGAATTGTATATCATGTGCTTTGTACCGACAATACATGGTTTGGTCACTTCCGCAGCGGTCACTGAAATAGTTTTAGTGACCAATCCTCCAAGTGGCAAAGCATTGAGACTGAGTAAATTCTCGAGTCCCTCCACAATCGGGCCGGATGCGGGTAAAATCGGATTTTCAAAAATCATTCCTAACAGTTCCACTTTAGTCGACATGGTCCCCTCCAATTCTCGTCCAAATATTTTCTGCTCTACCGGCTTCTACAGGGATGTGATTCACAAGCGCTCTCTCATGAATTCGTTGATGGCCTCCCACCCATAAATCCGTGATATCCAGTGCATCAAACACGCCAAAGAAAACATGTCCAAATGCATTTTCATCAGTCATAGGTGTGATGGCTTCATAATCAATCAGCATGGCATCAAATCTATAGCCCGGCAAGAAACGCCCCAATCTCTTCCCAGTCATCCTTTCGTAATATTTGTAACCTTTTCTTATAGCCTCGGCAATATCACCGAGATCCACTCCGCTTGGATGACCCGAATTCAATTTCGCCATATAATATATATCCTGCCATCCGGCTGCGACATTGACCCCAAGACCGTCAGTTCCAGCAACAATTTGAACCCCGTTTTTCTTGATCAATGAATAATCCACGGTTCCTACGGCATTGTTGAGATTGCTTCTGGTGGCAATGGCAAGTACTGCGCCATTTTTCGCTATGATTTCAGCATCACCATCAGTCATATGCACACCATGAACAAGCAGGCTGTCCCTGGTAATCAATCCAAACCGGTCCAGTCTCTGAATGGGTGTCTCATCAAATGCTTCATGATCATCAATGCTTTCCGAGACGTGCACATGTACCGGGTGCTTTCCGATTCGATTTGTGATCAGCTCCAGTGTCTCATCTGAAAGGGTCATGGATGCATGCATTCCAAACGGTCCCCCCGTGCGCTCGATCATTGCCATGTTCTCATCGATTGCGTCCTCTATAAGGAAACGATCACTGGTCTCAAAACAGGTGATGCCATGCATACCAAGAGTATTAAAAGCCTCTTCTATACAGGCCGTTGAACCTGGAATCACGCCACTTGCATTGTGATCGATGATACCCACAACGCCTTTTTTCAGAGATTCCTGTCCATAAGCTATGGTCGACCAATGCAGGTCCTCACAGGTCAGTGCCCTGTCCATTCTCCACCAGATTTTTTCAAGAACCTCGGTAAAGGACCCTGGTGCGGCGTTAAAATCATATCCCCTTGAAAATACGGAATAGATATGGGTGTGAAAATTGATCAGCCCAGGCATGAGCAATCTTCCCATCCCGTCAATAACCTCTGTGGCTCCTTTGAAGTTTTCAATCGGACCGCATTCAATAATTTCTTCATCAAAAATCACGTAACCGTCTTCATAATAGGTTTCGTAATCGTACAGTCTGATGTTGACAATCGCTTTCATCTTACTCCCCCCTCACGTAACGTCCTTTAGCTGTTATGACTTTGCCATCTTTCATGACGAACCGACCCCTGACCAAAGTGCTCTTGATGTTGCCTTTCAGCGATAGTCCATCATAAATGGAATAATCACATATTCCCGATCCTTTGACGACGGTTTTACCTTCTGGGTCAAAAAGTACCAAATCTGCATCGTACCCATCCTGAATCCTGCCTTTGCTTTTTAGTCCAAAAATATCCGCCACATTTGAACTCATCTGATCGATGATCGAATCGCCATAAAGGTTGTACATAAGCAAGAAACTGTAAGCTATGCTTCCAACACCTTTTGGAATTTCAGAGGCTTTGTCTGAAGCCGTCTTTTCTGCTCTTTTGAAAGGACAATGATCCGTGCCAATCGTATGGATGTTTCCAATATTATTCTTAAGTTTTTCTCTTTCCGATGCGGCTCTAAAGGGTGGGGCAAGCAAGTATAAGCTGCCATTATCAAAAGCGAACACGCGATTGTCATAGTAGAAATATTGCGGACAACTCTCCACAAAGACGTTTTGATTTCCCGATAGCTTTTCCACTCCCGAACCACTGCTCACGTGAACGACGTAAAGTTTACCTTTGATCTCCATTTTGAGCAATTGATCCAGTGCGCTGAGTTCAGCGGCAAGCGGTCTTGAACTTTCATAAGTGGCGATGTCTTCCCAAGCTGCATCTACAAGCGCATCATCCTCTGCATGAACCATGGTGATGATCTTGTTTTTTAGCAGGGCTTCCAGATGCTCTGTCTCGATCATTCTCCCGGATTCGGAATAGGTGGTGAACACCTTTATGCTGTTCATTCCAAGCTGTTTGACCTGTTTCACCATCTTACCGACATCACCATGAAAAGAAGACAGTGTCGCATGAAATCCAAAGTCGATGATGCTGCTCAGTGCCAACTTATATCGTTTTTCAAATGCGCGGATCAAATCGTCCTCATGGGCAATCGGATCCAGGAAATCGAGAATGGTCGTCACCCCACCTTTTGCGGCGGCCACACTTCCACTCTCAAAATCATCGCAACTTGTGGCATTGCCTAGATCTAGAGCCATGTGAACATGAGGATCAATGAATCCAGGCAGGACAAAAAGTCCCTTTGCATCTACCGATTCAACTGATGAAAGAATTTCGTCAGTGAGTTTGGCGATTTTGCCATCTTTGATGTAAACATTGGTCTCTACAAAATCACCATCGCTATAAACTTTGCCACCTTGTACTGCCATATCATACATTGAATTCTCCTAAGGCCTCAGTGAGTGTGTCCACATGGCGTTTGCGCCACTCTAGGATCTTCTCGTCCATTTGAGGAATCAAGCTCACTTGATGCTTCCAGTAACTTTGATCGATGGAAGCGTTGAGTTCCTCAACAGTTTTACCTTGCTGTTCCACCCAAGTGTAATACTTGAGATTGTGCCATCTGAGTCTGTTGTAACGGTCCCCTTCAAAGAATAGCGAAGGTTCCTGGTATTTTAAGATGCGTTCAAATGCGGATGCCGCTTTTTGCTCATCCATGTCCGGCATGGCTTCCATGACGGAGTAATATCGGTCCATGGCATCTGTTGCGACGACGACCAAGTTCTCGTCCGCTTTGAAACCATAGTACTTGGCTGTCTTTATGGCTCCGATGATATTGGCGCAACCTGATATGCCCAGTTTGTCCGACATGAATTCCACAAATTCAGGATCGAGGAAAGTTTTGAGATACGCTTTGCCTTCATCTGAAGTAATGAGTTTCAACAAGGTCTTGGAGTCCATATCGTCGATCTGTACAACACCATCCATGTTCATGACGTTGTGAATCCATGTAACGTGTTTGTCTCCAATACCCTGAATGTCATGGGCTCCGTAACCGTTAAGTGATAGTGTAGGACACTGAATCGGCTCTCCGGAAACAATCTTCACTTCCGGGAAGTGTTCTTTGACGCAGTCACCACTGGCTATTGTTCCAGCTGATCCCACGGTCAGAACGACCGAAGCAATCCTGCCGTTGCCGATGTTATTTTCTTTCACCATCTCCACCATGGTGTTGCCTGTGACGTAATAATGGAAACGGTAATTGGCAAATGCCTCAAACTGATTGAGTATCCTGATGGTATCCGGTGATGCACCTCTGAGTTCATGTGTTTTGTCGTAAATTTCCTTTACATTGGACTCACAGCCCGGCGTGGCTATAACGTCCGAACCATAGGATCTGATGAGGTCAAAACGTTCCTTCGACATTTCTTCCGGGAGAATGACGAGTGATTTATAATGCATACGCGAACTCACCCATGCGCCTCCCACGCCGTAATTGCCTGTGGACGGCCATACCATGGTGTGCTTCTCAGGATCCACTTGTCCAGTAACGACCTGCTCTACGAGCACTGAATAGGTCGGTCCCACTTTGTGCGATCCCGAAGGGAAATCTTTAGCATACATGACGATAATATTGGACTCTATTCCAGTAAATTCTTTTGGTAAAACAAAATATTTGATTTGATCATCAGGACCTCTCCATGTGATGTTGAAAAGATTGATGGGATGAAGAGGGTCTTTTTTTGCCATTTCAAGGGCTTTTTTTCTGATGTTTGGGTCAATTTTCCATGGGTGCAGCATTTCTTCATAGGTTGGTCCGATAATAGGTGCGTTCATGAATAGCCTCCTTATAAGGTCAATGCCATCACAGCCTTAGCCGTGTGCAATCTGTTTTCAGCCTCTTGATACACGATGGAGTGGACACCGTCGATGACGCTGTCATCGACCTCATTCCCACGATCGGCCGGTAGTGCATGCATGTAGCAGACCTCTGGACTTGCGAGGCTCATTTTTTCCTCTGTGCATTTCCAGTGTTTGAAGTCTTCTATGGAGACATTTGGAACCTTGCCGCTCCAAGAGCCCCAGTTCTTTGGTATGACGATGTCAGCGCCTCTAAAGGCCTCATCCATATCATCGATTACGCGGAAAGATCCATGGTATTTTTCAGCACTTGCCTTCGCTTCTTCGATGACCCAGTCCGGGAGTTCGAATCCTTTTGGGTGTGCTAAAGTGACATTCATGCCATAGCGCGGGAAAAGAAGCACCTGAGTGAGTGGCACACTGATCGGTTTTTTGTGACTTGTGGCGTAAGCCCATATGATGGAGACATTGAGTCCTTTGGTTTCTTTTTTGACTTCCTTGATGGTCATTAGGTCGGCGAGTCCCTGCATTGGATGGTAGAGGTCGCATTGTAGACTGAGGACCGGACGAGAGGCGTACTTTGCCATTTCGGTGATATAGGCGTTGCCTTCTCCCCAAACACAGTGTCTGCAGGCGATGCCATGACCAAAACTTGAAAGGATGATGCCGGTATCTTTTGCGGATTCACCGTGGCTGATCTGCATGGTCGAGGTGTCCAGATAGTTCGCATGTCCACCGAGTTGCGCGATGCCCATTTCCATGGAATTGCGCGTACGTGTGGAGGCTTCGAAAAACATGAGCGCGATGGTTTTGTACTGTAGAAGCGGTGTCGGTTCATCCATGTAGAATCTTCTTTTGAGATCTGCGGCCACTTCAAGTGCCATATCGATTTCGATGTTTGTCCAATCTCTTAATGTGATGAAATGTTTTCCTTTAAGCGTTCTGTACATAATTTCCCTCCTCGAGTTCAGCCAGGAATCCCACGTAGGTTTCCATTGCACTGATCAGATCTGTTTTTCTGATTTTTTCATTGGGCGCATGCGCCTCTACTTCGTCCCCGGGACCATAGCCCACACAAGGGATGTCCTTCATGCCCATAATCGAAACGCCATTGGTTGAAAAAGTCCACTTATCCGTATGCGGCGTCTCATTATGAAGCTTCACATGAGCGGTTTCCATGGCTTTTACAAGGAAGTGGGATGACTCTATGGTCCATGTGGGAAAATAACATGGCACAGCGGGTTCGAATCCCTTGTAAGATGGCTTATTGTAACGATACATATGGACAAAGGCGTCTGCATTTTTCACAGACTCCAGAGCATTGATCTGAGCAATGGCCAGCGGTTCATCCTCACCGGTGGTGAGGCGTCTGTCTATGGAGATGGAGCAGCTGTCCGCAACGGCGCATCTTGATGGTGAGGTATAAAAGATTTCAGAAACGGCGAGTGTTCCTTTGCCTAGGAAATCATCGTCTTTCAAATTTTCGTTGAGTGTTTCAAGCTCGTTCAGGATTTTTGCCATTTTATAGATGGCGTTGTCGCCTCTTTCCGGTGCGGAGCCATGGGCACTTTTCCCTTTGACGTCAACACGGATTTCCATTCTACCGCGTTGTCCTCTATAGACTCCAAGTGAAGTTGGTTCTGTGATGACCACATAATCGGGCTTTATGACATTTTCATCGAGAATATATTGCCAGCAAAGTCCGTCACAGTCCTCTTCTTGTACCGATCCAACGACCCAGACTGTCCATTTTTTGATGATATCCAGTTTTTTTGCAGCATGCGCGGCAAACATTGCGGATACAAATCCCCCGGTTTGATCGGAAGCCCCCCTTCCGTAAATGTATGTATCATCTTCTTTTCCTTCAAAAGGATCAAAATCCCAATTGTCCATAACCCCCAAATCCACTGTGTCGATATGGCCGTCAAAAGCGATGACCTTTTTCCCGTTTCCCATTCTTCCCAGGATATTGCCCATGCCATCGATGATGATTTCATCGAATTCGAGTTTTTCCATGGTTTTTTGAATGGCTTTGATGACATTTTCCTCTTCTCCACTCATGGAGGGTATTGCGATCAGTGTTCTAAGACAATCCATTGCCTCTCTTTTGATTTCATCGATCTTTCCAGATATTCTTATTTCATCCATTGTTCACCTCATGTTTTTCGTCGAGCCATTTCCCGATCAGATTGTTGACGACCCGCTCCTTGTAGGCTTTGGTTGAGCGTTTGTCATCATGGCTTTGATAGAGTGCCTGATAGGCGCTCAGTATTTCAGTTTTCGGTTTCTTTTGGGCGATCATTTTTTCTATCTCTTTGGATCTCAGAACGGTGTCATTGAGTGCTCCGATTGCAATTCTCACATCATGATCTGTGCAAAGTACCAGAAATGACACTTTCGATAAGATACTGGCTTTGCGTTGTCCCATTTTGTGATAGGTGTAAGACTGAATATGGAACTTCGGCAGCACTATTGAGATGAGCAATTCATCGGGTTGTCTGTCGGTTTTGTATTTTTCAAGGACAAAGTCTTCAATTTTGACGAAGCGTTCTCCTTTGACACTTTTAAGAACCACTTTTGCGTCACAGGCGTATAGAACAGGAAGCGTGTCCGCGACACTAGCCGCATTGACGATATTGCCACCAAGCGTTGCGGCGTTTCGAATGGCTGGTGTGGCCATCTCGGCGACAACATGTCTCACGAACTCTGGAAGTTCCTTGCTCGCCACCATTTCCGCTTGGGTGACGTTTGCGCCGATGACATAGGCTTCTTCAGTTTCTGTGATGCCTTTAAGGGCATTCAGGTGTGCGATCAAAATCACGTCACCTTTGAAATTCCGACTGGCACCTTGAAAGTTTCTTGCACGGATCATCAAATCCGTTCCGCCTGCAAGAGGGATGAGCGTTTTTTTGCCCATCAGTTCCAGTGCCTCTTCGAGAGTTGCTGGCCTATAGCTATCAAACATCCTCTTGCACCTCCTCCAGAAGCTTTTCCACTGCCTCGAAAATGGTTTGGTAACCGGTGCATCTGCAAAGATTGCCGGACAGCTCAAGCTTGATCTCGTCAAGGGTGAATACCTTTTTTTGCTTAAGTAAAGCTTGAGTCGCCATCACCATTCCCGGAGTGCAATAACCGCACTGTACCGCTCCAGTATCAAGATACGCTTTTGCGATCCGTTCATAATCTGTGGATTTGGAGAAATGTTCAATCGTGACCACAGAATGATTGATGACGTTTCCAATCGGTACGAGACATGAATTGTAGATTTCATCATCGATAAAAACCAAACATGCACCGCATTCTCCTTCCTGGCAGCTTTCTTTTGTGCCCATGAGTCCATGATCTTCACGGATGACATCGAGCAGTCTTCTCGTCAAATCGCCTTCCACCATATGTGATGTTCCATTTAGCATAAATTCATATCGCATCATCTCAGTATCCTTTCTATGATTTCCGGTGTCACCGGTATGATGTTCGTCCATTTGCCTATGGCATCTTCGACCGCGGCCGCAATAGCTGGAGCTACACCTACAAGCGTCAGTTCTCCGGCCGCTTTGGCTCCGAAAGGACCATCCACATATCTGTTGATGATCCAGTCCGCATGCATTTTCGGAACGTCCATGGCGGTTGGAATAGGATAACTGGAGAAAGCGATTTGTTCAATGTGACCTTCCTCCGATGTCATATGTTCCATGAGTGCATAGCCCAGTCCTTGAACGATGCCACCATGAACTTGGCCTAGCAGCAATTTTTCATCTATTGGAATCCCCACATCATAGACGGCCCAAATATCAGTGCAGTCCACTTCGTAGGTGATCGGATCCACTTCCACCCTGGCCAGCAGAATAGACCAGGAGTATGCCATGTAGGCATTGCCTTTAAAAGTTTCCTGATTCCATTTGACGTAATCCGGCTTGACGAAATGTTCTGTGATCGTATGCTCACCTGGTTGGTCCATATAAGGTTTGAGATTTTTGGCTGCAATCGCAATCAATCTACCGACGACCATGGTGGTCCGTGATGCGACCGTCGGACCAGAATCCGGCACTTTAAATGTATCGGGCACCTCGTACTTCACTTTCCCCATTGGAAGATCGAGTACTGAGGCCACAATTTTTGTCAGTGTGGTGATGGCGCCCTGCCCCATCTCAACGTTTGAAACGAGTATGGTCACAGCACCATTTTCTTCTTTTCGGAGCTTGACCACCGCTTTTATGTGGGTCGCTTCTCCGTCGCCTGTGAATCCTCCACCGTGTGGAATCGCGGAAATACCATATCCGGTCCATTTTTTTGGAGCATCAACTCTATTCGGGTATCCACTGATTGACTTGAGTTTTTCCACCATATTCTCCAAATAAATCTCTTCATTGAAAATGCCCTCAGTCGCTGTCAAGCCGCCTTGCTTGACAAAATGCTTTTGTCTGAACTCAAGTTGATCCGCTTTGAGCCTGGCAGCGAGATGCGTGATGTGAAGTTCTAGCGCATACATGCTTTGTGGCGCACCGAACCCTCTAAATGCCCCTGTAAAGACATTGTTGGTCCTCAGGGTCCTACCTCTCACCTTGAGATTTGGAATGTCATAGCACCCTGTCATGGTCAATATCGCGCGCTGCAGAACGACATCGCTCAGCCCGATGTAACTGCCTGCATCCATGACGATATCCATTTCCATGCCTATGATCTTTCCGTCTTTCACATAGGATGTCATTATGGATTCTGATGGATGACGCTTGGTTGTATATGCAATATCCTCCCGCCTGTCTAACACGAGTTGTACAGGTCTCTTGAATTTATATGCAGCTGTCGCGATTTGGCACGCGATAATAGAAGGGTATTCTTCTTTACCTCCGAAAGCCCCTCCTGTGGTTGTTTGTATGACACGTACTTTGGTCTCGTCCATTCCCGTTGTGTGTTTGAGTGCATTCAGCACGTAATAAGGACATTGTAGCGATCCATAAACTGTTATGACCCCGTCCTCAAAGGTGCCGACGACACCTTGCTTTTCCATATACAGTTGTTCCTGATAAGGGGTCTCAAATTTCTCTGTGAATACCAGATCGGCCTTGATTTGATCAAGATCCCCTTTTGTGAAATTATGTTCGGTGTATGTATAGCCTTCTAGTGATTGTGCTTCCTGCATCGTAAATACAGGTTGTTCTGGAGCATAAGCCACTTCAATGTGTTTCATGTACTCCACTATTTTGTCTTTGTTTTCAGAAACAATCAGTGCGATTGGTTCACCGACATATGTTACTTTTTCATAAGCAAACACTGGCATGTCGGTAGTAATCATGGCCACTTCATTGCGTTCGATGGTGTCTCTCGCATCAACGATGTAAACCCCCTCAGGCAATGGTGGATAATGAATGGATACAATCTTTGCGCACGCCTCTGTACTGCGCAATGTCTTCGCATACAGGATATCGTCCGGTTTCCAGTCCTCAATGTAGACTGCCTTTCCCTTAAGTTTGTCTGAACTGTCCACTCGATGGACCTTATCCGTTATTTTCATATAAGCACCCCCCGCTCTATTTATGAGGTTATACCCTTTTTTTTGCATAAGAATACAGCTACACGAGATATTTGTGAAAATACAACAAAAAAATTCTAAATGGGGACAGGTGTTGATCGGTACCCGATCAGTTGGGTAGTGGTTTTTGGCTAGCGCCAAGTGGTTAGTGGTTGGGAAAAGATAAGAGCTTAAAACAGGGTCCAAATTTGAATTTTGCTCCAACTCAGTAGCTCCATACTTTATACAAATCTATTCAATATTGTTTTATCTTTTCCCAACCACTTGGCGTCAGCCAAAAAC
>JACUUV010000133.1 GCA_014859095.1 Clostridia bacterium | reverse complement strand
AAGTAAAATTCTATAGGGACTCCACAGGAGAGTTCCAGCTCATCAAAGGCACCACAGACCAGTTCATCGTCAGAACAGAAAGTGTCACAGACGCTGAGACCGATCCATTCAAAGACGTCATCATCGAAATGCAGACCATCATGACCATCAAAGATGGTGTCAACGCCGGTAAACAATTCGTATTCAACCAGATCATCGTGAAAAAGAACGGATTTGAATTCGAACCGAGCACGTACACACCGGTCATCGATACCATTCTGCCAAACGTCATCCAGATCGAGGACACGGCCAGCATCTATTCCAAGCTTAAAGAAGAGACACTGATTGCCATCAAAGGCAGTCTGTTCCTTGTGGACAGATTCGTAGACGCAGGCGGAAACGTCATTACCAGAAAACCCACAGTGCTCGTCAAAAAGAACGACAACAACACCTTCAACAACCGTTACCAACTGGGCTTTTTCCCAAATGAGGAACACACCTCCCCAGACGGTGTGAAGGTGAGAGGCATCATCAAATACAAAGCGACAGAAGACGCATCGGTTGAAAACGTGCTCACCGACGCCAACGGCAGAGCCATCCAGCTCGACATGATCGTCCTCGATGCCAGCGGCAAAGTCGTGGACGGAACAGGCGGCAACCAGCTCGGCACAAAAATCCTCATCAGGATTCCAAGCATAGCGCTGATTGCAGATGGTGGCATCAAGCACATCCAGGTCACCAACCCCACACGTAAATCAGAAGAATTCGGAAAATCGAGCATCAAGTCCGATTTCGTGGAATTCATAAAGACATCGGACATTCCGGTCATAGAGAGCGTCAGACCGAACATCATCACAGTAGAAGGCGGGGACGAGATCATCATCACTGGATCCAACTTACAAAACGGCATGCGCCTCTTCCTCGACGGTGAGGAACTCACAAACTTCACGCGTACGCTCGACACCACAGGCAACAAGACGCTCGTCACATTCAATGCACCTCCGGGCAGGGAAGGCACCACACAAGTGGCCATCCTCAATCCGAGCGGTGGAATTGACGTTGCCGATTTCAGTTATGTCAAAACATTCAACCAGAATCCGGTATTCAAGGATTTCTCGCCGAAACTCGGCACATATGGCACACTCGTCATCGTCAATGGGGACAACTTCCTCAAGCCCGATCCCACAGCCGTCACAGAAAAAGGCATAGACGCCTTCAGACTCATCGGATCGCGTATGATCATGGACGGCAAAGAAGTCAACACCTATAAAAGAGACCCATCCGGCACCATCACCTTTGAACTCTACACAGCACCGCCAACAGATATCCTGATCCAAACGGAAGTCGGTAGGGCAGTGTACTCAGAGTTCAGAGACAATACAGAAGTCGTGAATTCAGCAGGTGAAGTCGTCACGC
>JACUUV010000071.1 GCA_014859095.1 Clostridia bacterium | reverse complement strand
GTGCCATGCACTCTTGTTTTTTGTTTAGATTCGCGTAGGTACAATGTTTCGTGAAATGAAACATTGGGCGTAGGTATGGTTCTCGCGAAGCGAAACTATACTAGCCTCGAGGTCGCTTTATTTACTCTGTAAAAAACGGTCCTTAGCCTACTATTCAACTGTTCGTTACGTAAAAAAAGGAGATTGCTCTCTTGTCTTCATAAATTCAATGTATTTGCAAGGATAACTCCTCTCAGTAACATTTCGAAATGTCAGCTGAGGCGCTAATAAGTTTCCTTCTATAACTTTGTAGAACATAGATACATAGAGGCTCCTGTGTTTGCGCGCAAACACCACGTCGCCCAATGTTTCGCTTCACGAAACATTGTATCTACGCTTTGCTATAAAACATGAGGACTATGTCCTCTTGTTTTATAGCAACAAAAACTGCGCCTTAGCATAGCACGTGATCAACTGAGAATCGAGGCTTTCAAGTAGAATCTCCTCATCACCCCAGAACACACCTTCAACTTCTTCGTCAATAATCTTTTCAGGAATATCACGATCACTGGTCTTATTGTATTGCATATCAACAGCATAGAGTTGGCAAATCATTTCCGAATCCCTGCTTGTGGAACAAAGTCCCAAATTTTTGAATGTTTCCGGATCCACTTTGTATCCAGCCTCACTTTCAATGATATCAGCCAAGGACTCTTCAATGCCTATTTCCGGTCCATAGGACGCTATTCCAGAAACATCCGGATGTTTGTCCCACTTCAATATCAATGCTCTTTTCATTAAGAATTGATAACTGCTTATTTTTTTTCTATAGGGTAAAATAAGTGCCATCCTGCTCATAATTGCCTCCTGATTTTTTTATCGTCTTCATTATTATACATACCACAAAACCCATCCATTAAGCATTAATAATATTCCAAAACATGCTGAGACCGATGAGCATTATCGCTAAGTCCGCCAATGCATGGGCAATCCAAGAGTTGAGAATATTATGGTTATGGGTATTGAGCCATCCAAAAAGAATACCGATTCCAACCAATCCAAGCAATGATAACGCTATGATCCCATGATTGAACCACGTCTTGAAAATGCCTATGTGATAAATCCCGAAAAGGATGGCCGAATAGAGATATGCCATTTTCTTATGCTTCAACTCATATAGGTTTAAAAATATGAAACCTCTAAAGAAGATTTCCTCAAGTAGCGAATTGAATAGAATTATATATAATCCCACCACAAAAATAATCTCAGGTGTCAGCACATTTCCCTCGGCGAGTTGTCTACCAATCGAGGTCAACGACAACTCCTCTCTCAAAAGAAAAAAAGCAGTCACAATCGTCACAAAAGAAGTTAATCCAATAAGTATACTCAATAACAAGCTTCTTTTCCCATTGAAGCTTATTCCATAGACTTCTTTGACAGTGGATTTCTTAATCAATTTCACATGAATGTAAGGAATCGCTAAAAAAAGAATGATTTTTATTATGGATTTCACAAAATAACTCGGGTCCACAATCTGATTGATCACATAAAGCAAAAGCGTCAGCAGTATTGAACTTAGAATTATATATTTTCTTTCCATGATTTCCTCCAAAATGGGTATAAGCTTCAACATCTATATACCCAAATAAGGAGGACTCTATGAAAAAAACTTTTTTTGAAAAACCGACATCAAACATTCTGAAAAAAACACTCAGTCCGATTCAATTCGATGTGACACAAAACAATGGCACTGAAAGTCCTTTTCAAAACCCCTATTGGAATTTTTTTGAAAAAGGACTCTATGTCGACATTATCACCGGAGAGCCTTTATTCAGTTCAAAAGATAAGTTTGAATCCTCCTGCGGTTGGCCAAGCTTCTCAAAACCCATCCACAAAGAGCATATCCGCTTCATCGAAGATATGACCTTCAACATGCGGCGCATTGAAGTGAGAAGCCAAATCGGTGACAGTCATTTAGGGCATGTTTTTGATGATGGCCCTGAGGAATTCGGTGGAATGAGGTATTGCATCAACAGTGCCTCGTTACGTTTTGTTCCAGAAAATGAGATGAGCGCTGAAGGTTACGAGGATTATCTGAGTCTCATATGAATATTTTTTCACTTTCATCCCTTTTGATTTCGTGATAAAGTATAAGAAACACCCTTGGAGGCTGGAATGAAAAAAGGATTTGATCCTGACAAGTATCTTGAAGAACAATCGAAATTTATTTTAGAACGAGTGAACAACTTTGACAAACTTTATCTGGAATTCGGAGGAAAACTTCTCTTCGACATGCATGCGAAACGAGTGTTGCCCGGTTTTGATGAAAATGCAAAAATCAAATTGCTGCACAAACTCAGAGACAAGTTGGAAGTCATCATATGTGTTTACGCAGGCGATATTGAGCGCAACAAGATGAGAAATGATTTCGGAATCTCATATGACATTGATGTCTTGAAACTCATAGATGACCTTAGAAATGACGATTTGGAAGTAAACAGTGTCGTGATTACCCGATATGACAACCAACCTGCCACAAAAGTATTCATCAATAAACTGGAGCACAATAACATCAAAGTCTACAAGCATCGTTCCACTAAAGGTTATCCTTCGGATGTGGATACCATTGTCAGCGAAGAAGGTTATGGCAAAAATCCATATATTGAGACCACCAAACCTATTGTCGTCGTAACTGCACCTGGGCCGGGTAGTGGGAAATTGGCAACTTGCCTGAGTCAACTTTACCATGAGAACAAGAGAGGCAAAAATATAGGATATTCTAAATTTGAGACTTTCCCTGTTTGGAACATGCCACTTAAACACCCTCTCAATATCGCCTATGAAGCGGCTACTGTGGACCTTAAGGATGTCAACATGGTTGATCCGTTCCATTTGGAGGCCTATAACCAAGTCGCAATCAACTACAATCGTGATATCGAGACCTTCCCGGTTCTCAAAAGAATCATCGAAAGAATCACCGGAACTGAATCCATGTACCAATCCCCCACAGATATGGGTGTCAATAGAATCGGTTTTGGCATAATCGATGATGAGGTCATTCAAGAAGCATCCAGACAGGAAATCATCAGACGTTATTTCAAAACAGGTTGTGAATATAAAAAAGGCCACTTGGACCTTGAAACGTACAATCGTTCAAAGC
Organism: Clostridia bacterium; assembly: GCA_014859095.1. GTDB lineage: Bacteria > Bacillota > Clostridia > Peptostreptococcales > Acidaminobacteraceae > Fusibacter_D. The sequence continues at coordinate 4,945 of JACUUV010000071.1, read as the reverse complement.
TCATCATGGAAGAACTCGGCCTCAAACCGATAAGCAGACCAGTTGTCAAACCCGCACGTGATTATGCAGATGAACTCAAGATGAGATATCCAGATAAAAATTATGCCCAAGTTGTAGCGATTGAACTGGAAGACGGTACTTTTGTAACAGGCAAGACCGGTGCAGTCATGGACTCCACTGCAGCTGCAGTGATCAATGCAATCAAACATCTGTCGAAAATAGACAATGAAATCCATTTGCTATCACCAGCCATACTTGATCCAATCCTGACTCTCAAGAGAGACCGATTCAGATCACCAAACCCTACACTGGACTGTGAAGAAGTCTTGATTGCACTTAGTATAAGCGCAGCTTTCAATCCAATAGCACAGGTTGCTCTCGATAAACTGGGTGAACTGAGAAATTGTGAGGCACATGCCACCACAATACTCAATTCGAACAATGAGAAAACTTTCAGAAATCTTGGTATAGAAGTTACAAGCGATCCAGAGTTTTCTTCAGACAGTTTGTTCTACAACAATTAGTAAAACCAAACGCCCCCGAAGCTTATAAATAGCTTGAGGGGCGTTTTTTAATGTTCGTATATTATAACCAACGATGGGCATTTTTTGACGACATGTATTATTTTATCATGATAGAGATGCAATCTTTCACTTGCAATCGTCTTGCCCCTATTTTTGACAAATGAGTACACATCTAGTATACCCGCAACAACTAAAAAACTCAGTGTAAATAAATCCATACAGTCTCCTCCATTAGCTTAATATATCAACTAAAAGGCGTTACCAATGGTTTGCTTGAATTTGATTCAAAAACCATCACCTTACTTTTTTAGTTTCTAATTTTTAGTTTTGAGGTGCAGGGGCCTTGATAACTAATAGTTCGAGTACATCATCGTGTAAATTTTTGACGTTCATTTTAACATTGAATGGGATTTTTAGTAAAGTACCATTCTCATAAACATTGACTGGTTCGTCACTCAAACCGATAGATAGTGTTCCCTTAAGTACTGTCATATATACTGTTGAATTGGAAAAATGTTCTGGAAGTCCCTCTCCATTGTTCAAAATCATATGATTATAATGCACATTCTCATCGTGAATCACTTTTTCAATAACTTTATCGTTGCCTTTAGCCAACTTAAATACTTGCTCAAGCATTTGGGCACATCCTTTCATTTTATTACCATCATGGTATAATTTCTTCATTTGAAAGTCAGTGACAATTGTTACGTAATCAAATGGTCCACCGGCACCATTTGGATTCAACCCAGTCGATGACGCTGAATATGAGCAGACCCATAAGACTCAATCCTACAATTCCTGCAAACATCGCCAGGTAATCCACCATGATCCAATTGTTCATGATATAGTAACCGATGCCATAAGTTGTCGCATAATTCTCACCAAGGAAAAGTGCCGACATAGCAATACCTATGCTGATTCTGAGAGAACTCAACAGCTTCGGCAATATGCTGGGAAAAATGATATGTCTGATCTTGTCCCAAGAATTGAGTCCCAGTGATTGCGATGATAAGTGGACTTCCTGAGGAATCGCTTTGATACCATCTCTGACACCAATCATGATTTGAAAGACTATTATGGAAAAGATCAAAACAATTTTAGATGTATCCCCTAATCCGAATAAAATCATGAATACAGGTAAAAAAGCAATCTTTGGAATTGGATATGCCAAATAGACTATTGGACTGAGAATAGAGTCACCCCATCTGAGAAGCCCCATTACCATACCGAGTGGAATCCCAATCAATAACGATGCTGAAATGGCCACAATAATTCTATAAAAGCTATAAAGCAAATGCATCAGCACCTGATCCAAGTGCCTGACAAAATATGAAATTGTCTCAAAAGGTGCTGGAACCACTGCTGATAATATGATCAGATCGAGTAACTTCCAAATTAGAAGTATTCCAAGAACCCCATATAACGTTTTTCCTACACTCGCAACCCGTTTCAACATGGGGTCCGCCTTTCAAGTGCGCTACGCACTTCGATGCATTTCTCGTAGAAACATGCTTCTTTCCTATGCTCTGCCATCCCGACGTTCTCATTTTTTATTTTTTCCTTGATTTTCCCTTGTTCCATGATAATGATGTTCTGCCCTAAGAAAACAGCTTCTTCAATACTGTGGGTAACAAAAACCATAGACATGCTCTGTTCTGAAAAAATTTCAAGCACCAAATCTTGGATGGTTTCTTTGGTCAGTGCATCGAGTGCAGAAGAGGCTTCATCCATCAAAAGAAGCTCCGGCTTTAAAACCAGAGTTCTTCCAATAGCTGCGCGTTGTCTTTGTCCACCGCTGATTTGATGAGGATACTTATGTCTGATCTCTGTGATGTTCAGTCTTTCCATAATCTCATCGGCACTCTTTTGTACAACTTCTTTTGGGCGTTTTTGAGCGATGAGTCCAAGTTTTATATTGTTTTCCACAGTTTTCCATGGAAATAATCCGTAGTTTTGAAGTATGATGCCTTTACGTGACGCTCTGGACTGATGTTCTATGGACCAGACCATCTCACCTTCATCAAATGCAAGAAGCCCTGCCATAATATACAGCAGGGTGGTTTTTCCGCAACCGGAAGGCCCAATGATTGCAGTGGTTGTATGCCTTGAAATATCAAGATTGATTTGATCGAGCACGTTGTCCTCTCCATAAGAAAATGAAAGGTCCTTAATTATTAGCATCAGTTCACAAATTTCCTTTCAAACAAACTTTCAGCGTCGATATCAATTTCTTTACCAAGTACTTCACTGGTCCACTCAATGATGTTTTCCGCATAAGTCCGATCTGGCAAGTTGGTGAGTTTGTACTCTGGCAAATCTATCAAATCTCTGATTTCAGGTTTGAGCTTCAATTTTTCAATCAGAATATCTCTTGCAAGACCATCATCATCTTGAATGTCTTTCACAGCAAGATCTATTGCTCTATGATAAGCTTCAATCGCTTCGGATTTTTCTTCAATGGCTTTTCCCGTAAAAACGAAAACGTCAGGGCAATACCCGTCTTTGGTCTCAAAAATTCGCTTCTCAAGTCCATCAAGTGTTCCCATGGTTGCAAGCGGCTCAGGGAATATCCCCATATCGACATTGCCGTTTTTAATCATTTCCAGTCTAGCTGGAATCTCATTGATGTATATTTTTTCCACTGTGTAGTCATTTGACAACCATTCGTCCGCCAAATAATTGGACACGCTGACTTCCATCATGGCGACAGTCACTTCATTCTTTTCTTCAAAACCATCGCGAACGAGTACGGGGAACATGCCATCAGTAAGCGTGGTGCCTTTCAGATCGAATCCGCCTTGAACATTCGTTATAAGTGCGATCATATCTGACATCGCTCCATCTATGGCTCCAGTTTGAAGTGCACTTTGTCTATCTTGTGCATTTGTGAAAAGCTGAATTTCCACATTGATTCCCATTTCTTCAAAATAACCTTGTTCTTTGGCTAAAAATATCGGTGCCGCATCTACGGCCGGCATAACACCTACTATAAGTTTGACTGGCTCGGTAACCTCCGGCTCAACAGCAACTGGTGTTTCAACTGTCGGTTCTACTTTTGAACATCCAGCAAGAAATAATAAACTTAATAATAGCATGATCGATAATGTCTTTTTCATTTTAATCTCCTCAAATGATGTAATTTTTATATTTTCTATCAACCTAATCATTTTATATGTTTCTAATTTTTTTTTCAACCATTCCTCGTTAAAATATTGCCAAAACAGATCAAATCAACTATTCTATTGTAAGGCTTGATTCTTTGACTGAAAGGAGTTTGAATTTGAACTACTATATAAAATTAACCAAGGATTTATGGATCGCTCTGAGAGCGTTATCACTCACACTCGCACTTGCTTCCACAACCACTGGCATCATAGTGGCCTACAAAGAGGGCTTTGAGATTTCACCACTAGTCGCATTGCTTGTTACACTAGCAGGTGTCGCTGCCCAATCAGGGGCAAATCTGATCAACGATTATTTTGAAGGATCATTTCGCTACCATCGAAACTCACCGCAAATCTATAAATTTTTGGGTGCGATGCGATCAAAATTTGATATTCTCGTTTTTTTACTGGGTATGGCATCGTTTGGAATCGCAGGGCTTATTGGACTCTATCTTATTTACATCTCGGGCATCCAGATGCTCTTCATCGGTCTTGCAGGAATAATCGGTGGCTATGCTTACACCGGTGAACCCTTTGTGTACAAACGTAGAGGGCTAGGTGTACCATTATCTTTTATTGTAATGGGTCCACTTATGGTCTACGGTGCATACTTTGTTTTTGCGCAAAGCTTTTCTTGGACTGTGATTCTTTACAGTCTACCGATCAGCTTTCTAATTCCCGCCTTGATGCTTAGCAATGAACTTAGGGATTTCACAAGAGATCGAGGTCTCAGCCTTGGAACACTCAGCGTGCGCATAGGGAGCAAATGGAGTAAATATATCTATTTGGGACTTTTAATTGGATGTTATACTGTACCTGTTCTTCTGATTCTAATGAATATGCTGTCATTATGGGCACTTGGGTTGTTTGTCACATTACCGCTGGCCATCAGTGCTTATAAAAGCGTTTCCACTTATCAAGGACTCGGTATACCGAAAACAAATCGATTGCATTTGATTTTTAGCATACTTTATATTATAACTTTGGTCCTGTAAAGAGGCTGCTGCAAAACTGATTTAACCAGTTTTGCAACAGCCCCTTTTGCGATATTGTTTATATGTTGTTGTTAGTAGCATCTCGAAATGCAAGCTAAGACGCAGATAAGTTTCCAGATTGTACTGTAAAGAACATAGACACATGAGGCTAGTATAGTTTCGTTGCGCGAGAACCATACCTACGCCCAATGTTTCGTTTATACTTCAACGTCTCAAATAAAACTGAGACGCTAATAAGTTTCCTTCGGAAACTTACCTACGC
>JACUUV010000070.1 GCA_014859095.1 Clostridia bacterium | reverse complement strand
GGTGGCTTGCTCGTCACATCATAAAGGATCCTATTGACCCCAGGAACTTCATTGACGATTCTAGAAGAAATCTTATCGAGTACTTCGTAAGGAATTCTCGCCCAGTCGCTGGTCATGCCGTCGATGGAAGTGACTGCTCTGATGCCGATCGCATGGGAGTAGGTTCTTTCATCGCCCATGACGCCAACGGATTTGATATTTGGTAAGACTGTGAAGTACTGCCATACATCGCGGTCAAGACCTGCCCTAGCGATTTCTTCCCTAAGGATCGCATCTGACTCGCGAACGAGGTGAAGTGCCTCTTCAGTGATTTCGCCGATGATTCTGATCGCAAGTCCAGGACCAGGGAACGGTTGTCTCCAGACGACATGTCCAGGCAGTCCGATTTCCTCGCCCACTTTTCTAACTTCATCTTTGAAAAGATCTCTGAGTGGCTCTATCAGTGAAAACTTCATATCTTCAGGAAGGCCGCCGACATTGTGGTGGCTTTTGATGACTTCAGCAGTGTCTGTTCCACTTTCGATGACATCCGGATAAACGGTGCCTTGCACCAGATAATCGATACCTTCGAGTTTGTTTGCCTCTTCTTCAAAGACGCGGATAAATTCTTCGCCTATGATTTTACGTTTTGTCTCTGGATCAGAAACGCCACGGAGTCTGTTCATGAACCGTTCTTTTGCATCCACTCGGATAAAGTTCATGCGGAACTCCTCCTTGAATACTTTTACCACTTCATCGCTCTCATTTTTCCTTAAAAGACCATGATCAACAAAGATACAGGTGAGTTGATTACCGATCGCTTTATAGACCATTGTAGCGGCAACAGAAGAATCCACACCACCTGAAAGGCCGCAAAGGACATTCTTATCACCGACTTGCTCAGCGATTTTAGCGATCATTTGGGTTGCGAAATCGCCCATGTTCCAATCACCAGAACAGCCACACACTTCGTAAAGGAAGTTGTTGATGAGCTGTCTGCCAAACGGTGTATGCTCAACTTCTGCGTGGAACTGAACCGCATACAATCTTTTTTCCACATTTTGCATCGCCGCAACAGGACAGTTGTCCGTGGTCGATACGATATCAAAACCAACAGGGACACTTGAGACGTAGTCAAAATGACTCATCCAGCATTGTGCGCCATCTTCGACACCACTAAAAAGATTGGAGTTGCTCTTATGAGAAAGTTTGATTTTGCCATACTCCTGCTGTGCGGCCTTCTCCACTTTTCCACCGAGCATATGCGCCATCAATTGCATGCCGTAACATATGCCGAGCACTGGAATTCCAAGCTCGAAAATTTCCTTGTCAAGAGTCGGTGCCCCCTCTAAATAAACAGAGTTTGGACCTCCCGTAAAAATGATGCCATGAGGTTTCTTTTCCTTGATTTTCTCAAGTGCGCCTCGCCATGAAACCACTTCACTGTATACGCCCGCTTCTCTGACACGTCTTGCTATCAACTGATTGTATTGACCTCCAAAGTCAACAATCATAATCAACTCATTGTTCATTTTATCCTCCGGTTATCTATCGTTTAGTTTCTTTCCCCACTGGAAATGCTGTAGTTAGGTGGCTCTTTTGTGATGGAGATGTCATGAGGATGAGATTCTCTGAGGCCCGCATTGGTGATGCGCATGAACTTTCCATTCTCTTTGAGCGCTTCGATGTTCTCTGTACCGCAATAGCCCATACCCGCTCTCAGTCCACCGATCAATTGATAGATGATGTCTTTGAGGTAACCTCTGTAAGGCACTCTGCCCTCGACACCTTCCGGTACGAATTTTTTCGTTTCATTTTGGAAGTAACGGTCTTTGGATCCAGCTTCCATTGCACCCGTAGAACCCATGCCTCTATACATCTTGAAGCTTCTGCCTTGGTACATGACAATTTCGCCGGGACTTTCTTCAGTACCTGCGAAAAGCGAACCCAACATGACCACATCGGCGCCTGCCGCTATGGCTTTTGGTAAATCTCCGGAGAATTTGATGCCGCCATCTGCGATGATGGAGATGCCGTGGGCTTTTGCTGCCTGAGCACAATCGAAGATTGCAGTGATTTGTGGTACTCCGATGCCTGCAACAACACGAGTGGTACAAATGGAACCTGGACCGATCCCGACTTTGACACAATCTGCTCCAGCTTGGATCAAATCTTCAGTGGCTTCGCCAGTTGCGACATTGCCTGCTATGACATCGAGGTCAGGATACGCTTTTTTAATGACACGAACTGCATTTATAACATTTAGGCTGTGACCATGTGCACTGTCCAGTGCAATGATATCCACACCGGCTTTAACAAGCGCATCTACACGCTCCATCATATCAGATCCAATTCCCACAGCGGCACCCGCAAGGAGTCTTCCTCCCACATCTGTTGCTCTGTTCGGATATTTGATTTGTTTTTCTATATCTTTTATGGTGATCAGGCCTTTTAATATTCCGTTCTCGTCTATTAAAGGAAGCTTTTCAATCTTATGCTTTCTAAGAATCTTTCCGGCATTCTCAAGTGTGATACCCGCAGATCCTGTTACAAGGTTATCTTTGGTCATAACTTCGCTGATTTTCGCATCCATATCCGGTTCGAAACGTATGTCCCTGTTGGTGATGATGCCGACAAGTTTGTTTTTGGCATCCACTACCGGAACTCCTGATATACGATATCTCGACATCAAATGTTCAGCATCCTTTACGAGGTGGTCTGGGCTGAGTGAAAATGGATCGACAATGACACCGTGCTCACACCTTTTTACTTTGTCCACTTCAAGTGCCTGCTGTTCGATGCTCATGTTTTTATGGATGATTCCGAGTCCGCCTTCTCTTGCGATGGCAATAGCGAGTTTCGCTTCTGTAACCGTGTCCATACTTGCACTGACAAGTGGGATGTTCAGTGTTATTTTCTTTGTCAATCTGGTTTTGAGATCCACTTGATTCGGTAGCACTGCAGACTTTTGTGGTATGAGTAAAACGTCATCATAAGTCAAGCCTTCCTTAATTAACTTGCCTTCCATTCTTATCCTCCAATTCTTATAATAAAAAAACAACCACTAGATCATCTCCTATGGTTGCCTTAAAAATTCCGTCGTGAAATAATCATACGAAATAGATTATGGACAACTCATAGTACGATTTTTGTGGCAATCGCGTAGAAACTTCCAATCCATATCATTTGGAATTATATGAGTTAATGCTTTTATATTAATATTCAAATTACCACGTTTGATATATTTTGTCAAGGAATTGGGGATGCAAACAACCTATTTTAATTTCTTAATTATATTTAACACTCTGTTTTAATATGGTAAACTAATTTGATAGGGGCACGAATTATAATTTGAATCCGAGAGGTAAAATACATTATGGAAACTTTTAGATATGTGAAGCCGTTCTTAAAGAAACACTGGAAGTATTACTTTTTTGGAACTTTACTATTAATGATTATCGATGGTCTGCAACTCGTCACTCCACTCATCATCGGTTCTTTCACCGATGCGCTCATGGATGGCAATCTCACTCAGCAGTCCATCCCTAAGTACATGCTCTATGTCATGGTCATAGCTATCGCTGTCGCCATCGGCCGCTTCGGCTGGCGAATGACCATAATCGCCACTGCGAAAAAACTGGAATACTGGCTGAGAAACGAAGTATTCTCGCATCTCGAGAAAATGAGTCTGAACTATTTCAACCATCATAAGACAGGTGATCTGATGGCCCACTGTACCAACGACATCAGTGCGATCCGAAATGCATTCGGTGGTGGCGTGATCATGTTTGTGGATGCGTTTTTCATGGGCATCATGACACTTTTCCTCATGGCCACAAGAATCGATCTTAAGCTCACTTTGGTCGCGTTTATTCCACTTCCTCTGATTGTTATCTTCATTATAGTACTTGGTAAAAAGGTGCGTTATAGATTTCAAAAGGTACAGGAAGCATTTTCGGATTTGACCGACAATGTCCAGGAAGCGTTTTCAGGCATTCGAATCATCAAGTCTTTCGTGCAGGAGAAAGAATCCCTGCACTACTTCAATGAAAAGAACTCAAGCAACTTTCATAAAAACATGAAAATGGTCAAATTATTTGGTTTTGTCCAGCCACTTGTTGGTTTCATTTCCATGACCAGTGTGCTCATCGCCATGATCTACGGCGGTCACCTTGTCATTGATGAAGTGATCAGCATCGGAGAATTCGTAGCGTTTCTATCCTATGTGGGCATGCTGGCATGGCCAATGATGGCGCTTGGTTTTGTATACAATAATCTACAGCGTGGTCAAGTCTCTCTAAAACGGATCAACACCATTCTTGAGACGCCACCTGAGATTTTTAATTTTGAAGTCATCGACACTTTAAGTGAAGCTTATGAGGTCGAGGCATCCATTACTGTTGCCAATTTGAGCTTCACTTATCCGAATACTCACGTTCCCGCACTCGAGAACGTCTCATTTGAAATCAGAACCGGAGAGACTCTTGCGGTGGTAGGCAAAACGGGAAGTGGAAAAACAACTCTTGTGAACCTGTTGCTCAGGCTGTATCAAGTGGATGATGGCACGATCAAAATCGGTGGCATCGACATCAATCGACTGTCCATCAGAAAAATCAGAGACATGGTCGGATACGTCCCTCAGGACAATTTTCTGTTCTCAAGGAACATCGCCTACAATCTGAAATTTGGAAACGAAAATCTGACTGAGGAAGAAATGATTGAAGCCACCAAATCCGCTCAGGTCTACGATGAAATCATGAGTTTTCCAAAAGGTTTTAAAACCAAACTCGGTGAGCGTGGCGTGAACATGTCAGGTGGACAAAAACAACGCGTTTCCATAGCACGTGCGCTGGCAAAAAAGCCTGAGATCATAATCCTTGACGATTCACTCTCAGCAGTAGACACCAAAACTGAGGAAAGTATTTTGTCACATCTTAAGCAGGAACTGAAAAACACGACTTCAATTGTGATCGCCCACAGAATCTCCACCATCAAACACGCTGACCAAATCATTGTGCTCGATAATGGGAAGGTAATGGAAAAAGGCACACACGAATCACTTTTAAGTCTTAACGGGCACTATACCGACATGTATCAAAAACAGCTATTAGAAGAAAAAATATCAAAGGAGTAGGCGACATGGAATATCAAGAAAAAGAAATACACAAATCCTATGACGCCAAACTCATGTGGCGCCTCATAAAATATGCCAAAGCACAGTGGCTCATCCTGCTTCTTAGTATAGTGATGATGTTTTTCATAACCGGAGTGGATCTGCTCATTCCCTATGTCACTAAAATCGCCATAGATGATTACATCACCCCCGTGAGTCAAACGGTCTATCTGTCAACTCCGGGCGACAGCAGAACCGATTTCGTATCCAGCGGCAAAGGCGTTGTATTCCCTGGGCTTATTGAACGGACATTCGACAGAACCGCCTATGAGAACAAAGGCCAGATCTACAAGACAGGATCCGGATTTTTGTTGATCGACGGTACATCCAAAAATTTATCCTCATCAGGAGCGGATGTCGTAATCACTTCGGGCTCAATCATAATTGATGGGGTAGATTACAGCACAACCCCCCTCACAGGAAGCCAAATTGCGAGCTTTAAAACTTATAACAAATCACAAATCACTCTGATCACTTTGATTCTAGGGTTCATACTACTACTCAACTTCGCATTTTCATTTGTGCACACCTATTTGCTCAATTATGCGAGTCAGAAAATAGTTTACAACATGCGTGAGCAACTTTTTAACCACATTGAGAATATGAGCCTCAGCTTCTTTGACAAAAATCCCGTGGGTCGTTTGGTGACGAGGGTTTCCAACGACATGGAGAACATCAATGAAATGTTCACAACCGTTCTTGTCACTTCACTCAAGGATTTTCTACTGCTCTTCGGAACCGTCGTGGTCATGGCCGCCATCAATCTCAAGTTGACTGTGGTCTGCCTCAGCACCATTCCGCTCGTTTTGATTTCCGCACAGATTTTCAGAACAAAAGCACGTGCGGTGCAAAGAGAAGTCAAAATCAAAATTGCGAAGATCAATGCCACACTTGCGGAAAACATCAATGGCATGAAAATCATCCAAATCTTCAACAGAGAAAAAAGCATATTTGATGATTTCGATGTCATCAACAAGGATTATTTGAAAAGTTCGGTACAGGAAACCAAAGTATACGCCATCTTCAGACCGACAATGAATCTCGCTTACTCCATCTCACTGGCGCTGCTTCTATGGTTCGGTGGTGGCGATGCCATCATGAACCTCGTGGAGCTCGGTGTTCTGGTCGCATTCATCACATACACCCAGCAATTCTTTAGACCAATCATGGATCTCAGTGAAAAATTCAATATTTTCCAGTCGTCAATGGCGAGCGCTGAAAGAATTTTCATGCTCCTTGATGAGGAGTCACTCATAGTCAATCCTGAACATCCAAAAATATTCGAAGGTGAAGAGTTCAAAGGCAGCATCGTTTTTGAGGATGTATGGTTCAGTTACGATGAGGATCCAAAAAGCATCGATGATTATGTCCTAAAAGGTGTCAGCTTTGAAATCGGAAGCGGTGAATCCCTTGCACTCGTTGGTGCTACAGGTTCCGGTAAAACGACAATCATCAGCCTTCTGAACAGATTTTACGACATTCAAAAGGGTCATATCTATATAGACGGCATCGACATCCGTGAACTCGAAATGGAGAACCTGAGGGAACAGATCGGTATCGTCCTGCAGGACGTATTCCTCTTCGCGGGTGACATCAAAAGCAACATCAGACTACATGACAAGAGCATATCGGATGATCGCATCAAAGAGATTGCCACTTATGTCAATGCGGACACTTTCATCAGCAAACTCAGAAAAGGGTATGATGAGGAGGTCACCGAACGCGGATCGACACTTTCAGCGGGTCAGCGTCAACTTTTGTCGTTTGCCAGAGCACTGGCGTTTGATCCTAAGATACTCATTCTTGATGAGGCTACTTCAAACATCGACACAGAGACAGAGCTCTTGATCCAAGACGCCATCAACAAGATCATCACGGGCAGGACTACGGTAATTGTCGCGCACAGACTCTCCACCATTCAACATGCGAGTAAAATCATCGTCATGTGCAAAGGTGAAGTCCGGGAGGTGGGCAATCACCAGGAGCTTCTTGAAAAAGGCGGTATGTATTACGATCTTTACAAACTCCAATACAAAGACCATTGATAAAAGGTCTCAAGTATGATATTATGTAATTGAATTTAATATGATTCACTAGGGGTGCCTTCGGCTGAGAGCGCAATTGCGTAACCCTTTGAACCTGAACTGGTTAACACCAGCGGAGGAAAGTGGTAAGATGAAATTGACCATGACCGTACCCCGGCATGGTTTTTTTATTACCACCGAATCGAATCATTGACCAACAATTATTTGATCTGGAGGAATTAATATGGAAAGAGCATCAAGCACAAACGTTAAAATGTTGGTTGAAGGCGCAATGATGATTGCAATCGCAACCATACTCAGTTTCATCAAAGTGGCGGAAATGCCATATGGTGGTTCCATCACCGCAGCAAGCATGGTTCCAATTCTGATCTACGCATATCGTTGGGGTGGATCAAAAGGCCTTCTTGTGGGCTCTGTGTACGGCATCATCCAATTTTTAATCGATCCCTATGCTGCACATCCGATTTCAGTTCTACTCGACTATCCGGTCGCATTCGGAGTTCTCGGCGTCATGGGTTTTGTGGCACACAAAAGCACCAGCCTAGTGAAAATTTACACTGGAATAGTCATAGCGATTGGATTACGATTCCTCGCCCACTATTTTTCAGGTGTGATTTTCTTCGGAATGTATGCACCTGAAGGCATGTCGCCTTATTGGTACTCATTGGTTTATAACGGGGCATATCTTGTTCCCGAAATGATCATTTCTTGTGTTGTGTTTACTTTGCTATATAAATCTATAGCAAAGCTATAATTTTTTTGCGAAGCAAAAAATCGCGTAGTTAAGTTTCCGAAGGAAACTTATTAGCGTAAGCCTATCATTTCGAGATGTAAATGAGGAAAACTTACTAGCGTCTCAGTATTATATTTCAAGATGTAAATGCGGAGAACTGTAAGAAGCTCAGTAAGATGAAAAAAAGACAAGTG
>JACUUV010000069.1 GCA_014859095.1 Clostridia bacterium | reverse complement strand
CTGGAGACGCACCTGTTGCTATTAAGAATCGATTGGCAGAGATTTGTTTTCCGTTTACCTCAAGCGTATTTTCATTAATAAAGGTAGCCTCTCCTTGGATGAGTTCTATGCCATATTCATCTATTAAGTCAATGTATTTCTTTTGTCTTAATTCATTAACTAACGCATCTTTTTGGCTGACTAATAATGGTAAATCAGCTTTCTGGGCTGATGTTCTCAAACCATAGTATGGATTTTCCTTTGCCAAAGAATTGATTTCTCCCGCTTTCAGCAATGTTTTGGATGGAACACATCCAAAGTTCACACAGGTTCCTCCTACAGTTCCACTTTCTATCATTCCAACTTTTGCTCCATATTCCTTTGCTTTAATAGCTGACGCAAAAGCTGCACTTCCAGATCCTATAATCAAAAAATCATATTCACCATTATTTTCGATCTCTTTCGCATGTTTTAATGAAGTTACTTCCATTTTCAATTTTTCTTGTAAAATTCTCATTGTGTACTCCTTTCATTGATTGCATGGGTTATAATATACTTCCAGTAACCACCGTTACCTCAGGAGTGATACCTGGTACCTGGAGTCATACTTTTTTACTTTGACTCTCCATCGCAGTTGCACCAAAGTAGACATAAAGCATAGATGTATGATGGGGAGTAATCTCAAAGTGACCATCACCCTAAAACCATTGCGTTTTAATCTTTGATCCATCTCATTAAAATATGGATATCGACGTGTAATAAATGGTATAAGTTCGCCACCAAAATATAGAACCCTATATAGATGAGTGGCGCAATCGGATTTCCCGCAAAAGCCTTAATCTTCTCTGGTATATTCATTTGTGACAGATTATTCCTGATTGGACTCAGCACCAACAGTAAAATTATGCCAACAAATATAATAAATTTCATTGACATTCACACCTATCCACATCCTACTTGTTTTTAGTTGAACCAAATCACTATTTTACTTATTCTATCACAAAAGATTTGAAGGTTATGTAAGATAATTCACACTTGGTATAATCTTATACGCAACAAAAAACAGAACTATGACTAGGGCTCTGTTTTTTACTGTAATCATTTATTCTCGATTATGATTGAATATTTTCTCAATCTCATTTCTTTTATCAAGGAAAACTTCTAATAGTTCTGAATCAAAGTGCTTACCTGAGCCATCCTTTAGGATTTCATAGCATTTTTCAAGCTCAAAAGGTTCTTTATAAGGCCGTTTGGTTGATAATGCATCAAATACATCTGCAATCGCACAAATTCTTGCCGATAGTGGGATATCCTCTTTTTTAAGACCCTTGGGATATCCAGTCCCATCATATTTCTCATGATGACCCCATGCAATATCAGATGCCATCTTAAAGTAAGTGATATCGAACCTTGTCAAATCCCGGTCAATAGCGTCCAAAACATGACCACCAGCTTGTGAGTGGATTTTCATGATAGCAAACTCATCTTCAGTAAGCTTCCCAGGTTTTAATAAAATTTCATCTTTGATAGCCACTTTACCAATGTCATGCATCGGTGCCGCATAACCAATATTTGTAACATATTCATCATTAACTACTGCTTTATATTTATCTATATGTCTTAACTCTGAAGCAATCACTTGGCTATATAAAGACATTTTCTTGAGGTGTTGTCCTGTTTCAGGATCTTTCACTTCAGCAAGATTGGCCAGACTGTTCGTGACAGTGCTCAACAAATCCGTTATAAGGATACTTTTGTAAAATGCAACCGTCAGCTTCTGCTTCAATAGTCCTATAAAATTTCTATGACTATCTGTAATCGTCTCAGAACTAGAAAAAAGGAAATACACATGTCCTAATTCATTTTCTTCTACAGATATTGGGAAACGGATTGAATGTTGTTCAACTTGCTGATCATTTTTCATAAAAGTCGTTTCACTCAAGTGTTCTATAATACCGGATTCAGTTGTTACAAGTTGTTTGAATTTTGACTGTGATTGATATTCAAGCAAAATATTCTCAAATGGCACATAACTCTTAAAGTTGTGAAAAATGTACTCCAAAATTTTATCTTCTAAGGTAAATATAAAATTTAGGCTATCAATAAAATGATGAGTGCTGATAATACGCTTACTACCTGTGCAATCAAACTCAAGGCTCTTTTTGCATTTGCTTCTTCTAAACAGAGCATGATAAATTCATCTGATAAGGTCACAAGGTTATTATTTGTTTCTTTGAATGATTCATAAACCGATTGATAACTTTCTATATCACTCATATTTGAAGCGTCAAGTAAAAATGCACTTTGTTCCTTTACATCAATCCACTTTTGGCTAAACTGATCTAGATTATCAAACACATCTTTTTCAAAGGCCCCACGAAACTAAAGCTTGTAATCGGTGCCATCAATAAGTTTATAGTTTTTTTGATATAAATTATCTACAATCAAATCTATATGATTTGAAGCATTTTCAACTTTCTCTTTGAACACATCAAGACCCTCTGGTTTATTTTCACTAGCAATATAAACTCTTGCCATTGTGTCAGTCAAGTTGACCACCTGTCCAATGTTAATGCGCTGATCCGCAACGATTTCAGTTATTGCGATGTGTTGTTGTGTATCTACCGCTACAACGCTTGCAATTACTGTTATAAACAAATTAATGAATATTAAGATAAAAATGGCCACTATTTTAGAAGAAATCTTTTTCACGTTTTAACACCCCATTCAATCATGATTTATTCCAGTTTAGCATATAGTCCACTTAAATTCCTACTTATATTTTCCAATTGCACCGTTGCCCCCGTATTTACAAGGATTATCGATCACCTTTACATGGTCTTCTGATCCAACAATGATTCTGTCACACATATTTATAAAAAATCCGTTTTCCAGCACACCTGTCACTGAATTTAACTTTTGTATTACTTCTCTGATGTTCAAATGTTTTCCTAAATGTAAATCTACTATATAATTGCCATTATCAGTAATGAATGTATTACCATCAACTACACGGAGCTCTGGATTTAACGAGTGGTCGTTAAGTCTCTTCAATGTATGAGTATAACCAAATGGAAGGATTTCAACCGGTAATGGGAATTCTCCAACAGCATCAACATATTTGCTTTCGTCCAAAATCCAAATCACTTGCTTGGCCAAACTTGCAACAATTTTTTCTCTGAATAAAGCTCCACCACCGCCTTTGATTGCATTAAAACTACTATCAATTTCATCCACTCCATCAATTGCTAGGTCTATATGGTCTACTTCATCAATAGAAACTACCTGAATGTCAAATGTCTTTGCAAGCCTTTCTGTACTATGTGAAGTTGCAACAGCCTTAATTTTCATCCCTTTTGAAACCATATCTCCTAGTTTTTCAATCATATAATAGACTGTTGAGCCAGTACCCAAACCTATAATCATGCCGTCTTTGATGTATTCAGTCGACTTTTCTCCCGCTAGCCTCTTTTGCTCCATGTTTGACCTTCTTTCTTTTGCTTTTTGAAGTTGCTGTATCCTATCAACAGTGATATACTCAAAAAAAGATTAACAGCTTCAAGTAGTTGAAGCACAACTTGTGTTAATATCATTGGAAAGGTTGAAGTATATGATTATTGAAATCAATGAAAAAGCAAGGCGTCTTGCCCTAAAAAAAGGATTTACAACTATTGTTGTGGATGCACATAAAGCCAATTTGTGCTGAGGTCGAGTCAATCTCCCAAACGTGTATTTGGGAAAACCATCAGAACGGGATCAATTCCAGACATTTACGATAGATCAATTCGAAGTTTTTGTGAACAGAAAATTGAATGTCAAAGCATCTGGTTTAAAGATCTTTACAACTGGTTTTCTATTTTTGAAAACTATAGATGCTTCTGGAATTCAGCTTATTTGAGTCAACTAATAGCCAATCATAATTATTTTCAAAATGAAAATGAGCTTTTATCCGAATAATTTGTATCCATACATGCACAAAACCTAGGAGGAACTCAATGAGCTATCAATCGCAAATCACTTTTTTGTATTTTGATGATTTAAGTGCTGGTAAATATTTTTTTGAGACTGTCTTGAAATTAAAAAAAGTATATGAACCGGACTGGGCAGCAGTATATAAGGTTGCGCAAGCTGCCTATATCGGCGCTGTCGATGCCAAAAAAGGGTCCATTTCAAGCATTCAACGTGGAGGCGCTTTGGTTAGCTTAACAGTAGATGACGTGATGCCTTATTACAAAAGATTACAAAACGAGCCTCAAGTGGATCAACTTTCAGCTATCAGGGTATTTGAGGATATTGGCATTAAATCGTTTTTCTTTGATGGACCAAATGGCTATCATTTTGAAATTCAGCAATTTATAAGTGATGAATTCGACTTCTCAAATCCAAAGTAACATAACACAAGCACCCAGCGGATTGTTTTCCTTAACCAGTTCCTTCTCTGCAGTATTGCATCCACAACAGTACTCGTTATCGAAATCCATATTCAAAGCCTCCATTTATATAAAATACCGAAATTGATTTTATTCCAACTTGACTACAATACCTCAGAAACCAAAAACATCTAAATCAACCACATGCGAACGCATTCAACACCTGCTACATATATTTCTCACTGCTTATTTTATAAGTATCTTTTTCATCAGCCTCTTTAAGTATATTTAAAGCTTCTATTACGATCTTTTGATGCAGACTTTTATTTCCCGGATATCCTAAAGGTCTTCCTAAAGGAAATGAGGTAAATAATGCTCTCGGGACTTTCATTGATAATAGATTTACTGTGACATACTCCCACCACTTGAAGAAGTGAGGGCTTCTTGTTCGAGTAGCCTAACGACTACAGCATAAGCAAGCTAACCCCGTGTGTCCCACGGTTCTATGAGTTCATTTACGCTAATAATAAGCGTATACCTTCAACTTTGATATTTATACTTGCATTGTAATCCCTATCCATCTTCATTCCACAATCTTCGCAATGATATGTCCGTTCTGAAAGCAACAATGTATTCTTGACTGTTCCGCAACTACTACACCTTTTGGAACTTGGAAACCATCTGTCAATTTTGACCAGTTGTTTACCTTGGTCCATCAGCTTGTAATTAAGCATAGTCACGAACATTCCAAACCCATTATCCATAACACTTTTACCAAAATTTAACGCTTGTGACATTCCCTTCATGTCCAAATCTTCAATACACACTGCATCAACAGCATTGGTTATCTGCTTTGACTGCTTGTGCAAAAAGTCTTTACGTTGGTTGGTCACTTTCTCATGAATTTTCGCTACTTTTATTCTTTGCTTGTTACGATTTTCACTTCCCTTTTGGCACAGAGATAGTTTTCTTTGTTCGCGTTTGAGTTGATCAAGCGACTGCCTGTAATATCTAGGATACTCTGCGGACATTCCGTCTGAAGATACATAAAGCTCTTTCATGGAAAAATCTAATCCTAAGAATGTTTTAGGTTGAACTGTTTTTATATCCACTTCATATTCATATAAGATACTTGCAAAATATTTCCCGGTCGCAGTTTTACTTACAGTTACGGCTTTAAGTTTGTAATCATTAGGAATAGATCTGTGTTGCTTGCAAATTCATTTGTGCATTAGCGAGAGCTAGACTATCTACTTCTTTTAGCCATTCAAATTCATTTTTATATTGTGCTGGTGTGTTTTTAAGTTTTTGATTTGTCCTCTTGTAATATTCAATCTTATCGCCTAGCATTTTATTGTAGATGAAACGCACACAACCAAACGTCTTAGCTATAAGCACTTCTTGATCTGAATTTGGATATATTCTAAATTTGAACGCTTTATTCAATGCTTTTCACCTTGACTTTCTATGTATTTCTTGATGACTTCAATGGGCGCGCCACCAGTTGTGAGTAAACAGTAACTTCTAGACCAAAAATATTCTTTCCATAGTTTTTTACGAATTGACGGAAATTCATTTTTGAGTAGCCTTGAACTTGCACTTTTATAAGCATTAATAAACTTCGATAATTCACTATTTGGGTGTGCCTTGAACAATATATGAATATGGTCACCGTCGTGATTCCACTCTAACAATGTTATATTGTAATTTTTTGCGATATATTCGAATATGTCTTTAGCTCTTTCAGATACTGTATCGTCAAAGACCATTCGTCTATATTTGATTACAAGCACGAGATGATAATACATCAAGAACACCGAATGGTTGTTATTGTCTAGTTTCATTTATTTCCAACTCCTTTTATATACTACTACTGATTATATTATAACATTTTCCGTAGTATATTTCAAAGACAAAAACCGCCGATTCATCTCCCACCTACGCTCTCACTGCGTGAGCAAGGAAGGCTAAGAGGAAGGAGACTTCTCGGCTTTTAGGTTAAACAACCAATAGAAACAACAAGAACGCCATCATCTCGTTTATACCCTAATTTTGTACCTGTCAGAATCATAAGAAACGACGGCTTATTCATTTTCTTAGTATCAATTATCTCCGAAAATCTTCTTAAGTTCTTGGCTGCTTTATCAAATTCATTCGACCCGAGTTTAATCTCAGCTGCTCCCCATCGTCCATCCCTAAGCACAACAACTGCATCACATTCCAAACCACTCTTGTCTCGGTAATGATAAACCTTTCCCCCCAATGCTTCAGCATAGATTCTCAGATCTCTTATACATAGAGATTCAAACAAATAACCAAATGTCTTAAAATCCAATAATAAGCGCTCATGAGTGATACCTAATGCTGCGGTGCCAATCGAAGGGTCAACAAATTGTCTCTTTGGTGACACCCTTAGTGGAGTAGCCGAACGAATAGAGGGATTCCAAGCCTCTAAGTCTTCCACAACAAATAATCTTTGAAGAACATTCAGATAAGATTGAATCGTTGGTCTAGAAATTGATTCATTCTCCCCACCTTCCATATTTACACTTTGGCGCAATATTATTTTGCACTTTGGCATCTTTGGGTTTTATAATTTGGATTGACAAATTATGATCGTAGAATGCCTTGCTTTGTATAATGTAGGTTATGATTCTTCACTCTATTCCTACAACACTCTAAAATGGTATATCCTCTTCATCATCATTTGACATTCTTTGACTAGGATTAACTTCATTGAAATATTTTTTATCTTCACTGATGAAATTACCATAAGGCACACCACCTTCTGTATACCCTGCAACAAAATCCATATCGTACAAATCCATAATATATTCTTCATGTTGTTCTTCAGTCCAAATTTCCTTCTTTTTTCTTGTTCTCTTTTTAGTTTTATTATTTTTCCCCATATTCCAATAAATCTCCTATTAATTATTCCAACAACTTAGACTTGCATGAACGTCGTATAGAAGTCTACAACCGTTCACATAAAACTATTCATTTAATTCATACTTTTCTTTAATTTCATTGAATCGATTATATGGAACCTTATTTTCTTTTTGTAATCTGCCTAACACAATTCCTGGAGATATTCCAATTTTATTTGCAAACGAAACTATACAATCTTTAGTGTAGCAATTAGAATTAATAAATGCATCAAATGAACTTTGTTCAATCAGTGTATTTTTTGCGAAGAAGTCAGCCTCATCTTCTTGCTCCTCTGTTGTGTTCTCTACATTGGTGATATGACCAGATATTATGTGATGAAGTTCATGAAATAAACTGAACCAAAATTTATCTGCGTATTTTCCTCTTACTGTCAAACCCATTACGATTTTATTTCCGTCATAAAAAGTCGCTCCATGCAAGAATGACCCACCAATATGAGGAAGAAAAACCAGCGCAATGCCACAACTTGCTAATACTTTTACAAGCTTCTCACAAAAAAATTCCGGTTCACTCGTAGTCATTTCTCTAATTGTTGGAATTTGCTCCTTCAATTTACTAATATTAATGGGATCCACATTATACTTTCGCGCTTCTATTCTAGCCTTTTGAGCCCATACAGCAAGACTATAGTCACTAAATATATTTTCACCGGTTTTTCTAAATGCAATTCCAGGAATTCTCAAATTGTCTAGCAACTTTATTTTTGCCACTTCAAAAAAGTGTCTTAACTGAATCACCTTTTCTTCCGCAACCCTCGTTTTCTCCACCCATCCCAGAGTAGCAATCTTGGCATAAGGAAAATCTTTGATTAATTCTATATCCTGCTCCATATCTTTTTCTGTTGCAACACGCATTAACTTTTCTCTATAAATAGCTTCAAGATTATTCCAAAATCCAGCTGGAACACCTAATACCGATTCCAATCTTAATGCAACATCATGAGTTAATTCAACTTGTCCATTAATTAATCTACTCACATGCTTTTCTGACAAATCCATTCTAAGAGCAAATTCTTTTTGTTTCATTCCTCGATTTTCAATTTGCTCTCTTATCGTCGAACCTGGCGGAATAGCAATAGTATGTTTACTAAACCTCATCATAAAGTCCTCCTATTCACATTGCTTTAATGGTAATCCTCTATATTAATAATTTTTACGAACTTAATCTCATCATTTTCTTGTTCAAAAATCAATCTGTACGGATGTACTAAATCTATCGCATATTCACCTTTTCTATTGCCTTGCAATGGATGGCATCTTCCAATAGAAAACTGTACAAGCATCTCTACAGAAGTTGCTGCTTTTATCTCATCTACACGTTGATGAATTAAAGTTGCCATTCTCTCACCATACTCCTTTTTTGCACAAGTAAAATCTGTACATACTCTTTTTAATTTATCATCACTAGCAAGAATACTCCTTCCTCTTAGGTGGGAGATGAATTGCGGT
>JACUUV010000068.1 GCA_014859095.1 Clostridia bacterium | reverse complement strand
TAAGAGCAATTTCTCCATAATCGGTAAAAACTGACTCTTTGCCCATTGGTATAAATCATCGGTTTCATAGCCACGATATGCTCCTTCAATCATCATGATAAGGTATAAATAGACATCATACCAAGCCATTCTGACTTTCTCAGAATTCGAAAATGCTTTCATCCCATAACCCTTTAGAAAATTTTCGCTTCTAGAGTGGCTTCTAAATCGGTCTTCCATGAGCGGATCTCCAAACATAGAACGTTCCCAATCGATTAATCCCATTAAAGTATTGTCTTTGACAAGCCAATTGCCTTCCCATGTATCCCAATGCACCAGTGCAGCTTCGGATACTTCGTTAAAATACGCCTTATCTCTCACCAGAGAAGTATGTATCAGATCGTAATTTACACCAATGTTAATGTTCTTATTTCGCCCATCTTGAAGGATGCCTAAAAGTAGTTGTTCAAAAAAAGGGAAAAACGTCTCATTTGTAGAGTCCATACTTCCAAGCAATCCAAAGTTCTTGCCTTTAATGGTATGCAGTTCCCTTATAGACCTTCCAATTTGAACTTCTATGGATTTTATTGCATCATCTTTCATGTCACTTTTACATGATGAAAAACTGTTTCCTTCTATCCAATCCATAAAAAAATATTCACTGTCACAAACCATTTTTGTTTGGTCATAGTACAATACTTTCGGCAACAACAATTTCGTTTTTTTGCTCACCAACTTCATTGCTGCTACTTCGGCTTGCATCATATTGATTTCGTATGACATTAAATTGGTACAATCCGCCGGTGCAATTTTTAATACCACACGTTTTCCATTATCAAGTTCTATCTTATACGCCGCATTGCAGTATCCTTCTGTTAGTTCAGTATGGCTTTTTATTTTCGCACCATCGAATGCCTTAGTTACCAACAATTGAAGGCCTTGGTCAGTTTGTAGGTTTTTAGTATGACTCATCGCAACTCCTTCGTTAACATCAAACTATTGCTTCTACCATCGCTTGTTACCAGGTGCTGATGATCATGATCAATTTTTCATCATTTCCACAGTTTTGTAAAGCCATCATCCTATGTGATTCTCTTTACTTCATTTATTATGCCTAAAGTGTTAGGTCCGTATTGAGATCCGTCTACCGGGTTAATCGTACTCCTAATGTTATACATCAATCCCAACTTCTCTATCCTTTGTTCAGGAACTGAAACCATTACATCTTCTGACATAGCAACATTCACGACTTCCCCACCCAGTATCACCCAATTGCTATTTGGGAAGAGTTCTTTTTCCCAACTCAACTTACATTCCAGGTTTATTTTACATTCACTTATTCTCGGAGTCTTAACTATTTGGCTCTCTTCAATATGAAATCCAGCATCGATTATTTCGTCGTTTTCCACGCCATTATGTTCAATGGTATCAAAACTCTGAGGATAATCCGCTTGATTTGGATAATTGATACACCATTCTTTTTCTCGCATTATGTTGTGATCAAAAAAATAGGATTTGGTATTGTAACAATAAACTCTAACCAAGAAAAAACTTCATATTTTCTTGGCCAATCCTCTAGTGAACTACTCGCCACCTAAAAACAACATCTCATAGAGTTTTGTTTTGTGGAGGTGGGAGCTTCTTAGTCAATGCCCCTAATAGGGCAAGTATCACTAAGCTATCCC
Source organism: Clostridia bacterium (assembly GCA_014859095.1). Taxonomy (GTDB): domain Bacteria; phylum Bacillota; class Clostridia; order Peptostreptococcales; family Acidaminobacteraceae; genus Fusibacter_D. The sequence continues at coordinate 7,107 of JACUUV010000068.1, read as the reverse complement.
TGTCGTTCCGACAGTTCTGTAATTCAATATATTGATTGAGGCATTGACGTCTCTATCATGTTCGGTTTTACAAGAAGGACATGTCCATGTCCTAATAGAGAGGTCTTTGACCTCTTTATTTTTATGCCCACAAACATTACAGAGCTGGCTGGACGCAAAGAATGTGTCTACCTTGATGAGCTCTCTTCCATACCAGCTTGATTTGTAAGACAGCATTTCTATGAACCTCGACCACGATGCATCCGAAATGGACTTAGCCAACTTGTGGTTCTTGAGCATGTTTTTTACCTTAAGTGTTTCAATTTTGATGACTTGGTTTTCGTTAATCAATTCCATTGAATGCTTATGTAAAAAATCTTGCCTGGTGTTGGCTATTTTTTCATGTAGAAGTGCTATCTGTCTTTTATTTTTGTAATAATTTGAAGAGCCTTTTTTCTTACGAGAGAGTGCTCTTTGTAAAAACGCAAGGCGCTCTTCATGTTTTATGAAGACCTTAAGAGCATTTATCTTAGAGTCATTGGAAATTACTGCAAATGTCTTGAGTCCTAAGTCTATGCCGACAGCTTCTTGCCTTTCTGGTAATGGCTGTATATCTGTTTCAACCAAGATAGAAGCGTGAAACTTTCCACTACTTGAACGAGAAATGGTTACACTTTTAATGACAGCATCATCTGGAATCTGTCTGTGTAGTTTAACTTTAATGAGTGATTTAAGTTTAGGTATTTTGAGATATTTGTTTTCTATGAGCTCTACGGTGCCATTTTGATTGTTGGTTGTGTAGCTTTGATTGTAAACTTTCTTTTTGAATTTAGGAAAGCCTTGGTCTTTATTATCTTTTCTGAAGAACGATTTATAAGCTTTTTGTAAGTTTAGCTGTGCATTGGCTAATGCCAGTGAATCAACTTCTTTAAGAAAAGTGTACTCTTTCTTGTACTGGGCAGGTGTGTTATAGAGCATGCTACCATTTTCTTTATAATGTTCTATCTTGTCGTGAAGCATGGCATTATAAATAAAGCGAACGCATCCGAAAGTTTTAGCAAAATAAATCTTCTGTTCTTCACTTGGGTAGATCCTATAGCGAAAAACTTTCTTTTGTAGCACTGCATACCTCCTAATCAGAACATGTGTTCCTTTATAGTATACAATATTTATTTGATTTTCGCCATTCCTAAAGGATAAAAAAAAGTAATTCATCCTCGTGATGCAAAACATCACTACCACCTTTAGAGGTGGTGGACTTCTTGCTAAGTTATGTTAAATACTGTGGTTTAACTATTCCCAATTCCTTTTTCACAATTACTCCCTCCACTCATCATTATTCACAAAATTCATATGATAATACCCGACAATTGCAATCAGTCCCATCAACATAAACGTCGCTGTGATCATTCGGATCTCAATCAGCTGATATTTATGAAACATCTCCTCAGTGATGAATCTCCGAAATAACCCTTTATCCAAAATCGCATATTGGCCTTCATAGATTCCTGTGCCACCGTCACTCATATAGAACATGTTGATGAAAAAACAAATCGCCACATATATGCCACCAGCGCTTACCATTAGGCGCTCCGGATTTGAAAGTTTGCTGTATGCCGCTGATAAATCAATACGATTTCTAAATCCGCCACTAAGTTTCACCACTTTAAAAAACAGAATGGACATCATAATAAATACGATTACAAATGATACATTCAAGACCGGAAAGATAGAACCCAAATCCACACTGATATAAGTGAATACGTTAATTATGGCCACTCCGAAAAATGCGATTATAGTGATCATTAAAGCCACCATGAATTGAACCTCTATTCTAAAAAAATGATTGATAATGCACTTATTGCTTCTTTTGTTCATAAATACTCATAACAATCAAGTAAACACCCGAGAACATCAACAATGGTACAAAAAGATTATCAAAGAAACCTGCCATCACCGGTTCCGTTGGATATGAACCACTTCCATTGATTTTAACCGGTGCACTTTCTCCAACCCACTTAAATACGGATATGAAACGTTCAAATGTGAAAATGATTCCACTAAAGACAATTAGGCAGCAGCCTAAGATGAATTCATTAAATCGAGCAATTTTCATTACATAATCTCCTTTCGTGATATGTTTTGAGATGGTTTGTTTGTTGATTCCAATACAATATCATGGTATCAAATGGGATTTTGGTTGTAAAGGTTGTTGCAGCAATATCCTCAAGACAATGAGATTTCGCTGTTACCACCAGATTGGTACCTGGGTACATAGAGTATTAATTAACAAATTCTAATCTAATTTTCTTAAACTCCTCAAAGTCTGCTTTTAGGTCTTCAATACTTGGATCGTTACAAGCCGGCACTGGATTACTGTGAGCATTAATATATCCGCAACAGCGTTCATACATATCATTCAGAGTGTCTTTGTGTTTTCCCAATCCATCAGTATTGACCTGAATAAATTTTCCAAGTGAAACATGCTTTTGGTATCTCTGGATAGTACCATTAAATATTTCATGTTCAATACAAAGTTCTATAGCACTTCTCAGCTCGCCAAATCCTTCTTTTGCCACATCTATCTCAGACCTATCTTTTGGCTTGTTGTTTATAAGCGCGTTAATCTTCTTTATATTTTGAGTTACCTTATTTTTTTCTTCTTCAGCATCAGAAATTACACCTACGAAATCATACTCTTTCTGGGAATTGTAAAACTTATATTTAAATTGCCTAAAACTTGGTTGGGTACTCAAATAAAGAAGGCTATTGAATAGCAAGACGCTGTGGGTAAAAATCACTACCTGTCTTTGCTCACTTAATCGGATTACTCTTTTTGCAAATGAATCAATAATTTTATGATCTAGACTATTTACCGGGTCGTCAAAAATAACAGGAGCTTTGATATTATCCAATTGTAATTCAGTCAGAAATTCTGCCAATGCAATTGATTTTTGTTCTCCTTCACTTAGAATTTCCAGTAGCTGGTGGTTACTTATTTTATGACTAAGCTTTGTTTTTCCTCTATCAGTGCCAAAGCTCAATTCAATAGGTAATCCTGATTTACTGAGAGCCTTTAATTCTTGTTGGAAGAGATGATTAAAATCTTGACTTACCAGTTCTTCTCTTGCCTGTGATGTTTTTCTGCTGATTGAATTTGTTGAAAAAGAGTTGGCTTTTTTATTTAAAATAGACAGCATTTTGTGATTTCCAATTACTATTCTTATTTCTTCTACCCTTACAGAAAGATATTTTTGGTCTTTTAATTCTGATATAAACTTTTTTAATTCTGTTTCTTTGGCTTCTATATTATCTAAAAGCTCGTTTTTTGTAGTCAAAAAATCTTGGAGTTGCTCTTTTTTATTAGAAATACTATCCTTAAAATCATCATATTTGAACTTATGGGCTGATTCCTCTAAAACTACACCACTAATAAATGTCTTTATTAAAAGACTTAAATTCTCGTTATAAGTCTTCAATTCGTCAGGTTGGATCGGATTTTCTTTTTCATCACTTCCAAAACTTGGTTGGTTGAGCTTTAAAGCTGCATCTATGCCATTTACAGAATCTAACAGGTCTTGTTTTGATTTCTTCAATTTGGCTAAGGTCTCTTCTGTTTTGTCATTCAATAATCTCCGATAGTTCTCTAGTAATTCTTTAGCATCACCTTCAAGAGACTGTCTGCAATAAATGCATACATCTTCTTTTTGCGGATAGTCAGGTTTTTCGATTTTTTTGATATAGGCTTCCGCTGAGTTTAGGAAGGTTTTGAACTCGTTTGTTTCGTAGAACTCAATACCTTTTAATAAAGCAATCTCACTGATGCATTTTTGAGTATTCTTCTCTAATTCAGTTATAGATTTGTTAATCATTATTAATTTGCTCCATGCATCGGTATTCAATACCAATTCTGCTTGATCTACTTTTTTAGTAATGGTGTTCAGTTCAGTTATCTGATAATTTAAAGAGCGAATCTCATTTTGAAGTAATGCCTTATTTAGATTTGACAACTCAATTTCTTTTACTGAAAGTTCCTTTTCTTGTTCATCACCAAAGGTCGAAAGCTCAATTAGCTTTTGCTCATTTGAGTCTTTTGAAAGATTATTGATGAATAAATGTTGTGGTGTGTTTTCATTTAGATTTTCTATCCATGAAATTAGAACAGGATATTCACTCTTTTTGTTTTGCAGTAGAACATCTAAGGCTCCAAGTTCTGTAGAAACAAGGTTGAACAAATGAAAACCTATTGGTGAAACAATCAGTTGACGGCTCCCATCAAGACTGATTTGTACGCAATTATTATTGAAAACAGAGATACTAGCCAAATCATTATTTTTGTTTTTTCCAGTCCAAGCAAATGTTTCTGATGTACCATTAGCTTTATAATCAATTTTCGCCGATTGCGATTCTGCTGCTCCGAATATATTTGTCAGAATGGTATTATTCTGGTCGTAGCTAAATCCAAGTGTCTTTAGGATTCTCCCATATCCAGTTTTGCCTGTTCCATTTTCACCATAAAGTACTGTAAGGTTAGGTGCAAATGCTAATGTCTGTCCTTTAGCTAGCTTATTAACACCTGTAACTTCTGAAAGTGCGAATAACTCGATTTTTTTTGAAGTAGGAGAATAACTTGGTTTTTCTATTGTTAAAAAAGATAAGCCTTTTTCTAACCCAATTGCATATAAGAAGTATTTAAATACTTCTTCTCTATCAGTCGGTTGCAAACCACTTTCCGTACTTACTACTTTATGCACCAATAATTTAGCCCAATCAGAATTACCAGCCCAGTCCCATAGAAAATCAACTATTTCTTTCTTATTTGTAGTTGTTGATGCCATAATCTACTCCTTTACCGTCCTAAAATCCTGAGCAAAATTTATCCAACCAGTTAGTACCAGTGCCAAACTTATATATTTGAGTGTTTTACGAGGTGTGTTCGGTAGCTACCGAAGGTTAACGCTCCTTGGTACCAGGCACTTTATTCATCCACGAAACAATTTCAGTGCCTACAACAGTTCAAAATTCTGCGAATTCTGCTTACCAGATACCACCCCGGCAGTAACAGCGGTAACCCAAAAATAAATACTGTATTTTAAACTATTACAGGCATTTATTGAGTGACTTATTCGGAAAAAGTGCCCGGTACCAAGCGGCGCTTGTGGCAATAACTTTGAATCAAACAATTGACACCAACTTAATTTGTTGAAAACAAGTTTCATAGTTGAGCTATTCACGGTAAGTACACATACGGGAATTTCAATAAAATGAACAGTTATGATTCTAATAACCAATTAAATAGTAAATCTTTATTTATTATAAAGTAAGTTATTGCTGTAACCTCTGTTTGGTACTGATTCTCAAAATGTATTAATAAATACAAGAATGACTACAGAACTTTTTCAAATACCATTGTTGCTTGAATTTTGTCTCCGCTTAAAAACCCTTTAGATCCAGAAGACACTGTAGATATAGTATGTAGTCTATAACCTTTAGCAGCTTGTTCATTTATTGCTGACTGAAGATTAGTAAGACTTGATATTCCTGAACCAGTTCCAATAAATTTTTCCGTAAGAACTACCTGTATCACTAAATACATATCCCCACTTTTGCCACTTGCCTTTAAACTCCCTGAATCAAATCCAAATCCAGCCATAAAAATCCCCCATCTTCAAATTTTTAATTAAATCATGTGTTTCTCTTTATTCTTTTAGTTAATCCTTATTTTTTTGCTCAATTTTGAAATAAATCACATTCAACATATCCATGACAATATTTCATCAATTCATCCTCTCCACACCTGTATATATCGAAGATTTTCCGTACCAGATACCAACCCGATGGTATCTGCGGTAACTTAAGAACAAATATTGTGATTTGAATTGCTGTAGGCTCTCGTGAAGATTCTATGATAAAAAAGTGCCAGGTACAAAGCCGCGTTTAAAACAGTAACTTCGAATCAAACAATTGACACCAATTTTATTTGTTCAAAATAAGTATAAGCAGTAGTTATCGCCTTTACCACCGGCTTCGTAGCTGCTACCCAGGATCTTACATTTAATCAACTAAACTTTACCAATAACCATATAAGTTACACTATAAATAAACACGACTAAAGTAAAAATAATGTATTCATAGAATAAAAAATGTATATAAGACTGTGTTATTGTTTTCTCATATTCTCGGTTCAAACGATAACGACGCACCATCAAATAATAAGAAATTATACTTGTAAACGCCATAAATATATAAATATAAGGTTCGCTACCTATTATAGGAGGCCTTAAAACATATATTCCCATCACATGAATAATATGATTGATCAGAGAAATCTTTAAAGCCGTGTGAATGATTGCAGAGACAAGACTTTTAACATATTCCTGGTTCTTAAAATCCGGTAAAAACTTATTCATTAATATAAGCGATAGAAAAGGAAGAACACCAACAGCCAAAACATAATAAACAATACTGAATAATGCAGCTAAGACCACTACCATAAGAAACATGCCAATAATTCTAATGGGATCAATGGTTATAGCCTTTGTTGTCTTTTCAACAAGATCTTGATTGGATGATGCAAAATAAATGATTTTCTTGTTATCCACCAAGTCAAAAAATACCAGTCCCTGATCATCACCAAATTCAAAGTAACTTGAACTTATACTTAAATTCTTTGTTTTTGTCAACGGTGTGATTTGGGATGCTTGATCTTCAGACATAAGAACCTCTACGCAGTTTACACCATAATGTACACTTTCTTGAATTAAAACTTTTACTTGATCATCCTTTACATCAAGGATTGTAGGTGGGCTGTCATGCATAGAAAATTTTCGACTGTAATCTGTTAACTTTTTGGAGGTGTGAATGTCATACTGGTGAACAGTCAGATTGTTTTCACCAGATACACGATCCGTCCATTCAAAGATAGCGGTTACAAGGTCCTCCTCTACGTGGAGTTCTCGAATGAATTTTATATAGGTATTGTTTGAGCCTTCTTCTATAAGAAAGTTTTTTTCAACCTCTAAATCTTCATTGAACTGAACATAAACAAGATCCACTAGATTGGTATTTCTGATAGTAGCCATCAGATGGTAGATGCCTGTACTTTGGTCTTGATCCAGCGCATATGAT
>JACUUV010000067.1 GCA_014859095.1 Clostridia bacterium | reverse complement strand
ACTTGGCGTCAGCCAAAAACCACTTCACTCTTTCCAGGTACCAATTCGTACCTGTCCCCAATCAGCACCTCAAACAAAAGAGACAGCCCACCTGAGCTGTCTCTTCCTTTATTAAATACTCAATATTCAATTGTCACTTAATTTACTGATTATTGCCTCTTCTCATCTGTCCCATGCCTCTTCCGTTTTCAGAACGGTTGAACTGTGAGCCTTCTCCATTCATTGCGCCTTGTCCTCTGAACTCTCCTGATCTGGCTTGTGCTCCGAAATTGAGTACGCCTTTAAGCAAATGTTGCTGAGTACCATCGCAGTTATCAAGTGATGTGATCAGTGCATCTGCCTCTGCCTGAGTTAACTCATTTTCAGCAACAAGGCCATTGATCATATTGATTTTTGATGAAAGAACTGCTGCACTGAATGCCTCATAAAAACCTTTTTCTTTTGCCAAGTCTCCAAATGTGTCGCCGCTTGCAAGTTTTACTTCATATGCTTCCTCAGCAGTTATACCTGCAAGGTTTGCGTAAGTTTCAGCTGCTCCAAAAGGTGATGCCGCGAACGACATGCCCATTGCTCCAAATGCGAGGACTCCTACCAATGCTAGTGATAATACTTTTTTCATAATCATACACTCCTTATAGTTTTATTTTGTCTTGCTATAGTGTCATTATAGGAGCTAAATGTGATGAAACTATGTTGAAGGTATATTTATTCTGTGTTTTTATAAATTGATCAATACAAGTGCGATGATGGTCAACACAATCGCCAGTTTGTTCCTTCCCGAAATTCTTTCTTTATATAGAAGCCATCCTCCAATATTGATCAACACTATGCTCCCCGCACTGTATAGCGGAAATACGATAGAAGTCTTTAGAGAATCCAGAGCGAGAATCAGGAAGTATGATGAAAACAAGTTTGGGATTCCTACTGCAAAACCGATCCAAATGTCACTGGCAACAATTTTTGATTTCAATTTCAACGTATAATAAGTACTGATAAAAAACGCAATCAGAAAAACCATGAAAAGAAAAACATCCTTGTAGTCATTGAGACCGTATTTTTGATAGATTTTCGTTGAAAATTCAGCCATTCCACCAAATAGGAACAACAAAATGAGCGTCTTGTTGAAATCCAGTCGGTCGCTGGACACCTTGGATAGATTGACGATCAATATGGAACAAATCGAAATCACAATACCGACCCACTGTAGCAGTGTCGGAAGTTCTTTCCACAACAAGATTGAAAACACCATAGGAACCAGAATCCCGAGTTTTGCGAAAGTCCCTGAGAGTCCCACACCGTTCTCTTTGACACTTTTCTGATAAAAAATAAAAGAAAGAAAGAAAAATAGTCCAGCAACCGATCCAATTAAAACACCCCAAATCACGCTTCCGTATTGGGATAAAACCACATGGTCAGAAGAAAATACTTGACCAAGCTCTTCCAGAAAAGGGGTTCTGATTCCCAGATCCACAAACAGACCTTTTCTGAAAATCATAAGGAGACTTGCGAAGAAAGCCATGAAATAGTTTGCGCTTGTGATCACGTATCTGTTGGTGTCGCTGTTTTCAGTATATTTGAAGATAAGTGCGATCGAAGCGCTGCAAAGCGTCGCGAGAAATAAGTAAAACAAATGTCACCTCCGAATAATATTGTTGAATTTATTATGCTTTTCACTAAATGAAGGGTATAAGTTCATTGGTGGTGAATTATTATGGATACAAATCATTTCACAGAGTTGCGTGAAAAAATGGTCAGTCATCAAATACAATCTCGTGGCATTGTCGATGAAAATGTTTTGGAGGCCATGAGGAAAGTCCCAAGGCATTTGTTTGTCCCCGAAGGGTTGATCGATCTTGCCTACTTGGACTGCGCTCTTCCATCTACCAATGGCCAAACGATTTCACAACCTTATATTGTCGCCTACATGACGGAAAAACTCCATTTGAAGCCGTCAGACCGTGTTTTGGAAATAGGGACCGGTACTGGTTACCAGACTGCAATTTTATCTGAAATATCGAACTTCATAGTTACCATGGAAAGAATTCCTGATCTTCACCAATCGGCAAAAATAAGACTGGAAAAGCTCGATTACAAAAACATCACCTGCATATATGGAAATGGATACGAAGGCTTCATTCCTGGAGCGCCCTATGACAAAATAATCGTAACAGCTGCCGCACCGTTCATACCAGAATCTCTCGTTCTCCAATTGTCGCCTAACGGACGTATGATCATTCCCGTAGGGACCAGCTCACAAGAGCTGGTCATCGTCACAAAAGATGAACTTGGAGAAATCACAAAGAAAAATGATTTAAGTGTTGTTTTCGTTCCTTTGCTTGAAAAGTGAAGATGAGCTCACAAAAGCATCGAACAATTTTCGGTAGATGTTAAACTCTCTATAAAGTTCCTCCGGATGCCACTGCACACCGATCACAAATCCTTTTTCGGATTCGATGGCTTCAATCGTACCATCACCGGAAACAGCCGACACTCGAAACCCTGGTGCTGTAGACTTGACGCTTTGATGGTGCACCGTATTGGTCTCAAGTGCTGGAACTCCAAATATACGATGAAATGAAGTATTCGGGGTGATATTCACATTGTGGAAACGTGGATTGCCATCAGGATCGATTCTGTTGTGGTTCTCTATATGCTGATGGAGAGATCCGCCTGCTGCAACATTGATGATTTGAATGCCTCTGCAGATTCCTAAGACCGGAATGCCTTTTTCCTTCGCCTTTTTAAAAAGCGATAACTCAAAGGCATCTCTTCTTTCATCAATTCTTATAGAACCATCCATCTTTTCTCCGTAAAGCTCGGGATCAATGTCCCCACCACCGGTCAAAAGAAGGCCTTCTATAGAACTGATGTAATCATCCAACGTACTCTCATCAGAAGTCTCTGCCAAAATCATTGGACATCCGCCGCTGTTGACGATTGCTTCGTAATTTCGTACATCCAGGCGCAAAAAGCGAACAGACTCAACTTCATGAAATCCGGTCGTAATACCTATTTTAACCATATTAACCTCTCAATACTCTTATTTGTTACTTCCTACTCAATTTTAACATTTATTTTCATGTAAATATGTTAAAATTATATTCAAAATACAAATCTTCCAGAATGGAGTAAATATGATACGTTTTCTCATCAAAAAATTTGTCAAAGACTATAAAAACACCGAGGAAAAATCGGTCAGGGAATCTTACGGTGTGTTGTCCGGTGTTCTTGGGATCATTTGCAACCTGTTCTTATTCGGAGTAAAATTGACCATTGGACTGATCATGAACAGCATCGCCATAACATCTGATGCATTCAACAACCTCTCCGATACTGGATCGTCTATAATCACTATACTTGGTGCGAAACTTAGCAATCGCGTGCCTGATGAAGAACACCCATTCGGTCACGGTAGATTTGAGTATATTTCGTCATTGATCATAGCATTTATCATCATACTCGTTGGTTTCGAACTCTTAAAGAGCTCATTTGATAAAATCTTAAATCCAGAGAAAGTTGAATTCAACTGGATTTTGATCCTCATTTTATCTATGTCCATTCTCATCAAGGTCTGGATGTACTTTTACAACCGTTACATCGGCAATGCAATTGGTTCAAAAGTCAATCAAGCGGCTGCATATGACAGTTTGAATGACGTGGTCGCCACCAGCGCTGTGATCCTGACTACAATAGTGGGAAAATTCATCGCTTTTCCAATTGATGGCATCGCAGGACTAATCGTCTCATTACTGATCATGTATACCGGTTATGGAGTAGCGAAAGATACAGTCAATGTATTGCTTGGTATGTCACCGAGCTCTGAAACAGTGGATAAGATTCACGACCAGATTTTGGAATGCGATTACATAGAGGGCGTCCACGATCTCAAAGTTCACGATTACGGCCCCGGAAGAACCATCGCTTCAGTCCACGTCGAAATGTCGGATACCATTTCAATAGTAAAAGCGCACACCGAGATCGACAGAGTGGAAAAAAGAATTCTAAATGAATTGGGGATTGACATAGTGATTCACGTGGATCCCATGCCGGAAGGTTATACGGAACCTATAGATTAAGCTTAAAAGAGTTCAGTCAAATCTAATCGAAAATTTGACTGAACTCTTTTATTGATCTGCCAATACCGGCATAATGCCATCCATGAGGTATAAATTTGTAATGGGTGTTACAAGTAACTTTGTCTGTTCTTTTCATTAAATTACGATTATAATAATCATTGAAAGATATTTAGATTAGCTAAATAATATGGAGGTATTATTGTGATCGGCAAGTTCGTAAAATACTACAAACCCCATCGTTTCCTATTTGTGATGGACCTCATCGTCGCATTTTCAATGGCAGGCATAGACCTTCTATTTCCTATGTTCTCCAGAACATTTATCAATGATCTCATTCCAAACAAACAAATGGATCTCATCATTCTCTACTCCGCAATTGTTTTAGGACTTTACATTCTAAAAATCGCATTCAATTATTTCGTAGGCTATTGGGGGCATGTGCTGGGATCTCGTATTGAATTCGATATGAGGCGCGATTTGTTCACCCATATGCAAAAGCTGGAATTTTCTTTTTTTGACAACAACAAAACCGGACAATTGATGAACCGTCTTACAGGAGACCTCAACGAGGTGACAGAACTCGCTCACCATGGTCCTGAAGATTTGTTCATTTCCACTGTCATGCTGATCGGTAGTTTCTTTTTGCTTTTCAATATCAATTGGGCTTTGACGCTGATTGTATTCTTTTTCGTATTTCTGACCATCGTATTCTCCGTCAGAATGAGAAAATCCATGATGAAAACCTTCAGAAATGTTCGTACCAAACAAGCGGATATCAATGCGCAACTCGAGAGCAGTCTCTCAGGTATCCGTTTGTCCAAATCATTTGCCAACGAATCATTTGAAATAGAGAAATTCCATGTCACCAACGACGCACATCTGCACTCCAAAAAAGACGCCTTCAAGGCAATTGCCTATTATACGTCCGGAAACAGTTTTTTTATCGACATGATGACGCTCTCATCCATGGTCGCAGGTGGTATTTTTGTCTATATGGATTATATCAACTATGGCGATTTGGTGGCTTTCCTGCTTTTCATAGCATTTTTTACAAAGCCTATCCGCGCTCTCATTCAGCTTACACAGCAATTCCAATCAGGAATGGCAGGATTTGAGAGATTTCTTGAAGTGATGGCAGTTCAGCCGGTTATCAAGGATGCTCCTGATGCAATACCACTTGAAAACATCGTCGGAGACATTGAATTTAAAAATGTCCGATTTGCTTATGAAAAAGATTCGCAAGTTGTTCTCGACCATTTCAATCTTAAAATTCCCGCCGGAAAGACTATGGCTCTCGTTGGTCCGTCAGGTGTAGGAAAAACAACAATTACACAGTTGATTCCCAGATTTTATGATGTGAATGAAGGTCAGGTCACCATCGACAATCAGGATGTCAGTAAAATCACTCTAAGCACCCTTCGTGGCCAGATCGGTATTGTTCAACAGGATGTTTTTCTCTTTTATGGCACCATCAAAGACAATATCGCCTACGGTAGACCTGGTGCCTCAAATGAAGAAATCATCGAAGCCGCAAAAAAAGCCAATATCCATAATTTCATCTTGAGCCTCGATGAAGGCTATGATGCGCTTGTCGGTGAACGCGGCGTGAAACTTTCCGGTGGACAGAAGCAAAGAATTGCAATCGCACGTGTTTTCCTTAAGAATCCTCCAATCCTGATCTTGGATGAGGCCACTTCAGCTCTGGACAACGAAAATGAGCTGGCCATTCAAAAATCCATAGACGTTTTGGCAAAAGGACGCACAACACTCATCATTGCTCATCGACTTTCCACAATCAAAAATGCTGACGAGATCCTCGTCATGACGGATCAAGGCATAGCAGAACGCGGTTCCCATGAAGAACTGCTGCGCATCGATGGTCTATACAACAAGCTTTATCACGCCCAGTTCAAAGGGTACATCCCGGACGAATCAAGGGATTAGGCAAAATTCTTATTTCAAATTATGCCTGATCCCTTGTTTGATTTTTTGGGTAGATATCACATGAAAAGGAGGGATAGTCATGAAAAAAATTCTGATTGATCAGCGGTGAACAATCTGCCACTTTCGGTGTGTATATTCACAGCAAAGCAGGTGATTTGGCGAAAGAGATCTTCGGTGAGCATAGTGTGATGGCTCGAGACATGATTGGAGCCATACATACCGCCATACTCACATCCACAACATGATTTTTATGATAATTCACTCGACATAAAATTATTTTATAGTTCCCACACTTTTCTTTATACTAAGATATAATTTTATTATTCTAGTATAAGGAGGATTCACAAATGAAAAGCAATTATTCAAAAATTATGATGTTTTCTACTGTTTGTATCGTCATCAATATCGTATTTGGCACTTTGGTCGGCATACTAAAAATTCCTTTGATCTTCATGGACACCATGGGCACAATTTTGGCAGCCGCACTTTTCGGACCACTTTGGGGTGCCATCGTCGGTCTTCTGACCAATGTCATCATCGGCATCACCACAAATCCTGTGGACATTCCATTCGCACTGGTCAATATGATGATTGGTATCGTAGTTGGACTGATCTCCAAGAAAGTTGGATTTGGTTTCAAGACAGCAATCGCAACGGGCTTGTTGCTCGCCGTAGTAGCGCCTCTTATTGGTACCCCTATCGCAATATGGATCTATGGCGGCCTCACAGGCGGTTCGACAGACTTTTTCATCGCATGGTTGCTGGCTTCAGGCAACACCATCTTCGCATCGGCTTTCATACCGCGAATCGCAGGCAACCTGATTGATAAAGTCGCCAGTTGCATAGCAGCTTACGTTATCATCACCAGACTTCCAAAACACTATCTCGAAGGAGCCCTAACAAATGTTAAGAAGTCATAAAGTCATTTTGGTAAGCCACTGCGTTTTGAACCAAAACGCAGTGGTACATCCACTGGCAAGATCAGGCGGTCCATTCAAAGCTATAGCTCAGGTGCTTATGGATCATGATTTCGGCATAGTTCAGCTTTCATGCCCTGAAGTTCTGATGTATGGCATGAATCGACTTCCTATGACCAAAACAGAATATGATACACCGGACTATAAAGCACTCTGCAATAAACTTGCCCAGCGTGATTTTGAACTGGTTCAACGTTTTTTGGACGGAGATATGACAGTTGTGGGAATCGTAGGCATAGATCAGAGTCCTTCCTGTTCTCAAATCAATGATCAGGGACATTTCAAGACAGCGCTCAATCAATTTGAAGCACTTTCCAATTTGCCACAAATTGATATACCGGAGACTTATGCGATAAACACACAATCCGCAGAAGATTTTCATGAGCGTTTAAAAATATGGTTGTCACATCTGTAATATGATAAACTCCTAATATAGAGAGGTGCATCATGTACAATTACAAACAATTGCTCGCATTTGTAACAGTTGTCGATGAAGGTGGCTTCACGCCTGCGGCAAACAAACTGTTCATCACACAACCTGCCGTCAGTTGGCAAATCAAATCGATGGAAAAGGCTCTTGATGTTCTGTTGATTGAACGCAGCGAACGCGAGATTCAGCTTACTCCGGCAGGAGAAATACTGTATCGCAACGCGAAGATCATAATCGATCAATACCATGTGCTGAACGAGGATATGGACCGTCATAGAAACAATGAAAGTGGCAATGTCCGAATCGCAGCCAGTACAATTCCAGGTGAATATTTGCTCCCGGGTTTGATTAAGATCTTCAGACACACTCAATCCGATATCAATACAAAAATATATATTTCCGATTCCAAGGAAGTCGTCGAAAAGGTGATCAGCGGTTCGGTCTGCTTTGGAATAACCGGATTTAAGCCAGATCATCCCGAACTGGAAATCGAGCCTTTTGTGGAGGAGAGATTAAAATTGGTCTGCTCAATGGATTATCCTGTTCAAAGGTTGAGAGATCTAAGTGCTATAGTTAAAGAGCCAATAATCATGCGTGAAGAAGGTTCAGGCACGAAAGCAGTCACGCTGGATTATCTCAAGAGGAACGGGTTTCCCATGAATCGAAACCATAAAAACATGGTTTTTGGATCTACAAAATCAAGCCTTTCCGCTATCGAAGCCGGTCTTGGAATTGGCTGGCTTTCGGAATACGCAATTTCTGATGCTTTAAAGCTCAATCACATCAAAATCATCGATGACACCTACGATATACCACGTCAACTGTACATCATCACCTATAAAAAAAGAACGCTCAGCCCTAGTGCTGTAACGTTCAGATCATTCATCAGCAAGAACTCAATGCGCTAACCTGCGTTTTGAGTTCTTTTAATATGATTTCTTATATTATGATTTTCCTTTCTTCAAAACCCTTGATACTCTTCCCTCTGTCCCCAAAGAAATCCGTTTGTAATTCGGCAAATGAAGCTTGAGACTAAGGAGTGCTCCAAATACACTGATCAGAACAGGTCCGATCCCAAGATCAAAATAGACTGTCATTCCAATAATGTAAAGGGTAAGAGCCAAAGTTCCGATGACAATATAATCCGAGACGATTGCAGCAATAGTCACAATCAACATCGACAGCAATCCAATCCACAAGTTGAGTCCAAGAAGTATTCCCACCATAGATGCAGTGCCTTTGCCACCTTTGAAGTTCATATAGAATGGGAATATGTGACCCAAGATTACACTATATCCATTCAAATAAAGCAATAATGCGCCTTCTGAATCAAATCCGACATTAAAAATGGATTTAACCAGTAAAATGGATATGATCCCTTTCAGCATGTCAATGATCAAAACTGCGAACCCAAATTTCTTGCCTAATGATTCCACAGCATTGGATGCCCCAGCGTTACCGTGGCCCAAAGTCCTGATATCCACTTTCTTAATCTTTTTACCAAGCAAATATGCGGCTTGAATATTACCGAGCAGATACCCCATTATGATTACGATTATATAATCCCTCATAAAGTCTCCTATACGTTGATTTACTATAATTCTAATCTTAATGAACCTTTATTTCAATACTATTCTCTTACATTATCGCAATTAAGACTATTGTCACTTTCAAAATTTGCCTCTGTGTAATATAATGAAATTCAACCAACATCACTATTTCATATGAGGAGCCACATGAAACTTTATCATCTTGACCAATTTGGTGCGGAACTCAGAAAGATAAGAATGGATTGCAATTTGTCACAATCTGAAGTATATAAAACCATCGGCGTTAGTGAGGATACCTTAAGACGCATTGAACATGGCCTCGTCATTCCACGTCTTGATACGCTGGAATATCTTTCTGCCCTTTATAAGTTGGACATTGCCACGCTGTTTTTGAAATCGAGATTGGGGCATCATTATGTGCATG
>JACUUV010000066.1 GCA_014859095.1 Clostridia bacterium | reverse complement strand
TACTTGAGGTATTCTTTTAGGTCAACCCCTTTTACTCTTTAAAGTATACAGGAAGGTAAACCCTTGATTGAAATATATGCTGGAAACACCTTAATTCAAACCATAAAAAAAGTCATGCGGGCCAATGTGCGGGAGACCTTACAAGGTGAATACACCCTTTCTTTTACGATTCTTGCTAAAACAGCCTTGGCCCTTAAGATAAAGCAGATCGCAAAGCTGGACGGAGCGTATTTTGAAATCGTCCAGGTATCCAAGAACCTTCAAGGGAACCTTCCTGTCTGTTCCATTCTCTGTGAACATATTTCCTATGTATTAAACCATGATATGTTTGCCATTGATCATTTTGATTTTACAGGAGATCCTGCAGCGGGGTTGACGCAGCTTCTTCATGGGACGCCTTTTACAGTAGGCATCGTAGATTTCACTGAAAGTGTAACCATGAAGATTAATCAAAAGGTATCAAGACGTGCAGCCCTGATGCAGTACATTGCCATTTTATGTGGGGAGATTGAATACGATGGCTACAAGATAAACATCAGGAGTCATCGAGGGAGTACCGAGCACCTTAAGATTATGGGGTCTAAAAATGTAACGAATGTAGGAGTTTCCATTGATGCCAGAGAAAATGCGGCGTCTTATGATATTTCCTTTTTTAAGCTGATGGATTTATCTGTTGGCGATAATGTACACATTGTGTTTAACCCCTTAGGCATCAATGTGAAAACCCGGATTATTTCTTTGGAATATAATCCTTTTTACCGCTATCACATCCGGGTGGAGGTGGGAAGATACAGACCCAGTATCTCGGAGACTTTTTACCGGATTGAAAGTTCCATCTCCGATGTGGGAAGTTCAGTAGATAATCTGCAAAGCCAGGTCTATGACCTAGAGATTTCTTACACCATTGTGAAAACACTGTCCATCGTTGATAACAGAATTAACGTGACCTATGAAGTGGAAAAGGGAGATACCCACCAGTACCATGCAGAGTACAGTTTTACAACGGATGCTGGCGGAAGAATTACCAGCATTACTTTAGAAGATATATTCTCAGAACTATTACTAAAGGAAGTCGCTTCCCTTTTGGTGGATGCAGCAGCCTTTGAAGTAACTTATGCTGATGGGTCCACTGGGAATTATACCTACACAACTGACTCAAGCGGCAGAATTACCGCAATCGAAAAAGTTTAAGGGGGGATTCCATGAGTTATGATCGCAATTTTAATAACACTTTAGCTATATGGACTGCTTTTGGTGGCAGAGGCAGCATTGTCCTTCCCATCCCCACCTTAAACTGGACAAAAATATATTATCATCATTTTGGCTACCCTCAAACCGGCAGCGCTACAAGGATTGATGTCTTTGATAATGGAAATGCTCAGATCGCGGTTTATAGAGCACAAAACCCTAGAATGTCATACTTTAACCATCAAACAAAGCAGTGGACCATCGCTGATGTGCCTTGGTGGAATCATGGAATCCCAGAAATCCTATGGGCTGGAGATGGTGTATTTCTAGCAAGGATTGTCGGGCTAGCCAACATCATCGCTTCCTTTGATGGCATTACCTGGCACAATGCAGGATTTTGTCGGGGCGCTCAAAACCATATGGAGACGGGTGCCTATGACGTTACCAGAAATGCCGGAGTTGTCAGCTGGTGGTGGTATAAGTCACCAGTTTATTATAGTTTTGACTCTTTAGAAGAACGAACTGAGTGGACATTAACAGGCTCTGACGGTAATTCAGTCCCTATCTTCAAGTACATGACGGCTCATAAAGGAAACTTTATCGGGGTAGTTGGAGGAGATAAATCCATCGCTCGGGCAAGTTCTGCTTCTCCCTGGTCCTGGACCACCACCATACCGGAAGATCCCTTGGATCACCGGTATATGTATATTCGGTCTGTAAACAATAAGCTCTTTGTCCACCGATTTCGCTATCATGGCACCCCAGGGAATTTTAGTGTGAACCTATGTGTCCTTAACGATAGCGCCACGGAGCTTACGCTAACCAATCTATCCCACTATGGAGATCTGGCGGATAACAATGCTCCGAATCCACAGAACATTCTCTGGATGGAGGACTGGGGTAAATACGCTCTCTTTACTCAGAACATGCTTTATGTCTCCGCTGATGGTCTGGAATGGGAAGGTGTCGAACAACCGGGTTTTGCCCTAACACCTCATGGAAACATGTTTGGCGGGGCCATTTATGTGCCAGGTGATGGCTTCTATGTAAAAGGGAATGGATTTGTATACTACGCTCCCTACTAAGACTACGACACTTCAACGAGCAATTAGACGTCCTTTACGGGGCGTCTTTTTAATAGATAAAACTTTTATGAAAGCGAGGAAAAGAACATGAAAGAAATTTGGATTTTTATACAGCTGGTCTTTGCCGGGGTTGGTGGTTGGCTTGGCTGGTTTCTCGGAGGTTACGATGGGTTTATCTATGCCCTGATTGCCTTTGTGGTCATTGATTATCTCTTGGGTGTCATGTGCGCCATTATTGAGAAGCATTTATCCAGTGACGTTGGTGCCAGGGGCATCTTTAAAAAAGTGGTGATCTTCTCTCTGGTAGGTATTGCCCACATCATTGATCAGAACATCATCGGTGATGGTGGCGTTATCCGAACAGCCGTCATCTTCTTCTATCTATCCAATGAAGGAATCAGCATTATTGAAAATTCCACTAGACTTGGACTGCCCATTCCATCAAAGCTACGGGATGTGCTAGAGCAACTCAAAGATGGCGGTGATAAAGATGGCACAAAATAAATCACCACACAACCCAGGAGGGATTACTCATGAATCTTAGAAAATTAATTCTAACGGAAAATGCATGCTACAAAGCAAATCGGAAAATTATACCCAAAGGCATCATGGTTCATAGCACTGGTGCTAACAATCCAAACTTACGCAGATATGTTGGGCCAGATGATGGTCTGCTGGGAGTAAATCAGTACAATAATCACTGGAATCAGGATAGACCAAGTGGGAGACAAGTCTGTGTCCATGCTTTCATAGGAAAGCTTAAAGACGGTACAATAGCACCTTACCAAACCTTGCCGTGGGATCATAGAGGCTGGCATGCAGGAGGCGCTGCTAATAATACACATATTAGTTTTGAAATCTGTGAGGATGGCTTGACCGATGCTTCCTATTTCAGTGCAGTCTACAAAGAAGCCACCGAACTCTGCGCTTATCTTTGTAAACTCTACAACTTGACCGAAAAAGACATCGTTGGCCATTATGAAGGACATCAACGAGGAATCGCATCAAATCATGCTGATCCGCGGCACTGGTTCTCAAGGCACGGTAAGAGTATGGATACCTTTAGGTCTGATGTGAAAAAGCTACTGACAACCCCTACTCCTTCCACTCCACCGACTAAAAAACTTTACCGGGTACAGGTCGGTGCTTTTAGCGTTAAGTCAAATGCAGATGCTATGCTGGCCAGAGCAAAAGCTGCAGGCTTTACTGATGCCTTTATTAAAATTGAATAGCTAAGTCTTTGCCGTTAGGTGCTTCTCTTGCACTTGGCGGCTTTTTTTTTATTCTCAATTACTCAATAACCTTCTTTCTGTCCTTTGGATGGTGAGAGGGTCTTCTACCCTCCGATTGGAGGAAAACGAATGAAAGTCACTGATACAATTCCAGAAATAACAATTGAGAAAAAACAAATTTCACAGGATCAGCTTCAGCGAGAGTTTGATTACATGAGGGCACAAATGGTACTTGAAAACTTGGTTCAAAAAGGACTCATTTCTGAACTTGAGTTTAACAAAATTACGAAACTCAATCGTCAATCTTTCACCCCAGCTTTAGCACAGATTATGCCTGAAAATCGTTGCTATTAAAGCGTTTCAGAGGTAATATGTGACACTACAAGGAGGTGAAAAATTGAAAAAGGTAACGAAAATCAACCAAAATTCAAGTGATTACCAAAAGCATTCAAAACTTCGTGTGGCGACATATTGCAGAGTTTCTACAGACTCCGATGACCAGATCCTAAGCCTAGAAACACAAGTTAAACATTACGAATCTTACATTAGAGCAAATCCTGATTGGGAGTTTGCTGGTCTATACTACGACGAAGGAATCACAGGAACTAAAAAAGAAAAACGACCTGAATTGCTTCGGATGATTTCCGACTGTGAGCATAAGAAAATTGATTTCATCGTAACCAAGTCCATCAGCCGGTTTGCCAGAAATACTACAGACTGCTTGGAACTGGTTCGAAAGCTAATTGACCTTGGCATCTTCATTTATTTTGAAAAGGAAAACATAAACACAGGCTCCATGGAAAGCGAACTCATGCTGTCAATCCTAAGTGGACTGGCCGAAAGTGAGTCCATTTCCATTTCAGAGAATAACATGTGGTCTGTACAGCGACGATTCCAAAATGGATCCTATAAAATCTCTTCTCCTCCCTATGGCTACGACAGTGTCGATGGGAAGCTGATGATCAACGAGGAACAGGCTGAAATTGTCCGCTTTATCTTTGCTGAGATTTTATCTGGAAGAGGCACACAGAAAATTGCTGATGACTTGAACCGGCGTGGAGTTCCAACTCAAAAAGGTGGGAAATGGAGATCGACTACCATACGTGGAATGGCAACCAACGAAAAATACACTGGTGATGCTATCTTTCAAAAGACCTATACTGACAGCTCCTTCAATAGACACATCAACAATGGGGAGAAAGATCAGTACCTTTTTAAGGGACATCATGAAGCAATTATAACCCATGATAAGTTTGAAACTGCTCAGGCCATTATTGACCAACGCGGCCGGGAAAAAGGTATAAAGAAAAATACCTCTAAATACCTTAACCGCTACCCCTTTTCAGGAAAAATCATCTGTGGTGAATGTAGCGGGAAATTTAAGCGAAGGGTCATGACCTCAGGAAAGCACAAAATCACATGGTCCTGCTCCACTCACATTTCAGACATCGATAGTTGTTCGATGAAATCTATTCCCGAGGCTCAAATCGACTATGCCTTTGTCACGATGATCAATAAACTTATCTTCGGTCATAAGCTTGTTTTAAAGCCCCTGCTGGATAGTCTTACCGGAATGAACTCTGAAGATAGCCTTTCAAAAATTCAAGAGATCGATAAGATAATTGAAGAAAACGGCGAGCAGCAAAATGTGCTTAGTGGTCTTAGAGCCAAAGGGTATCTTGATCCAGCAGTTTATAAGAAAGGCAACAATGAGCTTTTAAATGAACTGGAACGCCTGAAACAGCAAAAAGAATCTTTGATGAGGTTGCTGAGTAGCGATGACGAGACTCAAAAATTTGTCAATGAACTCTTGCAGTTTACAAGCAAATCTCCGATGCTCTTAAAATTTAACAGCGATGTTTTTGACAGATTTGTGGATCACATCACTGTGTACTCAAGGGAAGAAATTGGGTTTGAATTGAAATGCGGAATCACACTGAAAGAAAGGCTGGTGAATTGAATGGGCCACACACCCTATGGTTACAAAATTGAAAATGGTAAAGCGGTTGTCGATGATGAAAAGGCTGAACAAATTAAGTTACTCTTTGAGGCTTACCTATCCGGCGATTCACTTGCAACAGCTGCTAAGAAAGCTGGCATTAAAGCCTTCCATGCTGGAATAGGTAATATCCTAAAAAACAAAAAATATGTTGGCGATGATTTCTACCCTGCAATCATTGATCACGATAGCTTCGAAGCTGCTGAGATAGAGCGCTTGAATCGAGCTAAGAAGCTTGGCCGTATTTGGGAAAAGAAAGAACTTATAGGATCTCCTACTCCTACTTCCTTCTCCATTGCAGATGGAAATAAACAGTTTGATGATCCTTTTAAACAGGCAGAGTACGCCTACAGTTTGATAGAAATGGAGGTGAAAAATATTGAATAAAAACATTACTGTGATTCCTGCTAGAAAACATTCCCGGAAAAACAAAGATGAAGAAAAGCCCAAGCTACGGGTGGCAGCCTATTGTAGAGTATCCACCGATAGCGATGAGCAGGCTTCAAGTTATGAAGCCCAAATTGAACACTACACAGCGTTCATCAGCGGTCATCCAGACTGGCAGCTTGCAGGTATTTTTGCGGATGATGGAATCTCTGGAACAAACACCAAAAAACGTGAAGAGTTTAATCGCCTGATAGATGAATGCATGGCTGGAAATATTGACATGGTGATTACGAAATCCATAAGCCGATTTGCTAGAAACACTCTGGATTGCCTGAAGTACATCCGGCAGCTTAAAGATAAAAATATCGCGGTATTTTTTGAAAAGGAAAACATTAACTCCATGGATTCCAAGGGTGAGGTCATGCTCACGATCATGGCTTCCCTTGCACAGCAAGAAAGTCAATCACTCAGCCAAAACGTAAAGCTTGGACTTCAATACCGGTATCAACAAGGCGAAATTCAAGTGAACTGCAAATGGTTTCTAGGGTACACTAAGGATGAAAATAAGAAACTGGTCATTGTTCCAGAGGAAGCTGAGATTGTAAAACGCATTTATAGAGAGTACCTCGAAGGGGCCAGCATGCTAAAGATTGCCCGAGGACTTGAAGCCGATGGTATCAAGAATGGAGCTGGACGAGACAAATGGCACACCAGTAACATCAATCAAATCCTCCGAAATGAAAAATACATCGGAGATGCACTTCTTCAGAAGACCTACACCGTTGACTTTCTTACAAAGAAACGAGTCAAGAACAACGGCCTTGTCCCCCAGTACTACGTGGAAAATAGCCATGAGGCCATCATCCCGCGTGAAATTTTCATGCAGGTCCAGGAGGAACTGATTAGAAGGCGCATTGTCCACACCAGTCCAAGTGGTAAAAAGAGAACCTACAGCAGCAACCACTGCTTCTCACAAATGATTATTTGCGGCACCTGCGGCGAAGTTTTCCGAAGGGTCCACTGGAACAATCGCGGCAAGAAGTCCATCGTTTGGAGATGTGTTAGCCGCCTTGAAAACACCGGGCTGTTCTGCGACGCTCGAACTGTTCAGGAAAGCGCAATTGAGCAGATTATTATAAAAGCCATTAATGAAACCTTAGGTGAGAAGGACTCCTTCCTATCCATTTTAGAAAACAATATCGCCACAGTGATAAGCCAGGATAACAATCAAGCTCTAGCCGATATCGAAAAGCGGTTAGAAGAACTCCAAGCAGAACTTCTCAAACTCGCCAGCACCAAATCCGATTATGAAGATATTGCGGATGAAATTTACACCTTGAGAGAAGAAAAGCAAAAAGTTCAAGTGGACAGTGCTAGCAAGGATGAAGTCAAGAAGCGGGTCGATGAGATGAGTACATTCCTCAAAGATCAGGCCACCACCATCACTGAATACGATGAGGCTCTGGTAAGGAGGCTGATTGATAAGGTCACTATCCACGAGGGCAAGTTCACTGTGGAATTTAAGTCTGGACTGACAGTTGATATAGAAGACTAGAAAAAAGTAAGGCACTCTACAATAATAATGTAGGGTGCCTTGCTTTATATGATGTAAGTTATGATTCTTCACTTTATGAACTTATATTTGCAATTTTTCCTTAACAATTGATATTTGTTTTGTGGTTAATGGTTCTTCCATATTGAGTGTAATGATTCTATCCCCGAAAAACAAAATATATTCTCCTGTGGGAGTGTTTTCATAATAGCGTTGATAAGCTTCTACTGTATCAAATATTTTGTTATCAATGGGTTCAAAAGTCGTGTTGTCTCGCCACTCTGGAATTTCAAGTAGATGTTCCTTTGCAAGTAGATAAACGAATTCAAATTGAGGTTCTAACGTCTCATATTCGATCCGTGGAGGGGCATCTTTTGCTGGCGGCGAATCTTGACGATAAACGCTTTTAGAAAGAAAGAGCGTTTTATCCGTCTCCTTTTCATATGAATAATAGTTGTAATCAATTCGACCGTATAAATCCTCACTGGTAAGAGGGATTTCGTCGCTATATAGTCTATACTCATGGCTTTCTGTTTCAGAAAGTTGCCAATTGACCGTCCTATAATTCGAATTATCCTTCCCACCGAGTCCGAAATGCATCATAAATACCATAAGTAATGCTAAATATGCAAAACTAGCAATACCAAGCACCGAAAATGATATCACTTTATTTTTTGTAGCAGATGCTTTTTTCTTCTTTAAATATTTTATTGATGTCCAAAATATAATCATCAAAATTGGCATTTGTGCTAAAGGTAGAAATAAACCAAATCCTCCTATTTCAAAAACAAGATAAAATAATAAGTAACCTAAGCTACCGAATACGAAAACCATAAAGATGATATCAACAATTCTATACATTATCCTACTGTTCTTTACACATTCCCCACCAAGAGCAATTGACTTTTCCGAACGCTTAAGCCAAAGAAAGTAAGTCATCAATGAATACACTTGATATATAACAGCCGCTGCTATCATGGAACTACTTAATAATCTAATAGGATCTGACAAATAATCTATTGGGTTTAATTGAAATGAATTGAACTGCACAATCAAATTTAATACAAAGACTAAAATCATAACAATCATAGACGGGATAAAGCTTTTCTTCATACATCTTTTGATATTATTAAATTTTTCTTTTTCATCTGTCTCAAAAGGTATCGGATTATCAGCTTCGCTACAAAAAATTTGCATCTGATTAAATTGAGTCACAAAATTCCAACCAGCAGCCTTTGCATAATCGAAATATGTTTGCTGGTTATCGGTAATATCTGGATTAAACACAGAACCCTCAGAAAAGTATGTGACAGTATATTTTAATTTCTTCGGGTTTCCTTTTTTAAATGTCCATAACAAAGATCCACATTCCTCAAGAAATAGTCCCTTGGCTGCCTGTTTTTCCAATTTATTCTCCAGGTCTTCATAACGATCAAACCTAAAATTCATTATTCTTTTTGTTTTATCTTTCACTATTGCACACCACCTTTTATCAACATTTCATAATCATTTTTTAATTTTGTCACTCGAATATATTCTTTTTCAAGCATGTCTATACCAACGCTTGTTACGACATAATTTTTTTTTCGATTTTCAATTTTTGTTTCTATAATAATATTTTCTTTTACAAAGTTATCTAATAAGCTGTATAGAGTCCCCGGTCCGATGATAACCCTTCCATTTGTAAGTTCTTCTACCTTTTTCATAATATCAACACCACAACTCTCTTGTGTTAGGCAAATAAGGATATAAAACATTTGCTCTGTTAGCGTTTGATACTTATCTCGTGCCATTAAATCACCCCACTTAGTATCGAATATCGATATTTTACTTTTAAATCGTAACATCGAATATCGATATTGTCAATAAAAAAAACAGAATCGATTGTGATTCTGTTAGCAATTATTTGTATATTGATAATTCTTACTTTAAATTTCAGATTCAACAATTGCATAAACTTCCAATTTCAAGCCACACATCTAACTCATTCTCTCAACCCCTACAGTTTCACAAAAACATCTATTCTGCTCTGTACGGACCCTCT
>JACUUV010000024.1 GCA_014859095.1 Clostridia bacterium | reverse complement strand
AACTCTCTATAATCATACCATATTTCACTGTGAAAATCAATAAGAATTTGTAATTTTCGTTGAAAAAAGAACGTTTTCAGAGCATCTATCAGCACTTTTTGAGGACCTTAGAGTTAATTAAATCGGAAGTTCAGATTAGGACATTATCACATGTGAATCATATAGGAAGTTGACAAGTAAAAAAAGATTGAAATTATTAGCAAAATAGTGTATAGTGTTTTAAATAAATAAATATACAAATAAAATAATAAATATACACAAGAGGTGATTGCATGATAAAGGTAGGTATATTGGGATCAACAGGGTATGCAGGAGCTGAATTAACCAGATTGTTGGCTTCGCATCCGGAGGTGGAAATAGAATTTTTAGATTCTAGAAGCTATGAGGACAAAGAGTATTTAAGCATTTATCCCAACCTAAATAAATTTCTTAGCCAAAAATGTGTTCGGGTTGATGTAGAAAGCGATAATTATCTAAAAAGTATTGACATAATGTTTTGTGCCTTACCCCATGGATTAAGTCAAAGGGCAGTACATAGAGGCCTTTCACTAGATATAGGGGTAGTTGACCTTTCAGCAGATTTTCGATTAACTGATCCTCAAACCTATGAAGAGTGGTATAAAACGCCACATCAAGGAGTTGAGGATTTAAAAAAAGCTGTTTATGGTCTATGCGAGATTTATAGAGACAAAATCAAGGGTAGTCAGCTGGTGGCTAATCCTGGTTGTTACCCCACAAGCATAATTTTAGCCCTATATCCTCTGTTGAAGGAAAATTTAGTAGACCTAGGTACAATTATTATTGATTCGAAGTCAGGGGTATCGGGGGCAGGTAGAAACTTATCGGATATAGCCCTATATGGACAGTGCAATGAAAATGTAAGGGCCTATGGGATCGGCAGTCATCGTCACACACCAGAAATTGAGCAGGAAATTAGCTTCGCTTCAAACCAGCAGGTAACAGTACAATTTACGCCTCATTTAATTCCTATGACTAGGGGGATATTAAGTACTATATATTTTAAAAATAGGAAACATGTAAGTGAAGTAGAGCTTGAGGAGATATATGCTGGTTACTACGGAAAAGAGTATTTCATTAGAAGCTTGGAAAGAGGAAGCTTACCACAAACTAAATCCGTTAGCGGTTCAAATTTCTGTGAAATCGGATTTAAAGTGGATGAAAGAACGGGACACATTGTACTGGTCAGTGCCATTGATAATCTAATAAAGGGAGCAGCAGGGCAGGCAGTACAAAATATGAATATTATGATGGGATACGAGGAATCATTGGGTCTGAAACAAACACCTATATGGCCTTAAGGAGGGAAAAAGTGGGAAATTTTACTGTGTTCAATGGTGATGTCACTTCAGCTAAAGGCTTTAAAGCCAGCGGTGTACATTCAGGAGTCAAAAAATCAAGGAAGGATATGACAATCATATTTAGTGATGTCGTTGGAGAGGGCGCAGCGGTTTTTACCACCAATAAGGCCTGCGCTGCACCAATAATAATATCAAAGGAAAGTATTAATAATGGAAAGCTACAGGCGATGGTAGTTAATAGCGGTAATGCTAACGCCTGCACAGGTGAGAAGGGCTTGAAGGATGCTCTTGAAATGATTGAAGTCACAGCTGATTGCCTAAACATACAAAAGGAAAACATTATAGTAGCTTCCACAGGCATTATCGGAGTACCAATGCCTATGGATAAAATTAAGTCTGGTATAGAATTGGCGGCTAAGTCATTAAGCTATGAGGGCGGTTTAGATGCAGCTGAGGCTATATTAACCACAGATACGGGAGTCAAAAATATTGCAGTTACCTTCGAAATAGATGGAAAGCTAATAACTATGGGAGGGATGGCAAAGGGCTCTGGAATGATTCATCCTAACATGGCCACCATGCTTTCCTTTGTAACAACTGACATTGCTATAGATGGCGATTTCCTTAAGGAAACCTTGAAGGTTGTTACTGATAAAACCTATAACATGATTTCTGTGGATGGAGATACCAGTACCAACGATATGGTGGCTATCTTGGCAAATGGAGCAGCGGGAAATACAAAGATGAATCATGCCCATCCAGAAAAGAATAAATTTTTAGAGTCCTTTTATTTTATTCACGAGTACTTGGCAAAATCAATTATCAAGGATGGTGAAGGAGCCACTAAAATGATAGAGGCTGAGGCCATCAACGCCAAGAGCGAAACTGATGCCAAAAAAGCTGTAAAAAGCATTTTGAACTCTAGCTTAGTAAAAACGGCCTTCTTTGGAGAGGATGGCAACTGGGGAAGAATTTTGTGCAGTGTGGGTTACTCAGAAGCGGATTTTGATATGAATAAAATAGAAATTTATCTTTCCAATGAAGCTGGAAAAGTTAAAATTGTTGAGGGAGGACAAGGAACGGGCTTTGAAGAATCAGAAATCGAAAAAATCCTAAAGCTTGATGAAATTAAAATTACAGTTGATTTTAATCAGGGAAGCTCTACTGCAAAGGGATGGGGATGCGATTTGTCCTATGAATATGTAAAAATAAACGGTGCTTATCGTACTTAGGAGGAAGCAGCATGGAAGTATCACCACAGCAAAAAGCACATATTATGATAGAAAGCTTGTCCTATATAAAAAAGTTTCATCAACAGATAGTTGTAATAAAGTATGGTGGGAATGCCATGATCAACGAAGAGCTAAAGCAGGCTGTAATTAAGGATATTACCTTAATGAAATATGTAGGGATGAATCCAGTGGTAATCCACGGAGGTGGTCCTGAAATAACTGAAGCGATGGAGAGATTTGGGAAAAAACCTACATTTATTGATGGACTACGAGTAACAGATAAAGTTACCATGGAGCTGACGGAGATGGTTTTATGTGGTAAGATCTCCAGTCAGATAGTGTCGCTTATGAATGCCAATGACGTAAGGGCAGTAGGAATCAGTGGCAAGGACGCAAATACAATCATGGTAAAGCAGAAAAACAAAGCGCTGGGTTTGGTAGGAGAAGTAGTTGAAATTAATACAGATTATCTCAATAATATTATACAAAATGGATATGTTCCTATCATTTCACCTATAGGTGTGGGACCTGACGGTCAAAGCTATAATGTCAATGCAGATGAAGTCGCTGGGAGAATTGCAGTGGCGTTAAACGCTAAAAAGCTGGTACTGATCACCGATGTTGAGGGAGTGATGATGGATGCCAAAGACCCAACAACTTTGATATCAGAGATAAGAGCCTATGAGGTGGAGGATTATATTGAAAGCGGCACCATCAAAGGTGGTATGATTCCAAAGATACAGTGTTGTATGGGAGCAGTTAATAACGGTGTGGAGAGATGTCATATTATTGATGGAAGGAAATTTCATTCCATCCTATTGGAAATATTCACAGATGCTGGTATCGGTACAATGATAACTAAGTAAAGGGGGGATAAGTATGTCAATAGAAGTGATGATTCAAGATGGAGAGAGCTACTTAATGAATAATTACAAAAGATTACCCATTTCCTTTGTTAAGGGTGAAGGAATGAAGCTTTTAGATACTGAAGGTAAAGAATATATTGACTTCTTAGGAGGTATAGCAGTTAATTCATTGGGACATTCTCCCCATGTAGTGGTGGAGGCTCTGAAGGATCAGATTGGGAAGCTGATGCATGTTTCAAATTACTTTTGGATTGATAGTCAGGTGGAGCTAGGAAAAATACTTGCACATAATTCATTTGGTGATAAGGTGTTCCTATGTAATTCGGGGGCCGAGGCCAATGAAGCTGCCATCAAGCTGGCAAGAAAGTATGCATACAAAAAGTACGGAAGCCACAGAAATGAAGTGATTGCTATGACAGGGTCCTTTCATGGAAGAACTCTGGCAACCCTATCAATTACCGATAGTAAAAAATACCAGGAGGGCTATGGACCCCTTCCAGAGGGCTTTAAGATGGCATCCTTTAATGATATAGATGCACTTAAAAATATAGTTGGGGATAACACCTGTGCCATCATACTTGAACCTATTCAAGGAGAAGGTGGAGTAACGGCAGCGAAGGCAGAATATTTGAAGGAAGTAAAGAAGCTATGCTTAGAGAAGGACATATTATTGATATTTGACGAAATTCAATGTGGTATTGCCAGAACAGGAAAGCTATTTGCCTATGAGCATTATAATGTTGAACCAGATATTATGTCCTTGGCAAAAGCATTGGCAGCGGGGTTTCCCATAGGAGCAGTCGTTGCAACTGATAAAGTAGCAGTAGCTTGGCAACCTGGAGATCACGGAAGCACCTTTGGAGGCAATCCATTGGCCTGTACAGCGGCTGTAGCCACTATGAAGGAGGTAGTAGAGAAAAAGCTTTGGATGAGAGCAGAAATGGTTGGTAGTTATTTTGGCCAACAGCTACAATTGCTGGTTAACCAATATCCCTTTGTTAAGGAGCTAAAGGGAAAAGGCTTAATGCTAGGACTAGAGCTGGAAATGGAGGGCGCTTCAATTGTGGCAAAGGCCTTTGAAAAAGGATTTATCATCAACTGTACAGCAGGGAAGGTATTACGGTTTGTACCACCCTTGATAGTCACTGAAGAGGATATTGACGGGCTTATGGTTGTGCTAAAGGAAATATTTAACGAAATGGAGGTAGTCGAATGAAGGCATATTTAACGCTAGGGGATGATACAATATTTATCGTGAGACTGTTAGTACAGATTTTGATACCTCAGACAAATTGTATTTTGAACCCTTAACACCTGAGGATGTTCTTAATATTGTGGAGATGGAGAAGGCAGGCGGTGTTATTGTTCAATATGGAAGACAAACTGCAATCAATTTAGCGCAAGCCCTCCACCCTCTTAGGTAGGAGATGAATCGGTGGTTTTGCCTTTGAAATATGCTGCTGAAAATGTTATAATATAATCAGTAGTAGTATAGAAAAATAAAAAAAGGGTTGTAAATAAATGAAGCTAGACAACAACAACCATTCGGTGTTCTTGATGTATTATCATCTCGTGCTTGTAATCAAATATAGGCGAATGGTCTTTGACGATACAGTATCTGAAAGAGCTAAAGACATATTCGAAAATACGAAATAATAAGAAAAGCTATACAACAAATTTTGTAAATGGAAATAACAAGATTGAGTATGGCTTTATTGTTTTGCCAAAGCTTAAAGCAGTAAAAATCAAACAGGATTGGGTTTAGAACCATAAACGGCGTTTTTGAAAACATTGTTAGTAATTTAGGCTCTATGAAAGGGGATTGTCTATGCTCATAGCAGAACTTAGAGAACTTTTAAAAAAATATAATGAAGATGACTTGCGACGTATAATTTCTGAAATGTATAAAGCCATGCCTAAAAAAATACGTGAAGAAAAGGATATTGATGTGCTCATTCAAGATGTCCACTCGCTCATGAGTAATGGCAAGAGAAATGCAATGAAGGTTAAACCATTGAACATTGAACGATTAACTTTTGAAATTGAAGAATTTATAGATTATGCTTATATGCAATATTACTTGACACCAAATCAGTTTGTTCATAAAAAAGATAGACCTAAATGGCGATTCAAAGTAAAAGGCTATATCAAAGACTTACAAGGGATTTCAATTGCAACTAATGAAGGTGAAAAGGCAACGGAATTGTTGCAAAAATTGTATGAAGTGTTGAGCTATGCTTGCGGGTATAGTCTCTTCAATACGGACAACCCCTTCAAATCTGTTGGGATTGCACAAGTAGAACTTTTGGATATCGTGATCAAAAGAAAGATCGCTAGCGAAATCAATCAAGAAGTGCTGAAATCGACTGTAAAAATGGTCATAATGAGTGAAGTTGATCGGGAAACGCTACACACATATCTTATTCAGATTTTGATAATGAATCTTAAATCCACAGATTCAAAAATGATGGCTATTGATCAATGTAAACTTTTGAAACGCGAAATTGACAAATCGATTCTTACTTCATCTAAAAAATCATGGGACTATCACACTTTCAAGTTAAAAGAGCAATCCAATAATTTAGTTGAAATGATCTTTAGAATTCAATTGGAATTATATGAATATGATGAAGCAATTAAGTATTATAACAAAAATTATCTGCAAACAGATGATGAAGTTAAGCTGTATATATTGCTACGACTACTTTTAGAATATGATTTAATGGATCGTTGGATAGTAGAATATGAATCAGCGCTTAAAAAAGGTATCGAACCAAGGGAGGTTCTGCAGCGTGACTATCAAAAAATACAGGAGATGATGAAGTAGAACCACCATAACTGCCCGATGTGTTATAACCGCTATCAGCCAGCCTGTCAACCAGTTGGAATCACAAGAACAAAATTGAGAACTATGAGCTTATATGAATCAAATCAATTATAAAAAGATAAATAAGGTATTGTATACTGAGAAATGGAGGAATGGTTATGGAATCCTCAAAAAAGGATTGGAAACTATTTAGGGAAAAGATAGCTTTATGGCAAGAATCTTATATGGAAAAGCTCGTTATAGAATACACAGCATTATTGAATGATAGTGTGCCTGCGTCAAGTAAGTTCTGGGAGTTGGAGCAGCGCATTAAACTGGATAAGAAGAAACCTGGGGTAATTTTGAATTTAAGTAAGCAAGAGATGTTGTTTGATATTATTCGTCTGATTAATGATGGTGCGATTACGATGGATGATTTGAGTGATTTTAGTGACGAACTAAGAAATCAAGTAAATGAATTTTACAAAAAAAGAATGCATGACTGAATCACACGTTATGAAGGGGGATTGAGGATTTTTATGGAGCCGAAGCTGATTCATGATGGTTTTGGTTTAGAAACGGTTGAGTGGTATCAACTTATAAATAAAGGTACAAGAACTATTCACCAAAGTCGGATTTCTTGATAGAATAGATAAGTATAGTTTGAGCGACAAGACAAAAAGACCAAATGCGAGATCATGTAGATCTGCAAGGAGAGAAGATAATGGTAACTATTTATGATATCGCAAATAGGGCAGGGTGTGCGTCAAGTACAGTTTCCAAAGCGCTGAACGACTCGAAGCAAGTGAGTAAAAAACGAAAAGAAGAAATTTTGGCGCTTGCGAAAGAGATGGGGTATGTGCCGAATTCCAATGCCAGGCTGCTCAAAACAAAAAATAGCTGGTCAATCGGGATTCTATTTAGTGAAGATTTGAATATTGGTCTTGAGCATCACTTCTTTAGTGGAGTATTGCAAGAGTTTAAATCGTATGTTGAAGCCCTGGGATATGAAGTGACATTTGTTTCTAAAAAGGTAGGAGCGCAATCATTGACTTATCTAGAATGGTGTAAATATAAAAACATCGATGGCATTCTTATATTGACAGTGGATGTGGATGATACAAATTTAAAGGAACTGACAGAGAGTGGGATTCCAATCGTTACTGTTGACAACGGACTGATCAATGTCCCGACGATCATATCGGATAACTTTCAAGGGACGCGAATGGCACTTGAATATCTGATGCTGAAAGGGGCCAAGCACATTGCGCACATTGCTGGTCCACAGCGTTCATTCTCTGCGGTGGAACGTTTACAAGGTTATAGGGATACACTTGAAAAACATTCGATTGAAGTGGACGAGAATTTGATAGTGGAAGCATACAACTATGATTACAATAGTGGTAAAAATGCTTTGTTGCAACTGATCAAGCAAAACAAAGGCATTCCGGATGCCATATATGCAGCAAGCGATGACATCGCACTAGGTGGGATTATCGCACTTAAAGAACTGGGATTTAAGGTGCCGAGTGATGTATCGGTAATTGGGTTTGACAATATCGAATTGACCCGTTATACATCGCCATCGCTTACAACGGTCTCGCAAAACAAGATGATGATTGGAACTGAGGCGGCGAAACACTTAATAGCGCTCATCAATGAAGAAACGAATATAGCACCTGGCATCGTAAAACGCGTGCCGGTCGAATTGATTATTAGAGAAAGTACAAGTTAATGTGCTTTTTTTTATTTGCTTTTAAATGAACATCTGTTAAAATAGAGGCGACGAAATCGATTACGCCTTTCAGGATTCCACTATGGAAATTCTATGCAAGTTGTGGTTTATAAGCAAATAAGTGAAAACAGGAGGAAACATGAAAGTATTCTCAATAAGATCGGAAAAGAAGGATTCAAAATACTGGATACAGTTACCTGAACGTCAAACCGGTAAGTATGATCCTAAAAGAAAAGTGATTGCCGTCAACAGCAAACATGAGTATCAGGAATTTATGGGATTTGGTGGTGCTTTTACGGAATCCGCGGCTTTCACTTTGTCTGAAGCTCCAGCAGAGGTGAGAGATGAAGCGATCCGAGCTTATTTTTCAAAAGAGCAAGGATTAGGGTATGTTTTGGGGCGTGTTCATATTCATTCTTGTGATTTTGCTCTTGGGAATTACACATATATAGAGGAAGATGATAAGGTACTAGAGTCTTTTGACATCTCACGTGAAGACAAGTGGGTAATCCCAATGGTCAAAGACGCCATGAACCATGCAAAGCAGCCATTAAAAATTCTCGCTTCACCATGGAGTCCTCCTGCGTTCATGAAGGACACTAAAGAAATGAACTACGGTGGAAAGTTGCTTCCTGAATACTATGATTCTTGGGCAAATTATTACGCCAAGTTTGTTCAGGCAATGAAGGAACGCGAAATCGAAATATGGGCAGTAAGTGTTCAAAATGAACCATTGGCTACCCAAACTTGGGATTCTTGTATTTATACTGCTGAAGAGGAACGCGATTTTGTGAAAAACCATCTTGGTCCGGTTTTGGAAAATTCATGTCCAGAGACAAAAATCATCATATGGGATCATAACCGTGATGTGATTGTTGAACGCGGTGCTGTGGTGCTATCAGATAGTGAAGCGGCAAAATACGTATGGGGAA
The DNA here is from genome assembly GCA_014859095.1 of Clostridia bacterium. GTDB lineage: Bacteria > Bacillota > Clostridia > Peptostreptococcales > Acidaminobacteraceae > Fusibacter_D. Next base: position 34,801 of record JACUUV010000024.1, on the reverse strand, counting down.
CGGGGAATCACTGGTATGTCAGCGAAGAATTCGAGAATCTATCAGCGCTTCATAACTTGTTCCCAGACAAACACATTTTGTTTACAGAAGGTTGCGTGGAGTTGACAACCACCTCTGAAAATGCGGAGTTTAATGGTTATTTAGGATCATGGTCAAATTGTGAACGCTATGGTCGCAACATCATTGGAGATTTCAACAATTGGAGTCGTGGATGGATCGATTGGAATCTGGTGCTTAATGAAACTGGAGGACCAAATCATGTCTATAACTATTGCGAAGCGCCAATCATGTACGATCGAAACAAAAAGGAATTGATTTATAATAACTCGTATTACTATATCGGACATTTTTCGAAATACATCGAAGTCGGCGCCAAAAGGTTGGATATTAGTGTGACGAAAGAAGATGTTCATGCGGTTGCCTTTAGAAATCCAAATGGTGACATTGTTGTGGTGGCACAAAATGAAGGATGGATTGCGCAGCTGAGTCTCGTGGTTGATGGAGAAGGAATAAACATCAATTTGCCAGATCATTCTATCACTACTTTTGTATTGAAAGGTAAGCAAACACAAGTTTAAGCAATCGATTTCTGTCATTGTCGTTATTTTTATGCGAGATGATCTGAAAACGAAAAATTACCACCTGTCATTCGAAACATCGTCACTCCACAAGTGAAAAACACTGTAAAACAGTTGTGTTTACAGTGTTTTAAATTTTAGTGCTTTAAGTTTCTGAAGGTGTAAAAAAAGCAAAATGTTTTTTTGTAAAATATCACCTTGTACTAAAACCTGTAATTTGTTGTCTGTGACGTTGCAGAATTAAAAAAAAAATAGAAAGTATGACGATTTATTAAAATAAGTATTGAAATCGATTTCGTAAATGTGATATATTATAATTACAACATAGTTACTTGTTGCAAAATTAAAACAAAAGGGGGCGTAATGATGAAAAAGTTATCTATTTTACTTATTATCTTGATGGTAGCATCACTTGTATTGACAGCATGTGGAACAAAGCCTGCAACTACTACAGATGGTACTGAAGAGACTCCAAACGTAGTTGTTGAAGAAGGTAAAGATTATTCAAAAGAGAAATTGGTTATTTGGTCATTTACTGATGAACTTCAAACTGCTGGCGATATTGATTACTTTAAAGAAATGTACACAGCACCAGGAAAACCTTTTGAAGGTATGCAAGTTGAGTTTATAGCAGTTTCTATTCAAGATGGCTACATGGACAAAATTTTACCAGCACTTGAATCAGGTAAAGGTCCAGATATTTTCACTGGTGAATTGGATCAAGTCAAACAATTCGTTGAAGCAGGATATTACGGCAATTTAGAAGCAATGATTGAAAGCAGTCCAGATGTTGATTTGGCAGCAGAAAAGGCTGACTATAAAGAATATATCTGGCAATCAGGTATTGATCCTGCAACTGGTAAGTTAGCGGCATTATCTTGGCAAGTAACACCAGGTGCAATCTTCTTCAAAACGGATATGGCATCTGATGTTTGGGGCGCAGAAGCTGGATTCCCGACAATGGAGACTCCAGATTATAACGCAGCAGTATCTACTTGGGTAAGTGCAAACAAGTTCAATTCAATTGAAAATTTATTGGCTGCTCAAGAAGAAGTTAAAGCATCCAACCCACAATGGCGTTTGTTCCCAGATGATCAAGCAGTCAGATTCTTTGCTGCAGGTACAAATAATCCAGTGAAATGGGTTGATGAAAAGGGCACTTTAAATCCAGATAAAATCAAGGAGCAAATTCCTTACATCAACATGGTAGAAAGTATGTATGGCGAGACTATTGAAACATCCTTGACAGCAAATGCTGCAGAGTGGAGTGGTCCTTGGTTCGATGCAATGGATAAAGACTTGACCGATGCACAAGGAAAAACATGGCAAGTAATGGCATACTCAATGCCAACTTGGGGCCTCAAGTATATTATTGAGCCTAATATGGAAAAAGTTGATGAAAATGGTAATACACTGGATAAACCTGCTGAAAATGAAGATCAAGCTACAAAAGATGCCTATGCTGCAGCTCCATACAAAGGCAACTGGGGAATGGCTGTAGGTCCTAACTCTTACTTCTGGGGTGGTACTTACGTAGGTGTCAATGCTGATAGTAAATTACCTGAAGCGGCATTTGCTTTCGCTAAATCTATGCTGTTTGATAAAGAGCGTTTAGCAGCTAGACAAGCGGTTGATAGTGATATGTACTCAGTTGAATCTGTAATGGCTCCAGTAATTGCAAAATATGATGGACGTGATTCTTTAGGCGGCATGAACCACTTGCAAGTATTCAACGAAGAAGCATCAAAGATTGATTTATCAAATGTAACGATTTATGACAGAGGATTGAATGACTTATTGGGCGTTCACATCACAAATTACAAGCAAGGCGCCGCAGGTTACACTTCAGTGGCAGATACACTTAAAGCGTTTTATGCTGATGTTCGAGTAACGTATCCAGAAATCTACGTGGACGGATTGCCAACAGAATAAATAATCATGATACAAAAGTAGACTCTTCGTCTACTTTTGTATACTTTTTTAGATGGAGAGTATAATGAAAAAATTAAAAGACAAAGTAGGATACCTTTTTATATCCCCTTTCTTCTTGGTTTTCTTCTTGTTCAATGCATATCCAATCTTATTCACATTCTACCTATCAATGACAAGATATAAGGGATTCGGTCCAAAAGTGTTTATTGGAGCAGAAAACTTCAAATTGCTGTTTCATGACCCTAATTTAGTGAATGCGTTCCTTAATACTTTGAAAATTTGGGGTGTAAATATCGTGTTTCAGATATTTCTTGCCTTATTACTCGTTATGATTTTTTCGGATATCAAGTACAAAGTCAAAGGATTGGGTTTCTTCAGAGTTATATTCTACTTGCCCAATTTGATTGCAGCTGCGACGATCGCACTCATTTTTATGAAATTGCTTGATAAAGACTATGGTGTTGTCAATCAAGTGCTTTTCAATATTGGATGGATTGATAAACCAATTGGATGGTTAACAAAACCGATCATGGCTCAAATGAGTGTTTCTGGTATTCAGACATGGATGTGGTTCGGTAATTCGTTCATCTTGTTTATGGCTTCTGTACAAGCTGTAAGCAAAGAAATTTATGAAGCGGCACGAATCGATGGAGCTGGAAGAATTCAAGTGCTGCTCAATATCACAATTCCTTCCATAAAACCGATTCTGATGTATGTAATGGTCACCGGATTGATAGGTGGTTTACAATTGTTTGATATACCGTTCTTGATTACCGACGGCAAAGGATTCCCGGAAGGCAGTTTGAATACAATGATTGTCTATATCTACAACATGGCTTTTGTCCATAAAAATTATGGGTATGCATCAGCACTTTCTTTTGCTTTATTTGTTGTCATTATGACCTTTACAGTCGTTTTTACAGTTCTGACAAATAAAAAGGAAATCAAAGAATTTTTTGATAACCGCAAACAAGTGAAGATAAGAAAAAAAGAGCTGTCTGTTCTGAAAGGAAGTGCCAAATATGAGTGATTTAAACAATTTTGAAAATGTGGATGATCAAGAGCAAAAACTAAATATTCAAAGGCAAAGAGTCAAGAAAAAAGTGAAAAGAAAAAAAATTCTCGTCTATTCTATTGTGTATCTTTTTCTTGCATTTTTGGTAATTGTTGCTATCGTTCCATTTTGGATCGTTATTATCAACTCTACACGTGATGGAATGTCCATTTCAACACAAGGTATTACATTGATTCCCGGAACCAGTTTAATTGAAAACTACAAGATTTTAGTTGAAAATGTAAATATTGGACGCGGTTTCTGGAATTCACTTAAGATCGCAACATTGGTTACTGTGTTGTCAGGATATTTTTCAGCACTAACCGCTTATGGTTTTCACATGTATCAGTTCAAAGGACGAAATGTTTTGTTTGGAATCATTTTGATCTTCATGATGGTTCCTAGTCAATTGGCCTTTTTAGGATACGTGAAATGGATGACACAGTTGGGACTCATGGACACACATGCTGCTTTAATCATCCCTTCTATAGCTTCAATAGGTACTGTGTTTTTCTTAAGAGCTTATATCAGTGCGGCGCTGAGCAAGGAAATCATAGAGTCTGCAAGGATTGATGGCGCAGGAGAATTGTATATTTTTCATAGGATTGCTTTGCCACTGATGGCACCGGGTGTTGCTACAATGTCAATATTCACTTTTATTGGATCTTGGAACAATTACCTTAGCGCAAGGGTTATACTGAGTTCTAAAGAAAATGAAACTTTACCTATGGTCATATCTTCATTAAAGGCTTTGAGAATTTGGTATTTGAATCAAGGTGCGATTTATTTGGGATTTGCCATTTCTATCGTTCCAATCGTAGTCGTATTTATCTTTGCATCTAAATATCTAATTGAAAATATTTCAGCAGGAGCGGTAAAAGGTTAACAAAGAGATCAACTTTATGAAATATGTACTATGTCTGGAGAAAATTAATTATGAAGGATACCAATTTGTATTTTGGTGACACACTTATATCATCGAATGAAGCGATAGTTTCATTTGAGACAATTCAAATCAAAAAAGATACATTCTTTAAAATAGAAAATTATAATGAAATGAATCCGTTTTTTATGACAATTGTCAGTGATGTGGATTTCTGGCTCTTTATATCTAGTACAGGAGGATTGACAGCGGGGCGCAAAACCCCTGAAACTGCATTGTTTCCATACTACACGGATGACAAGATTCATGACAGCAATGAAACGACCGGATCGCATACGGTGTTGATTGTTTCTGACGGCAAAAGGAATTATCTGTGGAAGCCGTTTTCAAATCACAATTTCAACGTTTATAAAATCACGAGGAATCTTTATAAAAACTCCATCGGCAACAAAATCATGTTCGAAGAAATTAACCATGATTTAAACTTAACTTTCAGATACACATGGAAAACCAGTCAAAAATACGGACTTGTAAAAGCCTCTGAATTGATCAACGATTCTAAAAGCAAATTATCGACCAGACTACTGGATGGCATAAGAAACATCCTACCATATGGTGTGGACACATTGCAACAGTCGACGAGAAGCACGCTTGTAGATGGTTACAAACGGAGTGAGCTCATCGCTGATCATGGATTGGGAATCTTTACTTTGAGTTCGATCATCTCAGATAAGGCTGAGCCAAGTGAATCGCTGAAATCAACAACAGTTTGGTCAAAGGGTCTGGATCATCCGGTTTACTTGCTTTCTGAACAGCAAATTTCTGCTTTTGAAAAAAATAAGAATATTGTAACAGAGCAAGAAGTGAAAGGCAGAAGAGGTGCTTTTTATGTGTCGAGCACCGTCGATTTAGAGGGTCACGAGTCAAAAGAATGGTGGATTGTTTCAGAGTTGAATCAATCAGCTGCAAAAATTGAATCGCTGATTCGAGGGATCGATGATGGCGATACAATTCTTGCAAATCTGGAAAGCGATATTCTAAAAGGTGATGAAAATCTCAAGAAGTTGGTATTTGAAGCAGATGGTTTTCAAATGACAAAGAATGCCAACACCATTTACAGACATTTTTCGAACACACTCTATAACATTATGCGTGGTGGAATTTATGCAAGTGGTTATGAAATTGATATGAAGGATCTAAAACAGTTTATTGAAAACTGGAACAAAGAGGTATTCAGTAAGCATTCTGAGTATCTGGAAAGACTTCCAGAAGCAGTGAATTATTTTGAACTGCTTAGACTGGTTGAAATGCGAAAGGATCTGGAACTTGAGCGTCTTGTTCGTGAATATCTACCTTTGACCTATTCGAGACGTCATGGAGATCCGAGTAGACCATGGAATAAATTCAATATTGAAGTAACAAAGGAAAATGGCGAGAAGAACTTGAATTTTGAAGGGAATTGGAGAGACATCTTCCAGAATTGGGAAGCTTTATCATTATCCTACCCCGGATATATTGAAAGTATAATCTCGAAATTTGTGAACGCATCTACAGCAGATGGTTATAATCCTTACCGCATTACAAAAGAAGGTGTGGATTGGGAGAAGTTGGATTCTATGGATCCATGGTCAAACATCGGATACTGGGGCGATCATCAAGTAATCTACCTTCTTAAGTTGATGGAACAATCTAAAAAATATAAGCCCAATGAACTGTCATCTTTGCTTTATAAAAATATCTTTGTGTATGCGAATGTACCCTATAGAATAAAGGGTCTGGATGACCTTCTTAAAGATCCGAAAAACACTATAATCTTTGATGGCGTAAGCGATAAATCAATTGAAGAGAAAGTTGCTGAAATAGGAGCAGATGGAAAACTTGTATTTGTAGACAATGAGATTTACCATGTCAATTTAATGGAAAAGCTTCTTACGGTTTTACTTTCCAAACTCTCCAATTTCATACCGTGTGGTGGAATTTGGATGAATACTCAACGCCCAGAGTGGAATGATGCCAATAACGCATTGGTGGGCAATGGAGTTTCAATGGTTACACTTTACTATCTATACAGATATTTGGGCTTTGTCGCAGATTTGATGGAGGACCTCAGAGAAGAATTGTTGGTATCTGTAGAAGTAAGAGCGCTATTTATAGGGATTTTTGAGGTTCTGAAGGAAAACGCGAAACACCTTGGCTCTGCGATCAGTGACGAAGTTCGTTTTGATATTGTTTCAAGATTGGGTAGGCATGGAGAAACTTATCGCCAATCCATTTATACTGATGGATTTTCAGGTGAGAAGGAAGGGTTATCGATTGAGGCTTTAAAAGATTTTGTCAATCTGACAATGTCACATATAAAAGATACAATCGACAAAAATAAGCGAGTAGATGGATTATATCACTCATACAACTTAGTCAAGTTTGGTAAAAACACATGCAGCATATCCAATCTTTACGAAATGCTTGAAGGTCAGGTTGCGGTACTGAGTTCGAAAGCACTGGATTCAAAAGAAGCATTAAGCGTTTTGAAGGCTTTGAGAGAAAGTGCAATTTATCGTGAGGATCAAAATAGTTTCATGCTATATCCAGTACGTGAACTTCCAAAATTCATGAGTAAGAATATTATTCCTGAAGATTTAGTTAGTACGTCTCATGTAATGAAAATAGAATTAGATAAGGGTTTAACGCGTTTTGTTGAGAAAGATGTGAAGGGTCAATATCATTTTAACGGTCAATTTAGAAATGGTAATGAAATCATGGATGCTCTCAAGAAGACGAACGAATATAATGAAGAGGATATTTTGGCAGTTGGTGAGATTTTTGCGAATATATTTGATCACCATTCCTTTACAGGGCGTTCAGGTACTTTTTATAAATATGAGGGTTTAGGGTGCATTTACTGGCATATGGTTTCAAAACTGGTACTGGCTGCTGAGGAAAACTACTATGCGGCTATTACTCAAGATGAACAAAGTCAAGATGCTGAAAAATTAGCTGAGTATTTCCACGAGCTGAAGGCTGGAATTGGAGTTGAAAAGTCACCCGTGGATTACGGTGCTTTTCCGACAGATGCATATTCTCATACCCCTAGCTTTGCTGGTGTTCAACAACCAGGCATGACTGGACAAGTAAAGGAAGACATTATTTCCAGGTTTGGAGAATTGGGCGTAAACATCTCTAATGGTGAAATATGCTTCAATCCTCGACTGTTGTCAAAAGACGAGATGCTTGATCATAAAACTGAATGGAAACTGCCATCAGGTACAATCATACTTGATGAGAAACAACTTGGATTTACAATCTGTTCAGTGCCTATTATCTATGAACTCAATAATTACAATGCGATTACTATTTGTTACCATAATGGTGATAAATATACTTTTGAAAATATTGTTAAACTCAATAAGCAAATCAGTCAAAGTATTTTTAATCGCGATGGGGAAATAGCTAAGATCATAGTAAGAACAAAATTGTAAATTGGAAATGCGCAAATTGATTTTGCGCATTTTTTTATTGCTGCTTGCATAAGTTGCCATGGATCGGTTCTTTGCACTACAGAAGATGCTCATGAAGGGGTCAATGCATTTTTAAACAAAAGAAAACCGGTCTGGAAAAATAGGTAGAAGTCGGAGGGACCAAAAATCACATCAAGTTTTGAAGTTTCACAGAATCTTCATGAATATTTAAGAACTAATATGATAACATAAAGAAAAAAAGGGGAGGCATACATGTGGCGCATCGCGACAAAAGTATTTTTTGCCAGTTTGATTCTTTTAACGATTACATATGCAACTTTTTTTCTAACGGACTTGCAGCCACGACATGCGAGCTATAGCAAACTCATCTATACCGGTAGACCCACCTCTGAAATAGAGGCCTTTAAGGAAGAACAAGGCTTAAATGACCCTGTAAATACGAAGTATATCAGATGGCTAAACGCTGCAAAGAAAGGCGATTTAGGGACCTACTATGACAGAAACAAACCTGTCACTGAGTATCTTCCAAAATTCATGGGTCGATCTTTCCTTTTAAACGGTGTCGCATTTATTGTTGCGATTTCCATATCGATTCCGCTTGGCGTGTTATCTGCAATAAAGGAACGTAAATGGAGCGACTATGTTGTCATGGTGTTGACCATGATTTTTACTTCAGTTCCAAGCTTTTATTTTGGACTTTTGACTATTTTATGGGTTGCCCGCAAAATGCCAGGTTTGCTTCCTATCAGTGGCATGGGAACGACAATCTTAGTAGCGAAAGGTTATCCATCTTTATGGGTCCAGATCTTCGATGTCGCGCACCATATGATTTTACCTGTCGCATCCATCGGCTTGGTTTGGATCGGTACATTGACCCCCTTTGTGAGAAGCGCAATGCTTGAAGTGATTCATCAAGATTATGTGCGTACAGCAAAATCAAAGGGGTTAAGTAATTACAAAGTGTTTTTCAAGCATACACTCAGAAATGCGCTTGTGCCTTTCATTTCCATTTTAGCGATGCTCATTCCAAATTTGATTATCAGTAACATTTTTGTCGAGCAAGTATTCAGCTGGCCTGGTATGGGGTGGTTATATATCAATTCTATTTGGGCTGGTGAGTCTGAAATGGTCATTGCCATCACATTATGCTATGCCATTATGGTCCTCATCGGTAACTTTGTGGCAGATGCGCTTTATATGAGGACTGATGCTAGATTGAAGGGTGGTGCGCATTAATGTTTGGACGTTCATTTAAGAATCCGCTGATTCTAGTTGGCCTTTTCCTTTTATTAATTATAGTTTTCAGTGTAATATTGATCCCAATGCTTTCACCTTATCAGTGGTCAGATGTAGATGGTACGATGAAATATCAAGCCCCGTCTTCTGAACATTGGTTTGGCACGACACGTCTAGGTCAAGACTTATTCGTCAATATTTGGCAAGGTGGGCGGATTTCTTTGGCACTTGCATTAATCGGGGTGATTCCTTATACAATAATTGGAACTCTACTCGGGATACTCAGTGGTGCTGGGAATAAAAAAGTAGACTTTGTCGTTTCTCAATTTATGACATTTATTCACGCTTTCCCACTTCTACCTTTAATTATGATATTAGGGATCGGACTTAGACAAATAGAGATGGAACCTTTTCAAATCCTGTTTTTATCGGTATTCATCTATAGCGTTTTCAGTACCCCAAGTTTATTTAAAGTCATCAGAGCCGAAACGATGCGCATTCACTCCGAGGAGTATATGAAAGCCACAAACATATTGGGCTTGAATCGATGGGCGAAAACCAGAAATCATATTTTCCCGAATCTGGCGAGTTATGTCATAATCTCATCGCTTCAATTCATGGCGCATATTTTAATCGTCGAATTATTGCTTTTCTTTATTGGCGTTGGCTATTCCACAAGTGCGAATCAATCCAGGCCACCGAGTTGGGGCAACTTGATTCCTAACATTCGCGGTGACAATGCTTTTAAGGAATATTACTGGACGTGGTTCTTCCCGATTAGTGCGATTGCACTCACGACCGTAAGTTTGAGACTCTTAAGTGAAGGACTGAGAGTAGCCTTTGATCCAAAAGCTGAAAGAGCAAACTGAGCAGATGTTAATAGCATGAGTTTTCAACTGACATTCAGGGCCCAAAAGGAGTGAAAAATCATGAAAAAACGGAAAATATCTTTTTTGATCATATTGACAGTAATCCTGAGTGGAGTCCTTGCCTATGGAAATTCTGGACCAGTGACATGGTTTCAGTATCCAGGGATTTCTATGATCACCATTGACGAAGATACACCAATTACAGTGTTGAAAGAAGATCTACATTTTGATTTTAGTGAAGAAGAGCGAAATGATTATTCCCTCATAGGTAAAGTCAGTGCAAAGTATAGAATGAAAAATACGGGAGAAGAAAGCATTAATTCCAGAATGGTCTTTCCTTTCATCAAAAATTTATGGGGTGTAGAAAAAGATCAGATTGAGGTTTTTCTCGATGGCAATCCCATCGATTATAAAATCTATTATGGAGAAACAGTTAGTACGATTTCATCAGGTGGTGAATTTGAAGAGTCGATAGAACTTCAGGATATTCTAAAATCTATAACGGATGAGAAGTACAGCCCTAAGAATTTTAACTATGAAGAAAAGGGAACTCTTTACCGGATCCATTTGGAAACAGATCGTGATGAGAGTATGCATGTAGAAGCGTACTTTACGACTGAAATGGGAAGTTCAAGAATCCTTGCCAAAGGAAACAACAGTTATGCATATTATAATGAGCGTAATGAATTTAGTGTAGGGACATGGCTTTATGAGGAAAAGAGAATCATGGAAATCTTTAGCTTTGATGAAGATCTCAATATCAAGATTAGAGGTTTTCAAAATGGAGCTTCTGATGCTGAAGAAGCCACTGATTTTAGGTATGAAATTGAAGAAGTGGAAATGGACATTGAGCATTACTTATTTGACTTTATTGCCACAGACACAGATATATATAGCAATATTTATGTGCCTGAAGATAAAAATGTCTATTATAAAGCTTTAGATCAAGCTCTAGAAAGAGAACTTTTTATCTCTGAAGACCATATCTCAAGTTTGCTAATCGCCTCGCGATACGTACTGATTGCATATGAAGTGCCTTTTGAGGCGCTGGAAGAGAAAACTGTGGAAGTGAGATATCCCACACTGGGAAGTATGGACAAAAGAGAAACGGTAGAGCCTACATATACTTATAATTACTTTCTACACCCAGCGAAATACTGGAAAGAATTTCATGATCTGACCATAAGAATTACGCCATCTAAAGATTATCCCTATGTTCTAAAAAGCAATTTACCCCTGATCAAGGAGACTGATGGAACTTATGTAGGAACTTTCGAGACTCTTCCTACAGAGGATCTTAGTTTCACACTTTATGAAAAGGAAGAAATCACAACTTCAGAAAAAATCAAGAATACGTTGGACAAAAATATCTACCTTTTGTTATTTATTGGACTACCTTTATTAGTTATTCTGTCGCTAGTGGTTTTAGGATTGATGGTGATAAAAGTGGTACAGTTGCATATTAAGAATAAGAGCTTTAACAGGCTGTAATATGAACTTTGATGCAAAAAAAAAGGATTATCTCCTTGATATCCTTTTTTTCATCATTTCTAAAATGTATCCTCCCTTAAAGAGTTTAGGTTCATAGAAAATAATAAATGCGCTCGGTTCAAAGCGATTGATAATTTCCAAAAGTTCGTTTTCAAGTGATCGCTTTGTAAGAATATCAAGTCTATATCTGGAGCTTTCTCGCCCTTCACCTTCAAAGACTGTGACGCCATAACCGTTCTCTCTGAGGTGGTTAATTAGTCCCAAGTTCTTTTCCCTTATGTTTGCAATCACAGAAGTATAGCCTATAGCAAGCTTGTTTTCAACATAGATGCCAACAATTAAACCTATCCCGAATCCAAAAGCATATACGAGCATCTCGAGAATGGATTGCTCTCCAGTAAGCACAAGTGACAGTCCAAAAACGTAAATCAAGGATTCCAAAACTCCAAAAATGGTCGTCAATAGAGTCAGCTTCTTCACCATACAGATGGTTCTAAGTGCCAACATGGGCACGTAGAAAAGTTGCATAATTAAAATTAAAACCAAATTACTCAAATGTCATCTCCGTTTCTAAATAGTGATTATCTGTTGTATACATGATAGCATCTTGGCGCTTATATTGACAGTAAAAGTAAAAATATATATAATGGAAACAAAGACTGCCGGTCGACCGACCGACAGCGTGAAGAAACAGGAGCAAATTATGGCAGAAACAACTAAAAACAGCATTATTGAAGCAAGCAGCCGTTTAATGGCGATAAAAGGCGTTAAGGAAACAAGTTTATCTGATATCGCAAAAGAAGTAAACATCAGTAAAGGGACACTTTACTATCATTATTCAAGCAAGGATGATATCATATACGACATCGCGGATTTGCATTTAAACAAAATTACAAACGAGCTCTTAAAATTGATAGAGAATTTTAAAGACCAATCTACTCCAGAAGCTTTGTTGGTCGTTGTTTTTGAAAAAATTCTCAGTGCTGAAATGCGTGGAAAATTGCATCTTTATTTGCTAGGTGATGCAATGATGGGCAATGAATCATTAAAACAACGCTTCAAAGAAAAGTACGGCGAGTGGCGTAGCACCCTTGAAAAAGGCATCCGATTGATTTTTATAGATCATGATACATCTTATGAGTTGTTGGCGCAAATTTTTTTAGCCATGTTGGATGGTTTTTTAATCCAAAAGATGATTGGAATGGATGATGAGCTGCCACTCGAAGGCGTTGCACAATTTTTATCACAAAAGAAAAAATAAGGGGTGGACTATTATGTATCGGTTGTATTGCAGAGTCTACCAAAATGTTTTTAAGATGGTTTCTTATCTTTTACCATTTAGAAAGCCTATTCTAATTGAAGGTCAAGGCAGTTTATCAAAGTTGCCGGATGTGGTGTCGAGCAATGGAATCCAAACCGTCATCATCGTCACCGATCGAGTTATAGTTTCACTGGGATTGGTTGACAGCTTGCTCGAAGGTTTAAAGAACAAAGGTATTCAGTATGTCATCTATGATGGTACAGTCCCAAACCCAACCATCGACAATATAGAGGAAGCTCTGGAACTTTATAAACTGAATCAATGTAAAGGTATCATCGCTTTCGGAGGTGGCTCTTCTATGGATTGTGCAAAAGGTGTTGCAGCAAGATTGGCAAGGCCAAACAAAACCATTCCCCAGTTAAAAGGCGTCTTAAAAGTGATAAAAGCCATACCACCGCTTTATGCTGTTCCAACAACATCCGGAACGGGAAGCGAGGCTACAATTGCAGCTGTAATCACCAATAGTAAAACCCATGAAAAGTATGCTATAAATGATACGGCGTTGATCCCTCACTATGCGGTGCTCGACCCGAATTTGACTTTAGCATTGCCTCAGCATATCACATCCACTACCGGTATGGATGCTTTGACACATGCGGTAGAAGCGTATATTGGTAAAAGTAACACGTCTGAAACGAAAAAGATGAGCAAAGATGCAGTAAAGTTGATCTTGGACAACATCTTTGAAGCGTATAGTAACGGAACCAATATCATCGCACGAGAAAATATGCAAAAAGCTTCATACTACGCTGGTGTTGCATTTACAAGAGCCTATGTCGGGAATGTACATGCTATTGCACATACTTTAGGAGGCTTTTACAATACCCCTCATGGTCTTGCTAATGCGGTCATTTTGCCCTATGTCTTAAAGTCATACGGATCATCAGCTCATCAAAAGTTGTCTGAACTAGAGGATTTAATTACAGTCCCATCACATCAAGAAGACATCGAAACGAAAGCCAATCGTTTTATAGATCGCCTTATATCACTGAACAGAATAATGAACATCCCGGACAAAATTAGCGGCATTGATGAAAAAGATATTTCTATCATGGTGGACCGAGCGCATCACGAAGCCAATCCACTCTATCCAGTGCCTAAAATTTTCACAAGGGAAGATTTTAAGACAATATACTATGAAATCAAGGAGTGAAGCCATGTTTGGATTCAACGGGAAAATTGCAAGGATTAATTTGACAGATGGCACAGTTCAGAATTATCCTATGACAGAAGAGTCTTATGAACTTTATTTAGGGGGTAAGACACTAGCTGCAAAGATCATTTATGATGCCTTTAAAGACAAAGTAGAAGCCTTATCAGACGAGAATATCCTCGTAATCACAACGTCGCCTCTTACCGGTTCCACTTCGCCATGTTCCTCTCGTTTCAACATCTCCACCATATCGCCCCTCACGGGTTTGTTGATTTCATCCAATTGTGGCGGTAGTTTTGGACTGCATTTAAAAAAGGCTGGTTATGATGCCTTCATCATATCGGGAAAAAGTCCTGAACCAGTGGTCATTGATATAGAAAACCAAGTGATTACAGTTAAATGTGCAAAGCATTTATGGGGAAAGAACACCTCGGAGGCGCAAGAACTTCTTGGTGCTAAAAATCGTGGTAAACTTGTGATCGGAATCGCAGGAGAACATTTGGTGCGCTATGCGGCAGTAATCAGCGAGGAAAGAGCGGCAGGACGTGGTGGCGTTGGGGCTGTTTTTGGTTATAAAAACCTTAAAGGCATTGTTGCAAGTGGCCAATTCAGCACTGAAATGTTTGACAAAGAGTCCTTTAAGAAGCACAATGTCAAGTGGATAAAACAATTGAAATCCCATCCTCTTACAGGAAAACAACTGCCTCTATATGGCACTGCAGGTCTTGTCAGTATGATGAATTACCGCAATCTGCTGGCAACTAAAAATTACAGTAGTGGTCAATTTGATGATTTTGAAAAAATTAGCGGTGAGACGCTTGCTGAAGACCATTTGGTGAAAAACAAAGGTTGTGTGACTTGCCCGATTCAGTGTGGACGTCAAGTTAAAGCATTTGGGAAAGTGGTCAAAGGACCAGAACTTGAAACCCTCGGACTTTTGGGAAGTAATTTGTTAAACAATGACATGGAAAGCATTATACGCTTGAACCATTTGTGTGATGAATACGGTATTGATACAATAACTTTTGGAAGCACAATTGGCTTTGCCATGGAACTGAGTGAAAAAGGTATGTGGGACAATGGTCTGAAGTTTGGAGATTCAACATCGCTCGAGATTCTTGTTGAAAAAACATCCAAACGCGAAGGCATTGGAAATGAACTTGCAGAAGGAACTAAGCGCTTATCTGAAAAATACGGTGGGAAAGACTTTGCCATACATGTCAAAGGACTAGAAACCGCTGCTTATGAACCTCGTTCAGCTCAAGGTATGGGACTAGGCTATGCTACATCAAACCGTGGGGGATGCCATCTCAATGGTGGGTATTTAGTGGTTTTGGAAGGACTCGGACTCAATGTAAGTGGAAAAACAACTCGTGGTAAAGCCGCATATACCATTATGTTCCAAGACATGATGGAAGCGGTATCTTCCGCAGGAAGTTGTCTGTTCACCACTTATGCAATGCTTCCATCTTTTTTAGTTGAAAAACCCAACAATATTATGGTACGCTTGATTAACGGCGCAATTCCACAGTTTGGTGGATTGGTTGGATTTATAAAAAATAAGACATGGTTGATGCATTTTAATCTTGCCTCAGTATTGCCGCATCCTTATTCTATACGATTGATCACAGGTTATAAAATGACGATTGGCAGATTTTTGGAGACTGGAGAAAGAGTCTATAACCTAGAACGCATCGTCAATATAAGACAAGGTCTTAAAGGCACAGATGACACTCTACCTAAACGCCTATTAAAGGAACTCCAAAGGTCGGATGATTCCAATAGTGTAGTAAAACTTGATGAAATGTTGGGTACCTATTATAAAATTCGTGGTTGGGATGCAAACGGCATACCTACCCAGAAAACCTTAAAACGACTTAAGCTTGTAAAGGACAAGTGATGTTTGAAATCAAATTTTTTGGATGGATCAGAAACGAAGTTGGAGTTTCAAAATTGACTATGAGTGAGAGGACGGTCATCGAAACACTGGAAGAAATCATCAAAACCTATCCTCAAATAGACAAAACTCACCTGATGAATTCCATTTTGTTTATCAATAAGAAACCTATCATTGGGAAAAAAAGATTAACCATGATTTTAAAAGATGGAGATGAACTTGCAATCCTTAGTCCCGTCAGTGGTGGATAAAATGTCCTTTTGGTACCGCCGTTTGGGTACCTGGTACCCAAACGGCGGTGAGTAAATTGTTGCATTAATTAAAGTAAGACTATGAAATGGAGGCTATATTTTATGAATAGAGTTATGTTTGTATGTCTTGGAAATGTATGTAGAAGTCCTATGGCAGAACTTGTATTTAAAGATTTGGTTGAGAAACATCACCTTAGCCATGGATTTCATATCGAATCATCAGGCACGAACAGTTTTAGAGAAAATAGCCCGGTTCATATTGGAACAAAGAAGAAACTCAATTCAGTAGGTATATCGAGTGGTTCCAAAAAATCGCAACAATTTCGGAAAAGTCACTATGATCAATTTGATTGGATTGTCTGTATGGATGAAAGCAATGTAAATCAAGTACTGGATATTGTCGGTAAGGATTCTGAACATAAAATTTCAAAATTGCTCGACTATACCAATCATCCTGGCGATATCGCCGATCCATGGTATACTGATGATTTTGATATTACCTATTCTGATGTTATAGAAGGGTGTGAAGGCCTTTTGAAAGCAATATTAAAGTCTCAATCTTTTAAGTAAAGAAAAACAGCCGCTCGTCATTATAGACGAAGCGGCTGTAATTGTGTGTATTGTTATGCTGCTATTTTTTTTGCCTCAAAAGCAATGACTTTTCCTTTGTAGATGAATGTAATCAGTGGATTGACCACAAGTGCCAAAAATGCCATACATCCAACCAATACTAAAGCAATTGTCCGTATTCTCTAAATGACTCAAGACCATTTGTCGATACGGCGTCAAATACAAGACCCATAATTCCAAGCGGCGCAAGATTAATGACCCATCTTACAACTTGTGATAAAGCATCTGAGAAATTTGTGATCATTACCTTGGTGGATGCTGGAGCGTTTTTAAGTGCTAAACCAAGAACTAAAGCCCACGCTAATATTCCAATGTAATTCGCATTTGCCAGTGCATTGATAGGGTTATCAACAACATTCAACAAAAGTGTTCTCAAAACCTCAATAACGCCTTCTGGAGGTGTCACACCAGTAGCACCCTCTACGAGTTGCAATGAAACATTGGTTTTATGTCCACTCTTGTGCTGTGAGATTGCAGACATAACTAAGAAAAATACCAATCATAAGCATTTTTCATGTTTTACAACTCCTTTTTTTAAACAACTTTGAAAATTGTATCACAAATTGATGCCTATTAAAATAGAATATTATATAATGTAAGAAGAAAATGTAACATATCCCTAAAATAGTGAGAGAGACGAATTTGGCATGAACGTCAGTGCGGACAAAGTATTCAAATATATAGAGGACAATCTTACCAAAGAACCTATTTGGATCACTGAAAATCTGGTTTTTCTTGGACAGATTCCACGATTAAATGACTTTGAATCCAAAGAGAGCATCGGAAAGATTCTCGTCGACAATAGCCCCAAAGATGATTTTAGTTTGGACGACCGCATTTTTGATGTGGTGGGGGGATTTCATTTACAAAATCCGATGGATATACAATTGAATGGAACTTTAGAATATTTTCAAGAGTCAAATGTAAAAGCAATTCATGCCTGCCATTGCACTGATCTTAAATCAAAAATTGCACTATCAAATGTAGTTGAAATTGCTGAAGTTGGAGCTGGTCTTGAATTGGTGTATTAGAGGAGGCAAATATTGAATACTTATTTTATGGATTTAGAATTTCTATGTGACGAGGATTTTGCATATGAAGATGAAATTATTGCAATTTGTCTATTGGCTGAAGATGACCATTATGAACTGACAAGTTTCGTTAGACCTTATGACGAGGCTTTTGAAGTCTCAACATATTGCACTACTCTCACTGGAATCACCAGAGAAGATTTATTGTTAAAACCTTGTTTTGATGAACTTTATGAAGTGATGATTGAAAACACCAGTGAGGATGACATTATTTATGTTTGGGGAAATGTGGACCTTGAGGCCATTTATAAAAATAGTATCGAGATTGCAGGGGAACTTGAGTTCAACATTATTGATTTTCAGGACGAGTTCGTACAGTTTTGCAATCTTTCGTTCAGACCCAGTTTGAAAAAGGTCTATGAGGTGCTTACAGATGATTCTGAAATGAAGCATCACGACGTTAGAAATGATACAGTCATGCTTAAGACCATTTATAAGATTTTCCATGAGGACAAGAAAGCTGTAATGAGGAAAGTCAAAGGTCGACTTATATAAATTTTGAAATATACCTTGACCTTGTCATTGTGTCAGCCTTTATAATCAAGATATAGGAAAAAGGTATATGGGAGATCATGTATTATGGATAAGAATTATTTGATTGGCGAATTTTCAGAGCGCTCTGGAATTTCAAAAAGAATGTTGAGACATTATGACAAGCTTCATCTATTCAGTCCGATAGCTTTGAATGAAGAAAATGGCTATCGGTATTACAGTGAGGATCAATTGGTTGAACTTCGAAAGATTCAATTTCTGAAAGACCTTGGATTCACTTTGGCGACCATAAAGGAACTTATGTGCAAACCACTGAATTTGTATGAGTTCCTAGAGTTACTGAAAGACAGAGAGGTTATGTTGACCAAGGATTCGGATGTGATCAAGTCGAGTCTTCTATTGCTTAAAAGATCCATATTACACCTTGAAAAACAATCCCCCAGCTCTTTTCCTTCTATCAATCAACTATTGGATTTAGAAGGGAGTATAATGATGAGTGTTGAAAATCAGGACAAGCAAGTGGAAAAGGTAGATTTAAAGCAACTGATGAATAGGGATGTTTTCGTGGAGAAAATAGAAGAAGTTTTGGAGAAGGATCGAAATGATCTTTACCATTTCATTACTTTTGATATTGACAACTTTATGCATGTCAATGATTTTGATGGTTATGAGGTAGGAGATGCCGTCATATTAAATGTTTTTTCAATAATTATTCATGAAATGAAAGAAACAATGGAACAAATAAGCGATGTGATGTTGATTTCCCGCTTGGGTGGAGACGAATGCAGTATCTTCCTAAAAAATGCGGATCATTTAAAAGTAATCGAGAGTGTCGAAAGTATTTTTAGTGCGATAGGGTCATTCGACTTTGCATCCATTGGATGTGGAAGGCCAATTACCGTTTCATGTGGAATCACAGAAACCGTAAAACCGGTGCATGTGGCCCAAATGAAAGATCAAAGTTTCAAAGCTTTGATAGAGGCTAAACGCAATGGCAGAAGTCAATATAAGATCATGAAATAAAAGTTACCGCCATATCCGTACCTGGTACGGATATGGCGGTAACTTTGTATTTTACCTATTCACTTTACTTTCCCAAACCGACTGAAATAGTTATGGAGGTCTCAAACTCTTTGTCTGCTTCATCAGGGTTGTCCATCACGGTTACACTTGCATAATCGATACCATTTTCCGACTCAAATATATAAATCGCCATCGTGCCCATATCGTTACTACTCTGTGGATTTAGAGCTTTATAAAAAGTCTTCACTTTTTTGACCTCATCTACGGTTAACAAGTTCACTGTATAGCTTATGAAGTCTTGATCCTCACTCTCCATGGCAATATTCACCTTGGATGGGTCATAGATTGGACACAAATCATAGGGATAACCAGTGGGAATATCGGCGTTATAAGCATAACTCACATCACCCGATCCGACTGTAAGTTCCATTTCGGAATTCTCATCATCAAGTCCTCCTGCGGTGTCTTCAATCCTATCAGCATCATTATTACGCCCGCAACCTGCGAACACCAGTAAAAGACAAGTCAGAAACAGTAACAACATCAACATCATTTGTCTCTTTTTCATGCTCAATCATCCTTTCTACATGATTCATCCTATAAATAAAGAACAGTTAACTCCATGTAGATTGCTTGTAATGATTGGCAAAATATTTGCTCACAAGAGAAAATGTTGTTGACTAAAGAGTTACATTTTCTCCTTACCCATTTCGCAGCTTTTTATTCATTAAGGCGAGCTTAAGCCTTCGGCTTCATGAGAGGGAACATCACACACTCCCTAATAGGTCGGTCCATCATGACTGAGAAAAATCGCTCAGACACTCCAAAACCGAATGCCGGAGGCATACCATAACGGAGAGCTTCTACAAAGGTTTCATCGTGATCATGAGCTTCTTCGTCACCAGCTTCGCCCATCGAACGTTGCTCTTTAAAACGTTCCTCGAGGTCGAGGGGATTGTTTAACTCGGTGTAACCGTTGCCCATTTCCGATCCTGCGAGGATGATTTGCATTTGAGCCACTTTTCTTTCATCTTCCTTGAGTCTTCTAGGTAGTGGATTGAGTTGAACTGGCTGACCTACGAGGAATCCAGGACCCGAAAGATCTTTTCTTACAACTTTCCAAAGGATGTCGACCAATCTCCAGAAGCCAGATTTAGGGTCGTACTCGACGCCCACTTCGTCTAGTTTGGCGATGACTTCTTCTTTGGTTGTATTGAAAATATTGATGCCCATTTTCTCTTCGATGATTGTTTCAAAGTCGTAGATGATCCATTCGTCATCCATGTCTATTTGAAAGCCACGAGTTTTAAACTTGGATGTACCCATAACCGCTTTTGTCACTCGACGGTACATTTCTTTACAAAATTCCATGCCCATTTTGAAATCGGCATAAGCCCAGTAGAATTCCATTTGTGTATAATCTTGAAGATGTTCAGGACTCATCCCTTCGTTTCTAAATTGCCTTCCAATTTCAAACGTCTTTTCAAAGCCTGCTACCAGGAGTTTCTTCTGCCAGAGCTCGCCCATCGAAATTCTCAAAAAGACATCTATGTCAAGTGCGTTGTGGTGTGTAGCAAATGGTGTGGCAGCTGCGCCGCCTGAAGAAGTCTCGAGAATCGGCGTCTCAACCTCGAGAAAGTCATTTTCAATAAGGAAATTCCGGATTGTACTCCAGAATTTTTGTTTTTTCAAGAAAATTTCTTTTACATCTCGGTTCATTATTATATCAAGATATCTCTTGCGAAACTTATCATCCTCGTCAGTAATACCGTGGAATTTTTCAGGAAGGGGCTTAAGTGCTTTTGTGAGGTGAATGTATTCTTTTGCCTTGACACTGATTTCCCCTGTGTTTGTTTTGAACACTCTACCTCTGATGCCAACTATATCTCCAATGTCGCACATATCAAATACAGAGTAGTCAAGCTCTGAGAGTATATCTTGTCTGAGGTAAATCTGAATCTGTCCATCGTTATCTTGAATATGCATAAAGCCTGCTTTGCCTTTGCTTCTCTTGGTCATGATTCTGCCAGCAACAGCAACATCTATTTCAGTTTCATCAAGTTCTTCTTTGGTCTTATCCATGTATGTCGTCTTCAGTGATTCAGAGTGGTGTGTCACATCAAATTTGCCGCCAAAGGGATCTATCCCTAAATTTTCTAATTCTTTAAGCTTATCCATTCGGATCTGCTCTTGTTCACTCATTTTTTTTACTACATTTGTGTACTCACTCATAATTTTTTACGCATGACCTTATCATGCTGCCTCCTTTTGAAATTTTTCAATAAAAAACGCCCCTTACATTCACTGTAAGGAGCGTGTTAACGCGGTACCATCCTAATTTATAACTTATGACGGGATAACGGTCGTTAACCGGCTGTTGGGCAACTCATGAGTCTTTATCCATATCCACACTTGTCAGCTCTCACCATATGCCAACTCTCTTTGAAGTGCCCTTGATACTTCATCCCTCAATCATAGTTTGTAAATTGTATGTTGAGAGAAATTTACCATAAACGGCAATGATATGCAAGTGTTTTTTATTTTGCTTTTTACTACTATTCTAATAAACGTTTCAATTATGGTGTATAATATGAAGGATATGATAAAGAAAGAAGAGGTAAATTATGACGAAATGTGTCTGTAACAGCTGTAAAAATTTGAAGAGTGTTGTCGATGAAAGTAGCATGGATGTAAATGTTATCACGGAGGAGTGCGTCTTTGGATTTCCTTCAGAAGATTGCATAGTATGTGAACTCGAGGGATGTGAGTTGACTTGTGAGCATTTTCAGAGTATGGATGATGTAGCGAAGTACAAAACTTCAAGATGTATAACGTGCGGCCAGGAACTCAACTTTGTGTCCGTAGACTGTGAAGATGATGAAGTCTATTGCGTTGCATGCTATTTGAATAAATAGAAGGGGCATAAATATGGAGAACAATTTCAAATCCATCAAGTCAGATATACAAGTGTGGAAGTTCTGCTTTTATGGTTTCTTTAAAAATTTGAAGTTTTTTGAGCCCTATCTTTTGATTTATCTGATGGGAATGGGGCTCAATTTATTTCAGGTGGGAGTATTGCTTTCCATACGGGAAGGGATCACTTATATTTTTGAAGTCCCTAGCGGTATTCTTGCAGATCATTATGGTAAGAAAAAAGAATTGCTATTATGTTTTATTTTTTACATTATTTCGTTTGTGTTTTTTTTCTGGGGAAAGAATTTCGCAGTATTGGCAATAGGAATGATATTCTTTGGACTTGGTGAAGCATTCAGATCCGGTACGCATAAGGCTATGATATTAAGTTATTTGGAGTATAAAGGCTGGTACGAGCATAAAGGATATGTCTATGGAAGAACACGTTCTTATTCTTTGCTTGGATCATCACTTTCTGCGTTTGCATCCATTCTCCTGGTACTTAATTTGCCAGCACTCAGATGGGTGTTTTTGATCAGTATTTTGCCATATATCCTTGATTTTATTTTGATAGCAAGTTACCCGCAGTTTTTAGATGAAAGAAATGTTACCCAAAGAAGTTTCTCAGCTTTTTGGAATGCAAGTAGAGTGAGTTTAAAATCTATTGCTAAAAACGTTCAAATTAAAAAGATCGTAGTAAGTGCTGCCTCATATGATGGTATATTCAAGACGATCAAGGATTATATACAGCCTGTCCTCAGTACAATTGTTTTAGCTGCAGGCATTGGTTCAATTATGAGTTTTGAAGGTGAACAAAGTGTCAAAATTTACCTTGGTCTGATTTATGGTGTTTTCTACATTTTCAGCTCTCAAGCATCAAAGAACATCTATAAGGTGACGAATCGGTTTACTCCAGAGGTTGTCTTTAATAAAATGTACGATTTAATGGGACTGGCACTATTGATTTTGGCTTTTTCCATTTATATGGAATATTTGCTGCTTACTATAGGTATGTATTTCGTGCTATTTCTGATGATGGATGCACGTCGTCCAGTTTTTGTGGATGTTTCCAGCGACTACATGAAGAAGGAACAACGTGTCACTGTCCTATCCATAGAAAGTCAGATTAGGGCTCTCTTAATGGTGATGATGGCTCCTTTATTTGGCTGGATTGCAGATACATTTTCATTAACAATATTGTTTTTGATCATTGGTGTCGTATTATTGATTGCCAATCGATTTTTGAGCGTAGAGAACATAAAAAAAGTGATCGAGTGATCACTTTTTATTTTTTTCCCAAGCCAGATAATCATCAAGCAATTTAAGGGCATTCTTTGTTTTTTTATCAGTTACTTTCGAACGGTCTTTAAGAATTGTTGCCATTTGAATCATTTGAATTTCAAGTTGCTTTGGACTCATGTTTTTCTCTAAAGCAGATGTTGTTTTGGTTTTCTTTTTTGATGCAGACATGCTGTCTTTGAACATGAAAAGCAAGAAATTGTTCTTCTTCTGCTTTGGAATTGTTTTCAGTGCTTCAGCCACTTGCTCAAACAACTTGTTGAGGTTACGCTTTCTATTGTAGTTCAAATAAAAAACTACACCAGCTCCAACTGCCAACAATACTCCAAAAATAATTAAACCTAAATTTTCCATTATGCGCTCTCCTTGTGGTCAATATAATCTATTTAATCATATTTTCATCATAATTGCACTAGGGAATAAGTATTTGTGACTAAATAATGCAAATTGCATAGGATTTTAAATGTTATAAGGCATATACTGTGAGAAAAGAATCATGGATTCAATCGATTTAGGAGGCGCTATGTTCATTGCAAGACAACCGATATTTAATCGAATGTTAGAAGTATATGGTTATGAACTTCTATTCAGATCGGAGCATGAATCAAAAGCATATGATGGAACATCGGATGTCCAGTCAACGGCTACTATCATTAGTGGTCTTTTTGAATCCGGGATTGAAGAATACGTTGAAGATAAGCGTGCGTTTGTAAATTTTGATGCCACTTTTTTAAATATGGATTTGGCAGAGCTTATAGAACCTAGTTGTTTGATTGTAGAAGTGCTTGAGACTGTAATTGTGGATCGAAATTTAATTGAGCAACTGGAGAATTTGAAATCCAAGGGATATAAGATTGCGCTTGACGATTTCGCTGAATCATACAAGGATTATCCACTCATTCCACTGGCGGACATCATAAAATTTGACATGTTGTCAACTCCACTTGATAGAATTCGCAGAGATGTGAAGCAAGCACTCAATCAAGGAAAAATAATACTCGCGGAAAAAGTTGAAACAGAAGCGGAATTTAAAACGGCTATGGAAATGGGCTTTCATTTGTTTCAGGGCTACTTTTTCAGCAAACCCGATATTATAGGAAAATCTGGAGATAAGACCACTACCAAAATCCAGTATTTTCGCCTAATGACCGAACTTAAACAGATTGAACCAAGGTGTTCTCGCACCGGTCTACAATGTCATTCATAACTATGAAAGAGGAGATTGGTCTTCGGCGGAGTTGCTTGGCCAACATCTCGGAATAACAGAGGGGGAGCTTTCCATGAATTATCGAGATTCGCTCATATGGGCACGGGATATAGTTGCGATGATTTACGACTAGGTAAATAATAAACAAATTGACAATCTAATTTTCTGGATTGTCTTTTTTTGTGGGTTGACATTTATTGCAAATGCATATAGAATGTAATTGACCCCCGGGTAGGGGGGTGTAAAATATAATTCGAGGTCATCAGGCTTCGCAATTTCACTATTGAATAAATTATTAGAGGTGATTAAATGGAGAAAATTGTTATCATAGGTGGTGTGGCTGCAGGTGCTACGGCAGCGGCAAAAGCGAGAAGACTTTCGGCAGATGCTCAAATTACAATTCTAGAGGCAGGAGCTGATATCTCATTTGCAAACTGTGGACTGCCTTATTATATTGGAGGAGATATTAAAAGCAGATCAAAACTTATATTACAAAGTCCCGAGAGTTTTAATGACGAGTATCAAACAGCGGTTCATATATATACAACTGCAACAGAAATTGACAGAGAAAACAAAATTGTGCATACAGTAGATTCGAGAACAGGTGAAAAGAAAACATTTGAATACACCAAACTGATCCTGGCTCAAGGTGGAAAACCTATAGCTCCACCGCTTCCAGGTGCGGATCAAGATCATGTATTCCAATTATGGACGCTTGATGACATGGACAGAATCAACTCATTTATAGAAAATGAAAAACCCAAAACAGCAGTTGTTGTCGGAGGTGGTTTCATAGGACTTGAAATGACAGAAGCATTTGCAAAAAGAGGAATGAAAGTATCAGTTATTGAAATGATGCCCCATGTCATGGGCATTATGGAAGCTGAAATTGCTGGCTTTATTCAGCAGGAGATGATTTCTTATGGAGTCGATTTATATACAAACAAAGCACTTGCTGAGATTGGAAGTAAGAACGTCAAACTTAAAGATGGCACAATCGTAAATGCAGATTTGGTTTTACTTTCAATCGGCGTTCGCCCTACTCTTAAATTGGCTCAGGAATCTGGTCTTGCCATGGGAGAAGCTGGAGGACTGCTTGTTGATTCAACACTCAGAACAAGTGATGAGAATATTTATGGTGCTGGTGATATGATTGAATTTGAGCATCGTGTTCTCGGTAAGAAAGTACGTATTCCGCTTGCTGGTCCTGCGAATCGTCAAGGTCGAATCGCAGCTGAAAATGCACTCGGGAAAAATCATGAATACAGTGGACCAATTGGCACATCCATCGTCAGAGTTTTTGAAGCGGTGGCAGGAATGACCGGACTCTCATTAAAAGCTGCAAGAGCAGAAGGCATTGATGCAGATGCTATCGTCGTCCATAAAGAACACCACACTTCCTATTATCCTGGCGCGGAGATGGTGACTTTGCTTGTTGTTTATGACAAAGCAACTGGAATTGTACTAGGTGGACAAACTGCTGGTTATGCAGGTGCGGATAGAAGACTAGATGTCCTTGCTGTGGCCGTTGCATCAAAACTTACAGTATCCGATTTAGCGGATATCGATTTTGCTTATTCTCCACCACTCGGAAATGCCAACGATGCAATGAACATGGCTGCATATGTGGCTGAAAATAGAATCTCAGGTTTCTCTCCTACTATGACAATCAATGAGATTGATGCATATCTGGAAGGAAAGAAAGCTCAATGGGTAGATGTAAGAGATGTTTTCGAATTTGAAAAAGCTCATGTAGAAGGATCAGTGAATATTCCAATCGAAATTCTTTCTTCAAATCTTGATCAACTGAAGAAGGATCAACTGATTTTCGTCTATGATAAAACTGGCAAAAAAGGTCACCAGGCACTTCGTATTTTGACTGGCGCAGGATTTGCGAATGTATTCAATGTCAGTGGTGGATTCATCAGTCTTTCCAATTATGTCAGTGCAGTCACACCGGTAAGATTTGTTTTAGATCTTCCAGCTCCAGTAGAGAAAACACTTGGAGAATCAAGCAAGGAAGAAAAAGTGGAAGCTGTGAAAGAAAAGGTTAAGGAAGAGGCTCCAACTGGTCCATTGATCATCGACGTGCGTACTGCAGAAGAGTTTTCATATGGTGCCATTCCTGGTGCGATCAATATACCTCTGGATGAACTTGAGTATCAAGCAAAAAAACTTGATAACAAAGAAAGAGAGACTATCTTATACTGTGCTTCTGGAGCAAGGAGTGCCTACGGACTACAAATTCTAAAAGCTTACGGTTTCACAAAAGTTGAGAATGGTGGCGGAATTTCAAGAATGATGGCTCGCATGAAAAGATAAGCAAATAATGAAATAACTAAATAAGCGACGATGTTAGAAGATGCTTCTATGATCGTCGCTTTTTTCATTTCAAAAAGTGATATAATTCTAGTGAATATAAAAAATGATGAACCATGTGAAAGGTAGATAGATTATGAATGAAAAACAAAGACGTGTTTTAATGACGGTAGGTGGAGTCTTGATTTGTGGCTATCGCGTTGAGGAAATCGAGGATGAGTTGATGCGTAAAATTCGTTATCTGGACAAGTTGGTAGATGAACTCGCTAAAGGGAAAGCCATGGAGAAGATTTTACGATCAAGTGTTGACTCGAAAATTTAAGATTGCACAACAAAAAGAGCCCCGATTTTACTTGTCGGCGGCTCTTCTTCCTAACGTGGATTTTGATAGGCTTTATGTGCATACATGAAATCGTCAGCTCTTGATAATGCTTCGTAAATTGACTCACCCGAACGAGGGTCGTAATGAGCATATCCGTGAGCTATTTCCAGTTTGTTTGTTACATTTTCGGAACACTTCACCAATTTCTATAAAGCATCTATTTAGCAAAGTTGCCGATGACTTGATGAGTATGTCTCCTTCTATATGACCGTATTGATCGTTGACACTTTTTAGATTATTAAGATCGAATACAAACAAAGTAACATTATTGCGCTCGGATTTCCTGAGCATTTCTTTATCAAAAGCAGTCCGGTTCTTGATTTGAGTTTGTATGTCAAAATCGTATTGCATTTTAGAGGGAATAAATATAGTAAAGCAGCAAGTTCAATGAGACACTCGGCCAAATCAGAAGTAAATTTGGGTATGCGATTTGAAATACAAATGATAGGATGGGGAGTGAAAAAATTAAAGCCAGAATAGTCTTATCCGGCTGGGCAATCTTGGCACGGTTTTCCAAAATCTCATATATGATAAGACTAAAATAAAAAAGGGAGACCAATGTCGGTATTAAAAATAGACTCCCCCTTTCATAATGGTTAAGTGCGTCCACTTTGAAAACGAACCCCATCCAATAACTGAGTATACATAACAAAGTGTTAAGATACAGTGGTAATACCCAAAGGTTTTGCTTACTATAAACTGGAGACGTTGTGCCAACAAACTTCAAAAACATGAAAGGGACAATCGGGCTCAAAGCAAATCCCAAGACATTTACAATTTTATGTGCAACGACGAATTGAGCACCACTTGAGTTGACAATCAAATTGGCAATGATCTCAAGGGTCAGTATTGCGATGGTCATGCAAGCTGTAGCTATATAATAAGTATTCTTTTTAGTTTCAAGAATATGTCTTTTGGCAAGGCTTATAGTAAATAGAAGTGGCACAATTGAAAAAAGATCTAGTGCAAATAGAGTCGACATGTTTGAAACCACACGCATTATAGGTAGCCAACTTGTAATAACCTCATTTTGATTCGATAATAGGGCTGTAGTCACAGATCCTCCAAGTAATATTTTGGTGTTATAAATAGTTTAGCATTTAAAATGTTTACCAGATACCAGTCCGCAGCTGTCCTGCAACGTGAGAACGCATTTAATTATTCTGACAAAAGTGCTATAATGAAGTTTAGTATATAAAGCCAAACAATAATAGCAGAGAAGGTATAAAAATGACTTATCCAAACAAAATTCTCGATTTCATCCTCAATAGTTCATATGAGACTATTCTCGATCAAATTGATGACATACATCCTGTAGACTTTCTCGAGGCACTATATGAATTTGAAAATGATCCTATTCAAATTCTCGAGAAGTTACCAGATGACTACATCGGTCTTCTGCTGGACTATGCTGAAGATGATGAAAAATTCACCTTGCTTTCTCACTTTACAGAAACGCGTAAGGGGCAATTGATTTCTGAGATGTCTTCGGACGAACTGGTGGACTTGTTGGGCGCTCTTGATGAAGACGACCAAAATTCAATTCTTACCAAAATGAATTTGGAAGATGCCAATGAAGTCAAGGAATTGCTGGCTTATGATCCGGAGACTGCCGGTGGCATCATGGCCACTGAATTCATTGCCATCAAAGAGACCTTTACTGTAAATGAGACCATTGAATTTCTAAGGTCAATGGCACCAACTTCAGATACACCTTATTATATATACGTCACAGATGAAGCTGAGATCCTGAAAGGTGTGGTGCCTCTTAGAGAAATCATCATTTCCGAACCAATAACTTTGATCAAAGATATCATGATTGAAAATATTATCAGTGTTCCAGTGGATATGGATCAAGAAGAAGTGGCACTAGTGTTTGACAAGTATGGATTTATGGTCGTTCCGGTAGTCGATCAATATGGCATCATTCTCGGAATAGTCACAGTAGATGATGTGATGGAAATCATGAAAGATGAACATACAGAAGATATGTTCAGATTGGCTGGTCTCGATGAGGAGGAAAAAATCACCGGTTCGGTCAGAGGTGCGATTAAATCCCGTTTGCCTTGGCTGTTGGTCAATTTGGTTACAGCTATTTTAGCTGCGGCAACGGTTAGTCTTTTTGAGAACACCATTGCACAAATTGTTGCCCTTGCCACATTTATGCCAATTGTTGCCGGAATGGGTGGCAATGCTGGAACTCAAACGTTGACAATGATTATTCGAGGTATTGCACTTGGAGAATTAAATTATGAAAACCAAAAGGAAATCCTTAGGAAAGAAGTATTAATTGGACTCATCAACGGTCTTGTTCTCGGTATAATTGTTGCCTTATTAGGTTATATTTGGGTGGGAACCGCAGCTTTTGGTTTTGTTATTGGATTGGCCATGTTCTTGAACCTGATTGTGGCCACCATTTCCGGATTTTACGTACCTGTGATCTTAAAAAAAGTGGGTATTGACCCTGCACTGGCTTCTGCTGTTTTCGTTACAACTGTTACAGATGTATTAGGCTTCTTCTTTTTCTTAGGTTTAGCGACGATTATGATTAAACTTTTGATATGAAAATGGGTATAAATAAAAACTGAATCATCATAAATAAGGAGGAACAAATGTCTTGGCTTGAGATTTTGTTATTTGGTTTTTCTTTAATAATCATCGTTACAAATTATATTTCAAAAATCAAACTGACAACCATGGTGAATCTGCTCTCATTGACTGGATTTGGTCTTTTAATGGGACATATCTTGTTTGACGTGACAAACTGGCAACTGTATCCACTGTATTTTTTCGTTGCCGTGAGTTTTACTGTGACTATTGTAGGTATCTTGATGAGAAAAAACGATCAGATTCCACATGACAACAAAAAAAAGATAACGATAATCGGGACTGGTGCAATTGTCATATCGGGCATATTGATGTTGATTTTTCCTGTTTATGAAATCCCTGCACCTGAGGGCGATTATGCCATCGGGACGGTTACTTTTGAATTGACGGATCCGGATAGAGTTGAAATGTACGGCGAACTGGCAGAAGCAAACGATTCTTTGCGGCGTATACGGGTTCAAGTGTGGTACCCATCTGATGATGTCAGTGGTCATGCACGTGTCGTTTGGCTTCAAGATGGCATTGAATTACCTAGATCCCTGGCTAAGGAAATGAAACTTCCATTTTTTGCGCTGGATCACACAGAAAAAATTCTTTCCAACGCTTATTATGAAGCACCTGCAAGTAAGGAGAGAGACAATTATCCAGTAATCATTATGTCACATGGCTGGAAGGGTTTTAGAAATTTGCACAATGATTATGCGGAACTTTTAGCTAGTAATGGGTATATAGTAATAGGGATTGATCACACTCACGGCGCACAAATGACAATATTCAATGATGGTTATGCCGCAGAAGTCGATAATAGTGCATTGCCTGATAGAGACTCTACACCTGATTTTTTAAATTACGCCAACAGGCTTGTACTCACATATGCTGGAGATATAAGTCTGGTTTTGGATTCATTGGAATCGATCAACAGTGGAAATTATTCTAAAGTCATGACTGGAAGCATGAATTTTGAACAAATAGGTTTAATGGGTCACAGTACTGGTGGCGGTGCGGATGTTGCAGTTGCACTGAGAGACAAGAGAGTGAAAGCACTTTTCGCGATGGATGCTTGGGTAGAGCCTTTAGGTATGGATGAGATGACAGGCGGTCTATCGATTCCAGCATTGTTTCTAAGAAGTGAACAATGGGAAGGTGGTCTAAATGACAATTATTTAAATCCACTGGTAGAGGCGAGTGGCGATGCTAGCTTGATTCAAATAGAGGATACAACGCATATTGACTTCACTATGTCTTATATGTTCTCCAGTCTTACTGGGATTATAGGGTTCACTGGAGAACTCGGCAGAGAGGAATCTGCGAGAATTCAGCATGATTATGTATTGGAATTTTTTAATCAATCGCTTACCAAGGAAAATTGAAGGAGGTGAAGCATTTTGGAAATCATCATCAACAATGAAGTCAAGACCTTCCTTAAGAAGAAAAAATCAACAGTTCTTACGGTCTCACTAATCCGTTCCGGAGGTGGCTGATGTGGATCGTTTTCGATGCCCGAAGTCGGGTATCAGGTTCCAGAGGTTCTGGAGCATTACAACTCGTACCAACGTGATGGCATAACAGTCTATGTTATGAAAAATGTGAATACTATCAATAACAAACTGGAGTTTGTGGCAAGCACTTTTCTATTTGCCACTTCGCTGAGTGTCAAGGGCGTAAAAGTCAATGCGTTATAGAAAAACGAAAGTGTGAATATATGCTAGTAAAAGAACAAATTATTAAAAGTTTAAAAATCACATTGGGTGTAGTCATTGCGATCTTACTTGCACAGGCTCTGAAAATGGAGTTTTATTCTTCAGTGGCAACAATTGTGATTGTCAGTATGCTATCGGCAAAAAAACAATCCATCAAATTGGCTGCAACTCGCTTATTGGCTGCCATTGTTTCTTTGGCGCTTTCATCTGTACTATTTATTGTTTTCGGATTTTCATTGCCTGTATTTGCTATATACATCTTAATATTCACTTTTCTGATGTACAAATTTGACACGAAAATTGCCATTGTGCTGAATGTCGTCTTGGTGATGCACATTTATTCGCTTGAGGAAGTAACCTTTCCCATTTTACTCAATGAATTTGGTTTGATGATTCTAGGCGTTACAGTTGCACTGGTCATCAATATGTTCATACTTGATATTGAAGATGAACTAATTGGTTACCAAAAAGAGGTTGAGAATTTATTTGACAGAATCTTTCAGAATATGGGGAAGTGCCTATTGAATGAGTGCAAAACAGAAGTGGTCAAGGAAGATTTGGATGAAGTTAAAAATGTTCTATCAAGGGCTGAAGCTCGCGCTTACGATTATAAGAACAATTATTATATTCACGAGAACAATTATTACACTGAGTATTTTATCATGCGAAAGCAACAATACTACACGGTCAAGACAATGCAGGAGTTTATCAAATTAAAATTTCTGAAACAAAAGGAAGTTGAGTTGCTTAAGGATTTCACTGATCATTTTGTCAACAACACTAAAGCATTGAATTCTTGCGTTTCACAAATTGAAATGCTTGACAATATCAAGCATCATTTCACATATGAATCAGAGCTTCCGTCCAGTCATAATCAACTTCAAAATAGAATTGCATTGCATCAATATCTCTATTCTTTAGAGGATTTGATTACAGTGAAGATGAGGTTTATTGAGAATTTTGAAAAGAAGTAGAGTGAGTATGAAAAAAGCGTAAATGGCGATTAAGAAATTTGGTTCAACTTGGATTTTTTATTTTGGTAGCAATTATTGCGGCTAACAACTTCTTGGTGTAAATATTTGTGTCCCTATGGGGCATTATTGGGTTTTACTAATAAGTTCAAGATGTTTAGACTAAATAGAAATGAATCCACATGCATCTCGTGTGATTTGTGTAGTAAATCATGTCCAATGAATATTGATGTAGCAAACAGTAAAAAAGTCTCTCAGCTCCAATGTATCAGCTGTTTTGAGTGTACTTCTGAAAACATTTGCCCTGTTCCTGAAACTGTAGAAATAAAGTGGGGTGAGAAGAGATGAGATGAGACTCAAAAATAGTCATATAGGGGTATTGATTATAATCATAATTGTTGGAGGCATTTATATTGCTAAAGGGTTCAGACTTTGGTCCACCGAATCGGATAAAGTTCCTATAAAAATTACTGAAGGTACTGGAGCAGGAACATATGATCCTTTTGACATTAGGGGATCTTATAGTTTCGGAGAGATATCCAGTTTATTTGAAATCGACATCAAATTACTTGCTGAAGCTTTTCAATTAGGAGATGTTGAAGTAGCAAAAAATCTAAAATCAAAGGATCTGGAATCCTTGTATGGTGAGCAAGAAGGAGACATTGAAATTGGAAATGAGTCAGTTCAAGTCTTTGTCATGATTATGAAAGAGCTGGATATTAAAGACTTAACCTGATTCAGAAGGCTTGAAAGTCAATGGGAATACTACTTTTTCACAAGTTCTAGGTTTTGGTATTTCAGTGCAGGAAATCGAGTCGATTATTGGTGCGAAAATGCCACCTGCGAATCAAAGCGTGAAAAGTTATTGCACCGAAAATGGGTTAAGCTTTTCTGTGGTAAAAGAGACATGAATGGATTTTTTGCTGAACTCAATAGATTTTCAGAAATTTTTGGATCTAACACGATGCATCTAGATGGTCTATATGTCGATTGCTTCAACGGTGTGTTTATTTGGGATTGCATTTTCGTCATGGCTATTGTTGCGACAGTATTGACGATCGTAAATAGTATTAGTTAGCACGTAGAGTGGAACAATAATTGAAAAAGGTCTGTATACGCCTATTGAAAGCGTATACAGACGTTTTATTCTACCAATTGAATAAGTTCTTTATTCTTTGCCAAAATGTTGTTCTTACCACTTCTTCAACGACAATTGGCATTTTTTCTTTGGCTATCGCTTGAGTTCTGAAGAAAAATTGAACCGATGCTACGTCCATATTCTTAACTGAAACGAAAGATCTAGTTTCGCTCGCGTCACCAGTAAACGAGCTCAATAGGTCATCTACTTTGGCTTCTAAAGTGACATCCATATTGGCGGTTTCAGCTTTAAATGTCTCAGTTCCTTTTCGATACTCAGTCATGCCCGATTTGATATCCACCAGGGCTTGGTTTAAACGAGATGCACTTTCATATAGTACATAACTGTTTTCAGCAAGTACAGCAATGCCCTCTACATAATTGTCAAGACCTGTCGAAATTTCCCCAGCGCCACTGACCACCTGACCTACTCCCATGATGTACTGACCTAGTCCTTGAGTCAAAGCCAAGGTCTGTTCCATCTGGATTTCAATCGGTTTTAGTGCTTCATTTTGACCTAAGATTGCTTTATAGTTCTCGCGATTCAATGCAGGTAGAGTCAAACCCATGGATTTCAACTCTTCATTAATCTGTGCGAATGCATTTGATTCCATCACTTGAACGCCCTGGATCAATACTTGACCTTGATCTTTGAGTAAATTGAGTCCTTGAACCATTTCAGTAAAACCGATGGATAGTTCTCTGCCACTATTTTTGAGTTGATAGATGCCATTTTTAAAGCGATTCATACCACTGGTATACTCAGAGAGTCCAGCGGATAATTTTGAAATGCCGTCTAATAATTCCTTTGCGCCATCATCCAATTCTGAAATACCATCTTTTAACGCCAAAATTTCATTCGTCAGTTCGGAGGGATCAATTGTCATGT
>JACUUV010000065.1 GCA_014859095.1 Clostridia bacterium | reverse complement strand
GTACGCTCGACACCACAGGCAACAAGACGCTCGTCACATTCAATGCACCTCCGGGAAGAGAAGGCACCACACAAGTGGCCATCCTCAATCTGAGCGGTGGAATTGACGTAGCAGACTTCAGTTATGTCAAAACATTCAACCAGAATCCGGTATTTGATGACTTTTCACCGAAACTCGGCACATATGGCACACTCGTCATCGTCAACGGTGACAATTTCCTCAAACCCGACCCGACAGCCGTCACAGAAAAAGGCATTGATGCCTTCAGACTCATCGGATCGCGTATGATCATGGACGGAAAAGAAGTCAACACCTATAAAAGAGACCCATCCGGCACCATCACCTTCGAACTCTATACAGCACCTGCCACTGATGCCCTGATTCAAACAGAAGTCGGTAAAGCAGTGTATTCAGAGTTCAGAGACAATACAGAAGTCGTGAATTCAGCAGGTGAAGTCGTCACGCTCACAAACGACGCCAGTGGCAATCCGGCATTTGCAATCGGAAACGAGACCTACGCCATTAGAGCCACGGGCACGGGTTATCAGGCCTATGCTTCAAATGGTGCGCTCCTTGGTAACGCCACAATATCTTTTGTTCAGGCCACAGGCGTCACCACCATCGCCATTGCAGGCGGCCCGACATTCACCGCCAAGATGGACAACCACCTGGCGCGCATCGCGAAAGACCAAGATGGAGAGATGAGAGTGTTCCTCGCGGACTACACCGATTCCATCACATTGAAATCAGGGGACTCCGAGCGATTCACACTCAGCTATAACTTTGAAGGCGCACCGATCCTCACAAACGGCAGAGACAAAAACTACACTCTGAGATATCTCGCACCAAATAGCGTGGTCGCAGTAGACGCACTCGGATTCACTAGACCGGTCGCCATCAATGATGCGGGCATCGAACTCGACGGCAACCAGCTCAACATGATCACGCCATATATCGTAAACCCGTTCACAGGACGCATTGACGGCAATCTTTCAAGAGTGCTTTCAAAAGACCAGATCCTGTTCACCGTACCGACACTCACCACCGGAAAAGGCTACAAAGACTTGACCGTCATGAACCCGGATACCAAAAGTGCCAGCAAGACCGGCACCAATGGCTTCTATTATATAGCACAGGCCACATCGAACCCGATCATCACCACCATCGTGCCGGATAAAGGCTCAGTGGATGGCGGCTACTACGTCATGATCTCGGGCGGCGATTTCGAGGATGACGTCAAAGTCTACGTCGATTCCGTGGAAGTGCCGAAAGCCGACACCTACGTCGCGCTTGACGGCAGCTGGATCAAGTTTAAAATGCCGAAGTCCATCAAGAAGCTCAACGAAGACTATGGCGTCGACGAACTCACAGTCCCAGTGGTCCTCGTAAACCCGGATGGCGGAAACGCACACCGAGTGAATGGATTCACGTACATCATCCCACTTTCAGATCCGGTCATCGACCGCATCCTGCCCACAGGCGGATCGTCCAACGGCGGAGAAATCGTGGAGATCATCGGCTATGAATTCAGATACTATGAACCTTATGAGAACCTCGTCGGGGGACCGAATTACGATCTCGGCGACCCTTTTCAGGACCTTTATAAAAATGGAAAATGGGACGATCTGTTGGCACCGGGCGTCGATCCGAACGCCATCAGAG
Source organism: Clostridia bacterium (assembly GCA_014859095.1). Lineage (GTDB taxonomy): Bacteria > Bacillota > Clostridia > Peptostreptococcales > Acidaminobacteraceae > Fusibacter_D. Next base: position 8,157 of record JACUUV010000065.1, on the reverse strand, counting down.
CGCTCCCCGAAACAGCCAACCCTTATTACGATGTGTATTACGAATCCGTGATCCTTCCTAAAATTTATTTCGGGGAGAACGAAGCGAAAATAGTGGAATACTCCAAAGGCTTCATCAAAGTCATCACACCACCGCACGCCGCAGGCGCAGTGGACGTCTATGTCATCAACAATGACTCGGGTGTGAGCAACAAAGTGAAGTACACGTACACCTCCACAAATCCGACCATAACAAGAATCGTACCGAACTTCGGCAGAAGACAAGGACAGGAACCGAAAGAACTCTACGGCTCGAAAATGTACCGCTCTGAGCTGTACGGCTACAGAAACGACAATTCTAGTGCCATAGAACTCCTTCCCAACGTCCAGGCATTTGTGAGATTCGGAAACATCACCAACCGCGACATTGAAAGAACCGCACCGAACGCGGGACTGATCAACAACCAAAGGACCTCCGTGAGTCTCGAAGGCGGCCTTCAAGTGAGCTATTACGGCGACCTGAACGAAGTGCGCTTCACCCTCACAGAGAACAACATCATCTATTCGAGAACATTCACATACACCAACCAAATGGTCTACGTGCCGATGGACATGCTGAAAAATGCCGTAGGCGAGTACTACGTGCCGAACGGGCTCAAAGGCGTGAACGCAAGCACTTATTCCGGCAACGTCTACGAGTACGTCAAACTGGAGATCTCAGACAGAAGACTGATCGTCGAGCGAGGCTACGCACCACGTGTGACCTACAACAATGAAAACAACGTCACCGTGTACACGCCATCTTATTACACCATAGGCACCGTACCGATGACCTACATCAACACAGACGGCGGAAAAGTCACAAGGGATTTCACATTCACGAACCCGGCCAGCGAGCCGAGAATTCTCACTGTGGAACCGAAGATCATCTCATTCGATGAGAGCAAATGGCTCGTCGAGACCTCCATGGATGGCGGCATCGACATTGAAATCGTCGGAAGCGACTTCAGAGAGGGTGTGGAAGTCTACATTGGCTCTTACAAATCCACAGTGAAAGAAATCTCCACCAAAACCATCAACGGCATCGTCTACGACCTGATCGTGGCCAACGTTCCAAAAGCCACCGTCAACGACGTCGACCAGGAATACCCGATCATGATCCAGAACGCCGACAAAGGCCTCGCCACATCCGGCAACCTGATCGACCTGATCGGACCGAATTACAAAAACACCACCATACCCATATATTTCGTCTACAAAAAACCGCTTTCAGGACCGAGAATCGACACCGTCACTCCGGCAAAGACTTCCATTCATGGCGGCAACACAGTCACCATAACAGGCGCAGATTTCCGTGAAGGCGCATACGTCATCATCGGAACCAGAGCGGGCGTACCGATCACAAACATCACCATATCGGACCGAGGCACCAAGGTCACATTCAAGACACCGACGAACATGACGCTCGGATCGAAGACCGTTCAGGTTATCAACAACGACTACGGCGTCGCAGTCAAAGACAATGGCATCGCAGTGGTTTCGGCACCGACCATCGATCCGGTCGTCAGAGACCTCGATGGCAACCCGATCCAGAGAATCAACGTCACAGGCGGACAGGAAATCCTCCTCAAAGGCACCGGATTCGCCACAGGCGCGAAAGTGTACTTCGGAGGCGAATGGCTTCCTGTCCTGGCATCGGACAACATTCCAGCGACAGAGCACGGCATCTTCAGGGATGACACGCTCCACTATGTGAAGCAAGGCATCCTCGCCAAAACCGTCGAATTTGTAGATGAGAACACACTGCGTGTCACCACACCGGAAGTCACCTTCGAAGGCGACATCAAAGTCGTCGTGAAAAATGTGGACGGCGGCATCACCGACGACAGTGCGAAACTCCAGTACACCGTACCGATCCCAAAAGATCCAAGCGGACTCAAAGTGGCCGTCGTCGACAACAAGTACATCAAAATCTACGATTACAAATCGCTGGATACGAACTACTACGAGATCTACGTCTACATGGGCACCAAAACCAATGCGGAACTCACCAGTGCAGGCCACAGGGATTTCAAATACCTGGGCATCACCAACATAGAACCGTACAAGATCACCGAACTGCCGGGCCTCGATCGACGTGACTCCGCAGACAGAGTCGTCTTCGTGCTCAAAGCGGTGAACAAATTCGGACCATCCGGCTTCTCGAACCTTGCCGCACTCGGCTACGAGCAACTCAAGGACATCAAAGAACTCGGACCGACAGACACAGACGGCGGACTCGGCGTACCGGCAGGACAGGACTACGCAGTGGTGCAATCGGGCAACACCGTTCAGCTCAACTTGGCCACACGGATTACGAAACCGTCTCTCACGGTGGACCTCAGAGATCGAGTCAGCGCAACTACGACGGACAAACGCATCGTATTGCCTGAGGCACTGGTCAGAACCGGCCTCACCAGCATCACCGCAAACCTGGGGACAACCCTTTACAGATTCACACCGGTTGCCCTCAACACACAGACGTTCAGAACTGTAGCGGATTATAACGACGCATACGCACGGATCACTGAAGACAGCAGCATGACCACGGCGCGCGCCTACCTCACACCGAACATCAGAGGCAAAAGGCAAGTCTCGAAAGTCTACAGCATCGGATTCGATGCCAGCTCAAACGATGTGGTGGAGAAGTTCTCTACGCTGTCGGGTTCGCTCGACTTCACGCTGAACTACAACGCCACAGGCATGACCCTGGCAAAGGAAATGCAGATCCAGCTCTACAAATACAACACGCGCACAGGCACCTACGAAGTCGTTCCGGCCACACTGGATACAAACGGCAACAGGGTCAGCGCAAGAATAAACGAAGCCGGACATTACGTCCTGCTCACCAACTACTAGGCCAAGGAGGGGGAACATGAAAAAAATCATCGCATTCACAATCATCTTAAGTCTCTTGATCGCTCCAGCCAGCTTTGCCTATTCGCCTTTTGACACACTCGTGCCCCAGTTCACGGCACTTAAAACCGACGTGACGAATCCCGAGGTCCTTACAGGCACTTCAAAAGGCCTCGACCTTCTGATCAACGCGAGTTTCATCGACATCTCAAGTGCCTACGGCAAAGAGGCCATCGTTCGTATGGCCGCCCTCGGCGTAGTCAAAGAATACGGCGAAAGAAGGTACCATCCCTCTGACGCCGCCACAGGTTACGACGCCCTGACACAACTCGTCAGGGTACAAGGTGGTGAAGACGCAACGATGCAAAGGGTCTATGCGCAGGCGGGATCCAGCACCACAAACACCGCTTTTGAACTCCTTCTCAAACAGGAAGCGCTCACCGAAGCTCGAAACAGAGGCATCGTCACAGCAAACGAGGTCATCGGCCTGAACAATCCGGTCACCCGTGAGCAACTCGCCGTATGGGTCGCAAGAACCGTCGGCATTCAGGACAATTTCACTCAAAACACCACATTTGCTTTCTCGGACTGGCAATCGGTAAACCCTGTTTACAGGTCGCTTATCGAAGATCTGGTCTCGGATGGCATCATGGAACTTCAAAATACGGGCACGTTCGGTCCTAAGAGCACCGTCTCAAGGGGCGAACTCGCCATCATTTCAAAAGCCGCACTGGAAACGCAGTACGGCGCGAGAAACATAGCGACGGGCTTCGGCATCGTCATCGGCGTCAAACCCGAAACCATCTATAATGACGGCAACACCATCACCCGCAACACCGTCACAGTGAAGAACACCGACGGTTCAGTCACAAACCTCGTGACAGAGAAACACTCAAAAGGCACCACCCAGCGTGAGTACATCGTCTACAAAAACGGGATCACCTCGAGAAGCAGCACCATCAAACTCGGCGACGAAGTGGAATACATCACACTTGACGGAGAACTCCGTTACGTGCAGGTGCTCGACCACAACCTCGTGCTTGAGAAAATAAATGCAAGCGCCATGGCGGACATCTACAGCACCTTCCACTTCGGAACGGTTTCGGACATCCGTCAGGAAACGCGTATGAACAAAGGCAAGAGCGTCATTACGGAAATCTACCGCATCACCGACATCACGGGTGACGTGTTTGACATCATGGTGGACGAAGACACCTACACCGGACTCAGAGAAGACATCATCACCTACAAAGGCGGCGATGTCGCAGGCGTCCAGCTGCTCAGAATCGGCGACGTCATGGAATACCTCGTCAACGAGAATCGCGAAGTCGTCTACATCAGAGTGGCACCGCTCACCAAGCAGATCATTGCAGGTACGGTCAGAAAAGTCACGGAACTCACTGAGGACACCCCGGCGACCATGACCATATTCGGTTATGACGACAAAGTCTATACACTTCCGCTTGCACCTTATGCGAACCTCACCATCAACTCGAGGCTTGCGGATCTGAAGAACTATGTCTACGGCATGCCCATCAACGTCGCCATCACCAACGGCTACATCCTCGTCGCTGAAGGCGAGTCCTACAGCGGTGAACCCGGCTACATCCCGCCATTCGGCAAGATGCGCATCGGCACCGTGGACACGGTCTATCAAAACAGTTTCTCCGTGAAACTTTCAAATGGCGTCAAAGAAATGTACACCATCACAGCGGGCACCGTCTTCACCAAAGAAGGCAACCCCGTGAGTCAGACCACACTCAAGACAGGCATCCCGGTGAAACTCTACTTCGACGACATCGCATCGAACGCACTGTCCAAAGTGGAAATCGAAGCGCCTGAAATCCTGTTTGAGATCATCTACAAAGGCAAGCTCAAAAATGTCAACGGCGGACGCAGCGAAGTACAGCTCGTGGGCGCAGATGGCATCTCGAAGCCGGAGTACATCACCAACAACGATTGGCTCCAGGCAGAGACCTTCACCCTCGACCTCAAACTCGATACGAAAACGGAAATCTACGCGGGCAATCAAAAGCTCACCATGACCGATCTCGGCAGAAAGTATACGAACTATCCTGTATACGCCGTCGTGAAAAGCGTCTACGGCAAGCCGACCGTCGTCAAGATGGCCGTCATGACCGGTGGAGAGATGACGTATTCCAGCGTCGTCAAAGATGTGGACCACACACTCGGCAACTTTGAGATCAATACCAAAGAAAACTTCAATCTCACGGCAGGCACCATCGTCATCAAAGACGGTCTGGTGGTTCCGAATGAAAAAATAAATCTACGCGACACCGTCTTTGTCGTATCGGAAAGCCCTTTCGGCACGTATGACAAAAACGCCATGGTCGTGAAAGTGGTCACACCATACGACAACATCTTCAACGGCATCCGCATCGGCGCCGTCGAAAATATCAATCCATCGACCTTCACGATAGCGAACCACACCCAGTACCAGAACAATTTCCTGAACGGTGTGAACCCGAACGTGTCCGGCGAGTACAAATTCTACACCAACACAAAAATCACAGACGTCACCGACCCGAATGCCAAAATCGCACTCAAACCGGCAGACCTGTGGCACAATGATTACGCCCGCAGTGAAAACGTGGACCCGGATTACAATGTGAACACCCAGGGACTCCAGTTTGAACGTTACTACACGTTCATGGTCGTCAATCCGGTGGACAGCTCCGTCATCGCCATGAACATGAGGCACAAAGGGCTCGTGGCAGGCCAAAACATCGACGACACGCTGTACAAGGAATCGGACATCAAGGCGGAACTCGAGAAGACTTACCAAAGCGCAGTCCTCTCAAGAGGCATGGTCACATCATTCGATGAGACCTGGGACAGACTTGAGATCACAGACTCACACGATTGGACAGATTACACCGGCCAGTGGACTGCGAACAAGGCGAACATCTTCATCCGTTACACCGACGCCATCATCATCAAAAACAACGCTGTGAAAACCATAGACGACATCAAACCTGGAGATTATATCTACACCATGCGCATCAAAGACGGCGCGCTTGTGATCTTTATTGAAAACTAGGAGCAAATAGATGAAACGAATGATTTTAGCGATTACACTCATCGCCCTCATGACACTTGGAACAATTTCATACGGGGAAGTCATCTGGATGGATGGCGGGATTGTCGGCGACCTTCAGATCGGCGGCTCAAGCGAGTACCGGGAAGTGACCTTCATCACGGGCGAGCCTGTGGTGCTGAAGGGCCTTGTAAAATTGCCGGTCGTTCCCGAAAATTCGGACAGTTACACGCTGAAATACACGTTCAATCTCCAGAACCTCGAAAAAGGCATCGCTTTGACGCGAAATGCGACCTATGCGGTGACCAAGGTGCCGAACAAGAGCATCATGCAGACCACTTATGAAAAGAAACTGACCCAATATACAGAAGAAATCACCACGCCGGCGGGCACATTCACTCTCGGGAAGTACACCTTCCTCGAGAGCCGGATCATCGACAATACGCCGGCCGTGGATTACCATTCAGGCAACATCATCTCCGAGCGCACGTACTACAGAAACGGCAATTTCACCGCCAACACGGGCAAAATCGATTACATCATCGACGCCAAACCCATCGTCGGCTACGACCACAATTGGGGCAGCAGTGAAACGCAGGTGATCCAACACTCCATCAAAGCGTACACGTTCGAAGATGGCGCCTATGTCCCCGAGTGGGACGGCTATGTGAACGTCGGCATGGCGACCACGCGTAAAGTGAATTTCAACTACCAATACACAGACCCTCAAAACATCAGTTTTAGAGGCAACTATTTTAAGATTACAACAGAAGAAAACGTCCTCACCTACGATTACAACATGCCGGAAACAGCAAATGGCGCCATAGTGGACGGCTCGTTCAGACGCAACACGGACAAACTCAGACTCAGTGAAGAAGTCATCAAGGAGTCCAAAGCGCTCATCACCCCTCGGATCAGAGACATCGGCGGGCACTGGGCTGAAGATTACATCTTCCTTTTGACATCGCTCCAGATTTTCGATATCGATAAGGAATACTTCGTCCCAAGCGCTTCCATCTCCAGGCTTGAGTTCGGCAAAGCCATCGTCAATGTCATCAACGGCGTTTTACCTGAACCGACCCGCACCGAGGTCACGAAGAGACTCCGTCCTGGCGTGGAAACCCCATTCCTCGACGTGCTTCCCACCGATCCCAACTACCACTACATGGAATACATTGAAAAGAACGGCATCATGTACGGTAGAAATTATTACTTCAAGGGCGACGAACCGCTCACACGCGCCGAAGCCATCACCATCATGGTCCGCACCCTCGGCATCCAGTACATGGCACCCGCACCCCCATACAACACACACTTCGCTGACGACGCCTCCATCCCCGAGTGGGCCAAAGACGCCATCTACATGGCCAGTGAAGTCGGCCTGGTCAACGGCACCCCTGAAGGCAACATCAATCCAAACGGCTGGGTCCGCAAAGATGAAGCCGCCGCCATGCTCGTGAATTACATCAATCACGTGAAAGACGAGATCAGTTATGATTATAGGGAGAAGATATTGAATCGGTGATTTTTGCGTAGCAAAAATTTCAATAGAATTGCGCTCGGAGAGCGCGAGTGGTTTGTAGTGTTCGGCTGACGCCGAGCAGTTAGTAGTTAGGAAAGTCAAAAGATTAAATTCAATTGGGGACAGGTACAAATTGGTACCTGAGCTTTGTAATGAATTAAGGACTGGTCATCGACCAGTCCTTTTGTTTTAAATACTATATGTTCATACCTAAGTACCAATTTGTACCTGTCCCCAATCGAATCTCCAAAGATATAGAGCGTAATGCCCTTTTTGAGTATGAAAGAATAACATTGAAAATACAACTTATAGGTTATATAATATTACATATTAGGTAAGGAGTGATTATTATGGATACTAAAATGTTAATGGATCCCCTAAGTTGGATTAATGATGTTGGTATAAAAACGAGAGAATCATTTGAACTAGATGATATTTTATATAATATCTCGGTAAAATTAGTTGAGTACAGACATGAAAATAATCTAAAGCAAAAAGACTTAGCTCGCATTTTAGATGTTTCACAAGCCATGGTTTCAAAACTTGAAAGTGGAGATTATAATCCGACAATAGAATTGTTGTGGAAAATTTCGAAGAAAATTGATTTTGAATTTAGTATTAATTTTAGAAAGATTCAATGATTCAAAGCACTAAAACGTTGTACACAAAGGATTGGTCTGCGACCAATCCTTTTAGGTGATATG
>JACUUV010000064.1 GCA_014859095.1 Clostridia bacterium | reverse complement strand
TTCATTCCCCTGCGCTTCTCCCAGCAATTCTTCCGAAGACAATCGCATCCAGCAGAGAGTTGCCCCCCAGACGGTTGAGACCGTGTATGCCACCTGTAGCCTCGCCAGAAGCGTAGAGTCCGGTAATCGGTTTGCCATTTTCATCTATGACCCGCGCCTGTTCGTCAATCAAAATCCCACCCATGCAGTAGTGCACCGCAGGTGTCACGCGAACCGCATAAAACGGTCCCTCATCCAAAATCACTGTGAGTGAACGTCTTCCGAAATCCAAATCGACCTGACTTTCCACAAAACCGTTATAACGATCCAACGTTTCACTCAGGTTTTGAGTGTCAATTCTGAGTGCATTTGCCAAAGTCTCCACGTCCGGTGCTGACAAAATCAAGTCCATATCGATATAATCGTCGCTAGCGGCAAGGGATTCACGAACCTTTTCATTGAAGAGCAAATAGACTTCCTTGTCGGGTTGACTCAGCAGATCCTCGCTTAAATAGTCCCGGTTTTTCATCTCGTTTGCAAACCGTTTGCCACTGCTGTTGATCAAAATACCACCATTGCCCCTGATTGCCTCGGTGATGAGCACACCATACTCCAGTGAAACTGTCGGATGAGTCTGAATATAGGACATATCCACCAGTTGAACACCCAGATTCTCGACAAGTCCTATGAAATCGCCTGTCGCGCTTGGAGAGTTGGTTGTGTGGTACCCTTTAAGCTTTTGGTTATAATAGACGAACACTTCTGGACTTCCCCCGAAGCCACCGGTTGCGATAATGACTTTTTTAGCGTTGATTGTATACTTTCTGCCAGTCTTGTCCACCACTCCGACTCCGGAAATCTCGTGGTTTTGGTCCACCAGGATCTGAACGGCTTTGTGTTCCAGTCTGAGATCTACCGTGGAACTTTGAATGGCACCTTTCAGCACACTCACAATCTCTCCACCCACCGGTTGCCCGCCTGAAGGGCGATGGGTTCTTGGTATGCTGTGTCCCGCCAAAATACCCACGTCGCTGAGATCCGCACCTTTTTCTGTCAACCAGTCCAGTGCAAAAGCACTCTCATTGGCCATGATTTCAATCATTCGAGGATTTCCCTCGGAATGCCCCGATTCCAGAATGTCGCTGACAAAAGTCCCCACGTCGTCCACGATCCCAGCCTCCGACTGAGCGTCAGTGCTCACAGCATTCATTCCGGCTGTAGCCCTCACAGTGTTGCCGCCCACATAGGGCATCTTCTCAAGCAATATCACCTTTACTCCAGCCGCTTCGGCTTCAAGTGCAGCAGACATGCCACTCGCACCAGCGCCAATCACCACGAGACCCACTGTCTCCGACGGCTCAGACGTCCATTTGTAGGACAATAAAAGCAGCACGACAACAACGCTTAAAATTATAAGTTTAATTTTCATGACCATTTATTCCCCGATTCTTATAAACATAAGTCTTTTGCGGACGACCGACTTTGCCATAATGTTGCATTTCTTCCGCAACGCCCTCATCCACCATATATTCCAGATATCGTCTCACCGTCACACGTGCAAGTTCCGTGATTTTACCGATTGCCTGTGCGGTCATCGGTTCAGTGCTCTCCCTTAATGCCTTCAAAATAAGATCATACGTCATGACGTTGATGCCTTTGTCCGCTGGCTTTTGTGATTTGATCGCCGGGTTTTGGATCATCGAATCAATATGCTCCTGATTGAGCCCTGTTTTATTGGAAAGTTTGCTTCTTCTAGTAATCACCTTGCTGATGGCTTCATCAAAACGGCTGAAATTGAACGGTTTGATCAAGTAATCGATGGAGCCCAACCGGAATGCCTTCTCCACCGTTTCTGCGGAATTGTCCGCGGTGATGAGAATCACATCGATATCAAGGCTGTTCGTTCGGATCCACCCCAGAAGATCGGGTCCCTTGTCGTTGCCGAGGTAGACATCGAGCAGCACCAAATCAATGGCCACCGACCCGATCACAGCCTTCGCCTTTTCGATGTCGCCCGCCTCAAACACCTGAAATGCGCTATTTATTTTCTTGACGAATCCCTTGTTGATGTTTCTCACCATCGGGTCGTCCTCAACAATCAATATGTTCATATTACCTCCTGTACACTTGGAATCCAAACGGTACAGTGCAGTCCGTGGTCATTTTCGACCTTCAGCTGCCCACCTGCCCTCTTCAGTTTCTCACTCACAATATAGAGTCCATACCCGCGGTCAGGACCCTTTGTACTCACACCTTTTTCGAAACACTTTTCAATCGTCAGATCCGTTATGCCGGTCCCGTTGTCCCTGATGACGAAAGTCGCTCCATCCTCACCTGAATTCAAACCGATCCTGATGCACGCATCTGACTTTCCGGTGATGGAGTCAATCGCATTATCAATCAGATTCCCAATAATGGAAGCAATGTCATCCTCAATCACATGCTCTGGCACAGCCTCAAGATAGGAACTCGGATCAATGACAAACTCAATATGCCTCTCCGTCGCCCTTGAATATTTGGCCAAAATAAGTCCTGAAATGAATGGCACTTTGATTTTCTCATTCAAAATCCCAATCACCGCCTGCCTGGTCACAGAAATTTTCTCGATATATTTTAGCGCATCCTCGTAGGATTCCAGTTGAATCAAACCTGAAATGGTGTGCAGTTTGTTCATAAATTCATGGTTTTGTGCTCTAAGCGCTTGGGTCAACTGGTGCATATTTGTCAATTCTTCAGCCCTTTTTCGCAGGAGACTCATATCCTCTATCCTGAACAACCACCCCAAGCGTGCATCCACGTCATTTAGCGCGATCCACTCAATCTTTAAAAGTTTGTTTGCTCCAATGCGCCATTCCTTTTCCATGGCGCTTTCCCCCAGCGCATCATAGTCGCCGAAAAATTCAGCAAACACCAAAGCCCTATAAGGCATACCCACCTCTAAATCCTCCTGATCCAGGAGCGACTTCGCTCTGGAGTTGATCATGGTGATCTCCCCGAGGTGATTCACCGCAAGCAATCCCTCACCGATGTTCTCAAGGATAATTTCTCTATCCTTCAGGAGCATTGCGATTTCAACAGGTTCGAGTCCATAAATGGAGCGCTTGATATTTTTTGAAAGCGCATAAGCGACCAAAATTCCGATGCCGATGGCTATGAACGCAAAAACGACAAGTTGCATGGCAAAACCGCTCATTGTCTGTAAAATCCGTCCGTTGAAAATGCCCACGATGACCGTACCACTCCGTATGCCTTCCGAGTAAATGGGGGCATAGCCTTCCACCATGGCATTACGAGTCATTTCATAGTAATAGGTCGGCTTTGTCTGAAAAGGATCCAATTTGATGTCTCCCGGTTCAAACAGTGTGTTGAGTTTTTCAGGGAGAGGATTCGCAAAATAACGCCCCTCTTCATTGAGCACGTAGAGGTACTGAATCCCGGTTTTCAAATGGATGCTTTCCACCATTTTGTTGACGGCAATGTATCCGTTCTCATTCGTTATGCTGCTCTTCAGCTCGGAATTTTCGGCGATGATCACCGCTTGATCCATCGCATCCATGGCGACCTGTCTTTGAATGGACCGATACCAGGTCACATACATGGAAAGTGTGAGCAAAATGATGAGCGTCGCTATCATAGTCGCCAGGATCACAGTGATTTTATGTTGAAGTTTCATAGGATACCTTTCTTCGTTTAATAATTCGTTTATATTTTAACACATTTTCTATGTAAAAGAAAAGAGAAGTTATGTAAACTTCTCTTCTAAAAAGGGGGTTCTATATGAGAAAACGTGTTAGCGAATATATTCTACAGCATTTTGTGCTGCGATTCTACCGAAGATTGTGATGTCTGCCATGGCATTGCCGCCGAGACGGTTGTTGCCGTGGATGCCACCTGTCACTTCGCCTGCTGCGTAAAGACCAGGGATCACTTCGCCGTCAGCACCGACTACTTCACCATTTACAGTGATCATGACGCCACCCATTGTATGGTGTACTGCAGGAGCTACTTCTACTGCATAGTAAGGACCAACTGCAAGCGCTCTAGGCAAATCTTGTCTTGCAAAAGCTTCGTCTGTTCCACTCTCTACGTATGCGTTGTAAGTCTCGAATGTTGCTACAAGTGTATCTGCATCCATTTCAAGTTTTTCAGCCAGTTCTGCCAAAGTCTCACCTTCAACCAGGAAGCCTTTTTTATAGTAGCCTTCGATAGCGCTTAAGCTCTCACGGACAGATTGATCGAACATGAGGTAACTGCTTGCTCCCGTTTGAGCGAGTTGTGCGTCTGAAACAACAGCACGAGTATCGAGTTCGTTTACAAAACGCCCTGCTTCTCTATTGACCAAGATTGCACCGTTACCACGAACCGCTTCTGTGATCATATAATTATTGGATGGCATTACTGTTGGATGAGTCTGAATTTGTTCCATATCCACATATGCGACATTAAATGCTTTCGCGAATTCAGTGACATCACCAGTAGCACCAGGATGGTTGGTTGTTCCGTAACCTTTGAGTGCCGGATCGAAAGATGCGACGAGGTCATTGTTGGCGCCAAATCCGCCAGTTGCTATGATTACAGCTTTTGCGTTGATGTTGAATGTTCCTTCTGCTGTTTTGACTACAACTCCGTTTGCGGATGTGCCGTCGCCAAGGACTTCAACCACTTCACTGTTCAGCATGATTTCCACACCGAGTTCAAGGGCTTTTGCGTGTAAAACATCCATGACGTGGCTTCCCACAGGAGCACCTCCAGCTGGTCTGTGCGTACGGTTGACACTCGCACCACCCATTCTGCCTACATCTGAAAGATCAGCGCCAATACTTTGTAACCAATCCACTGTTCCTGCTGAATTTTCGGCAAGTACTCTGACGAGATCAGGATCATTGATGTTGCCACCACCTACCATGGTGTCTTCTATGAAAATTTCAACTGTATCTTCAATACCAAGCGCTTCTTGACTTGTAGTCTCTGCCGCATTGAGCCCGCCAGTTGCGTATTTTGTATTACCGCCGACTATCGGCATTTTTTCAACTACTATAACTTCCGCACCGTTCATTGCCGCTTCGATGGAAGCCGTAAGTCCTGCTCCACCTGCGCCAATGATGACGATTCCAGTTTCTCTATCTTCTAATTGAACACTCTCTTGAGCTACAGGGTCTGTGGTAGAAGCCACAGGCTTCACACCGTCTAAATATGCGCCTTCAAGTGCCACGCTCACAGCTTCGAGCATTCCTTTTGATGTGATGGTCGCTCCTGCAACGCCATCAATTTCACTGGAGTTTGCCTTGATGATTTTGTTGATCACCTGGTTAGCCGGATCCACTGCAAATTCAGAATCGTTGAATTCCAGTATTTCAATGCTCTCGATTTCTGTTTCGCTTACTGTGACTGCCACTTTGATTGGACCTGCATGGCCTTGGCCTTCACCTTCATATGTGCCTGCCACGAAAATGGCCACTGCCTCTTCAGTACTTGTACAGCCTGTGAATCCAAGCGATGCCACAAGTAAAAATATCAATAGAATTGCTAATCTTTGCTTCATGTTTTTGCCTCCTTGTATTTCGCATCACGCGATCTATAGTGAGTTTAAAACATTGATAATCTTTTAGCAATGATTTGGTCTTTAAGTTTAGTTTAGTTCATTTAGTTCCTCGCTTCGCGAGGGGCTATAAGGAAACAAATGGGGACAGGTCCAAAATGGTACCTAGCATCGCTAGGTACCATTTTGGACCTGTCCCCATTCAAACCAGTTTGGACCTGGCCCCTTTTTTAGGAGAGTACAGGAAATGCTGGTAAAGCAGGAAAATCAAAAGATATTGGTACTAATCTTTTCCTGTACTCCCTGCTTTCCCAGCTCTTTCCTTTCTTTACTCAATAATGCCTTGTGCTTTCAACCAAGCTTCAGCAACTGCCTTCGGCTCCATCTCTTCGATGTCCACGAGGTAGTTCATTTCAATCATTGTATCATTGTCGAGTCTTGAAGCGATTTCGTTCAGCACATCCACTATTTCAGGATGTGCTTCAATAGTCTCTTTTCTGAGAACTGCAGCAGGGTTGTAAACCGGGAAGAAATCTTGGTCATCCACAAGGTTTACAAAATCATACGCTGCGATACGTCCATCAGTAGAAAAGCCCATTCCTGTGTCAACTTGATTTTCTAGTAGAGCCTTATAGAGGATTCCCGCATCCATAACAGCAAGTGAGTTTCCCTCAACCTGAAATCCGTAAACATCCTCAAGTGCTGGCAATCCGTCTGGACGTGCTGTAAATTCATGATCGACTCCGAATGTAAAGTCTCCTGGATTATCATTCATATACGCCGCCAAATCACTGATACTTACTATACCAAGAGCTTCACTGTCCACTCTTCTCATCATGATGGTGTATGTGTTGTTGAACGGTGCGTAATTGAGCCAAATCAAACCGTTGGCATCATCGGCCTCTTTTACCAGTGTATAAGCTTCCACAGAATCCGTGATGGCTTCATCATTTTGAAGATGCATCAACCATGCTGTACCGGTGTATTCCCAGTAAACATCGAGGTCGCCACCAATGAGCGCACTTCTGACCTTATCGGAACCGGCGACATTGGTTTTGTCTTCCACCTCAAAACCTGCATTTTCAAGTGCAAGTAATGTGATTTGTCCTAAAATCAATTGTTCTGTGTAATCTTTTGAACCGACTTTAATGACATCGCCCTTTGAAGAGCCACAGCCTATAAGCGCCGCACTCAGTACCAAGATCACACTAAGTGTCAGTGCCATTTTTTTCATTGTAATAATTTTCATTCATTTACCTCCTAGATAGTTGTCTTTCTCTCTACAATTCCAAATGCTATATCGGATAGGATCGCCATAAGTGCCGGTAGTGTTGCGCCGAGCACCAATATTTGCCACCTATTGACATTGTTTCCAGCGATAATGAGATCCCCGAGACCTCCTCCACCGACAAACGCGGCGAATATGGCCGTACCGATGTTGATGGTCACAGCAGTTCTTATGCCTGCGACCATGACAGGCAAAGCAAGGGGAATTTCAATTTTGAATAATATGCGTTTTGGCAACATGCCCATGCCTTTGGCCGCTTCAACGATGGAATCGTCCACGCCTATAATCCCTACAAGAGTATTGTTGAGAATCGGCAGGAGCGAATAAATCCAAAGAGCTAAGATTGCAGTGTTTATGCCAATTCCAAGAATTCCGACGAACAGTGCCACAATGGCAAGACTTGGAATGGTCTGTCCGATATTGACTATGCTGAGCACCCTCGGTGAGAATTTCTTGAATTTTGGTCTGGTGAGCAATATGCCCAAAGGTACTGATGTACCAATGGCCAGCAGGCTTGAGATTACAACAATTTTAATGTGTTGAGTCAATGCCATGATGATTTTGTCATAAGACATGAATCTTTCTACAATTTTATCCTGAGGATAATTGACCACATAATAGCTGAACCCGATGCCAATTGCGAGTATGAGCAAAACCAAAAGCACATCATGTATCCTGATTGCGGAATCACGAATTTTGGTCATCGTCTCTCACCGCCTTCAATAAATCGTCCATGGTCACTATGCCGTCGATTTTACCTTTGCTTCCGGATACGAAAATCGTTTTTCTGCCGAGTGCAAACATGTTTGAGAGCACATCTTGTAGCGTTGTCTTGGGGGTCACTGTTTCCCCGATCTGCTTTACAAATTCTTCGACTCTCTTGTCCTCATTTTTGAAAAGCATCCCCATGCTCACATAACCCAATAATTTCTGTCCGTGTTCTGTGACGAGCAAGTTGTTCACATCATTTGCTTTTGCCACTTTAATAGCTTCTTCCGAAGTAGTGGCGTTATCCACATATGGGATTTCACGCATGATGTCCCTGCATTTCATAAGCTTCATCATTTTAAGATTGCTGTTGCCACCGATGAGCTCTGAGACGAATTCATCTGCGGGATCCGACAGAATTTCGGTTGGAGTCCCGAATTGGACCACTTTACCATCTCTCATGACAACAATCTTGTCGCCCATTTTCAGTGCTTCATCGATATCATGTGTTACAAATACTATCGTTTTTCCTATTTTTTCCTGTATTCTCAAAAATTCATCCTGAAGTTTGCCTCTGGTGATAGGATCGAGCGCTCCAAAGGGCTCATCCATAAGCATGACTGGTGGATCGGCAGCAAGTGCTCTGGCCACTCCGACTCTTTGTTTTTGTCCACCACTCAGGTCTTTTGGCTTTTTATCCCTGAAAGTTTCGGGGTCGAGGTCCATCAATTCCAATAGCTCGTCCACTCTATTTCTGATTTTGTTTCTATCCCAGCCTTTTTCATGTGGAACTGTTGCGATATTTTCCGCAATGGTCATGTGTGGAAAAAGACCTGTATCCTGAATGACGTAACCTATGTCCAATCTCAATTTTATAGGATCAACCTTTTCAATATCCTTGCCATCTATGTAGATTTTTCCGGAAGTTGCCTTAATCAATTTGTTGATCATTTTCATGGTAGTCGTCTTTCCACATCCCGATGGTCCTACAAGCATGCAAATCTCACCTTTTCCAATATGAAGGTCGAGTTCATCCACTGCCGGTTGATCTTGTTCATTATATTTTTTCACAACTTTATCAAATCTTATCATAGGTCCTCACCTCCATTTATATCTCGAATTTTCTCTGAACAAATGCCAATCCACGGTCGATTACCACAGTAATCAACGAAACCATGATTGCACCGATCAGTATCATTTTGTCATTGCCTCTGTTGATGCCTTGGAAAATATATTGCCCTAGTCCTCCTGCTCCGATGTATGCCGCAATTGCCCCAAGTCCTATGCCCATGACGGTTGCCGTTCTCACGCCTGTCATTATGACAGGAAAAGCGAGTGGCAGTTTGACTTTGAACATGATTTTCGATTTTGTCAGACCCATACCTCTTGCCGATTCGATGATCGACGGTTCGATGTTCATGATCCCCGTATACACATTCCTGATGATCGGCAGCTGAGTATAAAGAACCAATCCCGCTATTGCAGGAGCTCTACCGATTCCAAGAACTGGTATCAAAATTGAGAATAGCGCCAAACTTGGAATCGTCATCATGACGTTGGCGATATTCAATACGATTTTTGCGGCCGTTTTGTTATAAGTGATCAAAATACCAACCAGCACACCCAACGCGATGGAAATCAACATCGCCGTAAGAACGATTTCAAAGTGGTCGATGGTCAGCCCGAGTATCGTTTCCCATCTTTCTATTGCAAATTCAAGTGTTTTCAAATCTTCACCTCCGTTTCATTGTGTCAGTTAAATTAAAAAAACACCCCAACTCCTGTTTTCACAGAGAGTTAGAGTGTTTAAGTTTCGACATGATTGCCTCGCTTTATACCATCCTAAAATAGTATAGTCCATGCCCTTTATAGGACCTGTACAAACCCCAGTTCTCGCATTCATTTTTCAATACCCTTTCACAATAATGACGAATCACTAACACCAATCCACATAGTTTCATACGTATCAATGCTCATAACTCTAGCTACTACAAGTATCTACTTCACGCAACGCTACTAATACTAAGTAATAGTATAACATATTTTTACGAAAAGTTAAAGAGCTCTGGATGGATTCCAATTGGGGACAGGTCCAAAGTGGTACCTAGCAACGCTAGGTACCACTTTGGACCTGTCCCCAATTAATTTCTATTTACTGAGAAGTGAAGCTACACTAAGACGCTAATAAGTTTCCTTTGGAAACTTACCTACGCGCTCTTTTGCTCCGCAAAAGAGTACCTAGCGTTACTAGGTACCGATTTTGACCTGTCCCCAATTATAATCTCACCTCAAACTCAGTTCCAGTTCCCACGCCAGAATTAACAGTAA
>JACUUV010000063.1 GCA_014859095.1 Clostridia bacterium | reverse complement strand
CTCTTCTTTATCTCTTCTTTATCTCTTCGTTAAATTCATTATAACTTACTGAAAATCAAAATCCCTGTGCAAACTGCATTATTTTATTTGATTACCAAAACAAAAACCACCTGATCTTAAATCCCGATCAAGTGGTTAATTTCAAAGCTTCAATTATTATAATATGCCCTTTTTTCTTCGTACATTTTGGTTTCAGCACTGGCAAAGACAGAATTTAAATCCTGCTCCATACCATACATCATTTCGTACCCGAGTGAAATGGTAAGCGGGATATCCACCAGCTCCACGTTCAGACATGCATTTTGAACTTTACTTGTAAGATCCTCCATCAAAGATTTGGTCGCTCCTGTAACCAGTATGGCAAACTCATCTCCACCGAGCCTGAATATATGGTTCTGATGTGCGATGGTCTTGAGTATGTTTGAAATCTCTATAAGATACTGGTCTCCCATCAAATGGCCGTGAAAATCATTGATTTTCTTAAGATTGTTCATATCCCCGACAATCAATCCAAGTGGCATGTGTTCCTCTTTGGAAAACTTGTTCATGCAATAATTAAAATATCGCCTGTTGTAAACCCCTGTCAAAGGATCATTGTAACTGAGGTATTCCAGTTCCTTCGCTTTTTCGCTGATCAAATTTTTCTTTTGTGCGTTGGCGATTGCGATAGCGACATAAGAGGCCAAGGCTTTAATGACTTCAAAATCACTTTCAGTATATTCATTCTCTTGATAGCTTTGAAGCGTTATGAGGCCAATCACCCCATTTTCTCCGATCAATCTGCAATAGATGATGCATTTGGCATGCGCTTGGTCCATTGAGGAGGTGACATTGATTCGATCCAGATAATTCTGGTATTCCTCATCAAAGTTTCCTATGAAAATATCTTTGTCATTATAAACCGCATGGGCTGTTAGCGCACTGCGGTCATCAATGGAGACCTCCATGAGAGGTAGTGCCTGCCCATTGTGCTCAAAGTATTTGTAGAGAATCTTATTGCTGTCATAATCACATAATGCCAGGCCAAATACGTCAGCATGCATCAAATCGTAGATGGATGTTTTTAATATGCCATAAATCTCATCCATGTCCATAGAGGATGTCAATTTCTGACCAATCGCTCCGATTAAGGAAAGATTCTTAAGCGTTTTCTCGAGCTCCATGGTTTTATTCTTAAGTTCCACATTTCTCAGCACATCGATTTCTTTCTCGCTTTTTTCCGTTTCAAGTTCCAGTCTCTCTTTGAGCATCTGAATCTCCTCGTTATTTTCTGATTTTTCAACACTCTTGCGAGACTGGATATACTCTTTATAGATCTGAAGCGCATCTTTGTAGCGCTCCTGGTTCTCATAAACCTTTGACAGATTCAAACAACAATCCATTGAAATGAAGTCCATCCCTTCAGCTCTTGAAAGTTCCAAAGCTTCTTTGAGATAAGTGGTCGCTAGATGATAGGACTTTATCATCAAATAGGTCTCACCGATATTGGCGAGCACTATGATGTAATTGATATGCAAACGGTCGCCATAATGTTTCTTGTAGACATCTTTTGCAAGCAACAAATACTTCAGAGCTTCTTCAGCTCGTTCAACACCGATCAATGTATACGCATAATTGTTGTAAAGATCCCCCAGAATCTTTGTGCCTTCAATATGCGATTTGTACTCAAGTGCTTTCTCTATCATTTCAATAGCCTTTGACTTATTGTCAAGATCACTGTAAATCGATCCGAGATTAAGTAGTGCTTTGATCAGATATTTGAAATCATCAATTTCATAGCTCAAGTGGTAGGCCTTTTCAAAGCTATCAATTGAAAGTTCTATTTCCTTGAGTTCTCGGTAAGCTATTCCCAGGTTGGTAAAACAATTGAACCGACCAAGAATGGAATTTGTGAGCATATAATATCCGAGGGCGAGATTGAGTGGTTTGATTGCCTCGTCCTGTTTACCCGTAAGCAAATAAGCCCTGCCCAGCAAAAAAAGGTCAAGTGCGGCTTCAGATGATCCGGCGACTTCAGTCAAATTGATATTCTTCTTTAGAACATCAATCACTTCTCTTGGATTATTCTCCAATGCTTCCAGTCTTAAATCGATTTCTTTTGATTGCAAGGCAACCTCCAAATAGTTGTAATTTGTTATATTATACCATAGCAGCGCATAGGACTCAAGTCCTATATTTGCATAATTGTATGTAAAAAAAATCCCCTGAAAAATCAGGGGATCACACTATTCAGTTCAGTATTACTTAACTTCCATTGTTCCTTCAACTGAGCTGGCCTCGTCAGTCACGAAAGTATTCATTACTTCCTCTGAAGCAAAGTAAACATTTCCTGATACAGTTGAGTTAGCCATTGTGAAACCAGTTGCTAAGTTGGATACATATACATCACCAGTTACGTTAGTTACGTTAAGTTTGAAATCTGGCGCCGATACATAAAGATCGCCAACGAAATCGCCTTTTTCCATTCTGGTAACAGGGCTTAAGATGTACAATGCAGGCGCTGTAAGAGTGAATCTTCTTGTAACCTTACGAGCGTCATCTTGGCTGTAAAGCGCGATTTTTCTTTGAATTATGTCTTTGTAAGTGAATTCACCCATCAAGAAGAGCGGTTGATCCACTTCTACGTCATTTAAGATTGAAGCGATCCAAGTGCCATCCTTTGACATTGAAGCAACAAGTGCCTCTGGAGTTCTTACAAGTGATGCAGTAGTGATTGCATCTGGCTCATAAAGAGCAACCACTCCAGTTACAGAACTTTTGTCATCCATTTTGAAAGTCGCTTTTGCAGACTCGGTTGTGAGGTAAA
Source organism: Clostridia bacterium (assembly GCA_014859095.1). GTDB lineage: Bacteria > Bacillota > Clostridia > Peptostreptococcales > Acidaminobacteraceae > Fusibacter_D. The sequence goes on along the minus strand of JACUUV010000063.1, from coordinate 7,244 downwards.
CATTTCCTTCAACTGTAGCGTTAACCAATTGGAAATTGTCAGCGTTTACGTATACATCACCAACAAAGATTCCGCCTTGGATCCTTGCGCTTGGGCTGTCAAAAGTAATTGAAGGAGCAGTCAATGTGAATCTTCTTGTTACATTTCTATCCTCATCTTGGCTGTAAAGAGCAATTTTTCTTGCAGGTAAATCTCTATTAGTGAAATCATCTCCTGAAACTGTCAAAGGCTCCCAGAATACAAGATCTTTAACTACTGAAACGATCCAAGTGCCTTCTTCTGAGATACCAGCTTTGAAAGCTGCATGTGTATCAACAAGTGAAGCTGTAGTTGTAACGTCTGGCTCGATCAATGCGATTTCGCCTGTTACTGAGCTTTTATCATCCATTTTGAAAGAATCTTTGGCTGCTTGGTTTGTGAAGTAGAGGTTACCTTCAACAACCGCGTCTACCAATTGGAACATCTCTTCGTTTACAAATACATCACCTACGAAAGTTCCGCTTTGGATTCTTGCGTTAGGGCTGTTGATTGTAAGTTTAGGAGCAGTGAGTGTGAATCTTGCTGTTACGTTTTTATCTGCATCTTGAGTATAAAGAGAGATTTTTCTTTGAACAACGTCTTCGCCAGTCACTTTATCTTTTTTACCGTTTAAGAACGTTCCATCAAGAACGAGTTCTTCATCAGTAGTCATATCGTTGAGAACAGATATGATCCATCTGCCTTCAGTGCCGATTCCAGCTTTGAAGTCTTCGATGTTGTTAACAAGTGAAGCTGTTGTTACTACGTCAACAACAGGAGCTACAGCAACTTTTGCGAATAGAGCTGCATTTGTTTTAGGACCAAAGAATCCGTCAACTGTAAGACCTTCGTTTGCTTGGAATGCTTTTACAGCACCAAGTGTAAGTGGTCCGAAGCTACCATCCGCTACGATTTCGTGACCCGCTTTGATGAGGTAAGTTTGCATTAACGCAACATCATCACCTGTCATACCAAACAACAAAACTCTCAAAATGTTTGGAGATTGAGTTGTAGGAGCTGGTGTAGAAGGTGCTGCCGGTGTAGAAGGTGCCGGTGCTGGAGCCGGAGCCGGTGCTGGAGCCGGTGCTGGAGCTGGAGTCGGTTCCGGAGTCGGATTCCATGTAGTCGCTGAAGTTACCGCGTCTGCTGCGTATACAGGTGTGGCTGAAAAATTGCCTACAACTGCTAATGATAAAATCATCATCGTCGCAAGTGCCAATGCCATAATCTTTTTGGTCATATAATACCCCTTTACTAGTTTGTATTTATACGCATGTCTTAATAACCCCATCGTCAACGGAACACTTTTTTATCTCTTTGTGTTAAATAATAGACAATAAATATTACATAGACACCGCATATGCCTTATTGTATATTTTTTTCACTATTTTATCAATATATTTCTGTGGTTTAAGCGAATATAAACCGAATCTTTTAGCAGACTATAGAGCAGAGCGCTCAGAGGCACACCCACAAGCATTCCAAGCACACCATAAGCACTGCCACCAATCGTCACAGCTGCAAGCACCCATATGCCGGGAAGACCGACAGAGTCTCCCACCACTTTCGGATAGATCAAGTTGCTTTCGATTTGTTGAAGAACGACTATGAAAATGATGAACCAAAGCGCTTTCATTGGATCGACCATGAGAATCAGGAAAGCTCCGACACCCGTCCCGATAAATGCGCCCAACACCGGGATGAGTGCAGTGAATCCCACAAGCGCTGAAATAACAAGCGCATAAGGCATTCCAAATATGAGCATACCCACAAAACAGAGCACACCTATAATCAATGCCTCTGTGAATTGTCCCTTCACGAAATGCGAGAACACCGTATTGGCACGTTCAGAGATTGATAAAATTTTATCAACTTTTTCCTTGGATAAATATGCATAGAAGAGCTTCTTCGTCTGTTTTCCAATCGTCTCCTTCATAAGCAGAAAATAGATAGCGAACACAAGTCCGAGCAATGTGTTGAATAATCCGCTCAAAATAGATGAAGTGATGCCCAGAGTAGTTGAGAATAGTGCCGAACTGCCTTTGCCCAAAAATGACGCCGTCCAGTCGGTGACCTTGCTCCAGTCGATCTCCATATCAGGCAGATCGATTGGCAAGTCCCCTAAAATGCCCATACTCCACGCCTCAAAACGTTTTGCCGCATCTGGCAATTTGCCCGAAACGATTTCAATAGTGTTCATAAATTCAGGAATCACAAGGAAAAGCAGGAAGAAAATCAAACCTATCACGAGCACAAGACTCATAAGGAGTGCAATCGGTCTTTTGAATTTTTCCAATTTGACAGGAACACCCGCTAGCAGCCTCTTTTCAATACTTCTCATGATGACATTTAGAATGAATGCCATGGAAAGCCCCACTATGAATGGGGTAAACAGCACGAGCCCTTTTCCCGCGATACCGAGCACAGAGTCGAAATTGAGGACCACCACCAATAGGACAAGCGCGTAAGTTATTACAAATAAAATCTTCTTGATCTGTTCTTTACTCCACTCCATTGATTATCTCCCGTTAAAATAATATAATATTAAAAAAAGCCAAGGGGGCCGCTATGTACTGGAAATTCCACCGATTTCACGAACTCGACCCGAAAACACTTTACGAAATCCTAAAACTCAGAGTCAACGTATTTATCATTGAGCAAAATTGCTTCTATCACGAATTGGACGACAAAGATTACTACGCCACCCACATGTGTGGTTATGATGGTGAAAATCGCCTCATAGCCTACCTACGCATCCTCGATCCAGGCATTTCCTTTGATGAGGTTTCCATAGGGAGAGTCGTCGTGGCTCCTGAGGTCAGAGGCGACGGCATTGGTCGTAAGCTCATGCTTGATGCCCTTGAATATGCAAAAGAGGCTTACGATTCACCCGTGATTAGGATCTCTGCGCAAGCCTACCTTCAGGACTTTTATGAATCCGTGGGATTCGTCCCCGCGTCCGAAATTTACCTCGAGGACGACATTCCCCATATGGATATGCTATTCGAAAAATTCGACGTTTAGTGCCTCACCGTAGATGATAAAACCTTTATAACCGAACTTTTGAAGCTGGGCAAGTTGCTTGCCCAGTTTTTTCTTTGCCTTGTATACCGAAACGGCGGTGTATTCTTCCCTGAGCTTCATCGCGCTGCGCATGACATCCACCAGGGCATCCTTATCGGAATAGATCATGGCGATTTTCACATGGCCTTGGTCGATTTTCCCCTCCTCCATCAAAAGATCCACAATTCTCTCAAATCCGATGGAGAATCCGACTGCCGGCACATCAATACCAATCATCGATGCAACCATATTGTCATATCTGCCGCCTCCTGCGATGGAATATCCCAGATCTGCGTGCTCAATTTCAAATATCGTGCTGGTGTAATATCCCATGCCTCTGACGAGCGTATGATCAAAGACGATATCATACCCCTCCTTAAGCACATCCACCACTTCGAATATTTCATTTAAATTCTGAAAACCTTCCGGACTCAGTGCCTCCACTGCTGAAAGCCCTTTTTCGCCAAGTTCATCTGTGACCTTCATGAGATCCTCTATTTTGACTTTGTCGTATGACTTGGACTCAAGTTCGCTGATCACACCTGCTCTGCCGATTTTGTCGAACTTGTCGAGGGTGATGGCGATGTCACCGAACTCATACTCCAGGAATCCCGCGCCCATAACAAGTGCCTTGAGTATTCTTCTGTCGTTGAGTTTGATCTTGAATTTCTCTATGCCGAGATTCTTGAGCGCTTTGGCTATGGTCAGGATGATTTCCACTTCCGCAAGATTGCTTTCATCCCCTATAATGTCGATATCGCACTGTGCGAACGTTCTGAATCTGCCCTTTCCCGGTCTTTCCGCCCTGAAGACAGGACCCATTTGAAGTGCTTTGAAAATAGTAGGAAGCTCATTTTTGTTGTTGGAATAAAAACGAACAAGTGGAAGGGTCAGGTCAAATCTCAGTCCGAGGTCCGCCAGATCATCTTCGGTGCTGGACGCATCCAGGTCGAGTTTTTCACCTCTTTTGAGGATTTTAAAAATCAATTTGGTGTTCTCACCACCGTCGCCACCGGTCAGGTTTTCAATATTCTCTATGAAAGAAGTTTCTATTTCCTGAAAGCCACTGCTTCGATAGACTTCTCTGATTTGATTCATGACATATTCGCGGACTTCTTTTTCTTTCGGAAGGAAATCGCGCATCCCTTTTGGGGGCAATGTTGTTTTCATATTTTTGACCTCCATTTTCTGATTTTCCTCTATTATAACTTATTGCAAATAAAAGGACAATGCGGCTGTGATGAATCAAGGCATTGTCCGGAACTGATATCATTATTTAATTTTTTCCATATAGGTCATTTTGGTGGTCTCTTTGATGTCATTGTATTCATCACGGAAGATTTGCACCCGCTCCACCGTGTATTTTTCTTTTTCAAGTTCATTTTGCATATCATACAAAAGAGCATACACCACATTGTCGGATTCTTGCTCCATCAGGATAATGGCGTCGATAATCGCGTCAATTTTATTATTTCTTTCTTCTTGGTCAATGACAGTGGCTTTGATTTCAATGATCTCATCGACATAAACGTCAAGTGCCATTTCATATTCAGTCTTCAGCTCAAACAGCTGTTCTTCATATTTTGACTCGATTGAATCTTTTGATGGGGATTCCAATGTTTGAGCGGGTTCTGACAGGACCTCTTCAGCCACAACTTTAGGTTCCGGGACAGGCAAGGCTGAGACAGGGCCTTCAGGATCTGTCTCCTCAACATTAGAGCTAATGACTGTTTCTACTGTTTTAGGTGTTTCAATATTTTGACTCTGCGCTTCATTTTCTGGAATCATCCTCATTCCAAGGGAGAAAGCCATTACAAGTGCAGTAATCAGTGACGCAATTAAGTACGCCTTTCGACCTGACTTTCGGAGTTTAAGTGTCTTTGGGGTCACAATCTCTTCGCCGAGCATCAATTTGCTTGGATTATCCGAAAAAATTCTATTGGCGATTTCCATGGTAGCATTTTTTTGAACATATCTTTGAGCCACGCTTAAGACAGGTGGTCTCATATTCAATCCATGAGCATCTGAAGCGATGAAATCGACTTGCCCCCTTCTCACAGCACTCGTGAGTCTAGCGGCAATTTTTCTGCCCACCGCTCCCGTGAGGCTTGAGGCAGTGATCTGAATCAACCCACCTTCTTCTTTGATTCTTGTGAGTGCTTCTTCATTATTGATAACTGTTGGATACATCTCCACATGTGCCACTATTGGCCAGAACCCTTTGACTCTCAGTTCGTATACGATTGTGAGCAGTGATTCGAGATCGATATGCGTTTTGAATTCCACCAAAAGATAACGCCCATCGAACAATGGAAACGCCTCAAAAGTCTTGAACACATCTTCTTTGCCGATGTATTGTTCAGCTCCGAGATAAAGGTCCACATCAATGCCCGCATCCTTTGCGGCATCTTTCAGAGCATCAAATTGCTCCTGCACGTTGCCCTTTGGATACCCCAGCGGATGATTGCGATGAGGGGTTGCGATGATTTTTCTGATGCCATCGCGCTCCGCCATCTTAAGCATCTCAATCGACTTTTCAATTTGGTCTGGTCCATCATCCACGCCAGGGATGATATGGCAATGCACATCAACCATTTTTCTTCCTCTTCTTTTTTTCATGATAATAATAGTAATAATAATGATTGTGGGATTTGATATTGATCTTGTTGATCACCACGCCCAGTATATCCGCACCAACTTTGTCCAGTGATTCCTTGGCTCTCTTCGCATGATCGATTGCCACATCACCCGATGCACACACGAGGATAACCTTGTCCACATAAGTGGAAAGAATCACCGCATCTGTGACTGGCAAAACGGGTGGTGTGTCGATTAAAATAAAGTCATAAAAATGCTTCACGTGTTCTATAAATTGCTTCATGGTCTTTGAATCCAATATTTCCGAAGGATTTGAAGGCACTCTTCCTGCAGTCAGGATATGCAGATTCTTGTGAACCGCATTGTGAACATGAGCCTGGAAATCCTCTCCGCTGAGCAGAATATCTGTGATACCAACTGCATTGCTGATTTCAAAAGTCTTGTGAATCTTTGGCTTTCTGAAGTCACAGTCCATGATCAAAACCTTGTTGCCCGCGTCCGCCATTGTGATGGCAACATTGCTGAGCGTTGTGGATTTGCCTTCGCCAGGGGTGGCACTTGTGACGAGTATGGTCTTGGTGTCTTTATCTATATTTGCAAATTGGATATTCGTTCGAACAGCACGATAAGCTTCTGATACAGGTGACTTTGGATGTTTCTTTACGATTAGGTCTTTCATTTGATCACCCCTATAATTTTGCAGCTTGAGCGAAATCCGGAATTACCCCGACGACCGGGAGTCCCAGATGCTTCTCTACGTCTTTTTCCGTTTTGATGGTTTGATCCATATACTCCATGAGAAAACTGAGGAACACACTGAGCATCAGACCAAGCACTGTCGCAATTGCAATGTTTAGCGTTGTCTTGATGTTGAATGGGTTCATTGCAGGGATGGCAACATCTATAGTTTCTACATTATTGACTTTAAGTATGCGCATGACTTCTTTTATGAAAACATCAGAAATTGTGTTGGCAATAAGTGCCGCCTGTTCAGGATTTTGATCTTCCACTGAAATTCTGAGTATTTCAGTAGAACCTACCTGCTGGGAAGTCGTCTTTCTCATGAGTTCAGCATATGTGAGATCAAGTTCAAGTCTTTCAATGACCTGCTCCATGACTATTCTGGATTTAACGATCTCACCATAAGTCACTACCAGCTTTTGGCTGAGATTGATGCTTCCAAGGTCAAAACTCGCCGCAATATCACTGGCACTGAGTCCCTTTGACCCATTGACCATGAGCGTCGTATCCGACTTATACATCGGCGTCACCATGTAAATGCTGTACACGGACCCTATGATTAATGCGATTATGGTTATGATAATAATCAACCATTTGCGCTTCAATATTATCTCAAACAGTTCCCTTAATTCGATGGTTTCTTCCATCAGTACCTCCATGTGAAAACGTATTATTCTTTAGTAATTGATCAATCTGAACTTCTGATTGAGTGTATTCAGTTCTGAAATCGGAATGCTCGATGTGATCGCATTCTCAAAAGCGAGTTGCTCATCGTCGGTCATTTGTGCAACCAGACTTTTCGCACTGGCCACATCGGAATCAAA
>JACUUV010000023.1 GCA_014859095.1 Clostridia bacterium | reverse complement strand
CCATCTTTTAACGCCAAAATTTCATTCGTCAGTTCGGAGGGATCAATTGTCATGTCGAAAACCATCTTGACACCATTTATAGTGATTGGATCCATCTCAAAATCTTTAACGATAGCTTGAACTTCCAAACTGGCTCCTTGACCGGGCAATATGGTGAAAGCAACCTGTTTATTGCCACCTGCTTCGACTATAGTGGCACCTTTTGCTTCAATTTCCTTCACCAAATCATTAGAAAACTTCATACCAACCTGTAAAGCGTAGCTGTCGTAAAAATCCTTGAATTCATCTGAGCCAGGTTTGATCTTTATAATAATCTTCAAATGACCAGAGGCACCGGCTAAAGCTTTCAAAGATGTAGGTGCACCATCAAGGGCATAGGTGAACTCAAAATCCCATGGTAATTTGGGAGTGTTCATAATACCTTGATAATAGAAAATATCTTCATTAACTGGAATTGTTATTTTTGAAGCTTCATTTCTGAGTTCCTCTAGTGTAGTCAAATTATTGATCCCATCATAATCACCATAATCATAAGTCAATCCATGAATGGCATTAACCACTTGGAGAGTCTCTAGTGTGCCTTTTTCTGAAATCAAACCATAAATAGACTCTTCTTTAAAGCCTTCTCCGTAGGAGATGCTGCCAAAGATTAAAGTTGCTATCAAAAGTAAAATGCTTGTTTTCTTCATATTATTGTCCTTCCTTCTCTTGATAAAATTTATGGGCCAATGTCGTTTTTTGAATCACTTTATCAAAGAGCAACAACAGAGCTGGTAGAACGCCTACAACCATTATAAATGAAAGCATGGTTCCTCTGCCTAAAAGTATTCCCAGTTCTTTGATCATTGGATTGTTTGTGGTACCTGCCAAAATGAATCCAGCTATAGATAGAATAGTTGCTGAAACCAAAATGGCTGCAACGTTATTTTGCAAGGCATGCCACATAGCTTCTTTTTTGGATTCGTTTTGCCGTGCATTTAAATAACGATTGGTCATCAATATCGCATAATCAACTGTTGCTCCCAGTTGGACAGTACTGATGATCAAGTAACCAATAAAGCTGATGGTGGTCCCCATAAAATATGGGATGGATAAATTGATCCAAATAGCTGACTCAATGGTGAAAATCAAGATGATTGGCAAGGTGATGGATTTGAAAGTCAGCATTAAAACAATGAATATACCAGCAATCGCTATAAGGTTGATTCTTCCCATATCCACAGCAACCACTTTTTTCATATCATTTAAGGTTGGCGCTTGACCTGACAAGTAGTAGTCATCATAATATTGGCTCGCAACTTCCAAAATGTGATCCACTGTACTGAATGCGACTTGACCTTCTGACGGGATGTCCGCATAAATAATCATACGAGTATACTTTTCTGAGTAGAATTGATCGGTCACTTCGTCCGGGGCATATTCTTTTGGAATTTTCGTGCCCACAACTTCAGTGTAAGCAATCACTTGAGTGATGTTTGGTATTGCTTTAATTTCCTTGCTTAAAGCTTTTTCTGTAGAAAGTTCTTCCTTTGGTATGATGAGGACCATTGGTTTTTCAGTACCAAATATGTCGTCAATGAGACTTTGGTCTTGCATTGGACGAGACCCTTCAAAATCAAGGTCCATACCATAAATAAAATCGACTTTTGACTGACCTAGAAATGCTGGAATAACTATAATCAGAGCAATCAGCAAAATTGGCGCCCTGATTTTCACTAGTACACGACTCAAACCACCTGGGTGGGGTAAATAGTCTTTGTGCATGGTTTTTTCAATCCATTTGTAGCAAATCAGTGTGATGACAGGCAAAAATACCATTACAGAAACAAAACTCAACAGTATTCCCTTGAACAGGTTTATGCCTAAATCTGCACCAATGCCAAACCGCATAAAAATTAAGGCGGAAAATCCGATTGCGGTAGTCATCGCACTGGCGGTCACAGTAGGTAATGATTCTTTCATGGCATGAAACATTGCTTCTTCAGGATTGTAAATTTTTCTTTTGTCAGTGAAACTGTGCAATAAGAATATAGCATAATCCATGGAAACAGCCAGCTGTAAGATGGGACTGACGGTTTGTGTAATGAAGGAAACTTCGCCAAATATAATGTTGGTCCCCATGTTAATTGCAATGGCGACACCAATGGTGAGCATGAATAAAATGGGTTCAAGCCATGAAACGGTGGCGATAATGAGAATCACAATGATTATAGGAATCAGAATAATCATTGCTTTGATCACTTCGTCAATAGAACTGGATTGAGCATTTGCATTTTCAAGGGCTTGTCCTATGACGGCATTATCTTCTCCGACAAGCTCATAGATAGATTCTAGCGCCTGAGTTTCAAGCCCATTACTGATCACCAGTGAATAAAGTGCCGCTTGATTGCGATAGTAGCCCTCAACTATTTTTTGATCAAGAAATGAAAGAGGAGTGGTTTTAAGCGTTTCAGCGCCTAAAACGTCATCCAACCACATGACAGAATGAACTCCCTCTATAGCCTCCAGCTTTTCTTTGTACGCCATGCCTTCTTGTAGACTTACATTTTGGATCATGACAGACAAATTGGGGAGTCTGCTTTCAAATGAGGAGTCAAGAATTTGGATAGCTTGGGTTGAATTTGCATCTTTCGGCAAGTAGTCGATCAATTTGTAATTGACTTTTGTTCCAGGGATCAGCAATATGCTGATGAGCATTAGGATACCGAAAACAATCAAAATGCTTTTTCTGAATTTTATTATTGAATTGAATATGGTTTTCAAAAGTTTGCCTCCTTAATAAACATTGTGTATAATATTTATGTCAATGTTATTTTATAATCATTGCGTCTTTATATCAATCGTCAAGTTCATACAGATTGTTTTTAAATCGACAGTATTAATGAAACTGTTGCTTATACATCGTTATTTAATAATTTGGAGGATTCAATGCCTAAGAAAAAAGAAGACCGGCGTGTGAAATTCACAAAAATGTTTTTGAAAGAGAGCTTGATTGATCTATTGGAAGAGAAGAGTATTTTTAAGATCACCATTAAAGAAATTTGTGAAAATGCAGATATCAATCGTGCGACTTTTTATGCACATTATTCAGACCAATACCATTTGCTTGAGAGTATTGAAGAGGAATACATTGAAAAGATATTGAATACTATCGATCAAGATGCGCTCCATGCGGACAGTACGCTAAATTTGGTCACAGACATTGTGACTTTTATTTATGACAACAAAAAAATGAGTAGAATTTTACTCAGCGATCGAGGGGACTTGCAGTTCCAAAAAAGAATTATGGCGCTAGTCCATGACAATATCTTAAGTAAAATGAAAGACATTGAACCAAACAGTCTTGAAAAAACCGCACTGATTTCTTCATTTGTCATTTCTGGCTGTGTAGGTGTAATTCAAAATTGGTTTGACAACGATTTGAAATCATCACCAGAAGAAGTTGCGAAAATCATCAGTGATCTGGCGTCTGTCACTTTAAATATGGTTCATTGAAACAAGAAGTGAGGTTTAATAGAGTGAATAAACATAAAAACCGAGAACTATATCAAAGAAAATTTTATAATAATGCTTATTTTGAAGGCTGGTATTACAAGCAAGTGACAGCTGCCGGTGGCAACAATTCCATTTTTGGCATTTTCATTTGAAGGTTTCATATGCAACCTGATTCACAAAGGAATCGAATATCGTTTTGCGACATATAATGGATCAAAGATTGTAGTCAACGAAAGATCAGATAATAAGGTACATTTGAAATTTTTAAATAATGAATATAGTCTTGAGATACGCGGTGAAGTGGCTGATACAAAAAAACTCTTGGCACCAAAAATGGGTTCAATGAACAAGACCATAAAAGAAGGATTGTCCGGTAAAGTGGAAGTTCTCCTGAAAGACAAAAGTGATCAAACAATTTTCGAGTCGACCAGTTATAAGTGTGGTATGGAACTGGTAGAAACCTTGCTTCCCAAGTGAATATGCAGTAGAGATGACACAGGCAATGACGCTTGTGAAATTTTATATGTTGAAGAAGTGAAGACTGTAGACTGAATTAAAAGCAATTGATTGAAAGGAGACCCATCATGTGGCAGTGCCCAAAATGCAAAAGGGAGTTTAATGGTGATGTGGACTTTACTTTTCACTCTGCAAAATTGAGGGAAGACCTTACAGAAATTGAACTGGAATATACATTGAACAAGATTCCTGAACCGAGAATCTTCAGACCGGTGATGAAAAATACAAATATGGGTTTTCATCAAATACTTATCTGCGCATCAACAATATCGACATAAGGGCCAGTCATAAAAGTAAATCGGTTTTTCCTCTAACGATTTATGGAATCAGCGAAATTATGTATGTTATTACCGACTCGGATTTACTGGAACAAATCTCGGTTGAAGAAGGTGGTTGGCAATTATTCTCCACTTATCAACAAGGGGTTGATGAAATCACAAAAATGATAAAATGATAATAAATCTTAAGGGAGAACAGCTGCATGAGTAGAAAAACATATATAGTCTCGGTTGTTTTGTCATTATTATTGACTGTGCTGATCATCAACAAAATCAATACTTCAGAAAAAGTGCTAAGTAATATCAGTTTTGGCTCTTACAATGTCCTAAAGACTTTTTATTCAAAAGATTACGAGATAGTCCTTTATGATAATTTTAGAACAGACAGCATATCATTGGTTGTCATCAAAAACGGAATATTCGGTGCAAGACTTGTCAGCTGTGGATCACAAACGATTTATGACAATGGAATGATCAAGTATGGATATTCCACGTGGGAGACTTATCTAGATAAATCAAAGTCTGAATTATTGTTGTTTGGAAGTATAGATCTGAATAGAATCGACGCTTTGATCGCCAATATCAACGGTATTGAGTATGAATGTACAATTGATGAGGGGGCGGGGATATGGTACATTCATATTGATGTTTCAGATCAATGGATTGAGTCGGTGGTGATCAGTTCATTCAATAATGCTCTGATTTATTATGAACTGGAGTATGAATTTTAGTACGGTTTTCAAGAACACTAATTACTGTGAATGACAAATTAAGTAGCCAATAGGAAGGAGATTCAAATGGAAGTAAAATGGGATTCCGAACCAAAAAAGGACAGATTCGATCCAGTAGCAGGTGCGAGAAAAATGAAGGCTGTTGTTACTGCCTGGAATGGAGGTTATGACAAACTTGAGTGTAGAGAGGTTAAGATTCCAGTTCTTGAGCCTGGTGAAGTTCTTTTACAAGTATTGGCTGCAGGAGTCAACAACACAGAAATCAATACTCGTATTGGTTGGTATTCATCCTCGGTTACAACAAGTACAGAAAATGCAACAGAGAAGCAGACAGCAACCATTACTTCAGACGGTGGATGGAATGAAACAACTCCTTTTCCGTTTATTCAAGGAACAGATTGTTGTGGACGTATTGTTGAAGTTGCCCCAGGAGGTGATGAAAGTTCCATAGGGTCTCGAGTAATAGTACGAGCATGCATGAGAAAGTTTGATTTTGAGTCTATGGAAAATATCTGGATGGGATCTGATTTCGATGGAGCCTTTGCTCAATACGTCAAAGTACCCGCATCAGAAGTATTTGTCATAGATTGCAATTGGAGTGATGCTGAACTTGGAACAATCCCTTGCTCTTATGGTACTGCTGAGAATATGGTACATCGTGGTAAAGTAAGTAAGGGTGAGAATATACTAGTAACAGGTGCCTCGGGCGGAGTGGGTTCAGCCGTGGTACAACTTGCAAAACGACGTGGTGCAATAGTGACCGCAATCGTTTCTGCATCAAAGATTGAACAGGTTCTTGCTATCGGCGCGGATCGCGTAGTAAGACGAGATGAGAATATTCTTGTCAAACTTGGAGAGAAAAGTTTTGACATCATCATTGATAATGTTGCTGGCCCAGCTTTTGGTGACTTAATCAAATTATTGAAGCGAAGTGGAAGATATGTGTCTTCTGGTGCGATAGGAGGACCTATTGTGACTTTTGACACGCGCGATTTTTATTTGAAAGATTTGAGACTGATTGGGTGCACCGCATGGGATGAGCCAGTTTTTCCCAATCTTGTCTCATATATTGAAAAGGGAGAAATAAAACCACTTGTAGCAAAAATATTTCCACTTGAGCAAATCGCGGATGCACAAAGAGAGTTTTTAAAGAAAAAACATGTGGGCAATTTTGTATTGATTCCACCACCATTGGATGATCAAACATGATAATAAAATTCGGTATGATTGACAAGGAACTTAGAGCGGCCGGAAGAGTGATCAAAATCATCAACAATTCTTTTACAGAAACCAGATTAAGACTCTTCAGTAAGTTAAAATTCAAAATGAGAATAAAAGATGCCTCAATTCAGTACAGTGAAGAATGGATTGAACGTGATGACGGAACCAAACTGCGCGTTTGCATATTCACGCCTGTTTATGCAAAAGAAATAGGTCCTGGAATTCTGTGGTTTCATGGTGGGGGCTATGCAATCGGGTCGCCTGAACGTGCTAAAGGGGTGGCTAAAAAATTTATGGAAGTGAGCGACTGTGTCCTCTTTGCACCTGAGTACAGGCTTTCTCTGGATGCGCCATATCCTGCAGCGCTTGAGGATGCTTATACTGCTCTTTTGTGGATGAAAGAGAACGCCGAAAGATTCGGAATTAGAAGCAACCAACTGATGGTTGGAGGAGATAGTGCCGGCGGTGGACTTACTGCAGCGCTTTCACTATATGCAAGAGACAAAGGCGAGGTGAAGATTGCATTTCAAATGCCTTTATATCCTATGCTGGACGATCGAATGACTAGTGAATCCGCAATGGAGAACAACGCGCCGGTATGGAATTCAAAATCCAATTACAACGCATGGAAACTATATTTGGGTGACCTATTCGGGTCACAGGATGTACCATCGTATGCTGCTCCATCAAGAGCACCTGATTATCACAACTTGCCACCGACTGTGACTTTTGTCGGTGAGCTGGAGCCATTTAGAGATGAAACAATTCAATATGTTGAAAATCTTCGACGTGCAGGTGTTCCAGTTGAATTTGAAGTCTACAAAGGCTGTTATCACGCTTTTGAGCAAATATGTCCGAATGCTGAGGTGAGCAAAAAAGCGATTACATTTTTTATAGGCGCTTACGAGTATGCTGTGAAGCATTATTTTACAGAATGATGACGAAACATTTGTTGGGATTGACATCTACTGCAGACTTCAGTATCATAAGTAAAAAAATAGGAGGTAATACCATTAATGAATCAAGAGCTGGTAATGACTCAAAATGTGTTACAAGCAATCAGCTTTCCACTTGCACTGTTTATTTTCTCGAGAATTGTTCTAGCCGAATACACAAAAAAAATCAATCTGAATCCTCTATTGACCTATATTGTTTTTGTTCTTGTGTTTTTGCCTATATTTTGGATTCCTTTTTCTATTAGAATTTTTTTCTATTTCATTGGAACATTTCTTGTATTATTGATCAATTATAGATTTAATATGTATCAAAACTTTTGGATGACGACTTTGTATTTAGTGATGGCTTTATCAATTGAACTTATTTTTATGGTAACATATAAACCCTTTGAAACTGAATTTCTTAAAATTCAAGAAAGTTCACTTTCATTTGTAGTTGGTCATATTGTGATAGTAACTATGATTGGCCTCTCAAGTAAGTTATTGAAAAATAGATTCAATAGGTTTATGAAGAACAGTGATATCGTCAAAAAATATCAGATTACCTACCCACTAATCGTATTATCTGCAATGGTGTTGAGTAGTTTGATCATGACTCTGGTTTTGACCGATATAATTGATTTTCGAGTAAATGCATACGTCTCATTGTTTTTTATATTTTTAATATTTGTATTTTCGGTGATTGCTGTTATCACCATAGATAAGTACCTGAAAAACAAAAATGAGATGGAAAGTCTGAAATTGAAATTGATCCAGTTTAAACAATCTGAAGATGCATTATCCAACAATGATTTTTTTGAACAAAGTATCGAATTTGATTTGATGAAATCAGATATAGGTGTAAAAATATTTGAATCATTTACTTTGGATTCATTGCTATATAAGAGTCGAAACAGCACTATCTATCTGCTCGGTGATAAAGAGGAAGGGACTCAGTTCACAATGAAAGTCATTGAGAAAAAAGAGGGGATCAATTACGATTTTGAAGGATTGAAAAGCATTACTCATTCAGCTATTATCCCTATAAGTGAGATTGCCGAAGGGGAAAAGTACCATTATATCATTAAACCTTATGTTAAGGGTGTTGACCTCAACCGCTATGTTATGAAAAATGGTCCTGTAGACAATCCATTATTGAAAAAAATTATCGTGCAACTCATAAACGTCCTTGATGACTTGCATTCTAGAATTGATCCAATCGTCTACCGCGATTTGAAACCAAGCAACATCATATTTAGTCCAGAAAAAGAAAGCATACATCTGATTGATATCGAGTCTGTTCGAAAATTTGAATCCAATAAGACTTCAGATACTTTTATCATAGGCAGTAGAGGATATTCCCCTCCAGAGCAATATGGATTCAGTCAGACATTGCCACAATCGGATATATATGCCCTCGGCGCAACCATTTACTACTTGGCAACTGGAATGGAACCAGATTTTGTGCTGATATCGAATGATAATAACCTATCGGATTTGCCGGAGTCATTAAAAGCCATCATCAAAAAATGTATGTCGTTCAACCCGCAAGACCGTTATGGTAGCATCAGTGAAATTTTACAGTTGATTTAACTGTTAAATTAGCATTTTAATGGGTATGAAGAATATGAAGTATAATAGAATATGGTAGTTTCAATTGAAGTAATCGCAATTGGGAACCATGATTTTGGAGGCTATATGGACGCTTGCCTCCAAATGAGCGAATAGCGTAACCGACCCTTATTTTGGGTCGGTATTTTTTTTGTAGCCACGTGGGGTGCGTGGATAGGGTATTCTAAATTTGAAAGGCGAGGTGGGGGTTCATGAAACGTGAAAACAGGATAAGAATTACTTATGTATTGCTTGTGAGCTTTTTGTTATGGAGTATGTCATTTCTATCAAGCGCAGTGACTGCACAGTAAGGACTCAAGCCAATTGAGATCATCGTCGATGGAAAAGTGTTGATTACAGATATTACGCCGATTATTGAAGAAGGCCGAACTCTTGTGCCCTTAAGGGCAATTTTTGAGAGTCTTGAAGCCGAAGTTGGATGGGATCCAATCGATAGAAAGGTAACGGCGACCAAAGGAGAGACGACCATTATCCTTTATATTGGAAACAAATTGGCATCGGTCAATGGGTTGTCTGTAACACTTGATGTACCTCCTAAAATCCTGAATGAAAGGACACTTGTTCCGCTTCGATTTGTAAGTGAATCGTTTGGAGCTGATGTGGGGTGGGATGGTGTCAATAGGATTGTCACCGTTGCATCTAAACAAGCGCCTTCAGATCCAATTCCGGATTCTACACCTGAATTGATGCTTCCTGGATTCAATTACCCGGGGATCAGCTTGAAAGACGTTCCAAATTGGGTGGTATCAGGACTGAAACTTTCTGCTATCGATAAGAGTTATGACACTGCCAAGATTTACATGGATACCTTAACTGTACAGAAAAATGTGAATCTTTCCAGTATCAAGCCCTCTGAGGACTTTAACAAATTATGGTATGATGTACCGCAAATCATATTCTGGCCTACAGGTTGTGATTTCACACCATTCATGACATTTCAAGGCAATCAGGATGGTGTAGGGGGATGCATCGGTCGTTCGATGATTCATATTATGAACATGCTTAAGGAAAGGGAGCACCCTTATACACCGGACGCATCATTCTGGTATTTACACGGTAGACAGGAAGAATTGGCTGATGGTGGTCCGATAAATTCTGCATATGTACTGGCGGAAAATGGACTCTGTCCAGAAGCCTCATCGCCTTCGGATTATGACAAGGCCGTTTTAAAGAAGGATGTAACTGGAAAAGTCTATGTGGATTACAGTGAAATGCTCAAACCAAACGATTGGACCAATTACTTGGCTTCATATTACAAAATGAAAGAAAGTGAAAAGTACGAACCGACAATAGAGAACATCAGATACATTTTGAAAAATTTCGGACCTTTGCTCGCAGCGGGAGAACTTTCACAAATTCAGGGAGAGAATCCGAAAGAACATCATGCAGTGACCGTTGTCGGCTATGATGACGTCACAAAAACAATCAAATGTCTCAACAGTTGGGGAGATACTTGGGGACCGTCAGGCAACGGTTACTTCACAGTTGCTTATGATGACCTGGCAACAAATTTCGGATTTGTCAGATATTATGAAAATATTTCTGTTGAGCGTGCAGGCACAGATCAAGCTTACTCAGCTAGAATTCACATTGACACAGGAGCCGAATCACGAAACAAACTGAAAGTGACCATTGGAATAGACGGTAAAAGTCCATTTACTGTTTGGGATACCCCAAATGAGTCTCTGTGGGTCGATTACAGCAAAACGCTCAAACTGGATGTGCCTCTTCCAATTTATGCGGTAGACTATTGGCCACCACAAAAGGACACGCATTGGTACGTAGAAGTGACGAACACATCAAGTTGGGATTCAGCCGAGTTGAAAGAAATCACATTTGCTCGACTAAATAAAGGTCCGGACGGTTACAACATTGAGACATTTAAATCAACAGATCAAGGGGCAATAATTGCTCCTGGAGAAACACGAAAGTTTTATGTCCCAAAAAAAGACACACTCATGATCATACCAATCAATCCGACCTATCCTATTCTACCAATCAATCCTTGAAATTAGAAGTCATACGTTTACTGATTATTGAAGGTCGAATGGGGTATATCTGGAAAGAATGACATTGACAATTACAAATATTCAGGAGGTCGGTATGGAAAAAAAAGTTTTAATCACTTATTGCAATTCATGAGGGTATCGTGACAGAGCTGCTAGTTTAGCAGACAAAATCAAAAATGAATTAGGAATTCAAAATGTGGAACTCTCTGATGGCAGACCAGGAATTTTCTTGGTTGAAGTAGATGGCAAAGAAGTATTCCATAATAAAAAAGAACTTGTCAAATATCCAGATGAGATGGATGTTATTGAACGCATCAAAAAAATGGATTGAATTTCAAGTTAAAATTTGAGAATCTCTTGCTCATGTAGATCATTTGCAAGAGATTTTTTTGTTTGTGCTATAATGATAAGTGGGTAGCAACTCATTGAGGTGAATACAATGGATGCTTCGAAAATGATAGTGACAGGAAGAGTTCAAGGTGTTGGTTTCAGATATTACATATATAAATTGGCCTTGAGACTTAATGTCAAAGGGACTGTAAGAAATCTTGATGACGGGAGTGTGGAAATAATATGCCTGACGGACCATCTTGGATTGTTTTTAGATGAAATAAAGAGTGGTAACGGATTTTCAAGAGTGGAAAATATCCAGATAGAGTCAATGGATTCTTCAAATATAGCCTTGAAGTATCATCACAGTTTTTCCATCATATAAAACTTATCCTGGGGGGTACAGATGATTTTTTTAAGAATGGGTACAAGAATTGTATTTCTGCGATCAGCCAATCCAAAAGAGACTTTTAATCAATTAACTGAAAAGCTTGGCTATAAAAGTGTTTCTTTTGCTCAAGGTCAAAGTGATTCTGATGAGCACAGCACATTGATTTTCATCACACCTGCAGGTCCAGAGATTACTGACCCGGATGATGCTGAATTCATTATGCTAGCAGATGAAACAGGGACTACTGTACTAGCGGATATCATCAATCTGAAAGCGTGTGCCAGCATTGAGAAAGTGGATATAGGACCTCGAATCGTTGTATTTCGTGTTCCAGGGAATGAGAATGAATTTGCAAATATGCTTTCAAAGAATTATGAAGGGAAAAGAGTGTCATGGAAGGACGGCGTGCGCCTAGGTGAAAAGGAGCAGACATTGATCAGTTTGACCACACAAAGGCTGCATCAGGCAATCAAGAGTGAGGATTTTTTTTCTGATCACATTCTAGTGGATCAAAATCAGAAGGAATGTTTTGCAAGACTTGGACGTGAAGCTCTTTTCTATTTGAATCACAATTTGAAAGATTCATCCTGGTATGAATATCGAATAAGTCTTTATGATGCTTATGATAATTATGAAAAGCATTATCAGAGGATTGTACAAGTCTTTTCCGGGCTGGAGACAGGTCTCGTCATAGGTGAGGGTTGGATTAAAGACTATGCGCATATTGTGATGTCCATCATGGTCTATCAGATAAAACTGTTTAGTTTCTCGCCACCAGCTGATATCAAGAAAATTCTAATTGGACTTGAATATGATGATACAGGGCATCGTCTTGCAGATCTGGATCTTTACAATAAAAATCGTAAAGTCTCATGGACAGAAGTCCAAAAGGGTGTCAAGGAGAAACGTGCCAAGAAAGATGAAGGCATTCACCTCAGAAATGAACTCATGAAAAGATTGCCAGAGAAACAAAAAGAACGAATTTTGAAACTTGAAGATGAGATTCGAGTACTCAAAAATCCACAAAATTAAGACAAGAGCGATCTTCGCTCTTGTTTTTTTATTACTCCTCCAGCAGTTTAAGGATGGTTTCATATAAAATGGTGGGAACAACTCTAAATGAGTAGTCTTTTTCAATACGTTCAGTGAACTGATGGGCATCTTTTCCAAAAGGTCCTATGTTGGCCACCGGCAAGCTCAGCTTTTGCATGTCTTCTATAGGAAGATTATATCTCGAACCAAAAGCAGGCATGTTGTTTTTGAGTGTGGCGATCCTTTCAGGTGATGGCGCTGATGCAAAACTTAAATCTGAGATATATGGATAGAATTTTCTTCCGACTATTGGCGTTTTGCCTTTGTGTTTTGTAACGACAGTTTTGAGAGTGTCTATTAATTTTTGTCCTTTTTCTGTTTCTCCGCTCACATAGTTATGTGGATAATATGGAGGTGAGAAGTAAACGATGACTATGGGATCTTTATCCGACCACAGATTATGGACGGCTTGTACGAGATATTGACTGAACAGACGTTCATCAATAGTCGGGTCTTTAAGCATTTCTTCCTTATAGGATTCTAGAATCTCAACAAGTTCTTCTCCACGCTCTTCATAGACAGCTGCATATAGATCCTGATAAGACATGACTCTAGCTTTCCAAGTCAAAGGCTTGGTTTCAATATGGCTTGCCTTGCAAAATACGTCATAACGTTCATTGAGGACACCCACAACATCGTTAAATGCATCGTAAGATGCTTTGAGCATCTTTTGCATGACTTGATCAGGCGTGCTGTTATGTGTCGCATAATTGAAATAGAGATTGACTGCCCGTGCGATTTGTACGGAATACTCGGATTTGAGATCGCGATGTTGCAGTGTGATCGGAGGCAATGATACTTCACCTTCAACTACATCAGAATAAGCGATGTTCTTATTAATTTTCATGATGATCGCACCTGCGATCTGTGTGGGGTCAAGGCCGTTGAATGGCTGACCTACGTGGGTTTCTTTGCCCAGCACATAAAAGGACGGCATGAGTTTGCCCACAGTACCGATATAAATATATTTGTTGTCATCTCCATCAAATCTCGGAGAAACGTAATCCGTGTCTAGAACAGCCTGATAATCGTAGGATTCTGACTCTTGCAAGCGAGCCAGCTCTGGAACAAATGAAAGCATGCCACCTGAGTTGCCCTCTTCATCACCAACTGCACAAAAAACAATATTGCCTGACCATTCGTCGAGTCGTTCTGAAAGGTCTTCCAGAACTGCTATGATTGCGGCAACACCACATTTCATATCGAGAATGCCACGACCAAATATATAATCATCTGATTCAATATCCTTTTTTATGTCCTCTGACAAATTAAGCTTCTGAAGGGCTTTTTTAAGTTCGGCTGGTTCAGTCGCATATTTTCTGAGATCTCCATAGTCGCTGATGCCTACAGTATCCGTATGTCCGATCAATACTATGGTTTTATCGTTTTCTTTTAGTTCGCCACTGATTCTGACCATGACACTGCTCCGTCCGAGCGAGTCGTTTATGAATGGCAATTGAGTCAGTAAATGGGGATGTTTTTTCCAGTATGGCATCGCGCTGAACATTTCAAATATTTTGTCGCTGATGTCATTTTCATCTTTTGTTCCGACAACACTTCTAACGTTGACAAGCTCCATGGTCAACTCTTCGATTCTTTTAGCCAATTTTCGTTTCCGTTCCAAATTTGCCTCCATGATTATAGATTTGCACCTAGCACCCATTATAGCACCAACTTCCGATTTAGATAATGATTATTTTGAATGTTCTGGCAATTGTTGCGAAAAATTAGAAATTTAAAATTGATGATTGGCACAATTCCATACAAACTGATATCATGATAAAATGGAAGTCTAAATAAACTGAGGAAATTATAAATTATGAAAAAACTTGTCATTGGGATACTGGCTCACGTGGATGCCGGTAAGACCACATTATCAGAAAGCATGCTCTTTTTGAGCGGTAAAATAAGAAAACTCGGACGTGTGGACAATAAGGACGCCTATTTGGATACCTTTGAGCTTGAGAAAGTCAGGGGAATCACCATATTCTCCAAACAAGCCATTTTAGAGGTGGATGGTACTGAAATCACGCTACTTGATACTCCTGGGCATGTGGATTTTTCTGCAGAGATGGAGAGAACTCTTCAGGTACTAGATTATG
This sequence comes from Clostridia bacterium, assembly GCA_014859095.1. Lineage (GTDB taxonomy): Bacteria > Bacillota > Clostridia > Peptostreptococcales > Acidaminobacteraceae > Fusibacter_D. The sequence goes on along the minus strand of JACUUV010000023.1, from coordinate 30,295 downwards.
CGGTTTTGGTGATCAGTGGGACGGATGGTGTTCAAGGACATACCAAAACGCTATGGCGATTGTTTGAAATATATAAGATTCCAGTGTTTTTGTTCATTAATAAAATGGATCAAAAAGGAGCGGATCGTGAGAACGTCAAAAGCAATTTAAGGAATCAATTGGGTGGATCTTGTGTGGATTTTTCTGATCAAGGATCAGAAGGGTTTTGTGAACAACTGGCAATGTGTGATGAACCAATGTTTGAATCTTTTCTGGAGAATGGGAAAATCGACTCTGAACTGATCAGAAAAGCAATAAGGAACCGTAAAGTCTTTCCGTGCTTTTATGGATCTGCGCTCAAACTCGAAGGCGTTGAGGAATTTATGAAAGGGTTTGCAGAGTATTCGATTGCCCCAACATATCCAAAGATGTTCGGAGCTAAAATATTCAAGATCACTAGAGATGAACAAGGGAATCGATTGACTCATATGAAAATCACTGGAGGACATCTTAAAGTCAAGGATGCCATAATCAGTGGTGATACTGAAGAAAAGATCAATCAGATCCGTGTGTATTCCGGTCAGAAATATGAAGCTCCAAGTGAAGTCGAAGCTGGAACGGTTTGTGCGGTGACAGGACCAATCAAGACCAGACCTGGAGAGGGACTTGGAATTGAGGAGATATCAAATGCTCCGATTCTTGAGCCAGTGCTCACCTATCAAGTTGTCCTTCCAGAGGGATGTGATCCGAGAATGATTTTTCCGGGGCTCCGTCAAATTGAGGAAGAAGAACCCGAACTCCATTTTGTTTGGAAAGAGGCGCTTCAAGAAATTCATGCAAGGATTATGGGAGAAGTTCAGATTGAAATTTTACAAAGTATGATTCAGAGTCGGTTTGATGTCGAAGTCACTTTTGGTGAAGGGCGTATCGTATATAAAGAAACAATTGCAAATGTCGTTGAAGGAGTTGGTCATTTTGAACCACTTAGGCACTATGCGGAAGTTCACCTCCTGCTTGAGCCGGGTGAACCTGGAAGTGGACTTGTTATTACTTCGAACTGCAGTGAGGATGATCTGGGCAAGAGCTGGCAGAGGCTCGTGATTTCCCACCTGAAGGAAAAACCTCATAAAGGAGTGCTCACGGGTTCTGAAATCACGGACCTGAACATCACTTTGGTTTCTGGGAAAGCCCATAATAAGCACACGGAAGGTGGAGATTTTAGGGAAGCGACTTTCAGGGCGCTTCGTCAGGGGCTGAAAGAGGCAGAATCCATATTGCTTGAGCCATATTACGATTTTAGATTGGAACTGCCAGAAAAAATGGTCGGAAGGGCTATGACCGATATAGAAAAAATGCATGGACTGAGTGAAATTTCACAGATTGAAGGTGAAAACGCGATATTGACCGGCAGTGCACCAGTTTCAACCATGCGCAATTATCAACGCGATGTCATTGCCTATACTAAAGGTCTTGGCAGACTGCTCACGACGCTGAAAGGATATGGACCGTGTCACGACGCTATGGAAGTCATCAAAGAAATCGGGTACGATTCTGAAAGTGATCTTGAAAATCCCACAGGATCAGTTTTCTGCAAAAATGGAACGGGATATTTGGTTGAATGGAATCAGGTAAAGGAGAATATGCATCTGGAACCATACCTGAAGAAAAAAGTGCAGATGTCTGAACTCAATGAAGGCTCAGAGAATGCACCATCGAATAGCGGTTCCATCAGTCTGGAAGAAATCGATCAGATCTTCAACACAACTTTTTTTGCCAATCAAGGAAAAAAGACTGTTTGGAGAAAACAAAAGAGCGCAAGTGACAGCTTCTTTGGATCAACAACTTATGTCGGCAAAAGAAAGGACAATCTCGAAGAATACCTTTTGGTGGATGGTTACAACATCATTTTCTCGTGGCCTGAACTTAAAACGCTTGCTGATTCCAATATGGATGGTGCAAGAGCTAAATTGATGGATATGCTCAGCAACTATCAAGGCATTCGAAAATGTGAAATCATAGTGGTTTTCGATGCTTATCGGGTCGCGGGAAGACGTGAGGAGTTTGCCGATTATCACAATATACATCTGGTGTTTACAAGTGAGGCGCAAACAGCAGACCACTATATTGAAAAATTTGCTCACCAGAATCAGGACAAATATAAAATCATAGTTGCAACTTCAGATGGCATGCAACAAATGATCATTAGAGGCGCCGGGGCGGAGCTGCTTTCATCCAGAGAATTGAGAGAAGAAATCGATTCGGCAAACGAACGCATAAAAGAAGAGTATCAGCGTCAAAACGAATCGAAGAAAAGTGCATTTGAAGATGCTTTAACAAGTGATGAAAAAGGCAGAATGGATGATATGATCAACAAATCAAAAAGTTAGAATTCAGATTGCAAATTTTGATTGAGGGTATAAAATTTCTGTGAGGTGTTCACCTATCTATTGGCGTCTAGAAAAAGTTGTTTTTCAAGACGAGCATTTCGTTAGCGAGACTGTTACACCAAACATTCTCAAAATGGCGGTTTTTGATGATTTTGATGCACCACCTGTGATAATTGAGAGTAGAACCCTTGTACCGGCAAGGTTTCTGGCTGAAAGTATGAAATCGAAAGTATTTGAGGAGTATAGTAATGCAAAATCATTTTTTTGTAATATATTTAATTTACGGATTTGTTTATATATATTTGGGCAGTTTAGCGCTGACAAAAAAACAAGACTCTGAAAGTCAAAATGCATTTATAACTGCGCTGACTTTTTTAGGTTTATTCGGTATGACACATGGAATATCGGAATGGATGAATATGATATTGATCCAAGATGTCTATCCCATGTTTTCCAATGAAATTTTAGTATATAAACAATTATTGAAGGCGATTTCATTTGTGTTCCTCGGAGTGTTTGGTCTCAAACTTGTCACCTCCAAGAGGTTGTATCGTGTTGGAAGTATAATCCTTGCAATGCTTTTTTTGTTTTGGTGTATTGGATTTTCGTATTGGTGGATTGAACCTAACCGTGTGACGAGTGATGCCTATGCACTTTACAATACGGTCTTACTGAGATATGGGCTAGCTTTTTTCAGTGCGTTTATTTCGGGAATAGGACTTTATCAACGCTCTAAAATACTAAGACAAATGAATATGGAGTTTATTTCAAATCAATATGTACATTTTGCAGTGGTATTTTTCGTTTATTCAGTCATAGAGGGCATATTGGTCAAAGAACAGGCTTATTTCCCTGCCAATGTCATCAATCGTGAAATGTTTGTCCTAATATTTAAAGTACCGGTTCAAATACTAAAAATAATTGTTGGAATATTGATCAGTTTTTATCTTAATACGATTGTAAAAACTTTTAACTGGGAACAAAAGGAACGTCTTCAGCAATTAGCAATAGCCGACATTAAATCACAGGAACGTCAGAGAATGACGCTCGATATTCATGATGGGATCATGCAGAGGATCTATGCGATTGGAATGAAAGTTGAAACAGTAATTAAGATGTCTGACCGTTCGAGCAGTACCGATGCGTTGGTTCAAATCAAATCGGATTTGAATCAGACTTTGACAATGGCTAGAAATTTTATCACATCCAACACTCTTAAAACAGTTGATTTTTCGGAATTGACCAATCAAATTGACAATGTGATCGATGATTTTGAAACGGATAAAAGTGTTAAATTTCACACTAAATATGAGTCATATCCAGTACTATTCAATAAGATTTCCACTGAAAAATGCACACATTTGTTCTATATCGTTCAAGAGGGATTGGTCAATGTAATAAAACATGCAAAAGCAAAAAATGTTTATATTGAACTGAGAGCAAACAAGGAAAAAATCATACTGAACATAAAAGACGATGGTATCGGAATTGATTTGGAACAGAGGCGTGAGGATTCTTATGGCATTAGTTTGATGAGAAAAAGGGTTGATGAATTGAACGGTTCAATGGAACTCAAACGTAATCATGTTGGCACAGAGCTAAGTATAGAAATTCCATGGGAGGATTCATAAATGAAAATAAAAGTAGAAATCCTGATGATAGAAGACCATATTGTGGTCAGGAATGGATTGAAATTCTTTCTTGAGTCCTATCCTAAATTTCATGTATGCAGTGAGGCTGGGAGTATCAAGGAGGCTCTTTCACAAACAGGATCGATAAAGCCTGATTTGATTCTTTTGGATTTAAAACTTCCTGATAATGAGGGGGTCAATGGTTTTCGCTTAATTCAAAATGCATATCCGGACACACCCATTATTATTCTAACAGCATATATCGATAGGTTCACACTTAAAGAATTGATCCGCATGGGACTTAAGGGGTGTTATCTTAAGAACATAGAAAGCGATGGGCTAATAAGTGGTATCGATCGAATTGTGAAAGGTGAATATGCAATAGACCCTTCGATTGCAAACGAAGTATTTCATATGATTCATCATCCCGATAGCAATATTTATGACCTCAAAGAGAAAGAAATCAACATATTGGAATTGATTTGTGAAGGCAAATTGAATAAGGAAATAGCATCTGAGTTAAATGCCAGTGAAAAAACGATAAGAAACACCATCAGTCAGATCTTCAAAAAAATTAATGTGACCAATCGAACTGAAGCAGCGGCGTTCTGGCTCAAACGTTATAATTGACAAGGACATTTGTCCCTAAGATTCAGGACATATGGACTCGGCATTTGTCATAATCTTTATGTTAAAATTAAGAAAGCGGTAATCAATAAAGTTGTTATTATTTTAACAAAAGGAGGGGTTCATTTGAAACGAAGTTTATCAATATTTCTAACGGTGATGTTGGTCTTTACCATCATTGGCTCGGGTTTCACAATAAGTTTTTCTGCCGTAAGTGTTGATGCAGTCACATCAGCTACCACTTGGGAAGAAGAAACTCCAGTTACACCAGTAGCACCAAAAGTACCTGCTACAGAACAGAAAGTGGTGGCTCCAGTCGTAACGGATGGAGAGACTTACACAGTTGTTGCAGGTGATGTGATGTGGAGAATTGCCACAAAACACAATTTGACATTGGATCGATTGGTGGCACTTAATCCACAAATCAAGAATCCAAGCCTGATATATGTCGGTCAAAAAATAATTGTTGGTGAGAAAGTTGCCGATAAAGTCACTGAAACGAAGACTGATGTAGCAGGCCATTTTTATCCTAATGGCACGTACAGAGGTGATTTTTACGACTCTGGCGCACTTCAAGTAGTGGTACAATTCACGCTCAAGGATAATATTGTGACAAACCCAAGCTATAGAACACTTTTCTACCGTGACGTGGATTACAGAGCAGAAAAAGAAGATGCAAAAGTCATGGCAATAAATGCTCAGTTCAATGAATTACTTCAGTATATGGTAGGTAAAGATATCGAAACTGCAGTCGATGCTCTTTATTCACCGGCTGAAATAGTAGCCGATCAACTCGTTGGAACAGATACTATTACCGGAGCGACTGTAAGAAGCTCAAAAGTGATTTCTGCGATCAACAACGGATTGGTTAGAGGTCTATATAGTGTTGGAGCTCCTTCCATCACATATGAAAATGGAACATACCGTGGTACGTTTTCAGATGGTGGCTACCAACAAGTTGGTGTACAATTCACTTTAGCGGATAACAATGTAACCAATGCAAGTTATCGTTTGCTTACGTATAGAGATGTGGATTACAGAGCTGAAAAAGAAGACTTGAAAGTAGTTGCAATTACAAATCAATTTGTTGGTTTGCTTGACTATTTGAAAGAAAAAGACATAAGAATTGCTTTAAGTGAATTATACGTTCCAGAAAATATCGTTGAAGATGCAGTTGTTGAAGCGGACACATTGACTGGCGCAACTGTCAGAAGCGCTAAAGTGATTTCAGCAATCAATGATGGACTTAAAAGAGGCGTATATTCGTATGCTTCAGGTGAAACGCCATCTCCTGCAATTGTCAATAAAAACTTTGAAAACGGCACATATCGAGGTAGTTTCATAGATGGCAATCAACAACAAGTTGGCGTTCAAATGACTCTTGAGAACAATATTGTAACCAACATCAGTTACAGAGCACTGGCTTACAAAGGGGTCAATTATAGAACGGAAAGAGAAGACAAGAAAATTGTAGCCATGAATGAGCAATACAATGAACTGATTGGATTTTTAACTGGCAAAGATATCAGATCCAACTTTGCAAGCCTGTACTGGCCAGGAGAAATTGTTTCCGATAAGGTTGTAGATGTGGATACAATGACAGGTGCTACAATCAGAGCGAGCAAAGTGACCTCTGCAATAATGGATGCCCTCAATAGAGGACCATATTCAAAATAAGTATTTGAATCACAATGTAGCTGATCAATTAAGTTTGATCGGCTCTTTTTTTTGTCTTTCAAAATAGATACATTGATGAGAATATTAGATATAATATTGGTGAGAGGTGATCACTTTGCGATATAAATACATTCTATTCGATTTGGACGGCACTTTGACCGATCCTGTGATAGGCATAACAAAATCAGTGGCACATGCATTGAAGAAAATGAAAAACATCGAAGTGGAGCTAGAGGAACTTACAAAATTCATCGGTCCGCCACTTTTGGATTCCTTTATTGATTTCTACGGTTTTTCAGAAGTCGAAGCAAAACAAGCGATAGAATGTTATCGCGAGTACTTCAAAGATGAGGGCATTTATGAAAATGAAATATACGACGGCATCAAAGCAATGCTTGAAAAACTCGATTTAGAGGGCAAAGAAATGGCTGTGGCAACATCCAAGCCAACGGTATTTGCTGAGAGAATCATTGACTACTTCGGATTGAACCAATACTTTAAAGTGGTATTAGGCAGTCATTTGGATGGTGGCCGCACCAAAAAATCTGAAGTGATTGAAGCGGTACTCGAAGAACTTGAAATACAAGATTTAAAAGAAGTTGTTATGATTGGGGATAGAAAACACGATATCATGGGTGCGAAGCATACGGGTATTGATTCGATAGGCGTGGAATACGGATATGGTTCCTACGAGGAACTCGAAAGCGCGGGAGCAGATTTTATAGCATGCAATGTGAGCGAACTGAGTAAGATATTACTCAATCATTAGGATGGTGATGGTATGGGCATAACAATATACGATGCGACCAAACTCAATACCTTCAGAAAGTTCAGGCTGATTTCTGGAGTGAGTGGCCTAGGCAATCCGATTGAAAAAGTGGGTATTTTAGATTGGGAATTTTTCATAAAGGAGGAAGGTCAATTCATAAAGGGTGAGTTCGTCCTTTCAAGTCTGATGTTTGCAAAAGACAATCCTGATTATATACTCGAGTCAGTCTTGGATTTAGTCCATTGTGGCGTTAGTGGACTTGCTGTCAAGAATGTCTATTATAACGAACTTCCTCAGGAAGTTGTGAAGTTCTCGAATGAAAATGATTTCCCGATTTTCATTTTTGACAATAGTGCATACTTTGAAGACATCATCACTGAGGTGATGGATAAAATTCGTTTTGCTGGAAATTATGAATTGTTGGAGACCAAAGTGGATATTTTGATCAAAAAGCAACTGGATAAAGTGACAGTCAAAGAAATCGCTTATGAGATCAACAGCAGCTTCAAGGATGCATTCTTTTCTATTTACATCAAAAGCAGGCAATACTGGGATGATAACCAAATCATCGCTTTTTTGGAACAAATTAAAAGGTCAAATCCACTCAGTTTGTATAGCACAGCTATGAAATATCGTGGTGGTATTTTATTGATTGTTACTGCTGAAAAAATGGATTCTAGTGCGTTGGATACCAAGATGGATGTTTTACTAAGAAGTCTTTCCATTGATCAGGAAACGTTTTATGCCGGTGCCAGTAATGCGCACAGGGACCTCAGCATGCTCAATATCGGTATCAATGAAAGCCTCTATGCGGAGATCACATCGGAAGTGATGAATGTCCATTTGAAAAAATTCAGCGATATTGGACTTTATAGTGTAGTTCTACCCTATAAAGACGACATATGGATGCGTTCGTTCTACGAAGGTTTGACTCTCCCCATAAAAAATTATGACGAGAAGTATAATACTGAACTGTTTGAAACTGCAGTGATTTATATTGAAAAAGAAGGCAACATCATTGAGACCGCAAAGGCACTTTTTATCCATAAAAACACAGTGAGATACAGACTGGAAAAGATCAAGGAGATTCTTGATATGGATAGCGGGTTTTATGAGCAATTGGCGATAGCCATGAAACTACACAATGTACAAAGTCTAAAATAAAGGTGTTATTATTGTATTTTGCACGATGAAAATATTATGAAAAAATGATATGATTTATATATAAAAATTATAGAGGTGTCCTTATGAATAAAAGAATGATAGCCAATGGATTGCTGCTCCTGACAGCCGCTATCTGGGGCTTTGGTTTTGTGGCCCAAAGAGTAGGCGCTCAGTATATTGGAGCATTTACATTCAATGGGATAAGATTCGCGCTTGGTTCGTTGTCTTTATTGCCTTTGATATACTATTTCGGCAAAAAGAAGCCCCAAGAGAAAATCACTTTCAAGAAAACCATATTGCCAGGAATGATCATTGGATCGGTTTTGTTTGTGGCATCCACATTGCAACAAGTGGGAGTAGCTTATACAACTGCTGGTAACGCGGGTTTTATAACGGGGTTATACATGGTGTTTGTGCCAATTTTTGGAATATTTCTCAAACAGAAAATCGGCAAGAATGCATGGGTTGGAGTTTTCGTGGCATTGGCGGGATTGTATCTGCTCAGTGTCAATGAAGATTTTTCAATCGCATTTGGTGATTTGCTTGTCCTGATTGCAGCTATTTTCTGGGCGATCCATATTTTATCGATTGACAAGTTCGCAAAAGAAATTGATTCTCTAAAGTTATCCAGCATTCAGTTTGCAACCTGTTCGATTTTGAGTCTGTTTTCTGCTTTGATGTTTGAAACCGTTACAGTTGCAGGACTTTCCGGTAGCTTGATACCACTCCTTTATGGCGGTCTATTATCGGTAGGGATCGCATACACGCTTCAAGTTGTGGCACAAAAAGACGCGAAACCATCTCACGCCGCTATTATCTTAAGTATGGAATCCGTATTTGGGGCTATCGGTGGTGCATTACTGCTAAGTGAAAGCATGAGTTTAAGAGGTGTTTTTGGATGCGCCTTGATATTGGCGGGTATATTGATCTCACAGCTCAATTTTTCTCGAAAAAGAACTTTAGCCGAATCCATAACCTGATGGAAGTCCAATATAAAAATCCTTTGCTGAACTGTTGAGCAAAGGATTTTTTTGATTCTTCCAATGAACTTTAGCATTATGTTTACATGATGAAGCGTTTGTCAGTCATTATGGACAGTGCTATAATCATTAATAAATTATGGCATCAAAAAGGTGTATAATGAAAAATAAGGAGGATTGAATATTATGAATTATAACCTTAAAAGAGCTGTAAATGCAAATATTGGTTTTATCTGGTTTTTTTCGTTTTTTTTGAGTTTGACCGCTTATATCAACGGAGGTCTCGAGTATGGCATAAAGGCATTAGTTGCGACTTTGCTGACTGCAATCATTGCGACCATTGTAAATTTTCTTCCGATTTCAATTGCTTTCAAAAGTGAGTTTGTGATTTTTCTTCCCTTCTTTGCGGCACTGGGCCTTTCCATTGTAAATGGTGGTGTTGCGAGAATGTTCAACATTTATATCTTGGCGTTGGCCATGCAGGCGTTATATTTCAACTATAAACGGATGTTCATTGCGGGAGCGATCATTAATGTGGTACTTGTTGCACTTTATCTTGTCAATCCGAATCTTCTTTTGGACAGTGGCATGGGTATAGGGGAGTTTATCCCGCGTATGGGTGCTGTATTCAGTGCTTATCTGGTGCTTTTGCTATTGAGCAAATGGGGCCAGGAGACTGTCAAAGATGCACAAAGTCAGTCAGAAAGAAGTGAAGCGGCTTTCAGCAAACTCAAGCAAGTTTTTGATGAAGTTAAAGCATCCACCTTACATCTTAAGGAGTCCACTGAAAGTTGCACATATAAGATGATTGAAAATCGGGATGGAAATGTTGCGATCAATCAAGCCATCAAAGAACTTGCACAAAGCGTCGATGAAGCGGCTTCTACCGTGTCGGATATCAATTCGAGTGTCGGTTTATCCGGAGCGAATGTGGATAAGACTTACGCGATCATGGAACAATTGGATTTAGTGTTTATCAAACTCAAATCTGCATTTGGTGAGAGTGGTAAGTCCATGAAATCCATGGCGGGATCAGTCTATAAAATGAATGATACCATGAATGACAGTTTTTCAACGATTCAAGTGTTATCGAACAAAATGGAAGAAATTCAAAGACACTTGGACGGGATTGTAACCATATCGAACCAAACGAATTTGTTGGCACTGAATGCATCTATAGAGGCTGCAAGAGCAGGTGAACATGGTCGAGGATTCTCAGTTGTGGCAGACGAAATCAGAAAATTATCTGTCGAAAGCAGTTCATTTGCTGATGACATCAGAAAAATCACCTCAGGACTCATGGACGCGACTCAGTCAGCACTTGAGAAGGCAGAAGTCGGTAAGCAAGCGATGAACGAAGGTGTTGAAGCCATGCAACATCTTGACACACACTTTTCAGTCGTGGATGAGAACTTTACTGTTGCAAGCAAAGAACTTAGTGATGAGTCCAGTCTTATTCGTATGATTCATCTCGAATTCAATAAAATTGAGGATTCCATTGCAAGCATTGCGGCAATTCTTGAAGAGAACGCCGCACACTTTGAGGAAATCGCATCAAGAGTTGATCTGCAGTCGGAAATCACTGAAGTAGTGACTGAAGAAATCCAGTCCATTTCCAAGGTGGGAAGTCACCTGTATGAGAGTGTTAAAAAAGAGAGTTGATGGATAGCATCAAAATGTCTGTGCGACAAATTGTCTGACGGATGCATAAAGATTGGAAATGGAGGGTTTTGAAACCAGTGAACCGATGAGACAAATGTTACTGACCTTTTGTCTATCCAAAATATCCCTGTAAAAATTAGGGGTCAGGTTTTTTTCTTTCAAATGTGGGAATATATACCATTGTTTTGCTGTGATCAAATGATTGACATGGATTCCCGATTTTTCGATATCTGTGGTGATGCTGTTGACAAGTTCCTTGTTGACGGACCCATAGGCGTAAGCAACAAGTGTTGTCTTATGGTTTTGCCTGAAGGTATGAAAGAATTGAATTTTGTTTTTTTCCCCTAAGTTGGCTTTGAAGTAGGTTGTGACAATGTTTTTGTTTTCCACTTCATATGCGCATGTGATGTAAGGGTTGGTATCTATTTTATTCATCAATTGATTGTAGAGTTCATCTTTAATGACATCTTTTGGGAGTTTGGTTGTGATGAGCACTCTATCAAAAAATTCGGAGCTGAATTCAGTTTCAACTTTTACCTTATCGCCAATACTTTCAATGTTTTTGACTTCAATGGAATACCGTATATCTGAAATGTTCTGACTGAGTTTTGTGATAACCTCGGAGAGTCCTTTGTTGACGAATAGGAGGCGATCCCCTCTGATCAAGGAATGGATGGTATCCATATTGAAAATGTTGAATGCGTAATAAGCTTGTAACTCATATATGCTTCCAAAACCGAAGGATGACAGTTGAGGAGCGAGAAGCTGACTGATGATGTGGAGTTGATGGGATTTCAGAAAATCATTCAAAGGCACCATCAAATCCTCATGGATTGGACCATAATTGACATCATCTAAAGACATGGGATATTTATTCAAAACCTGTTCCAACTTATTCAGTTCACCAGTCAAAGTGCCTACATCTTTTCTGGATAAATGCTCCACTTTGTTAAAATCTTCATCCAAAAAATTTCTATAGGTAAAGCGCTCGGTATAAGTCACATCCAACTCAAGCAAAAGTTCTTTGATATGTTCTGAGAAGGAGAAGACCGTACCGAGTTCAATAGTGTTGTCTTTACTTACAAGGGTTCTACAATGTCCACCTATATGTTCATGTTTCTCATATACAGTGACTTCAATGCCCTTTTTCTCCAATAAATATGCGGTCAGCATGCCGCTGAACCCAGCTCCGATTATGGCTACTCTCATTTGACCACCTTCAATATGTTCGATCGATATACGCCCAAAGGGGCAGAATCAGGTCAGTGCCCGACGACTTCACATGGTATTCCACAGGCGAATAAAATTCCCCCGAATATATAATTTTATGGTTTAGATTGTATTCGCGAATATGCTTTTGTAATTGAATCTTGAGCGAGCTGAATGAAATGTTCTTATGAATGAAGGGCATCAGAAATGACAAAAGTTGGTGAGTATGGTTTTTTCTCATTTCCTGAAGCGTATTCAGTTGATCCTCCTCTTTCAACAAATGCATGGTGACCTCGTAACCGTTATTCTGAAAGATGCCATTGATGTTCGTCAAAAAGGAATCCAACTTTTTCCCTTTGATGTTGTGCTCTTCAAAAAAGCATAAATGCTTAGTCTCAAACCCAAGTGTTTGTGCAACGGGTATGGCAGCCGCAGTCAGAAGATCCTCAAAACATTCGGGAGATAAGGTATTATACAATCGGGTACAGGCGACTCTGCTCTTATAGTCGAAAATCGTATATTCATAGAGTGCACCCAGCGATTCATAATCACCATAATGTGTTGTCCAAAATAGCCAGCATTCACCACTTTTCATATCGTTGAAACAAGGATAATTCCTTGTTATTTTTTTGTCTTTTTTTGTGGAAAACTTTATCCTTTGCGCCTTTGTAGTCAGATGATTTCTCTTCATGACGTTATATACTGCAGACTCACTGATATCATAACCGACTTCCTCAAGAAGGTATTTGATGGCTCTGGGGCCATAGTCGGGATGATTTCTGATCAAGCTCATTATGGTTGAGACAACTTCAGGTTTGGTCTTGTTGAGAGGTGAAAATTTCTTCTCGATGTCTTCCAGTCCCTTGATTCCAAAGGTTTTATATCTCGATAGCCAACGATAGTATATTGTTCTTGAAATTTTGTGTTTCTCACATGTTGCACTGATGCCCATCTTTTGGCCTTCAGTGATGATATTGAATTTCAAATCACGATGCATAAGCAACCACCTCAAGTTTAAATTATCTAAATTTTAACATAGATTTTGGGTTTCATCAACTTATTGGCCATATTCATAAAAATGTGATATTTATTTTACTTTGGTTTTCTGTTTACAAACGGCGATAAAACATCATTGCAAGATTATGCAATCAACGTGTTCATATAGTTGTACATGATGTAAACACATCGGTAAAGTAAAGGTGCTGTCGATTTTGAAAAACGACATCGGTTGTCGAGTGTTTTGAACCTTGTTATAATCAAGCTGAAATATTAAAGAGGAGGACCATGATGAACGAATTAAAGATTTTTTCAATCCAGAAAAACATCCATGAAGATAACGTGAAAGTGGCCAACGAGACCAGAGAAGTACTCGACCACCACAATGCGTTTCTAATCAATGTGATGTCTTCACCTGGAAGCGGCAAAACAACTACACTGGTGAGTACCATCCATGCACTTAAAGGTGAAATGAACATTGGCGTGATCGAAGCCGATGTGGATTCTGATGTGGACGCCGTATCGGTAATGAACGCTGGCGCAAAAGCTGTACAAATGCATACTGGTGGATTGTGTCATTTGGATGCGACCATGTCAAGAAAAGGAATTGATGAACTCGGTGTGGAAGATTTGGATTTGGTGTTTTTGGAGAACATCGGCAATTTGATCTGTCCTGTAGGGTATGATACTGGTGCTATGAAGAATATCGCCATTTTGAGTGTGCCAGAAGGGGATGATAAACCACTTAAATACCCCATGATTTTTGCAAAAGTCGACGCACTCCTCATCAGTAAGATTGATGTCATGGAACATTTTGATTTCAATATGGAAATACTTGAAGAACGGGTTCGAAAATTGAACAAGGATATAAAAATATTTCCGATTTCCGCCAAAACGGGTGAAGGTATGGGCAATTGGACAAACTGGGTCAAAACAGAGATGAAAAGGAGAAAATAATGGCAAAGCAACCGGAAAAAACAAATTTCAACAAGTCGAAGCTTTTCAATTTTGCTTTGACATGGGCAGATGTGGACGGAAGACCGTATAGACAGGAAATTCTTGACCTCGCAAACAAAATTGGCAGAACCAAGGCAGGAACCAGTAGAGAAGCGATTCCTTACGGACCTGAGTATTACGCGCTTGCACCGATTCTCGATGAATACCAGGCCAAAATCGCCATGCATCTTGCATTCCGTAAGAAGCTTAGTGCGGAGGACGTTGCAATGGCTTCCGGAGAGCCGCTTGAAAAAGTCAAGATTGCTCTTGAGCATATCGCTTGGACGGGTGTCGCATTCGTCAACACCATTGATGGCGTAGATCAGTATTGGCAAGATATTTTCGTACCTGGACATCTAGAAATGATCAACAACAACAAAGAAATTGTAGCAAAGCATCCTGAAGTCGCTGAAGCTTTTTATTACTTTGGTGGTAAGAAAGGACCTATGGCTGCAGGAATCATGCCGATCGGTGGGGGCCCAATGCGTGTTTTACCCATCGAAAGGTCTATAGACGGCAACACAAAAAAAGCGAGCTATGAAGAGATTTCGGGACACTTGAATGAAGCGGATGTATTTTCGGTATCGGATTGCTCTTGCAGAACTTCAAGAGAATCCATGGGCGAAGGATGTGGCCACCTCAAAGAGGAAATGTGCATTCAGCTCGGACACGCAGCAGAGTATTATATCAAAACAGGTAGAGGTCGTGAAATAACAAAGGAAGAAGCTTTTGAAATCATCAAAAAAGCTGAAGACAATGGCCTCATGCACTCCATTCCGAATCTTGATACTCCAGGTCATACCCATGCCATATGCAACTGTTGCGGATGTGGCTGTTATGCCATGAGACTTGCCAATGAATACCTCAACAATGACATTGTAAGGTCCAATTACAAATCTGTGATTGATGAGACCAAATGTGTGGCTTGCGGCGAGTGTATCGATGTATGCCCGACGAATGCACTCAGACTTGGACAGAAACTGTGTTCCAAAACACCGATCGACGAGACCATCACGAAGGTGACTCCTCGCAATACGGAATGGAACGAAGACAAATGGAACAGCGATTATAGAATCAACAGAAAAAACACTCTGGACTCTGGTACCGCACCTTGTATCACCAACTGTCCGGCACATATTCCGGTTCAAGGCTATATCAAACTCGCCTCACAAGGCAAATACACGGATGCTCTTGAACTTATAAAAAAACACAATCCTCTTCCTGCGGTATGTGGACGTATATGTCCAAGCCTCTGTGAGGAAGATTGCACACGTGGTGACATTGACGAAGCGGTAGCTGTGGATGACATCAAAAAATTCATTGCTGAGAAGGATCTGGAAAAGGCGACTCGATATATACCTGTCAAAAGACATGATTACAGCGACAAAAAGATTGCAATAATAGGTTCTGGACCATCGGGGCTTACGTGTGCATACGATCTTGCCATCGACGGATATGACATTACAGTATTTGAAAAAGAGAAAAAGTTAGGCGGCATGTTGACTCTTGGCATTCCATCTTACAGGCTTGAAAAAAATGTTCTTGAAGCTGAGATCGATGTGATCAAAGATATGGGTGTCAAATTTGAGACAGGCGTTCAAATAGGAAAGGATATCTCCATTGAAGAGCTTAGAAATAGAGGATTCAATGCGTTTTATGTGGCGATTGGCGCACAATCAGGAAGAAAACTTGGTCTTGTGGGTGAAAACGCGGATGAAGTCCTCAGTGGCGTTGAGTTTCTTCGTAAAATCAATTTGGATGAACCAATAGGTGTAAAGGGAAAAGTAGTTGTCATCGGTGGCGGTAACGTTGCGATTGATGTAGCGAGAAGTTCGGTCAGACTGGAGGCTGTCGCACAAACGGATTTATATTGTTTGGAATCCAGAGAAAACATGCCAGCCCATAAAGAGGAAGTTGAAGAAGCTCTTGGTGAGGAAATCGGTATCCATAATTCTTGGGGTCCAACTCGAATCATCACTGAAAATGGCAAGGTTACAGGAGTAGAGTTCAAACGCTGTACGTCCACTTTTGATGCGGATGGCCGTTTCAGTCCTCAATTTGATGAATCGGATTTAAAAACAGTTGCTTGTGATTACGTACTTTTATCTGTTGGACAAACCTATGATTATTCAGATTTGTTTAATGGTGAAACTGTTAAACTGACTGGTAGAAATACTGTTGAAGTGCATCCGATCACACTTCAATCTTCGAAGGGTGACATATTTGCTGGTGGCGATGTCGCCAGCGGACCAAAGCTTGCTATTGATGCCATAGCTGCCGGCAAAGAAGCCGCAGTTTCCATCCATAGATTTGTCCAAAACGGCCAGTCTCTGGTCTTTGGTCGAGATACTCAATCTTATAAGATGCTGGACAAGGACAATCTGGATGACAGAATCGATTACGACGGCACTGAGAGACAAAGAATTCAGCACATCGATGGAAAAGTCTCAAAAACGACATTCAAAGATTTGAGAGGCGTTTTGACTGAGGAACAGATCCAAAAGGAAACTGCAAGATGTCTCAGTTGCGGTGCTACAAAAGCGGATGAGTATCTGTGTGTCGGCTGTGGTGCATGCACTCTAAGATGCAAATTTGAAGCCATTACACTGGAAAGAGTACATGATGAGAAGGGATACGAAATTGAGGATTTGCCTAAAGCTGTCCTCAAAAAAGTCATCACACGAAAAGCCAAAATCGCATTCAACAAAGCGAATCCCTTTAAGGAGACCAGATAATGCATGAACTTGGTATTGTTTACGAAGTCATAAAAATTGTCGACGCTTTCGCAGTAGAAAACAAACTTACAAAGGTCGATAAAATTATATTGGAAATAGGTGAGTTGTCCCAAGCTATTCCGAGATTCATCGAATCATGCTATCCGGCGGCGGTCAGTGAAACAGCATACGAGGACACAAAACTTGAGATTTTTACTGTACCTGCAAACGGTAAGTGCCGATCATGCCATGAGATTTTCAATGTGATTGAGCACCGCAAGATTTGTCCGAATTGTCAAGCTGAGGATTTCAGCTTGATTTCAGGGCAGGAGTTCAATATCAAAGAAGTCGTCGCCTACTGAGAGTTCAGTAGGATAATAGTTTCTGATTATTGTAAGGGGGTTCAAAATGGGGTTTTTGTTTGAAGGATTGACCTTGGGAAGTTTGTTTGCGCTAATCGTATTAATTGGTGCGGTGTTGTTTGTTAATGAAATCACAAGAAGATCTAAAAAAATATCCATCATGGTGTTTTGTGTGCTTCCAGTTGTGCTTGCAATAGGTGTTTACATGGGGATTTTAGGTTCACCGACAGGTAATACCTGGTTTGGTTGGGTAAAAGTTGTTTCTGCATTGGTTGGCGTCTATGGATTTTTGCTGATCAGATTCACAAAACTCGGTGACAGAAGATTTGCAGCCATTTTTCCAGTGACAATTCTGTCTCTCAATATAGCAGAAGCAGTTTATAGGGAATTTCAGGTGTATGCAACGGTCAAGACTTTGACCGTCGATGCAGGTGGAATATTGGTTCTCGGTGGATATTGGAACATTTTCAATGCAATTGCAGGCATTCTTTGTATAGTGACACTTACAGGTTTTACTGGAATCAGGGTCTCAAAGGACAAAACGCGAGATATGATTTGGCCTGACATGACCTGGATGTACATCATCGGCTATACCCTATGGAATTTCGCTTATGTCTACAACTGTATTTCGACACGATCGATGTATGCAGGATTCGGTATATTGTTTGCGGCTTTGATCGCTGAAGTGGTGTTCAAAAGAGGTGCATGGCTTCAGCACAGGGCACAAATCCTGTCCATCTATGCAATGTTCTCATTGTCGGTGGATTTCCAGAGTGCTTCATATTTTAAAATATTGCCGACATACGATGTGAGTTTGCTCATGGGGATCAGTGTGATCGCTTTCTTGTTCAATTTAGGTGTCTTTGCGTATATGGTCCTAACGATGGCAAAGTATAGAAAGAATCCACTAAAAGAAGCTATTTATGCCCATACGAATTATTATAAAAAGAGCCTTGAGGCCAATAATCTTTAAATCATTGTATCAGTCTGACACCTCGACTATAGTCGGGGTGTTTTTCGTTTTGATATGATACAATATATTTAAAATCAAATCTTATAAGGAGATGAAAACATGCCTTTTGAAATCATAAGAGCGGACATCACTCAACTGAAAGCGGACGCGATAGTAAACGCAGCCAACCATTCTCTACTAGGAGGAGGTGGCGTCGATGGAGCAATACATAAAGCCGCAGGACCTGGACTGCTCGATGAGTGCAAAACTCTTGGAGGATGCAAGACTGGAGAATCCAAAATCACCAAAGGGTACAATCTGTCTGCTGAATATGTGATTCACACTGTTGGACCTGTTTGGGAAGGTGGCACAAAAGGAGAAGAGAAACTTTTAAGGGCTTGTTACCGAAGTACTCTGGAATTGGCGGTGGATCACAACTTTGAAAGTATCGCATTTCCACTGATATCCTCGGGCGTATTTGGATATCCCAAAGATCAAGCCATTCAAGTGGCGATATCTGTAATCAGTGAATTCCTGATGGATCATGATCTGATGATCTACCTTGTGGTATATGATCAAAAAGCCTTTGTGCTTTCCGAAAAATTATTTGCTTCTGTGAAAGCATTTATAAGCGACAATTATGTGGAAGAACATCATATTGCAAATGAAAATCGGGATTATGAAATGGAAGTATGCTATTATTCCAAGTCAATGCGCAGCTTGGACGATGTTCTTGAAGAACTGCAGGAGACTTTTTCAGAACATTTGATCAGAATGATCGATTTGAAGGGTAAAACTGACGTGGAAACCTACAAACGCGCCAATGTGGATCGAAAGCTATTTTCAAAAATACGAAGTGACAAATTTTATAGACCTAGTAGAACAACTGTGATTGCTTTTTCCATAGCACTTGAGCTCAATCTCGATGAAACGAAAGATTTGCTTGAGAAGGCAGGTTTTGCACTCTCAAGGAGCAGTAAGTTCGACCTCATCGTAGAATATTTCATCAGTGAAGAAAACTACAATATTCATGAAATCAATGAAGCATTGTTCGCGTTCGACCAAGCATTGCTTGGTGTATAAACCGATTTTGAATTGTCGCCTGTCAAGCGACCCATCCAAAAGTTCATAATGTTATGCTTTACTTAGATAATTTGAAGGAGGATAACAATATGAAAAAGAATTTGGCGGAACTTATATTTGTATTGGATAGAAGTGGTTCGATGAGTGGACTGGAAAGTGATACGATCGGTGGTTACAATGCTATGCTCAGGAAGCAAATGGATGAAGAGGGGGAGGCATTTATCACGACAGTTTTGTTCGACGACCAATTTGAACTCCTGCATGATCGCATCAATCTTAAAGGTGTCAGACCAATCACTGAGAAGGAATATTTCGTCAGAGGAACAACCGCTCTGCTCGATGCCGTAGGCAAATCCATTCAGAAGATCATCAACGTTCAAAGGAATACCGCTGAAGATGAAAAAGCGGAAAAGGTATTGTTCATCATCACAACAGATGGTCTTGAAAATGCGAGTAGAGAATACTCTTATGCGAAAATAAAAGCTATGATAGAGCATCAAAAGAGCAAATATGGATGGGAATTCATCTTTCTCGGTGCAAACATCGATGCGGTATCAGAAGCGGAAAAATTCGGAATCGACAGCAGCAGAGCAGCCCAATTCCATAATGACAAAGAAGGCATTGAGCTCAACTATAAAGCCGTTGGCGAAGCCATCTGCGAAATGCGTTCAAGTAGCTCGATTTCAAAGGATTGGAAGAAAAGCATCGATGAAGATTATAAAAGACGAAAGCAATGATTCTGAGCTGACAAAACAACCGCCGTTTGCGTACCTGGTACGCAAACGGCGGTTGTTTTCTTTGGAACAATCGTGTGTAATCTAAACTTAATCCCAGCGATTTCAACGATTTTTGGCTTTTTTTCACTTTTGACAAATGTGCTTTAGGAACAGTTATAATACTATAATTTTTTTCGGTGACAAAATTCAAAACTTAATAAATGAGCAAAGGATTGCATGCGTGTATACAAACCTCTTTTATAAGCGCATACTTGGTTAAGGCACAGAAACGTGATAATAATCGGAGGGTAAAAGAAAATGGAAAGAAAACCAGTACCAACACAACGCAACATAAAAGCAAGAAAGATTACCTATTATATTTTAGGAGCTTTAGAGACACTATTTGCATTCAGACTAATTTTTAAAGTTCTAGGAGCAAATCCTGAAAGCACATTTGTTAATGTGATCTATTCACTGACAAATATATTTTTGGCACCGTTTGAAGGCATATTCAGAATGGCTGTGACAGATGGTATTGAAACACAATCCGTCTTGGAACCACAATTGTTGATCGCTATGATTTCTTATGCAGTTCTTGCATGGGGCATTGTTAAATTAATTGAATTGAATGGTAAACAAAAAGATATCGTCGAATAAAAATGAAAAGGGGTAACATATGATAACCTTCATTAAGAAGGCACTGACCATCAGTTTATGTTTTTTAGTTGTATTCATGACAGCGGCACCGATTTTTGCTGTGGAAAACACAACTGATTATTCAACGCACTGGGCAAAAGAGAACATCCAGACTGCACTAGATACAGGGATGGCAACGGGATATCCCGATGGGTCGTTTAAACCAGACCGAGCCATTACCAGAGCTGAGTTTGTCACTATGGTAAACAACAAATTCAAATTCATCGATACAGCTGAACCAACATTCAGTGATGTTGCTGCTGATGTTTGGTATGCGGCATTTATCGATGCGGCGATAGCTGAAGGCTATATCACTGGTTATACAGATGAAACTGTAAAGCCCGATGCCAGTATTACAAGACAAGAAGCGGCGGTTATTTTCAACATATTGAATGAACTTACTGCCATATCAGACACTCCTGACTTCACAGATGCCGCATTGATAGCGGAGTGGGGCAAAGATGCAATTATTGCAGTTTCCGAAAAAAATATCATGATCGGTTATCCAGATGGAAGTTTCAGACCGGACAATCAGATCACAAGAGCTGAAGCGATTTTAGCAATCACAAACAGTTTCAATTTTTCTGAAATGATTGTAGATGAGACAGTTGCTCCAGTTGAACTTGGATTGGCAGGCAATTTTGTGATTCTTTCAAAAACAGGTATTTCAACAATCCCTAATTCATCTATCACAGGCGATATTGGTGTCAGCCCGATAGTTGCGACAGGGATCACAGGTTTTTCGTTGACAGCAGATGCAACAAATGTATTTTCGACATCTGATCAAGTCATCGGTAAAATTTATGCGGCTACATTTTCCGCACCAACTCCAAGCAATTTAACGACTGCTATCAGCAACATGGAAACAGCTTATACTGATGCTGCCGGAAGAGCTGCCGATTACACCGAATTGCATGCTGGAGACATCAGTGGTAAAACACTTACTCCAGGCGTATACAAATGGGGTACTGGAATCGTTATGAACACTGACGTTACACTTGAAGGCGATGCAGACGATGTTTGGATCTTCCAAATAGGCGAAGGCATTACTCAAGCAAATGGCGTCAAAATCATCCTAAAAGGTGGAGCACAGGCCAAGAACATCATTTGGCAAGCGGCTCAAACCGTTTCAATCGGAACAGGTTCACATTTTGAAGGTATTGTATTGACTCAAACCAATATCACACTCGGAACAGGAGCTTCAATCAATGGAAGACTGCTTGCACAAACCGCAGTCACACTTGATCAAAGCATCGTTGTTGGTCCTTGAAGACAATAATAACATTTAGCAACCGCCGTCTGCGTACCTGGTACGCAGATGGCGGTTGTTTTTTTGTAGATTCATCTGATATAATGAAGATAAATGAAAAAAAGTGAGGTTGACATGAGACGAAGCAGTAAACTTTTTATGATAATGGTATTGTTGATCAGTTTGTTGATTTTGGGTGGCTGCGAAGCAAAAACGCCAGAAATTGTGGTTGAATTCGATCCCACTGTAGTGGATCCGTCGGATTATCCGGTTGCAACGATTGAATTTGAGACCGGAGAACTGATAAAAATAAGCCTCTTCCCTGAAATTGCGCCAAACACGGTCAACAATTTCATTGCGCTCAGCCAGCAAGGTTTTTATGATGGACTGGGATTTCATCGTGTGATCAAAGATTTTATGATTCAAGGTGGTGACCCGCTAGGCACGGGAATGGGTGGTCCGGGATACACAATCAAGGGTGAATTCACAGCAAATGGGTTTTCAAATGGTCTGAAACATACAAGAGGTGTGCTTTCAATGGCCAGATCACGTGAAATGGACACCGCCGGATCGCAGTTTTTCATTGTGCAAAAGGACTACAAATCACTCGATGAACAATATGCCAGCTTTGGATATGTCTTTGAAGGCATGGAAGTGGTTGACCGGATTGCAGGAGTGGAGAAAGACAAAAACGACAAACCACTTGAAGCAATCATCATGAAGACCATTTCAATCGATTTGAATGGTTATGAACCAGATGAAGTTATAAAAAATTAATAGACTGCAGATGATATGGACTGTAACCTGAATGCGATACGCACGATGGCAACAGTCCGTTATTTTTTTGAATAATCCCATGATTTTTGGGTAAAGTAAGCTTGTCTAACTTTAAAATATTCAATTAACTTGCCAAATCTGGAGTCACTTCAGAGGAGGTGATGTCGACTCAAGAAAATGTGTGTTTTTGGTTTATCGTGGAAGAGGAGGCATATCTATTGCACTGAACTGAGGAGGCGTAGCAATGAGGTTCAATAAAATGGTCATGATTCTTTTGATTCTGATCATGATCATCGGGATGATACCAGTGGTTTCAGCTTCACCAGAAATTGATGGTACCGAGCAAGAAGATACAAATTACGTTTCAAAGAAAGATAACAAAGAGGATCCAATTACAGAAAAGCAACTGGAGCTAAAAGAAAAAGCTATTGAGGCAATTTTGAATGGAAAAAGTGGTGGGAAAATTGTGGAAGTCGCAAAAGGACAGTTCGTTGAACTGGAGCGTCAAGGCGAAAGTATGATTTGGACCGTTCTGGGAGAATTTGCCGATTTGAAGCATAATGAAATTGGCGAACCGGATAGAAGTATAGATAATACGACGATATGGACCCCCGACTTTAATAGGGAATACTATATGGACCTTTTGTTCAATGAAGCAAAAGGCGCAAATTCCATGACCAACTACTATATTGAGCAATCTTCAGGGAGATTCGCTGTTGCTGGTGATGTAACGGACTGGGTGACTGTTCCTGGAGGTTATGCAGAATACAATGATGACCTTCCAGGCAATAAAGTTTGGGATTTTATTGAATATAGCATCAATGGTTGGTATGAGGAACAATTGGATTTAGGTAAGACACCGGAGGAAATCAACGCTTACTTAAGCCAGTTTGACGTTTGGGACAGATATGACTTTGATGGTGATGGTGACTTTAACGAACCTGACGGCTATATCGATACATTCCAATCCGTTCATGCAGGCGAAGGTGAGGAAGCTGGTGCGAGTTTTGAAGCGATTTGGAGTCATAGCTGGTATGCGAGATATAATCTGCAAGGTTCTGCGGGACCTGCTTACAACATGCTTGGCGGTATCCAAATCGGAAACAGCGATTACTGGGTAGGCAAGTATACCATTCAACCTGAAAATGGAGGGGTGGGCGTATTTGCGCATGAATTTGGACATGACCTCGGTCTTCCGGATCTATATGCATATGATGGTGAGAACGGCACTGGATTCTGGACTTTAATGTCATCGGGATCTTGGTTGAGTGACGGAACCGAGAACATTGGTTCAAAACCAAGCCATATGGGTGCATGGGAGAAATTTCAAATGGGTTGGCTCAATTATGAAGTGGCACAAGCCGGCATGAAGTCCGATCATAGACTTGGACCTGTGGAATTCAATACCAAGCAAGCCCAAGGTGTTTTTGTTATATTACCTCAGAAAGAAGTTGTATCCGATATTGGCGAACCTTTTTCAGGAGAGGGTTTCTTTTACAGCGGATCAGGCAATGATCTGGATAATTTTATGTACAAAGCATTTGCGCTTGCGCCAAGCGCCACACTAACGGCTAAGGTCAATTATGAAATCGAGTCGGATTGGGATTATGCCTATGTCGTTGTTTCAACCAATGGAGGCGTTTCCTGGACACCTGTTCCTACAAATCTCTCGACAGATGACAATCCAAATGGTCAAAACTTTGGATATGGAATCACTGGCTACTCGGGAGGCTGGGTAGACCTGACAGTTGATTTGAGCGCTTACGCAGGTGATGTGATGGTTGGTTTCCGCTACTGGACAGACCCATATGTTGCTGAAGTCGGCTTGATGATTGATGAAATCAGCATCACAGACTACCCTATCTTCGGAGCAGAGGAAGAAGAAGGTTGGACATTGAAAGGATTCCGTATTTCCACAGGCGTGGAATCCAAACTTTTCAATCACTATTATGTTTGTGAGTATCGAACTTACTTGGGATATGACAGCGCACTCAAGGACGGACCATATCACTTCGGAACCCCATCTATTCCGAATTATGTGAACCATTTCCCATATCAGGACGGTCTCCTGATTCATTATTGGGATACCTCACAGCTTGACAACGATATAGGAGGTGAACCTGGAAAAGGACTATTATTGCCAATTGACGCACATTTTGATCCACTTTATAGAAACGATGGTTTATTGTGGCGAAACCGTATCCAGACATACGATTCGACATTCACCATTGCCCGTACAGATGGCATCG
This sequence comes from Clostridia bacterium, assembly GCA_014859095.1. Classification (GTDB taxonomy): domain Bacteria; phylum Bacillota; class Clostridia; order Peptostreptococcales; family Acidaminobacteraceae; genus Fusibacter_D. The sequence goes on along the minus strand of JACUUV010000023.1, from coordinate 5,420 downwards.
ACAACATTCGTCATTTGGGAGAACTTTCACCAGTTCCAAGTTTGCCGGGAGTAAGCACTTTTGATGATAGAATTCTCCATTACAGTTATGATAACCCAATGGGAAGTGTCATTCATCCAAATACTGGGACAGTGATCAAAGTGGTGCAAGAGCCATTTTTGAAAAAATTGAACAATCAAGCACCGTTTATACAGATCAGGATCAGTCCTGCAAAATAACAAAATAAAACGGACCGCCATGAATTTTGGCGGTTCATTCTTTTCTTAACAGACACGATTACATCAGTCAATAATCCCCCCTGCCAACTAAAACAAAAAATGTCTTCCCGGATTGATGCAGAACAAATAGGGTATCTAGTGTCAAAAGGTTTGATTGACAGATTGGAGAATAATCAATGTGCACGATACTTTTTGCTTATAAAATGCATCCGGAGTACCCCTTCATTTTTCTAGGGAACAGAGACGAATTTAAAAATAGACCTTCAATGAGCGCACAATTTTGGGAAGAACACCCGAATGTTTTCGGTGGAAGGGACCTTATCGCATGCGGAACATGGACGGGAATCACAAAGGAAGGACGCATAGCATTCATCACAAATCATAGACAGCTTCCACTAAAAAGAGATGTCCCAAAATCAAGAGGCTCACTGACTAGTGAGTTTTTGGTGGGAGATGAAACACCTCGGCTTTTCCTGGAGCGTATACAAAAGGAACACGCGGATTATGCACCATTCAACTTGGTTGTAGGTGATTTGCAGGAATTGTGGTTTTACTCCAACATTGAAGATGAAATCAAGCAAATAAAGCCCGGCGTCCATGGACTCAGCAATGGTTTTCTCGATACGCCGTGGTATAAGGTGAAAAAGGGGATGCGAAGGCTTGAAAATCAAATCGGCAGTGAGCTGAGAGTGGAAGATCTCTTTAAGATTTTGAACGACGATGAAGTGCCACCTGACGATTTGCTTCCAAGTACGGGAATCTCTATCGAACTTGAACGGACATTATCATCTATCCATATTGACACACCTGAATATGGGACAGTTTTCAAGACCATCATTCTAATAGATCTTTATGGACAAGTCAGTTTTTATGAGACGAAAAATAAAACTTCAATAAAGCTCGCCTCAAAATTCAAAATCAATCATGGATAAAGAAACGTCAGCCCCCAGGCTGACGTTTTGTGTTCACTCACGGTATTCAAGTATGTCGCCGGGCTGACAATCCAGTGCTTTGCAGATGGCCTCAAGGGTTGAAAATCTGATGGCTTTGGCTTTGCCGTTTTTAAGAATGGATAAGTTGGACATCGTTATTCCGACCTTCTCTGTAAGTTCGGTAACGCTCATTTTTCTCTTTGCCAGCATCACGTCGATGTTGATTATAATTGCCATGGCTGCCTCCTTACACGGTCAGGTCGTTTTCGGATTTGAACTCAATGGCATCTTTCAGAAGCTTTTGGAGAATAGCGGCAAAAAATGCAATCACCGTTGATGCAAATATTAGGATCAATCCTATAAGTATTATTCCTGGAGCGTCATCATACTCACCTAAAATATAGAAGAATGGCATTATGAGTGTGTACATGATACTGATGGCGTAAGCACATTGCTTGATATTTTTTAGCGCCTTAACGGAAAAATCCGAGAAAGCCATGTTGGTATCAATGAGGTTAAGGAGCTTGAAGGACTGATAAAGCGCCAAATAATAAGGTATAGCTGTTGCATACATGACAACCAGGACGGCGTATATAAAAGTACTGTATTCAGGATGATAGCCTAAAATTTCCTTTGCGATGGACGGCATGACTAGAATGCAAAATGCAAGTACGGGAAGTCCCATAACGATCAGCACAGATTTTAAAAATAGTGTTGTTCCTTTTTCCATGAATTGACCTCACACGTTTGTATTTTGTGGAAAACCTCAAAATTATAGTATCAAATCATTTATCGAATTGCAATAAATATTTATTGAAAAAAGTAACCGCCATTTGCGTACCAGGTACGCAAATGGCGGTTACTTTTATGCTTCGTCTTCTTCATCTTCCTCGTCAAACAACGTATCAAATTCTTTGGATACCAGCTCATATTCTTCATCGCTAGCGATTTCAGTGAGTTCAATTGAACCATCTTCATGATCAATGAAACCATAAAGCATTGCAATTTCCTCTTCTGGATGTAAAAGAGCGATGTATTCCTTTTCATTGACTTCAAAGATTTCAATGATCGGACATTCAAGTTCTTCGCCAGTCTCAAGTTCTATGGTTACAGTATGTTGATGATGTTCGTGATCATGATCGTGGTCTTCTCCACAACCACATGAATGATCCGCTTCTTGGTTGTTTTTTAATTCAGTCATAATTTCACCTCAAATAATTTTATAATTGATTATACACTGTAACGGGTTTGGTGTCGAGTGAATTTCTGTTCATATCAACTTTTGATCTTGTAGACTTTACCGTCTTTGGTTCTTTCCATAAAGCCATATTCGATCAAATATCGGCGTAGAGTTGTAAAGTCGTGAAAAATCTGCTTGAGGACTTCGTTGAGTTCAATCTCTGAGTATTTTTTTTCAGGATCCAGCGAATCCGCAATCGCTCTTAAAATCACTATTTTCTTTTTTTCCTTGGGAGAGAAAATTTTTAGCTTTAACGGATCAAGTGAATAAAACATATTTTCGAGAATCTTCTTTTGTTCTATCTCAGAAATAAAATAGCGATCATCCACCATAGTGGCTTTAGTATGAATTGGCATGAAATCACCTCTTTCTTCAAATATCATTTCATATATGGAAAGAAAGACCTTAGCTTGCCTGGCTTTTTCTTTCATTGTGAAACGCAGATGCCTTACTGTTGAAGTAGATAGGGAAAGATCACTTGCGATTTCCTTATCGCTTGAACCACTGGCCATCAACGATATGATTTCCTTTTGGTTGTCTGTGAGTGTTGTGAGTTTTTTATCCAGTGAAAGAAGATACTCAAGTGTGTGTCCGTGTTCTTCTTTGATGTGGGATTTTATTTGATGCTCTGCTGTGAAGAAACGCTCGCCAACAGGAAAAATTTCATCAAGATTATAGGTTTTATTGCAAATCAGACATTGATAGGCTTCAATGCTTTCGGAAAGTTTAAACCCTTTCTTTATTTCTTCGATATCAAGTGTGTTTATGTCCATGCCCTGCCTCCTATAACACATATTTAATAAACGTTATTCAAATAAGTTTATTAAATATTACAACACAAAAACGTTATTGTCAAATGTCGTAAGAATTATCCCAATTTTATTTGATGAATGTTATAATATATATGGATTATAAAAAACTTAAGTGATGAAAGGAATGGCTCATATGGTTTTTGTGGAAAATATTATTCAGTGCGAATTGAATTACACAAGACAATTCAGCACGGAATATGAAGATGAGAATATCATTCGATTTAGGAATCATGAAATTAGAGATATGCACAGTCACAATTTCACTTACATCAAAAAGAAAGAAAAAGAATTAAAGATTAGAAGTTTGTTTGAAGAAGAAATTGCAATCTGTAAGAATGAAAGAGTTAAATACTGCAATCTCATCATCAACTCAGATGTCCATCCGAGAATCTTATCTTACATTCAACATCCTTCAGTACTCAGCATAAATGTCTTTTATAAATTTGATTTTTCAAAATTACAATCAATCAAGAGCATCGAAGGGTGTAGAATCGAGAAGGTTACAACTGTGGAAGCTTTTGATGACATGCTCACAGTTGATCTTGATGCTGATGAAGCCATCAACGGAAGAGATTTCTGTGTGAGAAGGTGTTATGGAAGAAGTCCAATCTATTTGAGAGATCAGGGTGTTGAAGCATATTTGTGCTATCATGGGGACGATTTGATCGGGCGTTGTGATTTGTTCATTTCCGGAGATGTCGCAAAGATTGAGGATTTCAGCATCATTGGGAAATATCAGAGGCTCGGATATGGATCAACTATTCTCCAAAGTCTGATTGAAAAGGCTTTGGATCAAAATTGCAAAACAGTTTATCTAGTGACCAATGGGTCTGATACTGCAAAATATATGTATGAAAAATTGGGTTTTGATAAAATTGGTGAAATGAGCGAAATACGTTTTATCTTATAGATCAATAGAAATAAAGTAATGATTTAGGGGGGAAAATGAAGAAAATTCTTATGATTACCACTGGTGGTACAATTGCATCTGCGGACACTATCAATGGTCTTGCGCCAACGTTCAACGCTGATGAACTATTGATGTTCATGCCTGAGATTCGTGAAAAAACAACAATTCAAACAATATCTCTCATGTCGATTGACAGCACGAATATGACACTTAGCCTGATCGGAGAAATAGCGACAGCGGTGTATGAGCATTATGACGCATACGATGGTTTTGTAATCACACACGGAACGGATACGATGGCTTATACTTCAGCTGCGCTTGTTTATATGCTCAAAAATTTGGGAAAACCTGTTGTACTCACCGGATCACAAGTCGTCGTAGGCGCTTTGTTCTCCGACGTCAGAAAGAATCTGTCGGATGCGTTCTTATTTGCTCGTGAAGGCATACCGGGTGTGTTCATCTCATTTGACGGAATCATCATCAATGGCTCAAGAGCGATGAAATCCAAATCAAAAAGTCGTGATGCATTTGCCAGCATCAATTTTCCAATTGTGGCTGAAATGAAACTGGGAATGGCTAAATACAATAATCTGATGTATCATGGTATTTACTCCAAGACTTATGTGATGGACAAGAGCAAACCACTCGAACTCAATACAAAATTCTCAGAAGATGTGATAGTTGTTAAACTGCATCCAGGAACCAAACCAGAATTGTTTGATTACATCAAATCAAATTATAAAGGTGTTGTCGTTGAAAGTTTTGGAGTAGGTGGTGTACCAAATGAATCATCCAACATTTCTCAAAAGTTGGATGAACTCATTGATGCAGGACTTTCAGTTGTAATCACGACCCAGTGTATTGAAGATGGTACTGAACTTGGTGTCTACGCGGTGGGTCAAATTGGCTCATCAGAGATTATTAATGCTGGTGATATGAATACTGAAACCATCGTTATGAAACTCATGTGGGCACTTGGCAACTATGAAACACCAAGTGAAGTAAAAAAGTTTATGGAAACTACAATTATGGGCGATGTTCATTTTGAATAAAATTAGAGCGTGCGAGAGCACGCTCTAATTTTACGCGTAGTTAAGTTTCCGAAGGAAACTTATTAGCGTCTCAGTCGAATTGGCGAGATATGCGTGCGAGAGCACGCTCTAATTTTACGCGTAGTTACAATATTTCCGCATCGCGGAAATATTGGGCTCCTGTGTTTGCGAGCAAACACAGGAGCCTATGTGAATATGTTCTATATTTCACATAAGTTAACTTATTAGCAATCATAGTTTGAGGCTAGTATAGTTT
>JACUUV010000132.1 GCA_014859095.1 Clostridia bacterium | reverse complement strand
AGGGAATTAGCGATTTAACCACATTGTTATCGTTAGGTGTATGCGGGAATCCAGGATATAAGGGATTACCACCAGTTTATTTGAAATATCACAGTAAAGAAAAGTATTATGCAGCATTGCAACACGCTGACCTTAATCATGATTTTGCTCCTTTGAAAGAAGTATTCTATACAGAAATTATTGGAACGATGATTCAATTATATGATGGACGTAGAATTACTGATGAAGTTAAAGAAGACATAAACTACTAAAATCATCTTTATTGATAAAAATGATTATTTTAGAACAAGGTTCTGTTGCAAAAATAACCCATAAGTAAAAAATGAACTGTACAAATCAAATTGATTTGCTACGGTTCATTTTTATTGTATAACAGTCTCACCTATACTCAATTTTCAATTATCCCTAGCAGTCACCTGTCTCGAAGCAGTAGAAACCTGAGGCTTAGCCACCTGTATCTCCTTAATCACTTGAGTCGCATGACCCATGATTTTCAGCACAGCTGAAAATCACGCGTAGGTAAGTTTTCCGTCGGAAAACTTATTAGCGATAGTAGATATGTTCTCACAATTAAAAACCACCAGAGTCAACCATTATGAACACAACTTAAATGTTTGAAATTTTCGTACAATTCCCAGTTTTGGAAAGGACAATTCCTTCCAGTGTCGAATAGTTATAATATGGCCTTGCATAAATACATATAGACACAGGAGGAGACCCATGTCAGCAATAACCCTCTCTAAGCTCAGCTTCACCTATGGTACATATTACAAACCCGTTTTCAAAGACGTCACCGCCACCATTGACACCGATTGGAAGCTCGGACTCATTGGCAGGAACGGCAGAGGAAAGACCACACTTCTGAAACTGATCCACGGCTCGCTTTCACCTGATATCGGCGAAATCACCAAATCAGTGATGACTGAGATCTTCCCATACGATTACACCTGCGCATACACAAACACCCTGGACATCCTGAAAGAGAATATCGGTGGCTTCAGGTCCATGGAGAGCGCCATGACGACACTTCTATCAAATGACGACGAGGAATCCATGATGGAATACGCTCGCATTCAGGGGGAGTATGAAGCACTTGGCGGCTATACCGTGGAAACCGACATACATAAGGAAATTGCAATGCTGGGGCTGGATGCCTCATTACTTAAGCGCGACTTCGACACCCTATCGGGAGGAGAGCAGACCAAACTGCTGATTCTCGCCTTGTTCTTGCGTCCCAACCATTTCATATTGCTCGATGAACCCACCAACCATCTCGACATCGAAGGCAAAAGAATCCTTGCGGAATACCTCGCAAAGAAGAAAGGCTTCATCGTCATCACACACGACCGGAAGTTTCTCGATACCATAGTGAACCATATCATAGCCATCAATAAGTCCAACATTACCATAGAAAAAGGCAACTACACTTCATGGCATCACAACAAGACGCTCTATGAGGCCTTTGAACTGCGCACCAAAACCAATCTCGAGAAAGAGACCGAAAAACTCGAAGACTCCTCAAAAGACAAACGCCATTGGTCCGGAAGAATCGAAGGCGTCAAGAATCCATACAAAACGCACAACAGGGGAACCGGTGCAAGATCCGCCAGACTCATGAAAAGTGCCAAAATGCTCGAACGCCGAATGGAAAAGCATCTTGAAGCCAAACGAAGGCTGCTTCAAAATTATGAAACGGTACAGGATTTCGACATTGACCAGGATGATGTGGATGCCCAAAACCTGATCACACTGAAAAACATCT
>JACUUV010000003.1 GCA_014859095.1 Clostridia bacterium | reverse complement strand
GGCACCTAGCTTGCTAGGTGCCAATTTGGACCTGTCCCCATTTTGAATTTCACCACTTTGGACCTGTCCCCAATCGGTACTTTCCTTTATGGTTGTAAATCGAAGAAGCAAAGCTTACAATATAAAGATATAAGCGCAAAAAAATCTCGATGCGAGTGAGTGCCACCGAGTATATTGAAGGTTAAAGAGAGGAATTATTGTCTTAAAATGGATATACCCTCATTTTAAAAAAATACACACAAACGTTAAAATTTAGGAGTAAAATTATGCGTAAAATAAATGAGCCGAATTATTTGGGAAATTTCAAATGCATTGGAGGCGATTGTGAGGACAGTTGTTGCATCGGATGGGATGTGGACATCGACCACAAGACCTATCAAAGCTACAAAACTGTGAGCGACCTGAGGATGAAAAAGCAGTTTGAAAGGTTCATCTACGAAAATGAATGGATGACAGACCCATTTGTGGACTTCGCGAAAGTCGAACTGACTCAAGATAAAAAATGTCCTTTTTTGAATGCGGACAAACTTTGCATCATTCAAAAACATTTGGGAGAAAAGTATCTGTCCAATGTTTGCACTTATTATCCAAGAACCGTGAACAGGGTTAACGGCATATATGAGATGACGCTGTCCCCATCTTGTCCTGAAGCCGCCAGGCTGATTCTACTAAGTCCTGAAGCCATGAAGATGCATCAGAATGAGACCAATGTCAAATATCCGATCATCACTTTTGATGTGGATCAAAGATCGAAACAGTATCAAAAGACTTTGGTCGAATTTTTCAGTGAAGTGAGAACGATTTGTCTCGATACGATGATGCGTTCGCACCAGCCGATTGAAAAACGGCTATACAACTTGGCGGAATGGGTGGAAAGGTTCCAGAAGCTTCAAAGTCACAAACAGGCTCACCAGGCTCCGGATGTGATCATGAAGTTCAGGAATTCGGAATTTGAACCGGCGATTTTCTTGAGCAAAACCATTAGGGAATATTCGGATAACATGGTGAAGTTGTTGTTGCCTGTGGATTCAGAGGCCTATATGACATTCTCTGATGAGGCTTCAAAAGGTGATCATGAAATGGGCGAGACAATTTACAATGCCTATTTTTCAGACCGGGGATACATGCTCGACAACTATTTTGTCAACCTCATGGTGAAAAAACTCTTCCCGTTCACCGAAGCCGACCAAGTTTGGGATGCGTTCATGATGTTGTTCACACGTTTTGCGGTCATCAAGGTCCAATTGATTGGAATAGCGGGGTTTAGAGGTGAATTGACCGATGAGACCGTGGTGGCGTACATCCAGTCGTTTTCAAAGGTGATCGAACACCACCGCACCTTCGTTGAAATGGCTGTCGCATACCAGAGAAAAAGCGGTTTATCAAAATTATCCTTTATTGGAACAGCACTCTGATTGACCATTCATCACTTGGGTATCAAATATCATATCGATGAATGGGAGGAAGTTATGAAAAAAATACTGATAATCGTAGAGGACCAAGCGGAAGACTTGGAACTTTTGTATCCATACTATAGACTTCAAGAAGCTGGATATGAAGTGGATTTGGCCGGTCGGGAGGCAAATCTCCAGTATCACGGTAAATATGGCGTTCCCTACGAGTCCAACATGAGTTATGAGGATGTGGATGTTTCCGACTACACAGGTCTGGTCATACCGGGTGGATGGGCACCGGACAAACTCAGACGTTATGAGCTGGTCAAGGACATTGTAAGGAAGTTCAACGATCAGGGAAAACCCATCGGACAAATTTGTCATGCGGGATGGGTGACCATTTCAGCGGGGATCTTGAAGGGTAAGAATGTCACATCAACCCCTGGCATCAAGGATGATATGACCAATGCCGGTGCCATTTGGTTCAACGACGCGGTAGTGGTGGATGGCAACTTGGTCTCAAGCCGATGGCCAAAAGATTTGCCCAAATATATGGAAGCATACATCAGAGTCTTGAGTGATGAAAATAGAGGAAACAGATGAAGATACTTATTGTCGAAGATAGTCGAATCAATCAATATATCGCAAGAGATACGTTGATCAAATATGACATTCCATGTGAGATAGAGTATGCGAACAATGGAGAAGCCGCGCTGGATCGAATCAAACAAAATGGAATCGATCTCGTGTTGCTCGATATTGTCATGCCCAGGATGACGGGGATAGAAATGCTTGAAAAGCTCAACTCAATGGACCTTTCATATAAACCGGAAGTGATTATGCTCACAACCATCAGCGATTCTAATATATTGAATGCCTGTTTTGATTTGGGCGCTGTGGATTATATCAAAAAACCGTTTGAGGAAATGGACTTTGTGGCGAGGATCAGGTCGACGCTTCGCGAAATCACCTATAAAAACAAATTGAAGAGGGTCACAGAGCGACTTGAGGCTCAAAATATCGAACTCAACGAAGCCAATAGGAATCTCATGGAAGCCCATGTGTATATGGTCCAAAAGGAAAAACTGGTTTCCATAGGCGAACTGGCTGCGGGTATCGCACACGAGATCAACAACCCGCTCGCCTTTGTCATGAGCAATTTCAGCAACATCAAGGAATACAGCATACCTATCACCGAACTTTTGATGAAAGTCAAAGCGTTTCCGGAACTTCAGAAAGAATGGAAAGCGAGGGATATTGATTTTTTACTGGAGGATTTGCCGGAACTGATTGGTGAATCCCAAAAAGGGCTCGATCGAATCGCCAAAATCGTAAACAGCATGCGTAATTTCGCAAGGACATCGGATGAGGACACCACCGAGTATTTCGACATCAACAATCTGATCGACGAAGTCCTGATGATTGTCAACAACGAGTTCAAATACAATGCAGTGGTGGAGAAAGAGTATGAGATCTGTCCTCTGATCTATGGCAATAAAGGGGAGATCGAGCAGGTTTTCGTGAATCTGATCGTCAATGCGTCACAAGCCATCAAAGAAAGCGGGGACTCGATCGGTACCATCACCATCAAGACCGAACCGCTTGCCTCCGGCGTTTTGATTTCTGTTCGCGATACCGGTAGTGGCATAGCCCCCCAATTTATTCATAAGGTGTTCGACCCGTTCTTCACCACGAAACCCGTGGGGCAGGGCACCGGGCTCGGACTGAGTATTTCTCACAGTATCATCGTTGAAAAACATGGTGGGGAACTGAAAGTGGAAAGCGTTCCTGGTGTGGGAACCTGTTTTTATATTGAACTTCCACTAGCCAAAACGACCAAAAAACTTGTATAATGAAATAAAAGCCCTCATTGTGTGTGATCAGTCACATAATGGGGGCGAAACCGTATTTATGGAGGGGTTATGATCAGGACAATCATCTGGTTTGTTTATTTTTGGCTTATACTCATCGTATATATGCCATTTTTATGGTACACAGGACGCATTGAAAACATCGATGAACGTGCTGACTATACGGATCGAAAAGCGCGATATTGGGCGGAGCATCTTCTGTCGCTCGCGGGAGCTCGGGTCACAGTGACTGGAAGTGAGAAAATACCTGTTGATGGAGCCGTGGTTTATGTGGCCAACCATCAGAGCAATTTCGACATTCCGCTCATGATCGCATTCACACCAAAAGCTAAAGGTTTCATTGCAAAAGTGGAAATACTGAAAATGCCGATGATCAGAAGTTGGATGAGGCACATGAGATGTGTCTTCATCGATCGGGAAAACATCAGGCAACAGGTGAAAGCCATTTCAGAAGGCGTCACCACACTTAAATCAGGACATTCGATGATCATATTTCCGGAAGGCACCAGAAGTAAGGACGGCACTCTCGGTGAGTTCAAAGCGGGTAGCCTCAAACTTGCTACAAAATCAGGTGCGACCATTGTGCCGGTGGCAATTCACAATTCCATCGGTCTGATGCAAAAGGGGTCGTTCATCATCCATCCTTCGGATATAAAAATCATAATTTGTGATCCTATCGAAATCACGGCGGAGATGAACAAAGACACCCATGGACTTGCGGAAAAGATCAAATCAATGATAGAAAAGGAGATCCAAAGCATATGAAAATTTTAATTCGCGACACGGCCATTTTAAGAATGGTCGATCAGACTGAAGGCGTACTTTACGGTGATATCGCCATTGAAGATGATAAAATCGTCGCCATCGGAGAAATGCCCTCAGGTTTCATGGCGGACCATGTTATCGACGGCAAAAATCAGCTGGCAATGCCGGGTCTGATCAATGCGCACACACATATGGCCATGTCACTCATGAGAAATTACGCGGACGATCTGCCGCTGATGACCTGGCTCAGCGAGAAGATTTGGCCGATAGAGGCCGGACTTACTCCATACGATGTCTATCTCGGAACAATGCTTTCCATCGCAGAGATGATCCGAACGGGATGCACGACCTTCAATGACATGTATTTTGAAATGGAAGAAGTCGCCAAGGCTGTAGAAATCTCCGGTGTAAGAGCCAACCTTTCGAGAGGTATGATTGGAAATGACACTGAAGGACTGGAAAAACTGGAAAATTCGAGAGCTTTTCATCAAACTTGGAATGGCAAAGCGGATGGACGGATTGTCGTTGATATCGCACCACATGCTCCATATACCTGTTCGGACGGTTTTATCAAAAAAGCCGTTGAACTCAGCAAGGACCTGAACACACAGATTCACATCCATTTGTCCGAAAGCCTTTTTGAAGTCAATGAATCCCTTGAAAAATATGGAGTCACACCAATCAAGAAGATGGAAGACCTCGGTGTGTTTGATGTCAAAACCAGCGCTGCCCACTGTGTTCATCTTCAGGATGATGACTTTGAAATTCTGAAAAAGCATGATGTGAGTGTCCTATACAACCCAAGCAGCAACCTTAAGCTAGGCAACGGGTTTGCAAAAGTGAACAAGATGATCGGAATGGGCATCAATGTGGCACTGGGTACTGACGGATCTTCTTCCAACAACAACATCAACATGTTCGAGGAAATGCATCTGTGTGCACTCGTCAACAAGGGGTTGGAAGCAGATCCAACAGCGATCCCAGCATATAAGGCGCTTGAAATCGCGACAATAAATGGAGCGAAAGCTCTTGGAATAGACAGTGAAGTGGGAACTCTTGAGGTTGGAAAGAAAGCGGATCTCATTTTAATCGATCTGAACAAACCGCATTTGATCCCTCAGTATGACCTGGTGGCCATGCTGGTTTACTCGGCGGCCGCAAGTGATGTCAAGACAGTGCTTTGCAACGGTAGGGTATTGATGCAGGATTATGAGATCAAATCGTTTGATGAAAAGTTGATTCTCGCCAAGGCGGATGAAGCGGCACACAATCTCGTCAAACGCATTCAAAAATAAAGGAGGATGGACAGATGGCTTCTTTTCAGGCAATTCGTTACGAAAATTCGGTCATGACATTGATTGACCAAAGAAAAATACCGCTCGAGAAAACCTATTTTGAATGTAAGACTTTGGAGGACGTGGTGTTCGCCATCAAGGATATGATCGTCAGAGGCGCACCGGCCATCGGAGCGACCGCAGGATTTGGAATGGTCATCGGTGCGGTCCAAAACAGAGCGATTGGATTGGACGGGTTACTTGAAAAAATGCCGGAAATCAAAAAAACACTGGACGATGCCCGCCCGACCGCGGTAAATCTGGCATGGGCGACCCAAAGGATGATGGAAACACTAAGTACATTTTCTGGAGCGGATGTAGACGCTTTGATTGAACATCTTGAAAAAGAGGCCAATGCAATTTTTGAAGAGGATGCCGGGTTTTGTAAGGCGATTGGCGTTCACGGCAATACCCTTATTGAAGAAGGCGATGTGATTTTGACGCACTGCAACACAGGAGCGCTGGCAACTGTGGCGTACGGGACGGCACTTGGTGTCATCAGGGAGGCACATTTCACTGGAAAGAACATTTCTGTTTACGCCGATGAGACCAGACCTAGACTTCAAGGCGCAAAACTCACTGCATGGGAACTCGTAGAGGAAGGCATTCCGGCAACTTTGATAGTGGATAGTGTTGCGGCGACCTTGATCCGTGATGGCAGGATTGATCGAATCATCGTCGGTGCGGACAGAATTGCCAGCAATGGAGATGCGGCCAACAAAATCGGGACATTCATGTTGTCGGTCATGGCAAAAGCCTATGGTGTACCTTTTTATGTGGCGGCACCGACTTCCACCATCGACTATGACATGATCTCTGGCGATGAAATTGAAATTGAGGAAAGAGACGCTGAAGAAGTGACTATGATCGGTGGAGTCAGGATCGCACCTGAAGGCATAAAAGTCTACAATCCCGCTTTCGATGTCACACCTGCGGAAAACATAACGGCCATCATCACTGAACGTGGAGTGGTATTGCCACCATTTGATGAAAACCTACTGAAAATCAAACCTTAGGAGGAAGAATGAGAAGAGCGATAATTGGCGGCACCGGGATCTATGATGCCGGAAGCGAAGTGAAATCAGGGCAGCTCGTTACAGCCTATGGCGATGTCACATACGATGTGATGACGGTGGATGGTCAGGAAATCATATTCCTCGCGAGACATGGAAAAAAACACAATACACCACCTCATAAAGTCAACTACAGAGCGAACATGATGGCACTTAAAATGCTTGATGTCACTCATGTCTACGCCACTTGCGCAGTAGGTTCCATGAATGACGCCTATGAACCTGGCGATTTGGTCATCATCACAGATTTCATCGATTTCACCAAATCGCGTGCACAGACTTTCTTTGAAGGTGAGGACGGCCCTGTGGCACATGTGGAGATGACCGAACCCTACTGTGGAACTTTGAGGAGATTATTCTGCGAACAGGCATTGAAATCAAATTTGCAGCTCAAGGGTGACGCTGTTTATATCTGCACAGAGGGGCCGAGATTCGAGACGGCCGCAGAAATAAGAATGTACCGTCAGATGGGCGGTGATGTGGTGGGAATGACCAATGTTCCGGAGAGTGTGCTCGCAAAAGAACTGGGCATGTGTTATGCGGCCATTGGAGTCATTACAAATTGGTGTACCGGAATCGAGGGAAAGCACATCGAAGGTCATCAGATCGCCGAATCCATGGAGAAAAACAAAGCTGTGATCACTCAGCTTTTCATAGCTGTTTTAAAAGGGGAAATTGACGAATCCAACTGTAAATGCGACAGATCGTTGATTGTCTTATAAGTGAGGGAGGATATTATGTCTTTAAAACACCAGATTGCTAGAAAAGAAATCATAGATGCGGGAAATCAAATGGTCAACTCTTCGCTCGTCATAGGCACATGGGGCAATATCAGCGTTAGAATTGCAGATGAAGATCTGATTGCCATCACACCAAGTGGTGTGGACTATGACAAACTCATTTCAGAGAATATTCCAATCATTGACTTTGAAGGCAACCTGATCGATGGTAATATGAAACCGTCCATCGAACTGCCGATGCATCTCGAGATTTACAAGAAAAGACCGGATATTGGAGCTATTGTCCACACACACTCCACTTATTGCACAGCAATGGCAATTGCCAGAAAGCCGATACCCGCATCATGCGAAGATTTGATCCAAATCGTTGGAGGAAATGTGAGGGTATCGGAATACAGGTTGCCCGGTACTGACGACCTTGGAAAAGTGGCTGTGGAAGCGCTTGATGAGCGCAACGCGGTTTTGCTCGCAAATCATGGATTGCTGGCAGCGGGTAAAAATCTGAAGGAAACCATCAAAATCGCATTCATCTGTGAAAAGTCTGCTCATGCAACTTTGCTTGCGGCGAACATTGGAGGAGCGATCGAACTTTCCAAAGAAGAATGTGATATCATGAGAGACTTTTATCTCAACAAATACGGGCAGAGGTAAGCTTATGACTGGCGATGTGAAAAAAATGGGATTCAACACCTTGGCAATTCATTCCGGTGAACCGGAAAAACATGCTGAAAATGCTTTAAATCCACCGATTTTTCAGACGTCGACTTTTGTTTTCGACAGTATTGAACACGCAGGCAAAGTCATGAATTTCGAAAGCGATGATTACGTCTACACGCGTGGCAACAATCCGACACTGCGCATTTTGGAGAACAAAGTTGCTGTATTGGAAGGTGGATTGGGAGCTGTGGCATTTTCATCGGGCATGGCCGCAGTAAGTTCTGTCATACTGTCGCTCACAGAACCCGGGGACATGGTGCTTTATCACAATGTCCTTTACGGATCCAGTTATTCATTTCTGAATCAGTTTCTAAAAAAATATAAAGTGAATGCTCAAAACACGGATTTTACAGATCTGGAAGATTTGAGACGGAAAGTGGAAGCTCTTAGGCCTGCTGTGATTTATTTTGAGACTCCGGCGAACCCCAATCTCGATATAATCGACATCGAGGAAGTCGTTGCCATCGCCAGAGCGTTCGATGCCAAAGTGGTGATCGACAACACTTTTTGCTCACCATATCTGCAAAAGCCACTGGAATACGGTGCTGATGTGGTGCTTCATAGCGCGACAAAATATTTGGGTGGTCATGGCGACGTCGTCGCAGGGATTGCTGTGTCAAAAGACCAAGATTATGTGGACTCACTCAAATTTGAATACATGTGTGAGCTCGGCGGTGTACTCAGTCCATTCAATGCCTGGTTGATTTTGAGGGGAATCAAGACTTTGCCGCTCAGACTCGATCGTCACTGCGAAAGTGCGCTCAAGGTCGCAAAATATTTAGAGGCACACCCAAGAGTGAAGCGTGTCATGTATCCTGGACTCGAATCGCATCCCGGGCACGAAATCGCAAAAAAACAGATGAAGGCGTTCGGCGGCATAGTGAGTTTTGAAATTGACGGGTCTCATGAAGATGCGATTCGAGTGATCAATTCGGTCAAGCTTGCGAAGATAGCGGTCAGTCTCGGAGACACTGAGACTCTGATTCAATTGCCCGCTGCAATGACACACATTGGCTATTCGGATGAAGTGCTGAAAGCCATAGGTCTCAGCAAATCCCTCATCAGAATTTCTGTTGGACTTGAGGATGCAACCGACATTATTTCTGACCTTGCTGAAGCGCTCAATATTACAAAGTGATTACAATCGAAAAAAACCATTGCATCAATTATTTTATTCGGCTAGAATGTTTATAGATTAGAACATTGTGTTCTGACGATGGTGAAATACAAATTCTAAAGAAGGAGGTTATAAACATGATGACTTTAACTAAGACTTACGCATTAAAATTTAATTCCGCATTAATCGGCAACGGCACTACAAGTGCGCCTAAATTTAGAAACAATCAATTAAATATGTTTATGACCTGCGGTCGATTATAGAATTTTGGATAAAAGAAACATTTGATCTAAAGATATCATAGTTGATGAACCACAGGCATAATTCGTTTGTGGTTTTATTTTGCGCAAAATTTTTCTGAAATATTGTGCAACTCAACTTTGAAATAAAGTTGTCAAACGGGTTGGACTAAGTCTGCCTGTTCAAAAACCACGCTTGCGTGGTTTTTTTATGTTTAAGCGGAAGAGAACTAGGGGGTAGTAAAATGAAAAACGTAATCAAGTACATGAAAGGATATAAGGGCATATTCTTGCTCGCTATCATTTCAATCGTAGTCGCAACAACAATGCAGCTCGCCACGCCCATACTGATAAAATACGCCATTGACTCCATCATAGGGAGTGAATCCCCCGGGAATATGCAATTCCTGATGGATGCTTTCGGTAGAAATCTAATGAGCGTCGTATGGATTGTCATTGCAATCAATTTGATCAGAGGCATATTTTTGTTCTTAAAGGGTTATTTGTCGAATTATGCTGCCGAGAACATCGCTCAGAACATGAGAGAAAAACTTTATAGACAAATTCAGTACATGACTTATGAGTACCATACCAAAAAAGAAACCGGGGATATGATTCAACGTTGCACATCGGATGTTGAAACCGTCAGACGTTTTCTCGGGGTTCAAATCGTCGATCTGGCCAGAATCATCTTTATGATTTTTCTATCAGTCATCATCATGATGAACCTCAATCTCAAACTCACTGTTTATGCAATAGCCCTTATTCCGGTCTTATTCCTATTCTCGTACATATTTTTCACAAAAGTGCAAAAGAATTTCAAGAAGTCGGACGAAGCGGAAGGTGTACTTACAACTGTCCTACAAGAGAATCTATCAGGTGTGCGTGTCGTAAGGGCATTCGGTAGAGAAAAATTTGAAATCGACAAGTTTCAAAAGGTCAATCAAGATTACAAGGAAAAGACTTATAGATTGATTGAGATTCTAGCCATGTTCTGGTCCTCATCGGATCTGCTCACGCTGATCCAAAGCGGAATCGTGCTGGTCGTCGGATCGAGAATGGTCATCACAGGTGAAATCACAATCGGCACATTGGTGGCGTTCATCACATATGAGTCCATGTTGCTCTGGCCGGTAAAACAATCTGGAAGGCTGCTCAGCGAACTGGGTAAAACCACAGTAGCCGTGAAACGTGTTGAAGAGATTCTCACAGAAGAGATTGAGTCGGATCATCCAGATGAGACAGAACCGGAAATCGGAGGCCATATCGTTTTCGATCGAGTGAATTTCTCATATCCGGATGGAAAAGTCGCCCTGAAGAACATCAGTTTTGAAATTGAAAAGGGAAAGACTCTTGGCATACTCGGATCGACTGGCTCTGGAAAATCAACAATGGTCCATTTGCTCCAAAGACTGTATGACTATGAAGGCAGCATAAGAATCGACGGCCATGAACTGAAGGACATCAGAAAACAATGGATCCGTCAAAAGATCGGCCTCATTTTGCAGGAACCGTATCTATATGCGAAAACAGTCAAACACAACATCGGCATTGTCAAAAACAACTTTTCAGATCAAGACATAGAGGAAGCGGCAAGAATCGCGTCCATACATGACAACATCCTGGAATTCAAGGAAGGGTATGACACAGTGATCGGAGAGAAAGGTGTATCGCTTTCGGGAGGCCAAAAGCAAAGAGTCGCCATTTCGAGAACAATCATCGATCAGGACAAACGCATTCTCATATTCGACGATTCACTCAGTGCGGTGGACACCGAGACGGACATGAAAATCCGTAGGGAACTTTCAAAGCGAAACAAGGATGTGACCACCTTGATCATTAGCCATAGAATATCAACACTTTCTGAAGCAGATTATATTATCGTGCTGAGCGAAGGAGAAATCGTACAATTCGGAACACACACCGAACTCATAGAAAATGAAGGACTATACAAACGCATCTGGGATCTGCAGAAGATGGCTGTCTAGGACAGGGGGAATTAAACGTGGAAAATCAAAACAAAGAAATGAAACTCAAATATGATAAAAACATCTGGAAAGAAATGTTCACTTACTTAAAGCCTTTCAAAAAGGACTTTATGATTCTCTGTGCATTCATGATATCGCTCGCGCTCATCGACATCTCATTTCCACTGTTGACGCAACACGCAATCGACACTTATGTCATACCGATGGATATCGAAGGGCTTGGCAAAGTCGGAATGATATACTTGGGACTTGCAATAGCATTATCATCGATTGTCTTCTTATTCATACGTCTTGCGGGAAAAATTGAAATGAACCTGCTGTACAAAATGAGACAAGACAGTTTCGAAAAGTTGCAAAAATTATCATTCAGCTATTATGACAAAAATGCCATAGGCTGGATGATCGCAAGGACCACATCAGATGCGCAAAAAATTTCAGAGACGCTTGCTTGGGGTTTGGTGGATCTCGTTTGGGGCGTATCCATGATGTTCGGAATTTCCGTTGTGATGCTCATCGTCAACTGGCGTTTGGCACTGATCACACTGATCACGGTACCGCTACTTGCGGTGATCAGTGTTATGTTCGAGAAAAAAATGTTGGTGGCATACAGAAACGTACGCAAAATCAACTCTAAAATCACAGGACTGTTCAACGATGGCATCGTTGGTGCGAAGACGACCAAGACCTTGGTGAGGGAGGAACTTAACCAAGAGGAGTTCGGTGAAGTGACCACTGACATGAAACGCACATCCGTGAGGGCGGCAACGTTTTCGGCCGGATATCTACCGGTCGCACTGTTCATATCGGCAATCGGAACGGTACTTACCCTGTATTTCGGAAGCATCTTCATTGTGAGGGATGTCATCACTTATGGTACTTTGGTCCTTTTCATCACCTACGCAAGACAGTTTTTCGATCCTGTCCTGGAACTGGCGAGAATCTACACTGAAATGATCAGCGCACAAGCTGCCGCAGAGCGCGTGATATCACTCATCAACGAGAAAGAGGAGATCGTCGAATCGGATCAGGTCCTTAACAAATACGGGAACCATTACGAGCAAAAAACTGAGAACTGGGAACCGGTGGAAGGCAACGTGGAATTCAAAAACGTGGATTTCTACTACAAAGAAGGGGAGTACATCCTCAAAGACTTCAACTTGAATGTCAAAAAAGGACAGACCATCGCACTTGTCGGTGAGACGGGATCGGGAAAGAGCACAATCGTCAACCTCGCCTGTAGATTCTACGAACCCACTGAAGGCCAGATTCTTGTGGATGGCATCGATTATCGGGAACGTTCACAAAACTGGTTGCATGCGAACATCGGTTATGTGCTCCAATCGCCACATCTTTTCAGTGGCACAATCGTCGATAACATCCGTTACGGGAAACTGGACGCCACAGATGAGGAAATTATCGAAGCCGCCAAAACCGTCAACGCACATGATTTTATATCCAAACTGGAAAAAGGCTACGACACAGAAGTTGGAGAAGGTGGCGGTCTTCTATCCACTGGTGAGAAACAACTGATTTCCTTCGCACGTGCAATTATTGCGAAGCCTAGATTGTTCTTCCTTGATGAGGCGACATCTTCCATCGACACGGAAACAGAAGCGAAAATCCAACATGCGATCGACAGGGTGCTTGAAAACAGGACGAGCTTTATCATAGCTCACCGACTTTCCACCATCCGTAATGCGGACCGTATACTGGTCATCAAAAAAGGAGTCGTCATCGAAAACGGCGACCACCATGAACTCATGGCACTCAAAGGCCATTACTATGAGCTTTACACGAATCAATTCGTTGAAGAAGGTGAGCGGGAAATTCTCAATCACCAAGAGAAAAGCGTACTCAAAAGTGCGTAGGAAGGAAGTCGCCCACAACCAAACAAAAGAAACACTATTTGGAATATGAGCTGTATTTGAAATCCGAAAACGTAGTCAGATTAATAAAGGGTTAGAATGACGTTAGAATCCTCTAGAACGCTTGCGGATAGACAAAATTTAGGTTAATATTATCACAAGAGATTATAAAGGAGGAAACGTTATGGCCACCAAGAAATTATGTAAAATGGAAAGTGAAGAAAAAGTTTCAGGAGTCTGTGCGGGACTTGCACATTATTTTAGCATAGATGTGACAATCGTACGACTCATCTGGGTACTCGCCATCATTTTCGGAGTGGGATCACCAGTTTTGATCTACATCATACTCGCAATCGTATTGCCGACATGTGACCCGAATGAAGTCAAATTCACCGACATCGATGAAGAAGAAATTGATGAATACGATGATGCGGACCGGTATGAAAGATAAAACTCAAAGCCAGATAGACGCGCCCATAGTCCAACAGGATTATGGGTGCGTTTTTTAGTCAAATAGGTTATAATAGAAGAAAAATACGGAGCGTAGGATGTTTGATTATATAAAAGGCACACTGAACCATGTGGAATCTGATTTCATAGTGGTTGAGAACCAAGGAATAGGATATAAGATTGCGACGTCCACACCATCCATTTCGGATTTCAGCAGTCCTGGTGAGGCGGTTGTGGTTTACACTGAAATGATCGTAAGAGAAGATCTGATCGCTCTCGTCGGGTTTTCCACCAGGGATGAACTTCATATGTTCCAGCTTCTCACTGCTGTAAGTGGCGTAGGCACAAAAGTCGCCATAGGCATTTTATCCTCCATTCCTTTCACCCAATTGGCATTCATTATAGGGACTGGGGATATCAAGGCATTGACTTCAGCCCACGGCGTTGGTAAAAAAACCGCAGAGAGAATTGTACTGGAACTTAAGGACAAAGTTGCAAAACTCGGACATGTAGGCTTGGATTCCATTGACACACCGACTTTAGTCGGTGATCAAGGAGACGCTCTCGCGGCACTTGTGACGCTTGGATACACAAAAAGCGAGGCGCAAGGCGTGATCAAGAGTATGGATCTCGCCGGCATGTCGGTTGAAGATATCATAAAATCAGCACTCAGAAAATTAATGACACAATAAAGATGGAGGTCACATGGAACGTTTTGTCACTCCCCAGCACATAGAAGAAGACCATATACAAGAAAAGTCCATTAGGCCTAAACATATAGAGGAATACATCGGTCAGACCAAAACGAAGGAAAAACTCGGAATCTTTATGAAAGCCGCAAAATTACGTGGCGAGTCACTCGACCATGTTCTTTTGTACGGCCCACCAGGACTTGGCAAGACTACACTATCAGCGATCATAGCCAACGAAATGAACGCCGGGATCAAGATTACGTCAGGACCCGCAATAGAGAGGCCTGGCGACTTGGCCGCCATATTGACAGGCCTTAAGGACGGTGACGTTTTGTTCATAGATGAGATCCACAGACTCAGCAGACACGTGGAAGAAGTGCTGTATCCCGCCATGGAAGATTATGCAATCGACATTGTGATCGGCAAAGGACCCGGGGCGAGATCGGTAAGACTTGATCTTCCCCATTTCACACTGGTCGGTGCGACCACAAGAGCGGGGCAGTTGACCGCACCGCTCAGAGATAGATTTGGAGTCATATGCAAACTGGATCTTTACGGTGTGGATGAACTGGCTGAAATCATCAGGAGATCTGCAGACGTCCTGAACATCCCCATTGATGAGGATGCGACGATGGAAATGGCCACCAGAAGTAGAGGCACACCTAGAATTGTCAACAGACTCCTTAAAAGGGTCAGGGATTATGCACAGGTCAGAGGCTCGGGCATAGTTACAAGAGAAATCGCAAAAAAAGCGCTCGATATGCTTGAAATCGATCCGATTGGACTTGATGCCGTCGATCGAAAGATCCTGGAATGCATCATCGAATTTTTCGATGGCGGTCCAGTAGGCATCGACACGCTGGCGGCGACAACCGGAGAAGAGAATACTACTATAGAAGATGTCTATGAACCTTATCTGATGCAGATCGGTTTCATTCATCGGACCCCTCGTGGCCGTGTGGTCACCAATAAAGGGCGTATGCATCTCGGATATGAGGCTGTGGCTACTGGTGAACAACTGGCATTTGTCGTCGGTGACGATCTTCAGGAGGTATTATGAGAAATATGAGACCACTGAAAATAATAATGATGTTGATTCTGATTGCCATAATGATGGGACAACTCACTTATGCGAATTCGGAACCAGTGATCGATGTCGGCCTCTCTTATGGGAGTGTCAGCACAGGTCCTTTCGACGTTGAGAGTTCCAATGGTTTTGAATTTGGGATTGACAGCAAGGCAGGAGGATTCATATCGCTTATGAATCTTGGTGCCAATAACCGATTGAAGATCCAAAAAGATGAAGGGTATCATTTGAAACTTGGGAAGGCCTATCCGAACCATGAAATGGCGCAACTCGATTTTATCAGGTTGAAATCCATTGACGAAGCAGTATATATGGCTTATGATGGACAATGGCATATCCTTTTTGGCGATTTTGCTTCTGAACAGGAAGCGATGATTGCCACTGGAAGTATTGGTATTAAATTCGGTTTGGACATGGTTCAAACATTTGATTTTGGAAACACTGGCGTGCTTTTATCCGCGGATGGCGTGCCGGTATTGTCCTATGATTCATCGATTCCGGAAACCATGTTCAAGAGTGATGTTTTCAAATTCAGACAAGTGCAATATAGAAATGGTTTTTTGGTGAAACGCCTTCCGGGAAGTGACATGACGTTCATCAATCGCGTCGGCATGTCACATTATCTTTATGGTGTATTGCCAAAAGAAATGAGTGGTGACTGGCCGATAGAAGCTCTTAAAGCACAAGCTGTGGCAGCCAGAAATTACGCGATTCAAAGTGTTGGAAAATATGGAGAATTTGGATTCGATGTCTGTGATACAATCAAAAGTCAGGTGTACGGAGGCTATTCGGTGGAAAAACCGATGAGCAACTTGGCAGTGGATGCCACTGCGGGAATGGTTCTGACTTATCAAGGACTGCTTGCGCAATGCTATTATCATTCAAATAGCGGCGGGTATACCGATTCGCCTGAAAATATATGGTCTGCGGAAATTCCTTATCTCAAACCCGTAGAGGACCCTTTTTCACTTGGTGCTCCAAATACGGATTGGCAACTCGTCATGAACAATTTGGAGATTGAACAAAAACTTCTTATCGCGGGTTACAACATCGGCAAATTGGATAAGATCAGAATCCTGCAACGAACTGAAAACGGAAGAGCCGTGACTGTGCAGTTTGTCGGAACCATGAGCACAGCCACGTTATATAAGGAAAAGACACGTTCAATCCTGGGTACGACCACACTAAAAAGTCTGATGTTCAGCTTTGATCCTTCAACAGCAGTGACAAAAATTCCTGAAAGGCTACCTGCGCCAGGAGTTGTTTTAGCGCCTAAAATCGCACTCAGTTCAGAGGGTGCTTACGCTGAATACGAAACAAAAGACTCGATTCGTGTGGTGACAAGCAGAGGAACAACTTTGTTCAGAATCAACAGAATAGAGCCCCCTCAACAAATTGTGACCACTACAGTAGATGTGTTTGAGGAAGTGGACGCAAAAATCGGTTCGGTGACTTTTTACGGTCATGGGTACGGTCATGGTCTTGGCATGAGTCAATGGGGTGCTAAAAAGATGGCGGAGCTCGGCTTTGATTATACAAAGATTTTGGCACATTATTACAATGACACCCGACTCGATGCAATATATAATAAACAGAATTAGAAAAGGTGGAAAATGAGAACTAAAGACTTTTATTTTGATTTACCAGAGCATTTGATAGCACAGTCGCCTCTTTTGGACCGATCTGAATCGCGATTGATGCATTTGGACCGTGCGACTGGAGAGATCACGCATCGCAAATTTTACGATTTTTTGGATTACCTGTCTCACGGGGATTGTTTGGTGCTCAACAACACCAAAGTCATCCCTGCGAGACTTTTTGGTGTCAAGGATACTGGCGCTTCGGTGGAATTCCTTCTACTTAAGAGGCTGGATTTGAATCAGTGGGAAACGCTGGTCAAGCCAGGGAAAAAAGCCAAGATCGGTACTGAGTTTATTTTTGGTAATGGAAAACTGAAATGTGTTGTAATTGGGATAGGCGACGAAGGAACACGGATTATCGAGTTCAGTTATGACGGTATTTTCGAAGAAATACTTGATGAGCTTGGAACGATGCCATTACCTCCATACATCACTGAAAAATTGGATGATCCAAAGCGATACAATACGGTATATGCCAAACACAACGGTTCGGCGGCAGCGCCGACAGCCGGACTCCATTTCACACCTGAACTTCTTGAGCAGGCACAGGCAAAGGGCGTCAAGATTGCCTATATCACGCTTCATGTGGGACTTGGGACATTCAGACCCGTCAAAGTGGAGGATGTGAACGATCATAAAATGCACTCCGAGTACTATGAACTCGACGTCGAGAATGCGGCACTCATCAATGAAACCCGTTCGTCGGGGGGGCGAATCATCTCAGTGGGAACGACATCCACAAGAACACTCGAAACCATTGCGGATGATCGTGGTCAGGTCACAGCGGGAAGCGGATGGACAGAGATATTCATATATCCAGGTTACAAATACAAAGTGGTGGATGGACTCATTACGAATTTCCATTTGCCGGAATCGACGTTGATCATGCTCGTAAGCGCACTGATCGATAAGGCGACCATACTTGGCGCCTATGAAACAGCAGTAGCCGAGGAATATCGTTTTTTCAGCTTTGGCGATGCAATGATGATTATATGATTTGAGAGGAGCACAAAAATGGCAATTCGCTACGAATTGATAAAAGAATGTAAACAGTCAGGTGCAAGACTGGGCAAACTGCACACCCCTCATGGTGTGATCGACACACCGATATTCATGCCGGTGGGCACACAGGCCACCGTCAAAGCCATGACACCTGAGGAACTTAAAGATATGGAAGCGCAGATCATTCTGTCCAACACTTATCACCTTTACCTCAGACCGGGACATGATCTCGTGAAAGAAGCGGGGGGCCTCCATAAGTTCATGAACTGGGACAGACCGATATTGACAGACAGTGGTGGTTTCCAGGTCTTCAGTTTGGGAGATCTTCGCAAAATCACAGAGGAAGGCGTGGAATTCCAATCGCACATCGATGGCAGCAAACATTTCCTTTCACCTGAGAAAGTGATGGAAATCGAAAATGCCCTTGGAGCGGATATCATTATGGCATTTGACGAATGCGCCCCATTCCCGTCCGAACATGATTATGTTAAGAAGTCGCTGGAGCGTACAACCAGATGGGCGGTCAGATGCAAAGAAGCGCACACCAATACGGAGCACCAGGCTCTTTTTGGAATCGTTCAAGGTGGCATGTACAAAGACCTTCGAGAGCAAAGTGCCCGTGAACTGGTGGCACTTGATTTTCCAGGTTACAGCATCGGTGGACTCAGTGTCGGTGAGCCAAAAGAGCTGATGTACGAAGTGCTCGATTACACTACGCCACTACTGCCAAAGGACAAGCCCCGTTACCTGATGGGTGTGGGTAGCCCTGATGCCCTGATCGAAGGCGTCATCAGAGGCATTGACATGTTTGACTGTGTCCTGCCTACGAGAATTGCGAGAAACGGTACAGCGATGACCTCCATGGGAAAAGTGGCGATCAAAAACGCCAAATACACCAGAGATTTCACACCTCTTGATCCGGAATGCGAATGCTACTGCTGTAAAAACTATACAAAGGCCTATTTGAGACACCTTTACAAAGCGGATGAGATTCTCTCGTCAAGATTGATGTCCACACACAATCTCTTCTTCCTGATCGATCTAATGAAGAAAGTACGCGTGGCTATCATGGAAGATCGCCTTCTTGACTTTAAAGAGGAGTTCTTTAAAAAATATTATGGAGAAAGTCTTTTATAATTCATTAAATTTCTGTTATAATGATATTTAAATGAGCTTTGTATTAAAAACGAAGCGAATAGACATTTAAGGAGAGAATAATTATGGAAAGTACTTTAGGATTAATTCTTTATATGGGTTTCTTCTTCGGACTGATGTATTTCTTGCTCGTCAGACCTCAAAAGAAGAAGACAAAACAACTGAATGAACTAAGAAGCAACATCCGCTCCGGTGATATGGTCGTTACTATCGGAGGAATCGTCGGAAAAGTGATGAACGTCAAAGAAGATGAATTCGTACTTGAAGTAGGCGCTGCAAAAACGAAATTGACTTTCAAAAAGTGGGCCTTATCCGCTATTGAAAAGCCTTCAACTGAAGAAGTTGTGGCTGTTGACGTGGAAACAATCGAATAATTTTGAACGGACTGAAAAAGACTTGCTCATCATGAGATAAGTCTTTTTTATTTTTAGAAATTATGTTATAATATCTTGTATTTTAGAAGTGAGACATTTTAAACGTTTGGGAGGATCAACCATGAAACATATCAAAACAATAAATACGGGATCTTTAAAGAGTTCCGCTGCACACGGTGGCTGTGGAGAGTGTCAGACATCTTGCCAATCAGCTTGTAAAACTTCATGTACGGTAGGCAATCAAGAGTGCGAAAATAAATAATTAGAACTATTTAAAAAGCAGAGTGTACTCTGCTTTTTCTTTATGCAGACGGAGGAAAGTATGATTCATAAGTTTAAACAGGGCGATCTTTATTTTGTGCTGGACGTCAACAGCGGAGCAGTTCATGTTATAGATGAGATTGTCTATGACGTATTGGAATATTACCCTGAGGAGTCGCCTGTCGAGGTGATCAAGTCGCTCAAAGATCGCTATACAGAAGCCGAAATCAGAGACGTTCTTGAAGATGTGGATTATTTGATTGAAAATGATATGCTTTATACAGATGACGCTTATGTGAATTCCATCGAATTCCAGCAGAGAAGTCCAATAGTCAAAGCTATGTGTCTTCATATCGCACACGATTGCAACCTCAGATGCGAATATTGTTTTGCGTCACAGGGAGATTTCCAGGGATCAAGATCGATGATGTCATTTGAAGTCGGAAAAAAAGCACTGGATCTTTTGGTGGAGAAATCGGCGAATCGCAGAAATCTTGAAGTGGATTTCTTTGGAGGGGAACCGCTGATGAACTTTGAAGTGGTCAAACAATTGGTTGAATACGGTAGAAGCATTGAAGCGGAACATGGAAAAAAATTCAGATTCACACTCACTACCAACGGAGTGCTTTTGAATGATGATAATATAGCGTATATCAATGAACACATGGAAAATGTCGTACTCAGTATCGATGGCCGCAAGGAAGTGAACGACAAGATGAGATACACCATCGGCGGTGGGGGATCTTATGATGTCATCGTTCCGAAATTTAAGCAATTGGTGGATTCGCGCGGAGGCAAATCATATTACGTAAGAGGAACATTCACAAAGAACAATCTTGACTTTGCAGCTGACGTCATTCATATGGCAGACCTGGGATTCTCGAGCACTTCCGTGGAACCTGTCGTGGCAAGCCCAACGGATCCATATGCGCTTTCCGAAGAAAATCTCGAGATCATCAAAAATGAGTACGATAAATTGGCTGAAGAGATTATTGCGAGAAAAAACACGGATCGCGAGTTCAATTTCTTCCACTTTGCAATCGACATGTCACAGGGACCATGTGTTGTCAAGCGTCTTTCAGGTTGCGGTGCGGGTTCCGAATACCTTGCCATCACACCGGAAGGAGACATTTTCCCTTGCCACCAGTTTGTAGGCAATGACCATTTTAAAATGGGTAATGTCATGGCGGGTATTCTCGATTTCGGCCTTACGAAAGAATTTAAAAACGCACATGTCTATAACAAAGAAAAGTGCAGAAGTTGCTGGGCGAAATTTTACTGCAGTGGTGGATGTCATGCCAATGCGTATAATTTCAACAATGATATCTATGTTCCATACAATTTGGGATGTGAGATGGAAAAGAAAAGAATTGAGAATTCAATTTACATTTATGGGAAACTCAATCAAGAGTAAATTAGTTGGGAGGATGGATCATGATCAGATCATTCCAGGCGTTTTCGCCTGAAATTGGAACAACAAATTTTTTAGCGGAGACTGCTGTACTGATCGGGCAAGTTTTTATGGAAGAACATGCAAACGTTTGGTATAATACAGTAGTTAGGGGTGATGTGGAACCAATAAGAATCGGCAAGAACTCCAATGTGCAGGATTTGGTTATGGTTCATACGAGTAGTGGGTTTCCGGTTATAATCGGAGATGACGTCACAATAGGTCATAACGCGACAATTCACGGCTGTACGATTGAATCCAATGTTCTGATTGGAATGGGAGCCATTATTCTTGATGGGGCACATATCGAAAAAGACGTGATCATAGGCGCAGGATCGTTGGTTCCCCCTGGCAAGAGAATTCCATCGAAGTCTTTGGTCATGGGCTCTCCCGCTAAAGTTGTCAGAACGCTTTCAGAGGAAGAAATAGAGAGCATTGGAACATCTGCACACCATTATGTGGAATTGTCAAAACAATACAATCAGAAATAGGGAGGCTTCCAAATGAAAGGAAAAAATACGCTCTTATTTTTCCTAATTGTCGCATTGATTGCGGGCACTGCATTTATCGCAGTCAATGGTTTAACGATTGGTTCGTTTTCCATTGAACCAGTGGGCGATGCCATGAAATTAGGACTGGATATTAAGGGTGGCGTTGTAGTAGTCTATGAAGCGCAAACCGAAGAGAAGGGTGCTGATCTGGCACGAACCATGGAACAGACCAAGCAAATCATCAGCAGACGTGTCAATGAGCTTGGATTGACTGAACCTATCATAACACTTCAAGGTGATGATCGGATCAGAATCGAGCTTCCGGGTGTGGACAATGCCCAGGATGCCATTGATGTAATCGGCAAGACCGCATTACTTGAATTTGGACTTGTAACCGGTCCGGTTCCGGCAATAGAAGGTTTGCCTGCGACCACTATCGATTATGAGACTATTCTTACAGGTACCAACATATCAGACGCTTTTGTGTCACAAGATGAATTCAACGCACCTGTCGTATCATTGAAATTTGACAGCGTCGGTACGGGCTTGTTTTTTGAAGGCACAAAAAAAGCAATAGACAATCCTGAAAGATCAGGACAAATCGCAATCATTCTAGATGGTGAAATCATTTCCGCACCATATACAAGAATTGTCATTTCTGACGGTCAAGCCATCATACAAGGCAGTTTCAGTTTTGAATCGGCCAACAATCTGGCGATGCTCATCAGAGGTGGTGCTCTTCCAGTTCAACTTGACGAGATCCAAACATCAGTCATTGGACCGACACTCGGTCTCGACTCACTCAAATCCGCGATCAATGCGGCGATTGTCGGATTGTTGCTGGTGGTCGGATACATGATCATATTTTATAGAATTCCAGGGATCATAGCATCGATCGCTTTGACGCTTTATGCTTGCATCATCGTTTATGCCATGATCGGATTCAACGCGACATTGACACTACCAGGTGTGGCGGGTATCGTTCTCTCGCTGGGTATGGCAGTGGATGCCAATGTCATCATATTCGAACGTTTGAAGGAAGAAATGCATACAGGAAAATCACTTAGAGCAAGTATCGATAGTGGATTCCATAGAGGCATGAGAACTATCATCGATTCCAACGTGACGACATTCATCGCGGCACTTATATTGTTTGCATTTGGTGAAGGTCCAATCAAAGGTTTTGCGGTCACATTGATGATCGGTATCGTATCGAGTATGTTCACGGCAGTAATAATTACCAAAACACTTTTAAAACTGTCACTTGGATTTTCAGATCGTAAAAAACTTTATGGATCAAGGGGGTAGTGACGGTGAGAAATATTAATGTGACGAAAAAATACAAATTGTGGTTTTCCATATCAGGTGCTGTCATCCTTGTCGGATTGATCGTCATGCTGTTGAACGGACTTAACTTTGGAATCGACTTCACAGGCGGAACGATGATGCAAGTCGACCTTGGTAAAACAGTTGAAGTATCCGAAATCAAGGATGTCATTGCGGAGTTCGACCTGAATGCGGACATCGTTCATGCCGGAACCGACAGCAATGAAGTGATCATCAAGACCAAAGCTTCACTAAGCAATACTGAAAGAATTGATATATTCGAAGTTCTCAAAGCTGAGTACGGCCTTGCAGATGAAGCGTTCAGGGGTGCGGAGCAATTTGGCCCATCGATTGGAGCTGAGATTAGAAATCGCGCACTTTTGGCGGTTGTGATCGCATCTGTTGCGATGCTTTTATACATTTCTGTGCGATTTGAGACTATTTTCGGCCTTGCGGCTGTAATAGCACTTGTTCATGATGTTATGATTCTGCTTTCCATTTATGCGATTTTCAGAATTTCAGTGAACTCATCTTTCATCGCGGCAATCCTAACAATTGTGGGTTATTCCATCAACGATACGATTGTCGTCTTTGACAGGGTTCGTGAGAATGTGAAGCGTGAAAAGGGCAAAACACACTTTGAAATTGCAGACATGTCCATAAGCCAGACCATTACAAGAACCATCAACACATCACTTACAACATTGGTGGTTATCGGATCATTGTTCATATTCGGAGTGTCATCCATCAGGGAATTCGCATTCCCATTGCTCGCCGGTGTCGCAGTAGGAACTTATTCCTCAGTATTCATCGCGAGCCCTGTCTGGGCGCTATTAAGACATAAAATCAGCAGGAAAGGCGCTTACGCTGCTAAATAATAGGGTATCAATGAAATGCGCAATGGCCTTGGGCACTTGCGCATTTCAATCCTATATACATACTAAAATATGGAGGTGTATTATGCAAATTTATATCGTTCTGTCCTTGATTTTCGGAATTCTGATCACTTTGTTCGCGATTTTCAATTCAGCTGTGGTTGCAGTGAACTTTTTCTTTACGGAACTTCAGATTCCACTTGCACTTGTGATCATTGCCTCAGCTTTGATTGGTGCAGTCACAATGCTCATTTTTGATACGTTCAGACGTATCAGATCGGGTAAGAATTTGAAAGACATGACTAAAAAAGCGAATGGATTTGAAAAAGAGATCGCTTCTAAAGACGAAACCATCCATAAGTTGGAAGATACCCTCAAACAGAAGGAAATGGTTGTGGACAGTCAACTGGAAACAATCGATGCGCTAAGAAAAAATCAAAGTGCCATTATAAATGAAGAAAAAAATGAAAATGAAACGGTGATTTAATGATATTTCAAAATGCGATATGGCAGTACCCGAAAATCGATGACAATAAAATAAAAGATGTGATGAAAGTTTACAATTGTTCTGAAATTGTGGCTCAGTTGTTCATTGAACGCAAGCTTGATACAGCTGAAAAGGTGGATCGCTTTTTGAATCCTACACTTGAGGACTTGCATGACCCTTTTCTGCTTTCGGATATGCCTCTTGCTTTTGAAAGAATAAAACTCGCAATAGAGCGCAAGGAATCCGTTTGGATTTATGGCGACTATGACGTGGACGGGATTACGAGCGTAGTGATTCTAAGCAAATATTTCGAATATATAGGACATCCTGCCAAATTTTATATTCCGAATCGACATGATGAGGGATACGGCATCAGTGAACAAGGACTGGAATGGATCAAATCACAGGGCGGAGAGCTTGTCATCACAGTGGATTGTGGCATTACAGCCGTGGAGCAGGCGCTGTACGCGAAGGCGATCGATCTCGATTTGATCATCACCGACCATCATGAGTGCCAAGATGTGTTGCCGAATGCCGTTGCCGTGGTGAACCCAAAACGTGGAGGATATCCATTTGACATGTTGGCCGGTTGCGGTGTCGCTCTTAAATTGACGCAAGCGATGCTCGGTGAGGCATTTTATTCATTCTATCCAAATGTGATCGATATTGCCGCACTGGGAACGGTTGCAGACATAGTGCCACTCGTGGATGAGAATAGGATCATCACACGTATAGGCCTTGAAAATATGATGCACACCTCCAATCCCGGTATACAAGCTTTGATTTCGGAAGCGAATCTGACTGGAAAAGAAATCACCTCAGGTCATATCGGATTTGTGATTGCCCCTAGGATCAACGCTTCCGGCCGAATAGGCAATCCGAGCATATCTGTTGAGATGTTGCTCGAGGATGACTATTTCAAAGCACTTGAGATTGCAAAAAAATTGAGTGAGCTCAATGGCGAGAGACAAGCTCAAGAACGTGAGATCATGGAAGAAGCTGAAAAGTATATTCAAAAGTCGATTGACCTCGATCGAGCAAGAATATTGTTGGTGGTCGGAGAAAATTGGCATACGGGAATAATAGGGATTGTAGCATCCAAGCTTTCGGAGCGCTATTCCAGACCGACTGTGGTGCTCAATATAGATGGCGACGTCGCAAAAGGTTCCGCTAGAAGTATTGAAGGCATCAGTATTTATGAAGTTCTTTTGACGTTCAAGCATTTGTTTGACAAGTTTGGTGGACATGAACAAGCTGCGGGGTTAAGCCTCGGACTTGAGAATGTGGAAATTCTCAGGCAATCTTTGCTGGACTACGGATTGAAGCATATTCCTAAATACAAACTGGTGACTGTACGCAGGGTCAATGGAATTCTTAAACCTCACATGGTGACCCATCAATTGGTGGATGAGATTGAGAATCTGAAACCATTCGGTGTGGGCAACCCCAAACCACAATTCATATTTGAAAATCTGAGGATCGATGATTACCGGTTGATCGGTAAAGAACAAAACCATCTTAAAATGGTTGTCAACGATGGAGCTCGCGTCTATGACGCCTTGGCATTCAATAAGGCGGAGGCGATTTCGGCACTCAGAAAAACGGACAGCATACATCTTTTGTTGAATTTGGAGAAAAACAATTTTATGGGTGTGGAAACCATCCAACTTCTGGTCCAGGATCTGATCAAGGACAAAATGCCGATCAAGGATTACCTTGAGGCAAAAGTACAAAGTGCGCTTTATGAGTATTACAAAGTACATCAGACTGTGGTCGTTGATTCCAAATTTACATCTGTGGATACATTTGATATAATATTTGACAGTGCTGATATGCAACCTTTGCTGGTTTATTCACTAGAAGGACTGATTGAGTTCAAAGACCATGTGATGAGAAGCAATATAACAAACTATACAATCCATTTCAACCATTTTGTGGAAAGTGAAAGTCGTATGGACCACCTGGATGTGATTTTTATGCCTGTCGAGTTTAGTGGTGATTCGGCGTACTATATTGATAAAGGCCGATCTGTTTCCAGCTTCATCCCAAATAGGGAGGATCTCGTATATTTCTACAAACAGAGTGCGACATTCACTCAGACCACACTACCGATTTTGGCCGGCAAACTGAGAATGACCCAGTGCAAAATTTTATTTTGCCTTGATTTGCTGAATCAAATGAACCTGCTGGAATATAGAATTTTCAATTCGGCACTTGAACTGAATTTCTTACCTAAACCTAAAATCAAGAGGGATCTGGAACAAGTGCCTTTGTTTCAAAAGCTTTCTAGAGAATTATAAATGTGGAATGACATTGAGGAGGAACACATGGATATCAAATCGAAGATCAGAGTGATTGAAGATTTTCCAAAAGAGGGAATCAGCTTTAAGGATATAACAACTTTGCTTCTTGATGGAGCCGCATACAGGGAAGCGGTTTTGACTTGCATCGAACAGCTTAAAGATGTGGAATATGATGTGATCATCGGTCCTGAAGCCAGAGGTTTTTTGCTGGGGGCACCGATGTCGGTACTCACTCAAAAAGGATTTATACCAGTTAGAAAACCTGGAAAATTGCCTGCGGAAACCATTCAACACGAATATATTCTCGAATACGGATCTGATATTTTGGAGATTCATAGAGATGCCATCAAACCTGGGGCAAAAGTACTGGTTGTGGACGACTTGCTCGCTACCGGTGGCACTGCCAAAGCTGTATGTGAACTCGTTGAAAAATTAGGTGGTGTGGTTGCTGGTCTTGCATTTCTCATTGAACTGGACTTCCTTGATGGTAGAAAAGTGCTTGAAAAGTACGATGTCTTCTCAGTTGTTTCATACGAGTCTTAAAAAACAGTTGTAATGCCTCTGATAAGTCTGTAAAATAAGTGTAAAATAGTCCGTTCAAATATTTTGGACGGACTATTATTAATACGTAGAAAGTTGTAGATGGTGTGGTTATGAACTTAGAAGGATATTTGTCAAAAGTTAAAAAATATGCGCCTTATGTGAACCTTGATCAATTAGCCAAGGCTTATGAATTTGGCGACAAGGCACATACGGGACAGCTGAGAAAAGACGGAACGCCTTTCTTCAACCACCCAGCCAGTGTGTCGTTGATTCTTGCGGAGCTAGAGATGGACGAAGAAACCATTATTGCCGCACTTTTACACGATACAGTGGAAGATACGGATGTCACTTTACAGGATGTCAAAAAGCTTTTCGGAGAAGAAGTCGCCACATTGGTGGACGGCGTTACAAAGCTTGCCGTCATCAACTATGAGACGAAGCAGGAACAACAAGTTGAGAATCTCAGAAAAATGTTTTTGGCCATGTCGGGCGACATTAGAGTCATTTTGATCAAACTTGCTGACAGACTTCATAATATCAGAACTCTTGGTGCAATGACACCGGAAAAGCAAAAGGAAAAAGCGGAAGAAACGCTCGAGATATTCGCACCGATCGCACATCGCCTAGGTATATCCAAAATCAAATGGGAACTTGAGGATTTGAGTTTGAAACATTTGGATCCCGAAGGCTATCGTGATCTTGTCAGGAAAGTGGACCGAAAACGTACGGAACGTGAATCCATCATCAACGATTACATCCATCAGATCAGAAAGTCCCTTGCTGATCTTAATCTGAAGTTTGAAATCTATGGAAGACCTAAAAATTTCTATAGCATATATAAGAAAATGAAATACCAGCAAAAAGAATTTGATGAAATCTATGACCTTACCGCCATACGGATCGTATGTGAGGACATCAAGGATTGTTATAGCGCTCTTGGGGCAGTGCATACACTTTGGAAACCCATCCCGGGTCGATTCAAGGACTACATTGCCATGCCCAAGCCCAACCTTTACCAATCTCTGCATACGACGCTCATGGGCAACGGTGAGCCTTTTGAAATACAAATCCGCACCAGAGAAATGCACGAAATTGCTGAGTTCGGTATTGCAGCACATTGGAAGTATAAAGAAGGATCAAAAAAATCGCACAATGAGATGGAACAAAAAATATCGTCTTTCCGACAAATGATGGAATGGCAAAGCGATCTTAAAGATCCAAGTGAGTTCATGAATTCGCTTAAATTGGACCTTTTCAATACAGAAGTTTTTGTATTCTCACCAAAGGGTGAAGTAGTCGATTTGCCAGTAGGCTCCACACCAGTTGATTTCGCCTACAAGATTCACTCTGAAGTGGGAAACAAATGTGTTGGAGCAAAAGTGAACGGCAGAATTGTTCCGCTCAACTACCAACTCCAAAATGGTCAACGGATTGAAATCATGACCGCCAAAAACTCAAATGGACCTTCACGGGATTGGCTTAAATTCGTCAAGAGCACTCAAGCCAAACAAAAGATCAAACAGTGGTTCAAGAAAGAGCGTCGTGAAGAAAATGTTGAAAATGGAAGAGATATAATAGTCGGGGAACTCAGAAAGCAGAATTTACCAGTCAAGGCAGTTCTCAATGAAGATTATCTCGATCAAATATTGAAAAGACTGAGTCTTAAAAATATAGATGACATGTACAATGCCGTCGGTTATGGAGGCATACTCACAAGTCAGGTTGTTCCTAAAATAAAAGAAAAGTACTTCAAGGAACAAAGAGATGAGCAACTTAAGAACAAACCGCTCATGGAAAGAATTGAGGAGATCCCTAAGAAAAACTCCGTCAAACGCAATGAAACCGGCATAGTCGTCAAAGGAATCGATGACATTTTGGTGCGATTTGCGAAATGTTGTTCACCAGTGCCAGGTGATGAAATCATCGGATATGTCACAAGAGGCCGCGGAGTGACGATTCACAGAAGCGATTGTGAAAATTTCGAAAAAACCGATGATTCAGAAAACAGATACATCGAAGTGGCTTGGGCTGACAATAACGCATCTTCGTACAAAACAAGTGTTCAGGTTGTTTCATCGGACCGTAAAGGACTTCTTTCAGAAATCACAATTCTTATGCAAGACATGGATATGATGATGACAGGGATCAATGCAAAAATTAATAAAAATGGTATTGCCATAGTGAATATCTCAATTGAGATTTCTGACATCGAAGAATTGAATAAACTTATGCGTAAATTGAAAGCACTCGAGGAAGTCATTGAAGTCAAGCGTGTGAGTTCTTAATGGAGGAGAAACGTGAGAGCAGTAGTGCAACGGGTTAACCACTCATCTGTAATAGTAGATGGGAAAGTGGTTGGCGAAATCGGAAAAGGACTCAACGTCCTACTTGGCGTTGAAGAAGGCGATTCTGAAAAGGACGTCGTATATATGGTGGAAAAAATCGTCAATTTGAGAATCTTCGAAGATGATCAGGAAAAAATGAATCTCTCGTTGTTGGATGTAAAAGGTGAAATGCTTTGCATATCCCAGTTTACCCTGATGGGCGACTGTAGAAAAGGCAGACGGCCAAGTTTCAGCAGTGCGGCAAGACCAGATGATGCAAATGCTTTATACGAGCAGTTTGTGAAAGAGGTGGGACTAGCGGGGATTAGGGTGGAAACAGGTCAATTCCAGGCACATATGGTTGTCGATATTCAAAATGATGGTCCCGTGACCCTACTCGTGGACAGCAAAAGAGGGTTTTAATAGGATAAAGGAGGCAAAAATGTTATTAGAAAAAATTGTAGTGGGCTCATATGCTGTAAATTGTTATATCCTCGGCGACGAGGTCTCAAAAGAAGCCATAGTGGTAGATCCCGGCGCTGAAGCCGATAGAATACTTAAAAAAATCAATGACAAATCGCTCTCTGTCAAATATATAGTGCTCACACACGGCCACGGAGATCATATCGGAGCTGTGGAGGCTCTTAAGACTATGACCGGTGCGCAGGTCATGATTCATCATGATGATGCCTACATGCTTGAGGATGCCAGTAAAAACTTTTCGAGTTCCATTCATGGAAATTCAATTGCCTTCAAACCGGATCGCACCATCGGTGATGGCGATGTCATTCAGATTGGTAAAATCAAAATCAGAGTTTTGCATACGCCAGGTCATACCTATGGCGGTATATGCCTATATGCCCCAAATGAAAAAATTGTCATCACAGGAGACACTTTGTTTTATGGGTCGGTAGGACGTTCTGACCTCGAAGGAGGCGATCACAAGCAAATGATCGGTGCCATCATAAAGCAGCTGATGAAACTTGGTGATGAAGTGAGTGTTTATCCTGGACATGGCGCAAGCACATCCATTGGGTTCGAACGCAGAAAAAATCCGTTCATTCAAGGATAGGAGAGGCCATGATTGTATACGAACATGGAAACCCTTTGAACTATGAATTGAAGCTTATTCTTGAATTGTTTGTACCTCAATCTCAAATTCAATACACTGATAAACGTGACGAATTTCATAATGGCGTCACTGAAGGGGCTTTCGGATTGACCATTGAATCTGATGGAAATAAGACGGTAATAAGTTCCCACGAGGCGTTTTCAGCTAAGGTTCTTGAGCAAAGGACCTTATTTGCGTTGGAGAACTCATTTAAGAATCGGTTCAAAAAACATATATATCAATTGATGTCGGAGTCATTTGACTCACTAAGCAAGTGGGGAACCCTCGTTGGCATCAGGCCGGTTAAAATAGTTCATGAACTGTTGGACCGCAGTGTGCCTGTGGAAGAGATCAAACCAATCATCGGTGAGGATTATCTGGTGTCACCCGAAAAAGTCGATTTGTTGATTGAGACGGCATTGAGGGAACGGCCACATCTTTATCCACACGATCCCGATTTGATATCACTCTATATCTGTATTCCATTTTGTCCGACAAGATGCCTGTATTGTTCGTTTCCATCGAATGATCTTCAAAAGAAAGGCAAACTTTTACCGATTTATTTGGATAAATTGATTGAAGAACTTGATTTTGTTGTCGGGGAAATAAAAAAAATCGGCAAGACGATAGATTGTATCTATGTTGGTGGCGGAACTCCGACGTCACTGGATGAACAACAACTTGAGCGATTGCTGGGCAAAATCAAAAGTCATGTGGCAATCGATGAGATCAAAGAGTTCACCGTCGAAGCGGGCAGACCTGATACGATAACGCGTGAAAAGCTTGAAATCATGAGACGACATGGAGTCGATAGAATCTGTATCAATCCTCAGACCATGAACGATCAGACTTTGGTCGCTATCGGTAGAGACCATGGGGCCGATCAGATCATTGATGTGATGGCACTTGCGAGAAATGTGGGATTCAAGACCATCAATATGGATCTGATTATGGGATTGCCTGGTGAAACGGTGGCGGATGCCGAAAAAACTGTTGACAGCATCATAAAGATGGCACCTGAGAACATAACGGTCCATACACTCGCGGTTAAGCGGGCATCTGCTCTCAATGAATCACGGGAGACTGTGGAACTGGCGCATGACGTGACTGTAGAAACCATGCTTGAACGTTGTGATGCAAAACTCAGGGCAGTGGGGCATACCCCATATTACATGTACAGACAAAAGAAAATGATCGGTCATCTCGAAAATGTTGGATATGCAATCAAAGGACACTCGTCCCTTTACAATATGAGGATTATGGAAGAAAAACACACGATAATAGCTCTAGGGGCTGGCGCTGTTTCCAAAATCTGTTATCCGGAGGAAAACAGACATGAGAGAGTCGCCAATTTCAAAGGACTTGAAGATTACATCAATCGTTTTGATGAAGTGCTGGAAAAGAAGAAAGTAATCAAATCATTATAATTAAGTTGGAGGGCAAAATGGGAGAAGCATTAAACGGATTAAAGCGGACACATTACTGTGGAGACATGAAAGAAACTCATATCGATGAGCAAGTGACCCTTATGGGTTGGGTACAAAAAAGAAGAAATCTAGGTGGTTTGATTTTTGTGGATTTGCGAGACCGTACAGGAATTTGTCAAATCGTTTTTGATACAGCGGTTTCGGAATCTGCTTTTGAGAAAGCGAACGGCATAAGAAGTGAATATGTCATAGCCATCACCGGTACTGTCAAAATGAGAGAGTCCATCAATGCGAACCTCCCTACGGGAACCGTTGAGATCTTTGCGGATAGCATTAAGATTTTGTGCGAGGCAGATGTGCCACCGATTCATATTGACGACAATGACGAAGCCAATGAACGTCTCAGGCTGAAATATCGTTATTTGGATCTCAGAAAACCAAAAATGCAAAAGAATCTTATGATCAGACATCAAATCGCATCTTCAGCACGTCGTTTCTTTGATAGCAACGGATTTGTGGAAGTTGAGACACCTGTACTCACCAAACCGACACCTGAAGGTGCAAGAGATTATTTGGTGCCTAGTAGGGTCAATCCTAACAAATTCTACGCATTGCCACAATCTCCTCAACTTTTCAAGCAACTTTTAATGGTTTCGGGAATAGACAGATATTACCAAATCACCAAATGTTTCAGAGATGAGGATCTTAGGGCTGACAGACAGCCTGAGTTCACACAGATTGACATTGAAATGTCTTTTGTGGATGAAGACGATGTCATGGCCATCAATGAGAAGATGCTCGCCAATATGTTCAAAGAGGTTGCCGGCCTGGATATTCAGACACCATTTCTCAGACTGTCTTATAATGAAGCCATGACCAGATATGGCTCCGACAAACCGGATACGCGTTTCGGTTTTGAACTCAAATCACTTAATGAGGTGCTCTGTGCGTCCGAATTCAAGGTGTTCAGCGGGGCGATTGCATCAGGTGGAGACGTTAGAGGCATCAACGTAAGTGGTTATGGAGACCGTTTTTCTAGAAAAGATATCAGCAAACTTGAAGATTTCTGTAAATCTTATGGTGCCAAAGGCCTTGCCTGGGTAAAAATACAAGAGGAAGAAGTTTCCTCGCCAATTGCCAAATTCCTAACCGATGCGGAAATGAAAGGGATCATTGATACCTTTGAAGCTAAACCCGGTGACTTGATTCTTATGGT
The DNA here is from genome assembly GCA_014859095.1 of Clostridia bacterium. Lineage (GTDB taxonomy): Bacteria > Bacillota > Clostridia > Peptostreptococcales > Acidaminobacteraceae > Fusibacter_D. The sequence continues at coordinate 105,066 of JACUUV010000003.1, read as the reverse complement.
TGCCGACAAACCTTCGGTGGTATTTGATTCTCTTGGAGCGCTTCGATCGGAAATTGCACGACAACTTGAGATTTTAGATCCAAAAGTATTCAATTTCCTATGGGTAACTGATTTTCCACTCTTTGAATATGATGAGGATGAAGATCGTTTCTTTGCCAAACACCATCCATTCACATCTCCCAAGGATGAAGACGTTTCAAAATTGAATACAGATCAGGGTGCGTGTCGTGCCAAGGCATATGACATCGTCCTCAACGGTTATGAAATCGGCGGTGGATCCATCAGAATCCACGATTCGAAGGTTCAAGAAAGTATGTTCAAAGCGCTTGGATTCACTGAAGAAGAAGCGAGGGAAAAATTTGGCTTCTTCATTGATGCGTTCAAATTTGGAGCACCTCCTCATGGCGGTATCGCATATGGCCTCGATAGAATTGTCATGCTTATGGTAGGAACCGATAACATCAGAGACGTCATAGCGTTTCCAAAGACACAAGATGCAAAATGTTTGATGACCAATGCGCCTAGTGTGGCAGAGGACAAACAATTGGATGAGCTTTATGTCAGCATAAGGCCTTTTGAAAAATAGGAAGGAGTCAATATGGATAGAACAGGAGTTGTTGTGGGAGAAATGGGTGCGTACTCAAAAGTTAAACTTTTAAGACATACGGCTTGTGGGAACTGCGGCGCTTGTCAACTCGGAGATGACCAAAAGGATGTCCATTTGGTGGCAAAAAACGACGTGCATGCTCATGTTGGGGATATGGTTGAAGTGGCTATGGCGACTGACAGCGTTCTCAGTGCTGCATTTATAATGTATGTAATCCCTTTGATCGCACTTTTCGCAGGATTGGCGGCAGGATATTTCCTATTCCAGTCTTCACCAAATTCAGAGCTTTTTTCAGGACTGCTCGGCCTCGTTTTGATGGTAATGGCATTTTTGGTCATCAAAATGAACGACAAGCATTTTATGAAAAGTGAGAAATATACCGCGCAAATCATGAAGATCCTTCAGACGGAACACGAAGGCATCATACCATTACAATAGTGAAATAGGGGGAACACATGCATCTGGATTCTATACTTTTATTGGCCAGCAAAGGCATACTGGATACAATTGAAGAAGGTATTCATATCGTTGACCGGACTGGTGTTACGATTCTATACAATAAAGCGATAGAAACCATTGAAGGGCTCCCCCAAAATCAAGTGATTGGGAGGCATCTGCTGGATATCTTTCCGGATTGGACCAAGGAAAACAGCACGCTTTTGACTGTACTCAATACCGGAGAGCCCATATACAACCGTGAACAGAGTTATCTCAATTTCAAAGGCAAACGCATTCGCACTGTCAATACGACCATTCCAATTTTTGATGGGAAGCAACTTGTAGGCGCGGTGGAAGTGTCGAGAAACATGACGACGGTCACTGACATGACCAAGCAAATCATCGAGCTTCAGCAAAAGTTGATCAAACCGGTCAAAAGACAAAATGGCATCAAACAATACCATTTTGATCAGTTGATCGGTAAGAACCATAAATATCTGGAAGCGATCAAGATTGCCAAACGGGCTGCGAAATCGAATTCAAGCGTCCTGATCTATGGTGACACAGGAACGGGCAAGGAATTATTCTCGCAGAGTATCCATTTTGCCAGTGATCGTGCAACCATGCCATTCATAGCCCAGAACTGCGCTGCGATTCCTGAGAATCTACTTGAGGGACTCCTGTTCGGCACTTCGAAAGGTTCTTTCACCGGAGCTGAAGACCGGCCTGGTCTTTTTGAACAAGCTGAAGGAGGAACACTGCTGCTCGACGAGATCAACAGCATGAGTCAGACGCTTCAAGCAAAAATCCTCAGGGTGCTTCAGGAAAACTATGTCAGAAGAGTTGGCGGCAACAAAGATATACCGATCAATGTGAGAATCATAGCGGCCACCAATGAAGAACCTGAGACACTCATTGAAAAAGGTCAGTTCAGAAAAGACCTCTTTTATAGATTGAATGTCATCAATATCAGAATTCCAAGTTTGAATGAACGTGTGGATGACATACCGATTCTCGTTGATTTTTTCATACGTGAATACAATGAAAAGATGAAAAAAGATGTCTGGATGGTTTCCGATGAGATTATGGAGGCGTTTAAACGCTACAACTGGGCAGGGAACATCCGCGAACTCAAGAACTTCATAGAATCCGCCATGAACCTTGTCACAGACGATCGTGTCATAGGTAAGGAACACATGCCATCACATGTCTCGGAAGTGCTCATGAAGAAAGAGCGGTATATTCCGACTCAGACGACAACGGTTGACGATCTCAACAAACATCTTGAATCCATAGAAAAAGACATCATCGATAAAACGCTTAAGTTGTATAACAACAACATCAGCAAATCAGCTGAGCATCTCAAGGTCTCCAGACAGAATCTGCAATATAAAATAAAAAAATATTATGAATAATAGAACCCTCCACTCTCCATGAGTGGAGGGTTTACTTATATATAATGGCGGGTTAACATGAAATTAACGTCTGTATGTTATCATTCCATCGAAGGAGTTGAGAATATGCTTGTAATGACCGCGCCAATCATTGATAGTCGGGCTATATTGTTTCATAAAATCCTCATCGAGGAAAGCGTAACCACTTACTATCAACCAATAGTCAGTTTGAAAACCGGTACTGTGATGGGCTATGAAGCACTATCAAGAGGGCCGCAAAACACTGAATTTTACTCGCCTACAGAAATGATCAAAGCCGCTCATGAATATGGTAAGTTATGGGAACTGGAGATGTTGTTCAGGCAAAAGGCACTTGAGCGCGCTGTCGAGATCAGTCCAGAGAAATATCTTTTTGTCAATGTCGACCCCGACATCATCAAATCGAGTGCTTTTAAAATCGGTTTAACCAAAGAATGTCTTGATGCAATGGGAATCTCTGAAAAAGCAATTGTGTTTGAGATCACAGAAAGAACTTCCATCAATGACTATGATTCCTTTCATATTGTTTTGGACCACTATAGAAATCAGGGGTATAAGATTGCCATCGACGATGTGGGATCCGGCTATTCTGGACTCAAGACCATCAACGAAGTGCGTCCGGATTTCATCAAAATCGATATGGATCTCATAAGAAATATCGACAAAGATGCATTTAAACAGGCACTGCTCAAAGCATTTGTCGATACAGCCATCAAGACAAATATAAAGTTGATCGCAGAGGGCATTGAAACCAAAGAAGAGCTCAAAACGCTCATCTTGCTTGGGGTACATGCTGGTCAAGGCTATTTACTCCAAAAACCGTCGCCAAAGTTTGAAAATCTTGAACTAGAAGTGGTCAGGCGTATTGAGGATTATAATAAGATTTCGACCAATCTTAATGCTTATGCACAGGATTATCATTACATCTCGAACCTTTTGAACAGCCATAAACACTGCACTTTTGAATCTATGATTGAAAGCCAGACGGTGAAGCAGCATCTTGAAAAAGAAAATTTAAGCAGTGCATGTATCTGCGAGCACGATTATCCCGTTGGACTTTTGATGAAACATAATATAGACTCGAAACTTTCGGGACGCTATGGCTATTCGCTCTATTCAAATCGTCCGGTCTCAAAGATCATGAATACCAATCCCTTGATTGTCGATTCTTATACGCCTATAAGCGTTGTTGCCAAGCGTGCCATGGAACGTTCCGACGAAGAACTTTTTGATGATATAATAGTGACAAAAGCTTCAAAGTATCTTGGAATTGTCTCGATGAAAAAAATCTTTGAATATACACTCATGTTTGAGAAAAATAATGCCAAGGAACACAACCCGCTTTCGGGTCTTCCAGGCAATCCAATCATAAAGCGGGTCATGTCGGATCTTGTAACATATAAGAACAACTCTTGTATCTGCTATCTGGATATCAATGACTTCAAAATATACAATGATGTCTATGGTTTTGAAAGCGGAGACAATATGATCCGGTTTTTGGCGCAGCTCATACAGGATAACGTCAAGAAGATTTTCCCGTTTTCCAGTTTTATTGGTCATGTGGGAGGCGATGATTTCATTATGATCATCAACGGTGAATCCAAAGAATATCATCAAGTGCTTCAAAATATCCTGGATGATTTTGAAACGAACAAAATTTTTCTGTTTTCTGACAAACACATCATGAATAATCAGATTGTTTCAGAAGATCGATTCGGAGTGATGAGAGAATTTCCACTCACTAAGCTTTCAATTGCAGGAATTGCTGGCGACTTATCAAAATATAGGACATCAGAGTCGTTAAGTGAAGCTTTGGCTGTGCTAAAAAAAGAAATAAAACAAATTTCAGATAGTAGTTATAAAATAACAATGACGTGAGGTGCAAAAAAAATTGCACTTTAAAGTAAAAAGCAAAATATTTTGCATTAAAAGTGCAAAATATTTTGCTTTTTACTTTGCAGATAATTCGTAACATTCAGATTATTCATTGTATGGATATTTGTACAACGTGTCTTTGGAACGTTTTGAGCGTTTTTTTATAAAACGTATTCAGTTGGCACGACTCTTGCGTATATAACCATATAACAATGAAATATTAAAATGGAGGTATGTGTAATGAGAAAAGAAACTGTAAAAGTGGCAATATGGGGCTTCGGCGCAATGGGAAGCGGAATGGCAAAGATGCTTTTGACCAAACAAGGTGTTGAAATCGTTGGTGTTTGTGATAGAAATCCAGATCGTGTGGGTAAAGATATCCACGAAATTTTAGGCGTTGAGCGTGGAGATCGCAAACCTGTCATAGTACGTCCTGAAATCGACGAAGTCATCAGTGAAGGCTCTTGTGATGTTTGCCTTTGCGCAACTGATTCGTTCACTGAAAAAGCATTTCCTAGACTCAAGTACGTTCTTGAAAAGAAAATCAATGTCATTTCAACAGCAGAGGAAATGGCTTATCCTAAAGCACAAAATCCGGAACTTGCAGCTAAGCTGGATCAAATCGCAAAAGAAAATGGCGTATCGATCTTAGGTACAGGCATCAACCCAGGTTTGATCATGGACCTTCTTGTTGTTGTGCTCACCGGTTGTATGACTGATGTGACTCATGTAGAAGCGAAGCGGGTCAACAGCTTATCGCCATTCGGCCATGCGGTAATGGAAGAGCAAGGTGTCGGTATCACTGTAGATGAGTTCAATAAAGGTGTTGAAGAAGGAACGCTTGCAGGTCACGTTGGATTTGCAGAGTCCATCAATATGATCGCTGATGCTATCGGTTGGAAAGTGGATGACATCAAGACACAAATGGCACCTATAGTTACTACGGTTGACAGACAAGCACCACATGGCTTTGCTGCTGCTGGAAATGTTGCTGGCGTAAGCATGACTGGACAAGGTTATGTTGACGGTGAAGTGAAGATCGACATGATTCACCCACAACAGATCGAGCCTGAAATGGAAGGCACATACACTGGCGATTACATTACACTTAAAGGCACACCAGAAGTCAATATGACCATCAAGCCTGAAGTTGAAGGTGGACTCGGAACCATCGCGATGTGTGTCAACATGATTCCTCAAATCATAAACTCAGAACCAGGTCTCAAGACAATGTTAGATTTGCCAGTACCAAGAGCAATCATGGGAGATATGAGAAACTGGATCAAAGCTTAAACGAAAGAGGTGTTTGAATGAACGCTAAAAAAGGCGATTGGGTAAAAATTTACAGAGTCATTTTAAAGCCTGAGGAAAGAGCTCCCCAGGTGCCTGACGATACAAAACTTGTACCACTGGAAATGTGGGTCAAAGGGTTTTTAACCGCGGATGCAGAGCTTGGAGATATCGTCGAGGTCAAGACGATTACTGATCGAATGGAAAGCGGCAAACTCGTGGAAATCAATCCGACATATACTCATTCTTTTGGTAATTTCGTACCTGAATTGTTACAAATAGGATTGGATCTTAAAGAAATTCTGTTTGGAGGTGATTCGGTTGAAAGATAATTCGTATAATGCGGTGATGAGCCGAAAAAATGAAATCATGAAAAATGCTATTGGTATTGATTATTCCACTTTTGAGAACGAAGGCATCAGCTTCGAATATGAGCGTATGATGCGTGAAACCGGATACACTCTTGAAGAGATGCAAAAGATTCAAGGAGAGACAGGCGTTGGAAACACGCCAATCTTTGAACTCAGAAATATGACGGCGCTTGCCAGAAAATATTCTGAACCTGGTAAAGGCGCACGTATATTCATAAAAGACGAAGGTGGAAATCCATCTGGAAGTTTTAAAGCCAGACGTGCGGCAAATGCTGTATATCATGCCAAAAAGCGCGGTTATAAAGGTGTCATCGCCGCAACCAGCGGCAATTATGGAGCAGCTGTGGCATCCCAAGCGGCTATGCATGGTCTCAAATGCATAATCGTACAGGAAACGTATGATTCGAAAGGCATGGGACAACCTGAAATTGTAGAGAAAGCAAGAAAATGTGAAGCTTATGGTGCTGAAGTCATGCAACTTTCAGTGGGTCCGGAACTCTTCTATGAGTTCCTGTTGTTGCTCGAAGAAACTGGATACTTCAATGCGTCACTCTATACACCATTCGGGATCGCAGGTGTGGAAACACTCGGTTATGAGCTTTCCATGCAAATGCGTGAAAAATATGGTAAGGACCCGGATGTAGTGGTTTGTACCAATGCAGGTGGCGGAAACCTTACTGGTACAGCGAGAGGTCTCATCAAAGCTGGAGCCACTGACACTCAAGTGGTCGCGGCATCGGTTGATCTTTCCGGACTTCACATGGCAAGCGATAGCCAATTCAATCGCAAGTCATTCACAACTGGTCATACAGGTTTTGGTATACCGTTTTCAACCTATCCGGACCGTTCGGATGTTCCGAGATCGGCTGCTCGTCCAATGAGATATATGGACAGATATGTCACCGTGACACAAGGTGAAGTATTCTATATGACCGAGGCGCTGGCACAAATTGAAGGACTCGAAAGAGGACCGGCTGGTAATACAGCACTTGCAGCGGCTTTCAGTATTGCAAGAGAAATGGACCAAGATCAGATGATCATTGTTCAAGAGACTGAATACACAGGTGCCGGAAAGCATATTCAACCCCAACTGTCATTTGCAAGAGACAATGGCATAGAAATCTTCTTCGGCAATCCAACCGATCAAGTGCCTGGAAAAAACATCATTTTACCAAAGACCCCGGATCTTATTCAGGCAATTGATCTCGATATGACGAAAACCAGAAAATCGGTCATCAAAAATGCGGTCAACGCCAATCAGGCGACTCGTGTCAGCGAACAAGACATACAGTTTCTAGTTGCAGAGACAAAGACAGATAGAACATTTGTAACAGAAACACTTAAGGAACTCGGAATAGAATTTTAATGCGGATAAAATTAAGGAGGATCAATTCATGAAAGGTTTTTTAAAGAGAGACGACGACTTTCAAGAAAGACGTCAACACCTTGCTGATCTAACGGATGAGCAATTGAAAGAAAAATTCTGGAGTTTGGTGGAAGAAATCGTGGATCCGCTTATGGAACTTGCAGAAAAGAACACCTCACCTGCAATCGAGCGTTCTGTACTACTCAGAATGGGTTTCTCAAGCCTTGAAGCAAAACCGCTTGTTGATGGTGCTGCGGATAGAGGACTTGTGGGTCATGGCGTTGGGCATGTTGTTTACAGAATTGCCAAAGAAAAGAACCTCGACATCAGAACAGCTGGTCTCGAACTTATTGAAGGCAAGCACTGGGACGACGCTGTGGCAATCTTTAAGGGAGGTACAAAATAATGCTGGATATCAATAAGAAAATTGACGTGAAAGAAATCCTCAAGGATCTTGAAAACTACAGACCTAAGAGACGCGGATGGACTTGGAGAGAGAAAAGTGACAAGCAGGTTTATGGTCCTTTTGAATACACAGATATGTCCACACCGCTTAAAAATTACATCGGTATTCCTGCAGCTCAATACTTTGGTAATATCGATCCACAACCAAATAATACAATCACCACTGAAATCGCATCTGGTCGTTTCGAAGACGATATAAGAAGAATGAGAATGGCAGCATGGCATGGAGCGGATCATATCATGGTTATCCGTACTGCTGGACAATCCCACTTTGATGGTTTGATCGAAGGTACTCCACAAGGAATCGGCGGTGTTCCAATTTCAAGAAAGCAAGTTAGAGCACACAGAAAAGCGCTCGACCTGATCGAAGATGAAGTCGGCAGACCAATCAATTACCACTCATATGTATCTGGAGTAGCAGGTCCTGACGTAGCCGTAATGCTCGCTGAAGAAGGCGTAAACGGCGCTCACCAGGATCCTCAATACAATGTGCTTTACAGAAACATCAACATGGTACGTTCTTTTGTCGATGCGGCAGAGTCTAAAAAAGTCATGGCTTGGGCAGAAATGGTTCAAATCGATGGTGCGCATAATGCGAATGCCACAGCAAGAGAAGCTTGGAAAGTTATGCCTGAACTTATGGTTCAACACGGTATCAATGCCCTTTATTCATTTAAAGCGGGTATGCCAAAGGCGAATATAGCACTTTCCACAGTACCTCCAACATCGGCACCAGCTCCAAATATGAAGCTCGACTTGCCATACGCTGTAGCGCTCAGAGAAATATTTTCAGAGTACAAAATGCGTGCGCAAATGAACACCAAATATATCACATCTTCTTCAAGAGAAGCCACTGTGACACATGTCATGAACATGCTTATTTCAAGATTGACGTCTGCTGATATTCAATCCACAATCACTCCTGACGAAGGCAGAAACGTGCCTTGGCATATGTTCAACATCGAAGCGTGTGATACCGCAAAGCAAACTCTTGCAGGATTTGATGGTTTGATGGATATGATTGAACTCAAAAACGAAGGCTTCCTCAGAGATCAAGCGAGAGAGCTTAAGGAAAGAGCAGTACTTTACCTTGAGGAAATCATCAAATCTGGTGGTTACTTCAATGCTGTTGAGCAAGGATTCTTTGTTGACTCGGCACTTTATCCTGAGCGCAACGGTGACGGTATCGGTAGAAAAATCGATGGCGGCGTTGGCGCAGGAACAGTTTACGAGAGAGCAGCAGACTATTTTGCTCCGGTTACAGCTCATTATGGGTACAACAATGTGGCTCAATATGATGCAAATGCTGTATCCAATCCTTCATCATTGATCGATGGTTGTACGTTTGAAAATGCTGACAAAATCATTTACATCGACGAACTCGACGAAAATGACAATGTCAACCAACGTATGGCTGAGTCTGAAAAATACCGTGGCGAGCATGGGGAGTCACCATTTGTGAAGCCTGAAGTACAATGGCTTGGCGATGGTGTTGTCCAAGTTGAAATTTTATTGCCGATTTACCTCAGAGGAGCGCAATACGCCGCAATAGAATTCGCTAAAAAAATGAATCTCAAAGACGTAGAAGTGATCCACATAGAGCAAATGCATCCTACTGAAGGCACACGTGTCCAGCTCAAAGGTGTTCTCGATTTCGACCTCGACATGAGAACTGTTGAGATTCCACCAGAGCCAGAGGTAATGAGCGATGATGAAATCAGAGAAGAGTTCGATAAGTTTCCTGTAAAAATCGTTGCAGGTACTGTTGGAGAAGACGAGCACTCTGTCGGTTTAAGAGAGGTCATCGACATCAAGCATGGCGGTATTGAAAAATACGGTTGTGATGTCGAGTATCTTGGCACATCTGTTCCGATTGAGAAATTGGTGGATGCGGCTATCGAAATCGATGCCAATGTCATCCTCGCATCAACCATCATCTCACACGACGATGTCCACTATAAAAACATGAAACGTATTCATGAATATGCAGTGGAGAAAGGCGTCAGAGACCGTTTCATAATTTGTGCGGGCGGTACACAGGTTACACCTGAAGTCGCTAGAGCAAACGGAATGGATGAAGGTTTCGGCAGATATGACAGAGGAGTCAATGTTGCGACATTCTTAGTACACAAAGGCAGAGAAAAAAGAGGTCAATAATTATAACACATGAAAGAGGGATGCAATCGCACCCTCTTTTTAACCACTCGGAGTGAGGTTAAAGATATGAAAGTAGATCTATTGGTTGCTGAAATCGGAAGTACGACTACTGTCGTCAACGCGTTTAATGGTATAGACACGGATTTTCCTGTTTTTATCGGACAGGGACAATCTCCGACTACGGTAAAAGAAGGTGATGTCACAATCGGTCTTCATACGGCCATTGATCATCTTCAAAATAAAAAGAATTGGGATTCAATCGAGTATGGCAAACTTTTGGCGACAAGCAGTGCTGCGGGCGGTCTGAAAATGACCGTTCATGGCCTGGTTTATGACATGACAGCCAAAGCCGCCAAAGAAGCTGCTCTAGGTGCGGGCGCAAATATACATCTCGTGACGGCGGGCAGACTCAGACCTTCCGATATGAAAAAAATTGAAAAAATAAGACCCAACATCATAATGATCGCCGGTGGTGTGGATTATGGTGAACGGGATACTGCACTTTATAATGCTGAGAAAATTGTCGAACTGGATTTCGATGTTCCGGTGCTCTATGCTGGCAATATCGACAATCAGGATGATATCCGTATGATCTTTGAAGATGCGGGGAAGGCCGAATGGCTTTTTGTGGTGGAAAACGTCTATCCGAAAATCGATCTACTCAATGTCGAACCGTCAAGAAAAGTTCTGCAGGATATTTTTGAGGAACATATCGTTCATGCTCCTGGTATGGAACATATTCGTGAAATGGTCACAGGAACAATCATACCGACACCAGGCGCGGTTATGGAGGCGTCGAAACTTCTAAAGGAAGATTTGGGAGATTTGATGACTGTGGACGTCGGTGGTGCGACTACTGATATTCACTCGGTGACTGAGGGTAGTGAAGAAGTCTCGAGAGTTTTGATCAGTCCTGAACCTGTTGCAAAAAGAACTGTGGAAGGCGATCTTGGAGTTTATGTGAATATGCGCAATATAGTAGAGATGATTGGCCGTGAAAAATTGACATCGGATCTCAACTTGCCGGATGAAGTTGTGCATGAACTCATTGAAAATCACGTGCCAATACCGACTGATCAGCTTCAAATCGATTTCGTCGAACGTCTTACAAAAGAGGCGATCATCACGTCCGCCAATCGACATGCCGGAGGATTCAGGGTCATGTATGGTGGTGGAGGCAAAAAATCTTACGCTGAAGGCAAGGATTTGACAAGCGTCAAGTATATCGTCGGAACCGGTGGTGCATGTACGAGACTACCTAACCGTGTTGCATTGCTTAGAGAAATCACCAAGAATATATTGGGCGACAAACTGCTTCCGAACGAAGACGTGGAAATACTTATCGACAATGACTATATAATGGCTTCTCTAGGGGTGCTTTCCATCGAACATAAGGAATCTGCCCTCAAGTTGCTTAAGAAATCATTGGGATTGATTGAATTGTAGATGGAGGGGAACATGTATCCGAGAGTGGTCATCAATAGGAAAAAGTTGTATGAAAATTCAAAAGTCGTTGTTGACATAGCCAGAAAGCAAGGCATAAATGTCTATGCGGTGACGAAAGTATATTGTGGCATCAAGGAACTCGCAGAGGTAAGTATCAAAGCTGGAGTGGTTGGAATCGCAGATTCGAGAGTGGAAAATCTAATCCTGATGAAAGACCTCGATGTGCCGAAGATGTTGCTCAGATTGCCTATGGGCTCTGAAGCGGATCAAGTCGTGAAGTATGCCGATGTGAGTCTTAATTCAGAGTTATCCACCATGAGATTGCTTAATGAAGCCGCTGAAGGCATCGGGAAAAAACACGGGGTTATTCTCATGATAGACCTCGGCGATCTCAGAGAAGGTATTCTACCAGAACAGGTGGATGAAATAGTATCTGAGATCTTAAAACTTAAAAACCTGGAACTTGAAGGTATAGGCGTCAACCTGACTTGTTATGGTGGTGTTATTCCGAACCCGTTGAATTTGGGTGAGTTGAGCCAGATATCGAGTGATATCGAAACCAAATATGGCATCGCTCTCAAAGCCGTTTCAGGAGGCAACTCCAGCAGTCTATATTTACTGGAGAGAGGCGATATGCCGGGGCGAATCAACCAACTCAGAGTGGGTGAGGCGATTGTCCTTGGCAGAGAAACTGCCTATGGTGATCAAATCCCAGGAACGCATGACGATGTTTTTGTTTTAGAGGCGAAAATCATTGAACTTAAAGAAAAATCATCGATTCCAAGAGGCGAAATCGGGATGGACGCATTCGGCAACAAACCGACTTTTGAAGACAAAGGACAGATGAAACGCGCCATTGTCGCCATTGGACGTCAAGATGTGGAACCATCGGGACTCGTGCCTTTTGATGAAAAAATTGAAATCATCGGCGCTTCCAGTGACCATATGATTTTGGATTTGACTCATGTGACTGCTGGTTATTCAGTTGGTGATGTGGTCAAATTCAGAATGGATTATGGTGCGATGCTGAGACTGTTCACTTCGCATTATGTGGATAAAGTTACTGAATGACGATTGGGGACGGTGAATGGGGACAGGTCTTAATCGGTACCTTGCAAAGCTAGGTACCGATTAAGACCTGTCCCCATTTGTTTCCCGTCCCCATTTTTATGAGTTTATAACCACGCCTTAGGGTATAATATCAAAAACACCTTAAGGAGGTCCCTTTGAAAACTATCTTATTTGTAGATGACGAAGTCAATATTTTGAATGCCCTAAAAAGACTTTTCAGAAACCTTGAATTTGAATGTTATTATGCCCAAAACATAAAAGAAGCAGTTAAAGTATTATTTGAGGTCGACAAGATCAACATGCTCATTACAGACATCAAGATGCCAGAGTTCGACGGCCTTAGAGTTCTAAAACTTTTCAAACAGGCTTCTCCTGACACGATCAGGGTTGCACTGAGCGGATACGCCTCAACCAGGAGCATCACCGAAGCGGTCGGTAAGAATCTCGCCAAACAGTATTTTTACAAACCTTGGAAGAACGAAGAGCTGATTGAATACATCAGAAAGATGTTTTTACTCGAAGAAAAACTGAAAGATGTGAACCTCTTTGAAGTTGTGCATAAATTTGAACAAATCAAGACCATTCCACGTCTTTTCAGTGAAGTCTCCATGGCCATCCAAAAGGATGACAGCATTGAAGAGATATCTGAAATGATTGAAAAAGACCCCGCAATTGCCGCAAATATCCTTAGAATCTCCAATTCTGCCTTTTATGCGGCCAGAACAGGAAACCTTCAGCAAGCGATCATGTATATCGGGCTCAACAATCTCAAGCAAATCATACTGACCTATGAAATATCGAATTTCAAAATCAAGTATTTTGAAAAGAGCGCTACCATTTGGTCGCATTCGACACAGACCAATAAAATATTTCAGGAAATATATGAGAAATATTTCAATAAGAAGATTCCATCTGTTATAGGCACAGCCGGTCTGATGCATGACATTGGTAAAATAATCATGCTTCAAATTTTCGGGAGTTCATATTTTGACAAAGTTTTGCAAAGCAAAGACAATACCGATGAGCTTTTAGCCCGTGAAATTGAACACTATGAAATCGATCATAGCACCTTGGGTGGCTATTTCTTGAATTGGTGGGCATTTCCGCTCGATATCATTGAGATGACCATGTATCATCATGACCCTGGTAATCCGGACATCCTCAACAAGGAACTTGTGGCCCTGATGTGTATAGCCTCCCAAATTGATAGCGGAGATTGTGCGCTTAGACTTGAAAGTTATAAGACTTCCCAAAAAATACTTGGTATAGAAGATGATTATTTTGATACAATAGAAAAGAAGTATGAGTTGGAACGCTCCCAATAGTCGGAAGGTGAATTATGGTTGATTATGAGAAGTATACTGTATTGATTGTAGATGATGAAATGAACATACTCAAGGCTCTGAAACGGGATTTGAGAAACGAGCCGTATAAAATGCGATTCGCCAGCTCTGGTGCTGACGCACTTCAGGTGTTTTCAGAGGAAGGTGAGATCAGTGTTGTTCTGACAGATATGAGAATGCCTGGAATGACAGGTCTTGAATTGCTCGACAAGATCAATGAGATCAGTCCTGATACAGTCAAGCTGGTGCTCACCGGCTATACGCAAATGCCTCAGATTTTAGCGACGGTCAACAAAGTCGATATCTATAAGTTTTTGACAAAACCTTGGGACATAGAAAATGAGATCAAGGTCTACCTCAGGGAAGCGATTGAAATCTATGAAGAAAGAAAAATCATGGGAGACAGTTTCAGGTCCCAAGAACAAAAAAACAAGATATTCAACAAGATGTTGGTGGAAAGTTACGAGAAATCGGACTATATGTCACGCCTTTATGAAGAGCTCATCAAAGCCTACAATTATCATAATCTGTTGACGCTGCAGGAAATCAATGCGCTTCAGGAAGACGACCGATTTGAAGAGATGAAGAAAAAGACTTTGGAACAAGTCAAGAATAGAGTGTATTATCTGAATCGGATTTTCGATTTTGGAAAGCAAGTGTTTAAAGCGTTTGATATCTACGATATCAAACATGCGCTACAAAAAAGGCTGAGTGAGATCGGCTGCAACGATGTATTGGTCGAAGTCGAGGAAACATCGCAAGAAATTATGTTCATGGACAACTTCAAGCTGTTGACCAATGTGTTCACAGATATACTGGATTGGATCATATCCAAGGAATCAAAACCGGTCAAGATATTCATAAAACAACACCCCGATAAAAATATTGTGGTCGTGATGCTTGAAGTGGAATGCGAGGTCACAGAGTCGTTCAAAAGCACAGTTGAAAGCCAAGGCAAATTTGTCCAGCATGTGGTTCAAAGCGTCGGAGGCAAAGTAAAGTTTTATGAAAACGATAAGCAGTTCGCAGTTAAAATGTTGTTTCCTGTGAAGGTGAAATCTGAATAATGAAAATAAATGTTAAACAAATGGGGACAGGTCCAAATTGGTACCTAGCAAAGCTAGATACCAATTCAGACCCGTCCCCATTTTCACCAATTTGGACCTGTCCCCATTTGTTTTTCCTTTGAATTATTCCGCTTTCCAAGCCTCGAAGCCTTCCATGACCTTGTCAAAAGTCTTCTGTGATATTTCTGGAAGTGTACCTCCAAACGCCTCTTTCGCAGCCTCAAAACCTTCTTTGAAAGCATTGATCAAGGGATCTATTTTGGATTTGTCGCCTCCTGATATCGTTTTTGCAAACTCCAGAATTCGTTCAGATGTTTGGTTCACGCCCCAATAGCCGTCTTCGGATATGGCTTCCTGAGCGCTTTGTTTGGTTTCAGCATCGACTGTAATAGTGACTTCCTCACCATTTGCCAGTGCTTTAAGTATTTCACCAACATTACCGCCTTGCTTTTCGATCATGGATCTGACCATGACCCTGAATGATTCGGTATTTTTATGGAATTCCTGTTTGATTTGTGCGAGTTTTTTGGTGTCGATTTTATATGTGCCGAAATCTTCCTGTCCTTTGTTGCCCAAAGTGAGTTCATCGACAGGTGCATTCACCTGTGATTCGTTTTGGACTCCACCGAACCGATTGTGGGCTGAATTTGAATGTGGCTGAATGTTCGCATGTTCCATAGATTTGCCAAGTTGTTTTATGTCCATAAGTATTCCTCCTTGAAGACAAACGTGATAAAATGAAGTGAACTTCTAAGTTGCATCCTTGCATTTAAGTTTATCGGCATTTATTCGTGAAATCTTTATGGCTTTTGGTCAAATAAGGAAAGAAGAAGGTGGAGTATGGTCCAGAAACAAATTTTGTCTGAAAAAATCGCTGAAAACATCGGAAAATCCATAGTGGGAGGGTTTTACAAAATTGGAGACCAGATGCCCAACGAAATGGAACTCTCAGAAGAGCTCGGCATTTCAAGAGCCACCCTGAGGGAGGCAATCAAGATATTGATCAGCCAAAATGTCCTCGAGGTAAGGCGAGGCATAGGCACCTTTGTCTCTCATACGCCAGGACTCAGCACGGATCCACTCGGACTTGATTATATATTGATTGCAGGCGAAAAAAGGGAAGTTATAAAATGGGCAAAGCGTGTTCATGCGGATGCGGTCGATCACTTACATCTTTTTGGTAAAGAAGAAAGATCAAGCTGGATTGAAAATCACAACATATTGACCGTGAATCAGCTTATTTTTAAAATGTGTGATGTTAGTGAGACCATTTTTTTAAAACTGGAAATGCAATTTGGGTACAGAATGGCGAAAATAGTCGATGATGGATTGCGCCGTCTGATTGGTGAATTTCAGGTTCAGTACAACTCATCTGTCAAAGATTATTATTCGAAATATGTGGATGCCATAATAAATGGTGACAAAGATCAAACTGTTGCTGCGGTAAGCAGTATGCTGGATTTGATTTTGATACAAATGGAAGAGGCGTAATATTATGGATATGTTTGAAATGCTCGCTCAAAAACAACTTGAGAATCAAGCTCCCCTTGCTGAGCGAATGAAACCGGAGTCATTGGATGACTTTTTCGGACAAGAAAAAATCTTGGGTAGTGAAAAATTGTTGACCAAGCTCATCAAAACAGACCGTTTGGGTTCCATACTACTATATGGTCCTCCAGGCAGTGGCAAGACGTCACTGGCCAAAATCATCGCCAAGACCACAGAGGCCGCCTTTATGAGCCTCAATGCTGTCACAGCTGGCGTCAAAGACATCCGCGAGATGGTTCAGGTCGCAAAAGACAATTTGGCAATGTATCAAAAGAGGACGCTCCTTTTTATAGATGAGATCCATAGATTCAACAAAAGCCAACAAGATGCTTTGCTTCCATTTGTCGAGGATGGGACCATCATACTTATTGGAGCGACAACAGAAAATCCGTATTTTGAAGTGAATGGTGCTTTGATCTCCAGATCATCTGTCTTCAGGATGGAGAAGCTGACGGTGGACAACCTTATGAGTATCATGCTTCGGGCTTTAAAGGATGATCAAAAAGGTCTCGGAGGTTTGAGTGTCAAGATATCTGAGGAAGTTCTTCTATATATCGCAGAAATGTCATCAGGTGATGCCAGACGAGCCCTCAATATTCTCGAACTATCAGTTCTTTCAAAAGCAGACCTTTCAGAGGAGCTCGTCATCACTTTTGACGATGTCGACGAGTGCATGCAGATGAAGCATACACCCTATGACAAGGGCGGAGACAACCACTATGACATCACCTCGGCATTCATCAAAAGCATGCGTGGATCCGATCCGGACGCCGCACTGTTTTATCTCGGCAAGATGATTTACGGTGGAGAAGATCCGAGATTCATTGCAAGAAGGATTGTCATTTGCGCATCTGAAGATGTAGGCAACGCAGATCCGATGGCTTTGGTTGTGGCGAACAGCGCCGCACAGGCTGTGGATTTCATAGGGATGCCTGAAGGCAGGATACTGCTCGCACAAGCGGCTTCATATGTGGCCACCGCCCCAAAATCCAATGCGTCCTATATGGGCATCAACGAGGTCATGAACGATATCGCCACCATGGAAACCGGTACAATGCCTTATTATCTCAAGGATGGGACATCGCTCAAACTTGAGAGACAATATGGCGCCACTGATAAAATGGAAAGATACAGATATCCACATGATTTTGATAAAAACTACGTCAAACAGCAATATCTGCCCGATCGAATCTCTGAAAAAAGATATTACAGTCCATCTGAAAACGGGCACGAAAAAGTCATAAAAGCCTATCTTGAGCGAACAAAGTATGCCAAACCATGAGATTATCAGTATCTCAAAATGGGTATGAAGTAGAAAATGAGATTTCAACTTGAATAAGGTGGTAGATATGGAAAATAATAAAGTGATCAAGCATTCTGATCTGGCTCTCTTTTGTTACCAATATTCTGTGGTGTTAAAATCTGGGATTCCCTATTTGGAAGCCATTCATTTGCTGGCTGAAGATGTGATCGATGAAAAGATGAAAGCGTATTCGACCTCAATCGCAGGCGATGTCGAAGAGGGATTTTTGCTTTCCGAAGCATTCTCAAGACAATCCGTTTTTCCGGTCTATACCGTAGAAATGATAAGGATTGCGGAGACGTCAGGAAAGTTGCCGGAAGTCTTTGAGAGACTTTCCGATTATTACGAGCAAAGTGACCAAATCAAACAAAAGGTCAAAAGCGCACTGACTTATCCGATTATTTTGATTGCCTTGATGACAGGAGTCATCTTGCTTTTGGTCGTGAAGATTCTTCCGATATTTCACGATATATTACTTTCTGTGGGAGGGACTGTTCCAGGTGCCAGTCAGGCGATATTGAATATCAGCATGTGGCTTCAAAGTGGAATTTTCATCATTCTTGGACTGGTCGGTCTTGCATTGATTTTTATCGGGGTCGTATTCAACACGAATGCACAAAAAACGCGTCGTGACAGATGGTTGCTCAATCTTCCGATTGTCAAACAGCTGTACAAATTGTCTGTGACGATCAAATTCGCAAAAGCGTTGTCCATGTTGGTCCATAGCGGAATGGACATCGACAAGTCTTTTGAGATGATCATTCCATTGGTGGATAACGAGCATATCTCCAGTGCACTCAAAGAAAGTCTGACCTCTGTGGAAAAAGGTGAGGATTATGAAACTGCCCTTAAGGATATAGGCGTGTTTCCCGAACTTTTTTTGAAGATGATGAGAATCGGAAGGAAAACCGGATCACTCGATCAGACTTTGGATCGAATTGCAGGAATTTACGACAAGGAGCTGACGAGAAAACTTCAAAAGATCTCGGCATCCATAGAACCCGCACTTGTGATTATCTTGTCAGTTGTGGTTGGAGCCATCATGCTCCTCGTGATGTTGCCACTCATCAACATAATGTCTTCCATAGGTTAGTGAGGAGCGGATATGAGTAAACTGAATAAAATCGCATTCACTTTACTTTTGATTATTGTGGGTGTGATTTTCATACAATCCTTCATAGGCGTCAGCAGGTTTGACAACTATTCTGAAAACGAGAGAATTCAGGCGCTTGAAACAGCGGTAACAAAAGCGGCTGTTCAGTGTTATGCGATCGAGGGCAGCTATCCGCCCGATATCGATTATCTGGCGGAACATTACGGTCTGGTTGTCAACAAAGATGCATATTTTTATCATTATGAAATCGTGGCGTCCAATATACTTCCGGTCATTGCGGTCTATAAGAAATGGTAGGTTTGTCATGCTAAAAAAACTGAAAGGCAATGAAAAAGGATACAGTCTTGTTGAAATGGCGGTCGGAATGTTGCTGCTTCTGATATTCGGAACAGCCCTACTCACTTTGACCGCTTCCAGCGCAGGATCCTATGAGCGTTTGGTGAATGAAAAGGCAATCGATACTGAGTTTAGAATCGCATCCTCATATCTGACGACAAAACTCAGGCAAAATGATAGGTCAGGGGCTGTGGTGTTGATATCTCAAGACACTGAACCTGGTGTTGCCATTAAGATTTCCGAGGATTTATCCGGAGAAATCTATGAGACATGGATCTATGTGGCTGATGGATTTTTGAAAGAAGTCATGATTCCCGCAGGCGTGGCATTTGATGGCGATTATGCTTTCGTAATTGCTGAGATCGATCAAATGGAATTGATAGATGATGAAGAGGGTGTCATTGGCATAGAACTGTTTAAAGAAGGATCGGAATCACAACTGTTTTGGGTTGCATTGATGTCGGATCGGTAGCGGGAGGCTTTGACATGAAAAGAAAAAAAGGTTTTTCATTGGTGGAGATCCTGCTGTCCATTGCGGTTTTTTCCATTCTTTCGGTGTTTGTCCTTCAAATGTTCTCGACAGCGAGAAATCTGAATGAAAACGCCAGGGAGCTGGACCGGAGTGTTATTGTCGCCGAATCCATATTTGAAAGGATCCAGACTGTCCAGTCGTTTGAAACATTAGGTGGACAAAGAGGCTTCGAGCATGCGGATTTCGAGGATAAGAACGATGCTTCAGTGATGACGCTGCATTATGACGGGGCGTGGAAAACCATTCCTGTGACCGAGAGTGCACCGAATTATAAAGTCATCGTAAGCAAACAGGATGTGTCAACATTTAATTATGTTGTAACGAATTATCAATTGAAGGTCATAAAAACGGATCCGTCGGATCGTGTTAAGGAGTCGGTGCTGTATGAACTTGAAATGGAAATCTATTATTGATAAGAACGAACAAAGGGGGAGCTCGTCGGTTCTGGTCATCATGGTACTTTTGATGCTGATCACGTTTGGCGTGCTTGCCATGATGACGTCTTATTCCAATCTGAAAATATCCAGAAAAAACGCCGAATGGACACAGGCTTTTTATAAACTTGAAAGTTTGGCGAGATATCATTTGGCAGAAGTTGAAACTCATATAATCCATTCGGCCGATTTTGCCGATGAATATATAGAGGAGATGAGATACAAAGAACCTTCCCCTCAAGGTTTTGATTATCCTTGGCAAGATGAAGTCTATAAGAAATGGTTGGTATCCGAACAAGAGGAGGCATTTATAGATGAAATCAGGGCTTGGATTTTTGAAAAAAACTTGATGGATTCATTTTCGCTAATGGATATTGAATATGAGTTGGATCTGGGGTCCGAAGGGTCTTTGGCTTTCGTTTCGACTTCAGAAGACAACCGTCATTTTTGGACACGTCTTCAGATTGACGAGAGGGAAATCGCACTTATGGAGTGGAGAGAGATTCCTGAGGTGTTTGAATATGACGAGGTATTGGAATTTACTGATCCAGGGGGAAAATAGATATGTATGACATTGTAGAATTGCTGAAACAAGCAGTGACAAAAAACGCATCAGATCTTTTCATCACTGTCGGAGTGCCGCCCACACTTAAAATTCATGGCAATCACGTGACTTGCGGAGAAGAGAAATTGGCGCCCGTTGACTCGGAGAGATTGGTCAAATCTCTTTTCACAAAAGATGAGTATTACGGAGAATTTCTGGCATATGGTGAAAAAGATTTCTCGTTTTCACTCAGGGGTGTGGGACGCTTCAGAATTGACGCATACACACAAAGAGGATCCCATGCGGCAGCGATAAGAGTGCTCAAGTTTGAGCAACTGGAACCGGAAGCGCTCATGATTCCCGATTTGGTGCTCGACATCAGAAAGAAGACCAAAGGTCTTGTTTTGATCACGGGACCTACCGGCAGTGGAAAATCCACAACACTTTCGTGCATCATTGACTTGATCAACAAAGAACGTGCTTGTCACATATTGACACTAGAGGATCCTATCGAATACATCCATAAACACGATAAAAGCATTATCGATCAAAGGGAGATCGGAATTGATACCAGAAGTTACGCCGATGCACTAAGATCTGCACTTAGGCAGGCTCCGGATGTCATACTGATCGGTGAGATGAGAGACTATGAGACCATGGCGATCGCACTGACCGCAGCGGAAACGGGACACCTTGTGTTCTCGACACTTCATACCATTGGCGCAGCAAAAACCATCGATCGCATCATAGATGTGTTTCCTCCCAACCAGCAACAGCAGGTGCGGGTACAACTTTCAACAGTTCTGCAAGGTGTCGTCTCGCAACAATTGATTCCTTCTGAAGCAATGGGAAGAGTACCGGCATTTGAGATCATGACCATGAACCATGCGATAAGGAATATGGTCAGAGAAGGTAACGTTCATCAGATCGATTCGGCCATACACTCTGGAAAAGCTGACGGTATGGTGGGAATGGATTTAAGTCTGGCTCGTTTGGCAAATAAAGGACTAATTACCATTGACGACGCGTTGCTTCATTGTATCAATCATGATACAATTAAAAGATATCTTGACAATAATAAGGAAAGCAGGTGATGGCATGTTGCGCAAAAGTATATTTTTACTGATTTTGGTGAGCATGTTTCTCGTTGGCGATTTCGGATATTCCGAGGTCAAACCTATCGTAGACGATTCGGACAAGCAACTGGGAGTAGTTCATATAACCTATAAAAAAGCAGATGCAGCCGTGTATAAAGTATTGGTCATGAAAGATGACAAAAAAATCTCCTACCCTTTCAAAGCGGATGGCGTCACAGAATCATTCCCGCTTCAAATGGGTAACGGAAGCTACAAGGTGGGACTCCTCAAAAATGTGGGGGGCACCAAATATGCTTACGTCTCCTCAAAGACAATCGTCATAGATCTCAAGGATCCCAATGTGGTATATTTGAATTCCATTCAAAATGTCAATTGGAACGAAGAAAACGAATCCATAGTTTTTGGCAGAGAACTGATCAAACCGACTTCGCTTTTAAAAACCAGAATCAAAACGCTATATGATTATGTGGTTAAAAATGTCGCTTATGACTATGATAAAATTCCGACACTCACTGCGGATTATGTTCCGAACATTGATGAGACTTACGCGGATCTCAAGGGAATCTGTTATGACTATAGCGCCCTTTTCGCCAGCATCCACAGGAGTCAAGGAATACCGACCAGACTTGTAAAAGGATATTCCAAATTCGTGGATGGTTATCATGCATGGAACGAGATCTACATCAACGGCGACTGGTACATCATCGACTCGACCGTTGATGCCACTTTGACAGGAGCAAAAGTTTATGTGAGAATGTACAAAAGTACAGGCGATTATACAAAAGTATATGATTATTGAAGAATAAGGAGCATGTTATGGTAGTTGTTTTTTTCGCAGAAGGTTTTGAAGAGGTTGAAGCACTGGGAACTGTGGACGTGCTGAGGCGTGCAAAGATTGATGTGAAAATGATCGGCATCCAAAGTATGACCGTAAAAGGTTCACATGGTATAAACGTTGGAATGGATGGAGTTTTTGAGGATTTGGGCTCAGTTGATGATTTGGAATGCATTGTACTTCCTGGCGGTATGCCTGGAACCGACAATCTGAAGGCAAACGACAAAGTCGGGAAATGGCTGAAAAATGCAGAGGCGAATGGAAAATATATAGCGGCGATTTGTGCGGCTCCAATTGTCCTCGCCCACTTTGGCATTATGAAAGGTAAAAAATTCACCTGTTACCCTGGATATGAGAAAGATTTGCCGAATCACGTACATGTTTCTGAATCGGTTGTGACAGACGGTAAATTGATCACTGCGAGAGGTGTGGGTGTCGCTTTGGAATTCGGACTTGAAATTGTGAAACATCTAAAAAATCCAATCACCAGCGACGCGCTTAGAACTCAGATGGTGATGAGGGATTAAAAAATAAGAGTATGCGTAGGCATGCTCTTATTTTTATCTAGTCCAATTTTCTCCAGTAAATGCTCTTTGACCCTTTGGTTGTCGATCCTTTGGCCGTGAAATCCTCCTCTTTGGAACCTGTACCGACACTGATGATAAGAATGTAATGTTCGTAGAGTCCGCCAAGAGTGGTATCCGTAGGGCTCCTTAGATCTTCGTATGTTGCGGCGGCAGTGCCAGCGAGAGCTTTGATGTAAAGTGTACCCAGTTCTCTGGATCTTTCTTCACTGGTTCCGGGTTTCACAATGATGGCAACACCAAGCGTATTGCCTTGAGGAATGATTTTAGCGCTTTCGACATCAATGTTTTTCTTGATTTCATCCGTTGCGATGGAAATCATAGTTTCAGTGATCGGATAGACCGTTTCCGGGGATTCCTTTTCAGGATCGGTATCGGTGCCAAATCCGGACGGACCGCCATCCAGCGATTCCTTGCCCTCGAGATTGACATCGAGTTCGTCGTAAGGCGTTGCAAATCTTAATATCGCAAATACCAACAACAGTGAAATGAGAAAAAACACCAGATGCCTAATTTTGAACTTATACTTTTTCTTTTCTGAGCTTGAAGGCTGAATGCCTTCTTCTGAGAGTTTGCGTTCCAATCTTGTTTTAGTGGTCTCAAAACGGTCCACGATTCCTGAAACCTCATCCGCATTGATGAGTTCGATGGCTTGAGTGCATATTGTGAGTGCTTCGGTCAGACGATGCCTTTTTTCAAGCAGCCGTATGGCACTTTCATATGTTTTTGAAATTTTTGGTGTGTATTTTTCAAATATTTCCAAATAGATGCCGAGAGCGATTTCCTCATTGATCATTTCCATTTTTTGAGCTTTTTGTGTGAGAATATAGAGTTCGTTAGTTTTTTCAGACATGATTTCACCCCTAAATTAATATCGGCAAAATTAGATAAAGTGTTAACAATTTATTCAAAACTTTATGATGATATAAAGTTGACGCTTTTAATCGGATATATTATAATGAATATGATTTCTTAGTAAACAACTAGGGATTAAAGGAGTGTATTGATTTGAAATTATCAACACGAGGCAGATACGGTTTAAAGGCAATGTTTGATTTGGCGCTTTACTATGGTGAAGGGCCTATATCGCTTACGAATATCGCCGAAAGACAGGCAATATCGGTCAATTATTTGGAACAATTGATATCGCCACTTCGAAAAGCGGGACTTGTTGAAAGTGTACGTGGTGCACAAGGTGGTTACATGCTATCGAGAGCTCCGGGAGCAATAACGGTTGGAAGCATACTCACCACGTTGGAAGGGCCTCTTGCTCCTACGGATTGTGTGGTCATAGATGGTGGCGAGGACTTTTGTGATCACTCACAGTATTGCGTGACCAAAGTCATATATGAAAAGATTTATGAAAGCATTACCAGTGTAGTCAACTCAATAACATTACAGCATATGATCGATGATTATGAAAACAATCAGGATTCGATGATTGTACACACTATTTGTGAATGCAAATAGAATCTGGGGGAGGGAAACACTTTGAAAAGAATTTATATGGATTATTCCGCGACAACACCTGTAAAACAAGAAGTGCTTGAAGCAATGCTTCCGTATTTCACCGAACATTTTGGAAACGCATCCAGTATACATGGTTATGGTCAAGATGCGAAAAGGGCGCTTGAAGCCTCTCGTGCAATAGTAGCAGGCACCATCGGCGCACCTGCCGACACCTTTTATTTCACTGGTGGTGGTTCAGAATCGGACAACTGGGCGCTCAAAGGTGTCATGAAAGCGAATACGGCTAAGGGCAACCATCTGATCACATGTAAAATTGAGCATCATGGCATATTGCACACATGTGAGACTCTTGAGAAAGAGGGGTTCGAAGTCACATATCTTGACGTGGACTCCGAGGGAATGGTCAGTCTTGAGGCGCTCGAGGCGGCAATAAAACCAAGTACCGTCATGATTTCCATCATGTTCATCAACAATGAAATCGGTACGATGCAACCCATTGCGGAAATCGGAAAAATCGCACGCAAGCACGGTGTCATTTTCCATACGGATGCGGTTCAAGCTTTCGGAAACGTCAAAATCGACGTGGACGAACTGAATGTAGACCTCATGAGCTTTTCAGCCCATAAAATATATGGCCCCAAAGGGATCGGCGGACTTTATATCCGAAAAGGCATCAAAATTCAGAATTTGATCGAAGGTGGCGCTCAGGAAAGAAAAAGACGTGCGGGCACTGAAAATATTCCAGGGATTGTCGGATTCGCTAAAGCGGCTGAAATCGCCAATGAGAATTTGGATGCGCATATCGAAAAGTTGACCTACCTGAGAGATCGCCTTGTGAAAGGTATTTTAGAGTCTATAGAGTATTCCAAATACAACGGTCATCCGACACTCAGACATCCAGGCAACGTCAATGTCTGTTTTGAATTCATCGAAGGCGAGGCGCTTCTGCTCAGCCTCAACGCCAAAGGGATTGCAGGATCCAGTGGTTCCGCATGTACGTCGGGGTCGCTTGATCCGTCACATGTGCTTATGTCCATAGGACTGCCTCATGAAATAGCACACGGCTCACTTAGACTTTCGCTTGGAGACTTCAATTCTGAAGAAGAAGTGGATTACGCTGTGGAATCACTGGTGGAAATCGTTCACAAACTGAGAATGATGTCACCGCTTTATGATAAAGTCAAGGGAGGAAAATAAGGCATGTATACAGATAAGGTAATGGATCATTTCATGAATCCTAGAAATGTCGGGGAGATCGAAAATGCCGATGGTATAGGTGAAGTCGGCAACATCAAATGCGGCGACATCATGAGAATATATATAAAAGTAGAGGACAATGTGATTGCAGACATCAAATTCAAGACATTCGGTTGTGGATCAGCGATTGCAGCCTCGTCGGTAGCTACTGAGATCATTATGGGAAAGACTGTGGAAGACGCTCTGAAAGTGACCAATAAGCAAGTTATTGACGCACTCGGCGGATTGCCACCTGTCAAAATCCACTGTTCCGTTCTTGCGGAGCAAGCTCTGAAAGCGGCCATATACGACTACGCGACAAAAAACAATTTGGAATTTGAGGGCTTAAAGGGTTATAATCCGGTACAGGATCATGACCATCACGATGTCGTCGATATCGAATTCTAAAAAAAAGATGCCAATTGTCAGGTTTTATGGTAAAATGTTTTAAAGTAAATTTATATTTGACGCAATGATGGAGAGGAGTAGATCACACCTCAGAGAGTACGCACCTTGCTGAAAGCGTACACCGTGATTGAAGCAGCTCTTGAGCACCGATTTCGAAAGTCGAGTAGAATTCGGCGTTTTGCACACGATAACGTGCCTTAATGACCTTCAGAGTGATTGGATGATTCCAATAAGCAGGGTGGTACCGCGATTACGTCGTCCCTGCATTACGCCACTTCTGGAGGTTTTTTTACGTAAATGAATCGGGGAGGATTAAAACTATGAAAAAAATGGGATTAAATGAAATCAGAAAAGTTTTTTTGGATTTTTATGAGGGAAAAGGACACTACGTGTCAGCCTCCTATCCACTAGTACCACTGAATGACAAAAGTTTGTTGCTCGTTAATGCGGGAATGCAACCCCTTAAAAATTATTTCACCGGTATTGAGACGCCACCCAATGTGCGTATGGCCACTTGTCAAAAATGTATTCGTACAGGTGATATAGAAAACGTCGGTGTGACTGCACGACATGCCACATTTTTTGAGATGCTCGGCAATTTCTCGTTTGGAGATTACTTCAAGGAAGTGGCAATTGAGTTGAGTTGGGAGTTTATCACCGAGGTGCTTGAAATGCCGGTTGATCTTCTTTGGCCATCTGTTTATCATGAGGACGATGAAGCGTTTGCCATATGGAGAGATGTCATTGGTGTGCCAGAAGAGAAAATTGTAAGACTCGGCAAAGCGGATAATTTCTGGGAAATTGGAACTGGCCCATGTGGTCCGTGTTCAGAGATCTATTTTGATCGCGGGGAAGCATATGGTTGTGGTTCGCCAGATTGTAAACCCGGCTGTGAATGTGAACGTTATCTAGAGTTTTGGAACCTTGTTTTCACTCAATACAACAGAGATGAAAACGGCAACTATACAGACCTTGAAAAGAAAAACATAGACACGGGGATGGGGCTTGAGCGAATTGCATGTATCATGCAGGACGTGGACTCCATATTTGAAGTGGATACCATCAAGCTCATACGTGACAAGGTTATTGAAATGTCAGGTATCACCTATGGTAAAGACCGTAAAACAGATATTTCGGTCAGAATCATCACAGACCATATCAAAGCGGTGACGTTCATGGTTGGCGACGGCATCATGCCAAATAACGAAGGTAGAGGGTATGTGCTCAGAAGACTTCTTAGAAGAGCTTCAAGACATGCGAAAATGATCGGTATGTCAGGAGCTGTGCTCACAATTCTTGTAGATACAGTCATTGAAGCCTATGGTGAGAGTTATGGGAATCTGATCGAAAGAAAAGATTACATTAAAAAAATAATTGCAGTGGAAGAAGAACGTTTTCAAGCGACCATCGACCAAGGTCTTACGATTTTGACAGAGTACATGGACGAACTCAAAGCAATAGGAAGTTCAGAACTCAGCGGTGAAAATGCATTCCGTCTATACGACACTTATGGTTTTCCGCTTGAACTCACCAAGGAGATTTTGGATGAATACGGACTCAACATAGATGAGGCGTCTTTTGTGGAGCAAATGACAGCACAACGAGAGCGTGCCCGTGCCGCAAGAGGCAGTGGGGATGAACTAGGGTGGGCAAACGATGCAGTGAGTCAGCTGCCTAAAGAGATCCAGTCGCGATTTGATGGTTACAATAAGCTTTCCATGTCATCCACAGTGACCGCAATTGTAGCGGAAGTCACACTCGAGGAAGCTTTTGAAGGTATGGAAGTCTCTTTCATTTTGGATGAGACACCATTTTATCCTGAAGGCGGTGGGCAAGTAGGTGACATCGGTATCCTCATGACAGATGCTTTCACTGCTGAAGTGATTGGGACGAAAAAAGGTGTTGGCAATAGGATCATCCATCATGCGACTGTGACAAAAGGCAAAATCAAAGTGGGTGAGAAAGTTGAGGCGATTGTGGATCTGAAAACACGCATGTCGACCGCAAGAAACCACTCCGCGACCCATCTTCTCCACAAGTCGCTTAGAGATCTTCTGGGAACACACGTCGAGCAGGCTGGATCTATGGTCAGCCCGGAACGTCTGAGGTTTGACTTCTCCCATTTTGAGCCTATATCCGGAGAGGACATCAGAGCCATTGAAAAAATGGTCAACAAGCAAATTTTCAGGGCTTTGAGAATCAACACAGAAGAGATGGATATCGAATCCGCAAAAACAAGGGGTGCCATGGCACTTTTCGGAGAGAAATACGGTGCCTCGGTAAGGGTTGTGACCATGGGAGACTATAGCGTAGAACTCTGTGGGGGAACCCATCTCACAAACACTTCCGAAATCGGCATGTTCAAAATCACCTCTGAATCGGGTGTGGCAGCCGGAGTGAGGAGAATTGAAGCGACAACCGGTGAAAACGTTTATAATTTGTTAGCACTATATGAAGCAAAAATTCAAAGTGTTTCTGATATTCTTAAGACCACTGTACAAGATGTGGAAAGCAAAGCGGAAAGCGTTTTATCTGAAATAAAAGCTTTGAACCGTGAAAACGAGCAACTCAAAAACAAACTCGCAAAAAGCTCACTTTCGGACATCATCGAACATGTCACTGTCATAAACGGCATTCACATCGTTACGGCAAAGTTTGCCGGAATCGACATGAACACCCTTAGAAACATGGGTGATCAACTCAAAAACAAGTGGGAGTCCAGTGTGGTCGTGCTTGCGAACGATGCGGGAGATAAAGTAGAGCTGCTGGCCATGGTATCGGATGCGGCCATCAAAAATGGAGCGCATGCGGGCAATATCATCAGGGAAGTTGCAAAGATCACCGGTGGCGGTGGTGGTGGAAAGTCAAATATGGCTCAAGCCGGTGGCAAGGATGCGGAAAAAATTGATGAAGCTTTACAAAAAGTCTATGCATTATTGTCCTAAAAAGGGTATAATGACACCATACAAAGGGGGTTGTTATCATGAATAATACTAGAAAATTCAGCGTTGAGGAATTCCTTGAACAAGGCGATCAAAAGGATATTCTACTTTATGTCTACAACGCATTGGAAGAAAAGGGATATAATCCTGTCAACCAACTCGTAGGATACCTCATTACCGGAGATCCGACCTATATCACAACTTTCAATGAAGCTCGAACTATGATCAAAAAAATTGAACGTGATGAAATCCTCGAAGAGTTGGTGAACCATTATATCGACAGTTATAAAAAATGATATACAATGAACTTGGAAAAACGGGAATCAGAATATCAAAAATCTGTTTCGGCAGTTTGACGATGGGCCCTCTACAGCGAAATTTAAGCGCTACAGAGGGCGCATCCTTAATTGAGTACGCGTTCGATAAAGGCATAAATTTCATTGATACGGCAGAACTTTATGAAACCAATGCGCACATCGCCAAAGCGCTGAGGTCCATACCTAGAGATGAATTCGTCATCGCCAGCAAATGCTACGCCTATTCGGCTGAAACGGCAGAAAAAAGCCTTAGAAAGGCATTGAAGGAACTGCAAACCGATTATTTGGATGTGTTCATGTTGCATGAGCAAATGAGTATCCATACGATCAAAGGCCATTATGAGGCTATAGAATATTTACTCAGAATGAAAGAAAAAGGTGCCATCAGGGCATTTGGTATATCAACACATTATGTGGAAGCTGTCCGTGCAGCCCTTAGGTATCCTGAAATCGAGGTGATTCATCCGATTGTCAATATAAATGGGCTCGGGATACAAGATGGGTCGATGGCGGATATGGAAAATGCGCTTAAGGCTTTTAAGAACAGTGGTGGTGGAATATTTGGCATGAAACCGCTCGGAGGTGGAAATCTTCTTTCCTCAATCGATGCCTGTTTTGATTACGTGCTGGGAAGAGACTATCTGGATGCCATAGCGTTCGGCATGCAAAGCAACGATGAAATCGATTACAATGTCAATCGGATCATGGGTGAACCGATTGATTTAAATTTAAAAAACAAACTGATGAAGCAGAAAAAGTCACTTCAGATCGCTGATTGGTGTACAAAATGTGGCGCATGCATCAAAAAATGTGACCATAAGGCACTGAACATGGGAACCTGTGGAGTGGAAATCGATAGGTCGAGATGCGTACTTTGTGGGTATTGTTCCTCTGTATGTCCTGAATTCTGCATAAAAGTGTATTAGAGATTGTATGTTATCACCAAATGAGATATACTGGAGGATATGGTTAATGAGAATAATGGGTTTGGATGTCGGCGACAAGAAGATAGGTGTGGCCATCAGTGACTCACTTTTGATTACAGCACAAGGTAAAGAAACCCTTTTTCGCGAATCCTTGAAAGTGGATCTCGACAAATTGATTCATTACATCAACGAGTATGATGTGCATAAAATAGTGGTAGGTATGCCACTGAACATGAACGGGTCCCTCGGACCACAAGGTGAAAAGACCAAACAATTTGTCGCTAAACTGGAAAAAAAATTGATTCATTCCACACGAATTGATCGAGAAATCGAAATTGTCTATTGGGACGAAAGATTGACGACGATGGGTGCAACCCGCAGTTTGATCGAAACGGACATGAGCCGCAAAAAACGGAAAGGTGTCGTTGACACGGTTGCTGCAGTGTTGATTTTACAAGGTTATTTGGATGGAAATAGAACGGTTTAAAAAATAAATATTAGAAGAGGTGCTTAATGAAAAAAGAAGAGAATTTGTTCGATGTGGTTTATGACCAAGATCATGAGCTTGAACAGAGTGACATTGTCGAATTGTTCGACGAAAATGGTGTGGCTGTGAAGTTCAACATCATTGCGAACCTTGAACTGGATGAGCAGGAGTATGCAATCCTTTCAAATGTGGATGACGAAGAGGAAGTGCTCATTTTCAAAGTCATGGAAGATAATGATGAGTTCGTGTTCGAAAGCATTGAGAATGAAGAAGAGCTGGATGCGGTAATCGAAGCATACAACGAGCTCCTCGATGAAGAAGATACGGAAGAATAGGCTGGGTATACCACATTCGTGTGGTCAATGATCAACAAGAATTTAAGTGCTGAGGTGTTTATATGGATTCGTGTCATGATGGATATAAGAAAAAATTAAAAGAGGCGGGCTATAAACTGACGCCTCAAAGAATTGCGATTATTAATGTCATTGCTGAAAATAAAGGTGAACATCTAAGTACTGAGGAGATATATGATATTGTAAAGCAAAGGAATCCTGAAATGGGATTGGCCACTGTTTACAGAACACTACAAATGTTGGATGAGCTGGAAGTCGTATCCTCACTTAATTTAGAGGACGGCTGCATTCGTTATGAACTTTACTGTGACGACGGCGCACACAACCATCACCACCTGATTTGTACAAGATGTGGTGATGTGCTTGAAGTAGAAGGAGATTTACTCGAACAATTGGAACTCAAAATTGAAAGCGAATACGATTTCAAGATTGTCGATCATAAATTGAAATTCTACGGATTATGCAAGAAATGTAAAAACCTTGTTTAGTACAGGGTTTATTTTTCGTAAATAGCAAATCACAAACTGGAACCTTTGTCATAATGATCTTAAACGTTTAGCAGGATCGGTCAATATTAGCGCTAAACATATAAATTTACGAGGTGTAAAAATGACAAACCAAAAACCAAACAACAATTTCAAGAAAAAGAGAACCAACAAACCAAAGGAGAACCTGGAAGAAAATTTAGTGACAAGTTTAGACTCATCCCTGAAAATCATTCCTCTTGGTGGCCTTGAAGAAATCGGCAAAAACATGACTGTGTACCAATATGAAGATGATATCGCTATCGTAGACTGCGGGATGGCTTTCCCAGAAGATGAACTTCTCGGAATCGATGTCGTTATTCCGGACATCACTTACCTCAAGAGAAACGCATCTAAAATCAGAGGAATCGTTTTGACACATGGTCATGAGGACCATATCGGTTCATTACCGTATTTTCTGAAGGAAATCAATGTACCGATTTACGGGACCCGCCTGACACTCGGACTTGTTGAAAACAAGATGAAGGAACATAAACTGAATCCAAAACTCATCACCATCGCACCTGGAGATCACATCAAACTTGGCGTATTCGATCTGGAACCAATAAGAGTATGTCATAGTATCGCGGATGCCGTAGCGTACGCAATCACAACACCTCACGGAGTAATCGTTCACACAGGTGATTTTAAAATTGATTTTACGCCTATAGATGGTCAAACTACTGACCTCCATCGTTTTGCTGAACTGGGACGCGCAGGTGTGCTTGCCCTTCTCGCTGACAGCACAAACGTGGTCAGAGAAGGGTATACTATGTCCGAAGTGACTGTTGGTGACACTTTTGAACAAATTTTCAGACACGCAACATCAAGAATCATAGTGGCCTCATTTTCATCCAATATCCACAGAATCCAACAAGTGGTGAATGCGGCGAGTATGAACAACAGAAAAGTGGCGTTCTCTGGAAGAAGCATGGTCAATGTATCCGATGTTGCCATGAACCTTGGTTATCTGAAAGTGGATGAGGATATGTTGATCGACATCAAAGACATTGACAGATATCCTGACAACGAACTCGTGGTCATAACAACGGGGTCACAAGGTGAGCCTATGAGTGCCTTAGCTAGAATGGCCAATTCTGAGCATAGAAACATGGAAATCAGAAAGGGTGACTTGGTTATACTATCGTCATCCGCTATACCGGGCAATGAAAAGTCAGTTTATAGAATCATCAATCAACTCACTAAAAAAGGTGCGACCATGATTTATGAATCGCTTGCTGACGTACACGTTTCTGGTCACGCCAAAGCGGAAGAACTCAAATTAATGCATTCGCTTGTAAGGCCGAAATACTTTATGCCTGTGCATGGGGAATCCGTTCATCTTGAGAGACATAAACAACTTGCAATCGATCTTGGAATGAATGACAAAGATGTATTCATTCTAGCAAACGGCAACGTGCTGGAATTTGATGGCACCAGTGCCAAATTGGCAAAATCCGTCCCATCTGGACGCATTTTCATCGATGGACTTGGTGTTGGTGACGTGGGCAACATTGTGCTCAGAGACAGAAAGCATCTTTCGGAGGATGGCCTGATCATCATCGTAGTCGCCATCTCAAGCGCCACTGGAGAGGTTGTCAACGGACCGGACCTCATTTCCAGAGGATTCGTCTATGTCAGAGAATCAGAAACATTGATGGAAAGTGCCCGTGCAGTTGTGGATGGGGAACTGAAAAAATGCTACGAAAAGAACATCAAAGACTGGGCTACGCTCAAGTCATCCGTCAGAGATGGGCTCAGCCAATATATTTATCAAAACACAAAACGTTCACCAATGATCTTACCGGTGTTCATGGAAGTGTAATCACCTTTGAATACGGAGGGAAAGGATGAAGAGATTATTATTGGTAATGACTCTGATGGTCGCACTATCGCTTTTGTCAGGATGTGCGGGTGTCCTTGAAAAATATAATGGACCTGTGAATGAAAGTGACACAAGCACTTTTGTGGTCACTGTCGTACCGGGTTCAAGCACGACAGGAATCGCGAATCTTTTGCTCGAAGAAGGCTTGATTCAAAATGTCAATGCATTCAAAGCAAGAGTCAAATTGCTTGAAGTGGATGGCAAGATGAAGGCGGGAGATTATATGCTCTCACCTTCCATGTCTGCCGATGCCATCATTGAAAAATTGGTGGAGGGTAAGGTTTACGTCGAAACGAACAAGTTCACAATTCCTGAAGGTTTTGAAATAAGGCAAATCGTCGACAAGCTTGTGGAACAGGGTATGGTCGATCGGGATGTTTTTCTGGATGTTCTTGAGAACCATCCTTTTGATTATCCTTTCCTTGAAGGCGTGGATCGAAGCAAAAGACTAGAGGGATACCTGTTTCCGGACACTTATGAAGTTCTAAAGAGTGCAGATGAGGTCGCTATAGTCGGTAAAATGCTCAAAAGATTCGGAGAAGTCTTCAAGCCGGAGTATTATTCGCGTGCTGAAGAACTCGGCATGACAATCGATGAAGTTGTGACACTTGCATCCATCATCGAGCGTGAGGCTCGAGTGGCTGAGGAATTTGAAATCGTCTCCAGCGTTTTTCACAATCGTATGGAAATAGGCATGGCTCTGCAGTCATGCGCAACAGTGCAGTACATTTTACAGGAGCGCAAACCGGTATTATCTTATGCGGATACAGAGATAAAAGATCCCTATAACACTTACATCAATTCAGGTTTGACTCCCGCTCCGATAGCGTCACCAGGTGAGCTTGCCATCAAGTCGGCCCTTTATCCGGCCGAAACGAATTATTTGTTTTTTGTGACCACAGAAAAGAATGATGGCACCCATTACTTCAATGAGACGCTTGCAGGTCACAACAGGGATGCCAAGAAGGGAAACTGATGTTATGTCCGACCACAACATAGTCGACGAGCATGTCGAACAGTATATAAGGGCTTTGCTTCCGAAATCGTCCGGACTGCTGTATGAACTTGAGCGTTATGCAGATGAGCATCGGGTTCCGATTGTTCAACCTGAAATTGCCCAATATCTTAAAGTTCTGATGAAAGTTCACAAACCTGTTAGGGTTTTGGAAATAGGCACAGCAATAGGATATTCAGCGACCCTGATGGCAGAACAAATGGAAAAGGGTGTCATAGAAACCATCGAACTCAAAAAAGAGATGGTTTCTATAGCTGCGGAAACCTTTGAAAAATTGAAACTGTACAAGCCGAATGTTGATATCATCCAACACCATGGGGATGCAATAGGTGTCCTTGAGAACATGAACAGTGAATTCGACCTGATCTTCATCGATGCCTCAAAAGGGCATTACAAGGCGTTTTTAGAGCTGTGCTTGCCCATGCTGAAGCCGCATGGTCTGATTGTATCGGATAATGTCCTTTACAAGGGAATGGTGGCCACCAATCTTTATTTGGTGCGCAGAAAAATAACAATAGTCAAAAGAATGAGAATTTATCTTGATTTCATATCCAATCACCCTGAACTCGACACGACAGTGCTCCCAATGGGAGATGGAATGGCAATCAGTTATAAAAAGGAGGCTGATGGCGCATGAAGCGTATTGAATTATTAGCGCCTGCAGGCGACTTGCAAAAATTGAAATTCGCAATTCTTTATGGTGCTGACGCCGTTTATATCGGAGGTCAGGTTTTCGGTCTACGTGCTGCCGCAAAGAATTTTTCTTTTGAGGATATGAAAGAGGGCATTGCTTTCGCACATGAGAGGGGAAAAAAGGTTTTCCTGACACTCAATATAATTCCACACAATGAAGACATTCATTACTTGGAAGAATATATTGACCAAATCAAGGACCTTGATCTGGATGCGGTCATACTTTCCGATCCCGGAACCTTGATGTTCATAAAAAAGTATGCACCAAATCTTGAAATGCATCTCAGTACACAGGCCAACAACACCAATTACATGAGTGCCACTTTTTGGCACGAGCAAGGCGTCAAACGAGTGATTCTCGCAAGAGAACTTTCCTTTGACGAGATTGCGGAAATCAGAAAAAACACTCCGATGACACTGGAACTCGAAGCATTCATGCATGGCGCCATGTGTATCTCCTATTCAGGCAGATGTTTGATCAGCAATTATATGACTGACCGAGATGCGAACAGGGGTGCTTGTGCACAACCGTGCCGTTGGGAGTACAATCTTGTGGAAAAAACCAGACCAGATGAAAGTTATCCAGTGGTTGAAACGGAAGATGGGACATTTTTCTTCAATTCAAAAGACCTTTGTACAATCAACATGATTCCTGAGTTGATTGTTTCCGGACTGGACAGCCTAAAAATAGAAGGACGGATGAAAAGTGTTTATTATGTGGCCAATGTGGTAAGAGCATACCGTAAGGCCATTGATACTTTCTATGAGAATCCCAACAATTATGAATATGATCCCGAATGGTTTGAAGAGATCAAAAAAGCATCACATCGTGAGTTCACAAATGGATTTTATACCGGCAAACCGGATCACAACTCACAGCTTTACGGTTCAAGCGCATACATCAGAAGCTATGACTTTATAGGTGTTGTGGAGTCTTATGACGAAAAAACCAAAGTCGCCACTGTGGAACAAAGGAACCATTTTAAAGTGGGCGATAAAGTTGAGATCATAGGACCTGATTATTTTTTTGCGGAACAAGTCATCGAAGAAATCATCAATGCAAAAGATGAATCGGTCAAGGTGGCGCCTCATGCGCAACAAATCATACGTATTCCAATGGATGTTCCTGTGGAGCCGTATTATATACTCAGAAAAGCAAAGGAGAATTAGAATGGGCAAGCCTATCGTTATCGGAGTTTCCGGAGGAACAGGTTCTGGAAAGAGCACTGTGGCACAATCCATATTTCAGTCGCTTCCGGATGAAAACATCCTGATTTTGGAGCAAGATGCTTATTACAAGGACCAAAGTCATTTGTCCTATGAAGAACGAATCAAGACCAATTACGATCATCCTATGGCATTTGATACGGATTTGCTCATTGAACATATAAAAATGTTGTGCGACAACAAACCCATTAAAAAACCGATATACAATTTCGCCAACCACAACCGTGAAAAAGATTCCATATTGGTCCATCCACGCGAAATCATCATTCTAGAAGGCATAATGATTCTCGAGGACAAGAGGCTCAGAAAATTGATGGACATCAAAATTTTCGTGGATACAGATGCGGATGTGAGAATCGTCAGACGGATCACCCGTGACATCAATGAGCGTGGAAGAACACTCGAGTCCGTGATCGAGCAATATCTCACAACTGTAAAACCCGCTCATGAGCAATTTATTGAACCGATGAAGAAATACGCGGATATCATAATACCTGAAGGTGGATACAATAAAGTGGCCATCGATCTGATGACCACAAAAGTGCTTTCCATCATCAACTCCAAGAATCAGTAAGGCGGCTCGAATGATCAATCAATTGATTAGAAATTCAGTAGAAAAAGGCGCTACAAATATTCATATCGCACCTGGTGCCTGTCCACTCATACGGGTGAACGGTATCGTTAGGCTACTTGAAGATGAGCAAACCCTTTCACACGATCACATCATGACCATGCTTGGTGAACTTTGCACTGAGTCACAACTGGATACACTCAATCAAAAGGGTGAGCTTTATTTCGGGTATTCCATTCCCGAAGTGGGTAGATTTAGAGTCAACGTCCTCAAACAAAGAGGTTCATATAGTCTGTCGATTCGGATTTTGAAACTCGTGATTCCGGACAAGTCGGAACTTGGACTGCCCGAAAATCTGTATGAACTGCTTGAAAAAGGGCAAGGACTTTTTCTGGTCAGTGGCGCTTCTGGAACTGGTAGATCCACCACAATCGCTTCACTCATCCAACACATCAATTCCACAAAACGTGTTCACATCATGACGATTGAATCTCCTATAGAGTACCTCTTCAAGCATGATAAGGCCATCGTCATTCAAAGGGATGTCGGAACCGACTGTGCCGATTTTTATGAAGGGCTCAGCAGTGCGTTGCTTCATGATCCGGATGTCATAATGATTTCTGAAATCAATAGCGAGTCTATGCAAGATTTGGCGCTCAAATTGGCTGAAGCCGGTAAACTGGTCATAGCCGGGTATTCGGGAATCAATGCCATATCAGCCCTCGGAAGTTTTCTGTTCTCGGAACAGGCCGAACGCAAGCAAATCAGAAAACATAAGTTGGCTTCGGTTCTGCTGGGCATCATTTCGCAACAACTTGTGCCAAGTAAAAATAATGACATCAGGCTTTTGGGGTATGAACTGCTAATTATGAACAACGTGGTCAAATCCAACATCATTTCAGACAATTTATCTGAAATTCAAAACACGTTGATTGCCGGCAGAAGACAAGGCATGGTTTCCATGGATGCTTCCCTTTATGAGATGTATTCAAAAGGGGCCATCACCAAAGATACTTTGTACCGCTACTGTACCGACACCGAGGTGGTGAAAAGACTCGAGAAGTCACTCATATAGGAGCGTATTATGAATAATTTGATACTTATAGGAATGATGGGAGCAGGCAAATCCACCATCGGTAGAGAAATCAGTGAAAAACTTGGATGGAAGCATCTTGATACAGATAAAATGATCGAAGAAATGCAGGGCATGACCATCAGAGAAATCTTTGACCGATATGGTGAAAGTCATTTCAGGTCACTCGAGTCAAAATTGGTCGAACAATTGAAATCTGTTAAAGATGCGGTTATTTCAACTGGTGGGGGAATCATACTCAATCATCTGAACACAATGACGCTAAGAGAAGTGGGCCTTATTGTCTACTTGAAAGCCATGCCGGAAACATTGAGTGCAAACCTTGACGGTTATACCAAGAGTAGACCGCTTCTTGACCACCAGAACATCGATGTCATTTATAGGGTGAGAAATCCACTCTATACCAATTCAGCTGAACTTGTGATCGACATAGATTCACTCGACAATCAGGAAATAATAGATTTGATTTCAAATCATATGAAGAGGTGATCTCATGAAAGTGCTTGTTATTCAAGGACCCAACCTAAACCGGTTGGGAAAAAGAACCGAATTCCATTATGGGGCTATGACTCTTGAGGCACTCAATGGTGTGATCAAGGAGTATGGCAAGACTTTAGGCATCGAAACTGAGTTTCTTCAGTCCAATCACGAAGGACAACTGATCGATTGGATTCATGATTCAGAACAAATTTATGATGCGGTTTTAATCAATCCGGGTGCATTCACCCACTACAGTTACGCGATACGAGATGCCATAGAGAGTGTCGATATCCCCTTTGTGGAAGTCCATCTCTCCAATATTTTTGAACGCGAAACGTTCAGACAGGTGTCTGTGATTGCGCCTGTGTGCCGAAAACAGGTTTATGGAATGAAGGAAAGAAGCTACTTTGAGGCACTTGATTTTTTAAAGAAGTTGCTATAACGGATTACATCTGATAGAATTTTATTGATCACAGCATTCTTGACAACCAATAGGATTTATCAGTATAATAAATGGTGGTTTACAATTGAATATATTTGGAGGTTAGCATGATAGCTGCGAGTGATTTTAGAAAAGGGGTTACATTTGAAATAAACGGCGAACCTTTTGTAGTTGTAGATTTTCAACACGTTAAGCCTGGTAAGGGTGCTGCGTTTGTTAGGACCAAGTACAAAAGTTTGTTGAATGGCACCATCAGGGAACAGGCCTTCAACCCGTCTGAAAAATTCCCTAGAGCACATATTGAAACTAAAGAAATGCAGTATTTATACAATGAAGGCGATTTGTATTATTTCATGGACAATGAGACATATGATCAAATTCCACTCTCTGCTGAACAAGTTGAGGATGCGATTCTTTATATCAAAGAAAATGACAACGCCACTCTTAAATTTTACAGAGGCAAGTGTTTCCTCGTAGAACCGCCTAACTTTGTAATATTGATAGTAACTGAGTCCGAGCCTGGTGTAAAAGGCGATACCGCCACAAACGTCACCAAGAAGGCAATTGTTGAAACCGGTGCTGAGATCTACGTGCCGACGTTTGTCAACGAAGGTGACAAAATCAAGATCGACACGCGTACAGGCGAATACTTGTCAAGAGCGTAAAATCGTTTAAATCAGCAAATGCTGTTTTAATAAAAAATACCCACTAAGGAGGGAAACACATGAGCTATATGCATGAAAGAGTTGCTTATCTTAAGGGATTGGCAGAAGGCATGGAAGTGGATAAGGACTCGAAAGAGGGCAAATTGTTGCTTCAAATCATCGACGTACTCGAAGACTTTGCCGAAGAAGTAGAGGAAGTTTACGATGAACTGGATGACCTTAGTGACGCAATCGTCGAGCTTGACGATTATGTGGATTCCATCGACGAAGATTTGTCAGACCTTGAAGATGAGTTTTTTGACTTAGACGAAGAAGACGATGACGATTTTGATGACGATTACGAAGAAGTTGAGTGTCCTGAATGTGGGGAAAGCGTTTTTGTTGAAAGTCAATTGATTGACAAAGGCGAAGAAGTGGAATGCCCAAGTTGTGGTGTCATAATTGAATTTGCTGATGATTGTGAATGCTGCGGCGACAAAGATTGCGAATGTTGTGAAGATGAAGTGGAAGCTCAGGCGGAATCGGAATCGGAAGACAAGTAAGAATGTAGACCCTGTCGTGGGAAACCATGATGGGGTTTTTCACTTTTATTTGTATTAAAACGCCAACTTTGTTATAATTGAAATAACTATTAATAAGTTTATAAAAGCGATAAGATAGATGGATTGGGAGGCTAATATGGCTGAAAATATGACTATTGATTCTTTGAAACACGGCAAAGTTAATATCGCTGATGATGTGATCGGTGTCATTGCGTCGATTGCTGCGTCGGAGATCGAAGGAATCAAAGGACTAAGCGGAACAATTTCTGAAGAAGTTATGGAAAAAATGGGTAAGAAAACCTTTCACAAAGGTGTTTATGTTGAAATGGTGAACAATATTGCGACCATCAACCTTAGTGTTGTCATGGATTATGGTACTAAAATTGATGATACGGCTTTATTGGTACAGGAGAACGTGAAACTTGCCGTTGAGTCCATGACCGGTGTCGGGGTTGAGGCTGTGAACATCACAGTTGAGAACATCATCATTAAAAAAGAAAATAAGTAGGAAAGTTTGAAAAGACTGGCTTCATTGAAGTTGGTCATTTTCATGTAAGGAGGATACATGAATCGCGCAAGAAGTCGTGAAGTTGTCATGGAAATAATGTATCAGATGGAAATCCACAAGACTTATGAAATGGATGACATGCATAAATTTTTGGTACATTATGAAGAAGTTTTGGATACGCAGTATATCCATAGACTTGTGGAATTATGGTTGACCCACCGTGACGAGGTGGAAAACAAGATCACTGAACATCTTAAGGGTTGGAAACTCGATCGAATCGCCAAAATTGATTTGGCCATATTGAGACTCGGCATCACAGAACTCGTCTATGCGGATGATATCCCCATAAAAGTCAGCATCAATGAAGCCGTTAATTTGGCAAAAAAATATGTCGATGAAAAATCAGGCAAATTTGTCAATGGCGTACTCAGTCATTTTGCAGAAGAGGAATAAATTATGATACTTGGTATTGATACCAGTTGTTACACGACCTCCTTCATAGTGCTGTCCATCGAAACCGGAGAAATTCTGTTCGAAGACAACCGGTTGCTTAAGGTTAAAAATGGAGAACGTGGATTGCGTCAATCCGAAGGTTTTTTCAAGCATTCAGGACAATTGACCGAAATATTTGAAGAGATGTCCCGTCAATTACCTGTTGCTGGATTGAAGGCAATCGCACTGAGCAGCAGACCCAGAAATATAGAAAATTCCTATATGCCAGTATTTCATGCTGGTCTTTTGTTTTGCAGGAATATCTCAACTGCACTAAGGATTCCACTTTATGAATTTTCTCATCAGGAAGGTCACATCAAAGCGGCACTTAAGACGTGTGGACTGGATGATGAACCTTCTCATTTTATTTCTATGCACCTTTCAGGAGGTACCACAGAACTATTGGATGTGAAAAATGAGGGTGACCGTTATGAAATCAATATTATTGGAAGAACACTGGACATCAATTTCGGTCAATTGATCGATCGCATCGGTGTGGGGCTCGGGCTGTCTTTTCCTGCTGGAAGAGAGATGGATGAACTGGCGAGCACTTCAGATTGCGAATCGTTTTTCAAAGTCGATTTCAAATTTCATGAGGATTTCAATATATCAGGTCTTGAAAACAAATATATGAAGATGATGGGCTCACATGAAACGGCCTATGTATGCAAACATATTTTCAACACGATTGGACGATTGATTGAGCTGTGGATCGAAGATAGGGACAAGGAGATTCCGATTGTA
The DNA here is from genome assembly GCA_014859095.1 of Clostridia bacterium. GTDB lineage: Bacteria > Bacillota > Clostridia > Peptostreptococcales > Acidaminobacteraceae > Fusibacter_D. The sequence continues at coordinate 62,790 of JACUUV010000003.1, read as the reverse complement.
CTCGTGGGTGGAGTGGCATCAAACCGTATCATTAAGGCCTATCTTGAGAAAAAAGCAAATGTCTATTTCGCAAGTCCGGATTACTCGAGAGACAATGCCTACGGTATAGCCGAACTAGGCAGGATAAGGTTTTGGAGGAGATAAGACGTGATTAAAATGAAAGCATTCACTGTGACGGAAATCACGAGATATATAAAGCGGATCATTGGAGCAGACCCCATTTTGAACAATGTGATCGTTGAGGGTGAAATATCAAATTTTACCAGACATTCCAGCGGTCATTGTTATTTCACGCTCAAAGATGATCAAAGCAGGATGACTTGTGTACTATTTGCACAATACGTCACAGAAAATATCCACATGCTCAAAAATGGAGACAAGGTGCATGCCAAGGGGCAAATCACCATTTTTGAAAGGGACGGCAAATACCAATTGTATGTTCACGAGATTGAAAATATTGGTCTTGGTGCGCTTCACATCAAATTTCAGTTGTTGAAGGATTCTCTTGAAAAAAGAGGGTACTTTGACATAAGACATAAGAAAAAACTGCCTGAACTGCCAAAGAGGATCGGTGTAATCACCTCGCCCACCGGAGCTGCCATTCAAGATATCCTATCAGTCGCCAAAAGAAGGTCTACATATTCAGAAATTTTAATCTATCCGGTCAGGGTACAAGGTGAAGGATCGAGTTCTGAAATTGCTCACGCCATCAAGTATTTCAACGAAAGAAATCCTGTGGACCTGATTGTATTGGCACGTGGTGGAGGATCGATAGAAGAATTGTGGTCCTTCAATGAAGAGATTGTAGCAGATGCGATTTTTAAATCCAAGGTGCCGATCATAACTGGCGTAGGTCATGAGACCGATTTCACCATCAGTGATTTTGTCGCCGACCATAGGGCGCCTACGCCATCGGCTGCCGCAGAAATCGCGGTCAAATCCAAAGAAGAGATTCGTCTGATGATCAACAAGTCGCTTCAAAGCATCATGTTGCAGGTCAATAGAAAAGTTGAACTCAAAGCCACCAGATTGGAACGCTTTTCTGAAAAAATGATGGCGGGCTTGGTGAAACAATACACTGACAATAAAGTTCAAAAAATGGAATATTTTCATGAACGGACCATTAATGCGGCTAAAAACTTCAGCGCCATGGAACGTTCGAGATTGAATGCATATGGCACCCAATTGTCGGCGCTCAGCCCACTCAATGTATTGTCAAGAGGGTACGGGATCGTTTCAAAGGGTGAACAAGTGATCAGCAGCGTCGAACAATTGGCACAGGGCGATCACATCGCTATTCAGTTTGTGGATGGCAAAGCCACCAGTACAATAGATTCTGTGGGAAAAAGTTTGAGAATGCAAGAAAGTGAGGCTGAATATGGCAGCAAAGAAAAGTAGTTTCGAAGAAAAACTCAACCGATTGCAAGAAATAGCGAACGCACTTGAAAAGGGTGAACTTTCTCTTGAAGAAATGTTGAAAGCTTTCGAAGAGGGCATCAAAGTGTATAGGGAATGCAATACAATACTCGAATCGACTGAAGCAAAGATTCAAATGTTGATGACGGAAGAATAGGAGCGGGTCATGAATTTTGAAAACCGTTTGAAAGAACATATTGAAAGTATTGAAAGCGCAATAAATGGAAGCTTTTGGGGGGATACCCCGGCACATGGCATTATTCGAGAATCGATGATGTATAGTATGAATGCCGGTGGAAAAAGATTGAGACCAGCCCTGCTTATGGAAGTCAACAGGCTTTATGCTGGAAATGAGGAAGCCGCTGTTCAATTTGCACTTGCTCTCGAAATGATTCATACCTATTCATTGGTTCATGATGATTTACCCTGTATGGATGATGATGACCTCAGACGTGGCAAACCCACAAACCATATCGTTTTTGGTTATGATATCGCAGTGTTGGCTGGAGATGGTCTTTTGAATCTCGCCGCAGAAATCATGCTCGAAACCGTCATCAGAAACAACTATTTGCCCAATTTTATCGATGCCATGCGAGAAATCTTGAAAGCATCCGGTCCAAGTGGTATGATATTAGGGCAAGTAGCTGACATCAAATATGAAACTGAAAGCATGGATCGTGAAACCCTTGATTTTATAAACAGGCACAAAACCGGAAAACTGATTGTCGCAGCACTCACCGCAGGTGGTATGCTGGCCAATGCTCCGGAAGAGGACGTGATTTTGCTTGGTAAAATCGGTGAGGACATGGGATTGATGTTTCAAATGGTAGATGATGTACTTGACCTTACCGGAGATCCCGAAAAACTTGGCAAACGAACACAAATGGATGTGAAAAACGATAAAAGGACCTATCCGATGCTCATCGGAATTGATGGGGTCAAATCCCAGATCAAAGCCTATGAGAACCGGTTGATCGATTATTTGGATAGACTGAGTGTGGATACTGGATTTCTAAAGGAACTGGTACGTTTTTTGGCGCTCAGGGATTATTGAAAAAGGAGGCAATATGGCTGATTTTATGGATGAGATTGTTGCAAATAGAGTTTTTATGGCTGCAATGGTCTCATGGATTATTGCCCAATCACTTAAAGTGTTGATTTCACTTTTGGTGAATAAGGAATTTAAATTTGAGCGGTTTCATGGTTCGGGTGGAATGCCGAGCTCACACACAGCCACAATAGTTGCCGCATCCACGGCAATCGGCATTTTGGATGGATGGTCATCATCGGTTTATGCACTTTCGCTGATCATGGCATTCATTGTGATGTACGATGCATCCGGTGTACGCAGATCGGTGGGCAAACAGGCGAAACTACTCAATGACATCATAAAAGACCTTTACAAGCATAAGCATCTCGAAGAAGAAAAATTGAAGGAGCTTGTGGGACACAAACCTACGGAAGTGGCAGTTGGCGCACTGCTGGGAATTTTAATCGCCAACATCATAGTAAGATAATAAAAAGAGGCGCAGTATTCTAGTCAGAAATTCTAATTCTGAAGGCGGGGCTAAAAATTCGCTAGAGGGCACATCGATGAAGTTCCTGGTTCTTGCTTGAGACGCCCAGTTTCGGGTTGGAGCTGGGAGTAAGGGTATGGGGGCAAACTACAATGGCATGTGGACCTTGACCCTCAACCTGTGGAGACTCGTTTCGACGAGATTAAACCTGCATGTGGTCGAAAGGCTTAGTGCAGAGTAGCCTGCCTTGAGTGGTGGCGGTAGACGATGGTTCAGATTTGAGTGGATTGGCCAATTCACAAGGATTATTGCCGCTCCAAACCGTTGTTGCAAAAGAGGCTAGGAATTAGAAGGCCTGTTGAGGAAAGCTCCTAGACTGTATTAAGGTCGATCGGGGATTGAAGTGTGGACTAAGTGGTAGTCTAGTCTTGCAAATGGAAACATTGCAAATAGGTTTTTAAAGGGAAACCGCTATTTTGGCGACAGAATAGCAAGCCTATGGGAAATCCTACTAGACCTAAGCCGCAGAATTAATCCGATTGATTGCCTCTTTTCATTATATAAGGGTGACAAAATATGAAAAAGAAAATCACAATCAACAAGAAATGGATTTTGCACACTTTTCTGATGACATTTATACTTGCGATTATTTTCAGTATCGTTTCAGAAGCATTGATCAGGAAGGTGAATATCGCTGTGGCGATACTGCTCCTTTTGGTGATTGTCTCGGTAGGCGTTTTTTTTGACGCCATCGGCATAGCTGTCGCTGCCGCAGACGAAAAGCCATTTCATGCCATGGCCGCTTCGAAAGTGAAAAGTGCGAAATACTCCATAAGACTCATCAAGAACGCATCAAAGGTTTCAAATTTCTGCAACGATGTCATAGGTGACATAGCGGGGATTGTCAGTGGTACAACGATTGGAATCATTATGGGATTCTTTAGACAATACAATATCAATCCGGAAATTCAGGTGTACATCACTATCGCATTCAGTGGTGTGATCGCCGCATTGACCGTCGGTGGAAAAGCCATCGGCAAGGAGATTGCGATTTCGAAATCCAAAGAGGTAGTTGATTTGACAGGCAAAGTGATTTATTTTTTTGATGTTTTGACACTCAAAAAGACATTTGTCCACAATGTGAAAATCAGAAAGGAATAATTTATGTACAAATACTTGGATGCCATCAAAGGTCCTGAGGATTTAAAGAAACTCACTGTTGAAGAACTCAAAGTGCTCGCCTATGAGGTGAGGCTCTTTTTAATAGATACCGTATCGAAAACGGGGGGGCATCTCGCTTCCAATTTGGGTGTTGTGGAACTCACAATCGCCTTGCATTATGTTTTTGACAGTCCTGTGGACCATATCATTTGGGATGTGAGCCATCAGGCTTATGTGCACAAAATCCTGACTGGAAGACAAGCCGGGTTTGAAACTTTGAGACAACTTGGTGGAATGAGCGGGTTTGTCAAAAGAGCGGAATCGGAACATGACAAGTTCGATACCGGACACAGCAGCACTTCTATATCAGCGGGTGTAGGTGTGTCAATAGCACGTGATCTGAAAGGTGAGAATTTTGATGTGGTTGCAGTCATCGGAGATGGTGCAATGACAGGAGGGATGGCATTCGAAGCCATGAACCATCTGGGGCATTCGAACACCAATATGAAAATCATCTTGAATGACAATGAAATGTCAATTTCCAAAAATGTCGGAGGCTTGTCTCGGGCATTGAATAAACTTAGAACAACTCAAGGCTATTACTCTATAAAAGGCAAGACAAAAGTGAAGCTGTCCAAGTTTCCATCGGTGGGAGAGCCACTGGTGAGACTGATCAGCAAAGCAAAAGGTGGCCTGAAATATTTCCTGGTCAACCAGGGGCAGTTTTTTGAAGATTTGGGACTGACCTATATCGGTCCGGTGGATGGACATGACCTTGGGGCTTTGATCGATCATCTTATTATGGTCAAAAAAGCAAAAGATCCTGTGGTTTTGCATGTGGTCACACAAAAAGGCAAAGGATATGGTTTCTCAGAGCAGCGTCCATATCTCTATCATGGCGTGGGCAAGTTCAATCCTCAAAACCCCATTGTAGAGAAAACAAAAACGGATTATTCACAATTGTTCGGTGATACTTTGGTGGATATAGGTGAAAAGTACGATCATGTCGTGGCAATAAGTGCGGCTATGATAGACGGTACAGGACTCACTGGATTTTGCAAGCGCTTTCCAAATCGGACCTTCGATGTGGGTATAGCCGAGCAACACGCTGTCACCATGGCTGCAGGGCTCATGACTCAAGGCATCAAGCCCTTCGTGGCCATCTATTCCACGTTTCTTCAAAGAGCTTATGATCAGGTGCTTCATGATGTTTGCATCCAAAATCTACCGGTGGTATTTTGCATAGACAGGGCTGGAATCGTAGGCAACGATGGTGAAACACATCATGGCCTCTTTGACATCTCATACCTGAATGCGATTCCGAATATGATGTTGTTGTCACCGAAAGACGGTGAGGAACTTGAATATATGATGCGTTATGCAGCGGAATACAATGAAGGACCAATTGCCATCCGATACCCACGTGGCAATGTGGAGCACTTGTCAAGTGGTCCCATTACCAATTTGCTTCCTGAAATGATTCATGCCGGAGAAAAAATCGCTCTTGTTGCGACCGGGAAAATGGTTGGAATAGCACTAGAGGCTGCCAAAAAATTCGAGGCGGTTTTCGGAGAACGTATCAGCGTGGTCAATATCAGAAAAATCAAGCCACTTGATTCAAAAGAAATCAAGGCGTTGCTTAAAAATCATAAAATCATCATAACACTTGAGGACCACTCGATAATTGGTGGACTCGGTGATCAAATCGGAAGTCTGCTCCTCAATGAGAGTCCTCAAAGAACCATTTACAAGATGGGTTTTGCTGACTCCTTTGTGGAACAGGGCAATGTGGAAGATATTTTCAAAGCCCATTCGCTTGATTCAGGTGGTGTGTTTGAGAAGATTAGGGCGGTGAACAATGCCTAAGGAACGTATTGATGTCCTGCTTGTCGAGAAGATGGGTTTCGAGTCCCGAGAAAAGGCACAGAAAACCATTATGGCGGGTTTGGTCTTCATCGATAATATGCGAGTGGACAAGGCTGGAACAAAAGTGGATGTGGATTCGAAGATTGAAGTCAGAGGCAACGCACTCCCTTATGTCAGCAGAGGTGGGCTTAAACTTGAGAAGGCGATTCAATCCTATGGTCTGACACTGGATGGGAAACGATGTATGGATATTGGCGCGTCTACCGGCGGATTTACCGATTGCATGTTGCAAAATGGTGCGATGCAAGTTTTATCCGTGGATGTCGGTTATGGACAGCTCGACTGGAAACTCAGAAATGACGAACGTGTCACAAACATGGAAAGGACCAATATCAGATATGTGACCTTGGATCAGATCGGAGAGCCACTTGACTTCATTAGCATCGACGTCTCATTCATATCGCTCAAACTGGTTCTTCCAGTTGCGGCTTTGCTTTTGAAAACCGGTGGAGAAATTGTGTTTCTCATAAAACCTCAATTTGAGGCCGGTAGGGAACATATGAAAAAAAGCGGCGTTGTTCGGGATCGTAAAATTCACGTTGATGTGATTGAACATGTCATCGGTTTCGCGACAGATAATGGATTTTGTATCAAAGATATCACTTTTTCACCGATTAAAGGACCTAAGGGCAATATGGAATTCTTGGCTTATGCCATCAAAGATGATTTCTGTGATTCTGTTGCCTTCGATGTCTCCGCTTTGGTTGACCAGGCCCATTTGGATTTGGGCGACAAAACCGAGAAATAGGAAGGAAATCATGAAAATCTTCAAGTATCTTGTCAAATTGTATATCATATTTTTCAAAGTGGGGCTGTTCACAATCGGTGGGGGGTATGCGATGTTGCCGATTGTCGAGCGAGAACTGGTTGAGGAAGCGAACCTGTCAACAATGGATTCCGTTATGGAGAGTTATTCCCTGGCACAGACTTTGCCTGGAGTGATCGCTTCCAATGCCGCAGCATTGATTGGATACAAGTTGTTCGGCATACCCGGTGCCATCGCTTCCTCACTTGGCGTCATAACGCCATCCATTGGAATCATCACCGTGATTGCGATGGTATTTCGCAAGTTTGGACATCTTGAAGGGGTTCAAAATGCGTTTATTGGGATTCGTATAGTCGTTTTGGCGCTTTTGTTCGATTCTTTCATGCGTCTTTTCAAAGTGGCGGTCTTTGATAAGAAGACCTTTGCTGTAGCCATGGTCTCGTTTGTTTTGGTGCTCATGAACTGGGCATCGCCAATTCTGATTCTCATCATAGGTGCGCTCTTCGGGCTATATGTCTACAGAGAGCGGGTGGGGTCATGACGCTCATCGCTTTTCTATTTGAATTTTTTAAGATCGGGTTGTTCACCTATGGCGGCGGTCTGGCGATGATTCCTATTCTTAGAGCTATCTCGGTAAACAAACAATGGCTTTCGGAAAGTCATTTTACGGATTTGATTGCCATCTCCCAGTCGACTCCGGGACCCATTGCGATCAACATGGCAACTTATATCGGCTATAGAGAATTTTCTTATATGGGCGCAATATTGGCTTCGCTCACAATTATCGCGCCCGCATTTCTACTGGCAATCCTACTTGGAAAATTTCTTTCAAAATACAATCGGCATCCTTTTGTTCAAGCTGCTTTTGTCGGGCTCAAAGCGACGATTATCGGTCTTATTGGGACATCTGTGGTCCAAGTGGCTCTGGTTTCACTTTATGGAAACGAACCGGGAAGACTCGGCCGGCTTTGGGTGGGACTCGACCTGAAAGCTGTCGCATTTATGCTTGTTTTCTATTTTTTCATAAAAAAATATCAAAAGCATCCGCTGATCTATATCACCATTGGAGGATTGGCAAGCCTTTTGATATGGTAGCATCAGGAAATTAACATTTTACTAAAAATTAATAATATAATATAATGGAACTGTTGGAGGGATCTTATGAAATATTCAAGACATTCTAAGATAATTGAAATCATTGAGGCGAAAGACATAGAGACTCAAGATGAGTTGGCGATGGAACTCAAAACGTCGGGATTCCAAGTTACTCAGGCCACTGTGTCCAGAGATATCAAAGAAATGAGATTGATCAAAGTGCTGACCAAGGATGGCAGATACAAATACGCATCCATAAGAGACAAAGAAGGTGTCGTCAACGACCGCTTTCTGAAAATTTTCAGAAATTCAGTAACCTCAATAGATTTTGCGGGAAACATAATTGTCATAAAGACTTTGGTGGGGTCTGCAAGTGCAGCGGCCGTTTCCATTGATGCATTCAACATAAAAGAAATCGTCGGGAGCATAGCAGGGGATGACACTATATTTCTAGTGGTTAAAGAAACCGATAAAATTGATGAATTGATGAACCGGTTCAAGGATTTGCTCATTTGATTCCGAAGCGATGGAGGCATTATGCTTTTTGAACTACATATAAAGGATTTTATACTGATTGATGAAGTTTTGATAAAATTTAAACAAGGCTTCAATACAATAACGGGTGAAACCGGAGCCGGAAAATCGATGATTCTTGGAGCAATCGATTTGTTGTCCGGTGAACAAGCCAACAAGGATTCAGTAAGAATAGGTGCTGATAGGACTTTGGTCAACGCGAGTTTCTATACCAATGAGAAAGTGAACATCTATCTGAATGAAATGGGTATTCCGTTCGATGAGGACATCGTCATTTTATCGAGAGAAGTTCAAAGCAAAGGAAAAAGTATCTCGAGAATCAACGGTCAAGTGGTCACTCTTAATCATTTGAAGGAAATCACCAAAAACCTCATTGCAATCCATGGGCAAAATGACAACCAAACACTTTTAATCAGAGAAGAACAATTGAATTTGCTGGATAAGTTCGGTGGAACTGAAAATATCAGGACCCGTCAACAAATCCAGCATTTGTTCAATGAGATAAGAACTCTAAAATCTGAAATAGCCTTACTTGAGGAAAAATCATATGACCGCCAAAGGCAGACTGATTTCTTGTCATTTCAGATTGATGAAATTGAAAATGCCAAATTGAAAATCGGTGAGGATTTGACGCTGGAGAAGGAGTTCGAGCTTCTGACCCATTTGGGCAGTATTGTCGAGATTTTTGAGAGGGCGACAGGATGGTTCTCTGGTGAATACGGAGATGGTGCCGTGTCGGAAGTTTCTTCCATAGCGAATGCATTCTCGAAATTTGTACATTATGATGAATCGTTGGATGATTTTTCGAAACGTTTCAAAGAAATATATTTTCTTATGGACGATTTGGCCAAAGATGTGGTCGATTACAAGAGCAAATTGGAGCAGGATCCTGAAAGACTTGAATGGATTGAGCGAAGACTTGATGAAATCAATCACCTTAAATCAAAATATGGTAAAACAATTGAAATCATATTTGATCTCAAAGCAAAATTTCAGGCAGAACTGGACGATTATGAAAATGTGGAAGCTGAGCTGAAGATGGGGAAAGAGCGCCTTGAAAGCATGCTTAATGATTACACTAAAGTATCGGAACAATTGACATCACTTCGTTTAAAGGCATCAAAAGCATTTGAGGAAACGCTTCAAAAGGAACTTTTCGAGCTCAATATGAAGGAGACCAGTTTCAAAATCGATCTGAATGTTCTGGCCGAACCGACCGCACACGGCCTAGATGACATTGAATTTACAATTTCCACCAATATTGGGCAACCTTATCGTCCACTGAAAAAAGTGGTCTCAGGCGGAGAGCTTTCAAGGATCATGCTTGGAATTAAGATTGTTTTGGGGACAATGGACGCGATTCCAACTTTGGTTTTTGATGAAATAGACACGGGAATCAGTGGCGTGACGGCAAATGTCGTTGGTGAGAAACTAGCGAAACTGTCCAGTTTCAGCCAAGTGATCTGCATCACCCATCTGCCTCAGATAGCGGTATTTTCAGATCATCATCTGTTGATCGAGAAAAATGTCGAAGATCAGAATACAATCACTCACATCAAATCAATCACATCCAAAGAAGTGGAAAACGAAATCAATCGATTGGTGGGTGGTCTTGAAGTGACTGAAACCACCAGTATCCATTCCAGGGAGATGATTCAGACCGCACATAAAAAGAAAGAAATGTTCAAGTAAGAATATAAATAATAGCACATAGGGGTTTGGGAAGATGGATATCTTATCAAAACTGTTGTTTTCAGCAATGGGTGCGCTGGCAATTTTATATGGATTAAGAGGTATTGTTCCTGAATTCAAGGAACAGACCCGCTCAAAATCGATCGTGTTGACAGTCGTTTTGACTGTGTTTCTCGTTTTTTTTGACGTTTCGATCTTGAAGAATGTCCTGATCCTTTGCGCTTTATTGATCTATTTTCTCAAGTGGGTCTTTGGCAGGAGTTCATTCATAGCCTCTCTTTCGGTACTTTTTTTATATCTGATTCTTATCCTGACCTCTATGATCACATCGAACTTGGGCATTCTGATGCTCAGCAAAGTCATCGATTTCAGAGCTGCGTTTGTCACCGATCAGTTCAACGTGGTCGTGATATTCTGGATGATGTACATTGTTTTGCTCAGATACTATCAATTGATCATGAAGATTTTTAAGAAAATCAACAATTTCAATTCCAGAATCGAGAGATTGTTGGTCGTCAGCAATGTACTTGTTTTTTCATTCATTGTCGCCTATCAAAAGATGACTTTTGTTAATTTGGTGAAAATCAATTCAACTGGATTGATTGATGCCGCTTCAAGTTCATCCGTGCCCGTTTATATGAATTCCACATATGTGCTCACCACCATGCTCACATTCTCAGTGGTGATTTTGATCAATAGGCTTTGCATTGTGGACAACAATATGGAAAATTATAAGTATAAGGCAGAAACCGATCTCATGACAGGGGTGCTGAGCCGTGAAGCAGGTCTCACCTATCTGAAGGAAGAAATGATGAATTCAGTGGTCAAAGGCCAGGATTTGACAGTCGCTTATATTGACATCAATGACCTCAAAGTGGTCAATGACAAGTTTGGTCATAAGGAAGGGGACCGTTTAATTAAGGTCTTATCCGGCATTATCCAAGATAATCTAAGAGAGTTCGACGTGATAGCCAGACTTGGTGGGGACGAGTTCATGGTGATATTCCGTAAGTGTAATGTTTTACAAGCACGAAAGGTTTGGTACCGCATAACGGATGAATTTCTAAAATTGAACACAACCGGGGAATACAATTTTAAAATTAGTGCCAGCGCTGGTTTTACTGAGTACCATCCTTCCAAACATCAAAGTGTCATTCAGTTGATCCACGAGGCGGATGAGGCCATGTACCTTCAAAAGAAATCCATCAAAGCGGCGCGTTTGTGAAACATATACAAAATAATGGATATTTGCTTTAATATTTTAGGAATTAATATAAAATTACGTTAGGGGTTGTAGCTATGGAAAGATGCGTCATTGAATTTGAAACCTTCTTAAGAGATCAGAGAAAACTCTCTCTCAACACACTTCAGTCCTATAAAAGGGATTTGAAGTATTTTGGCATTTATTTGAGAAATCAAAATGTTGAACATTATCATGATGTATCCAATATTGACCTGCTCAAATATGTGATCCATTTGAAGAAGGAGGGCAAAGCCAACGCAACGCTTTCAAGAAATATCGCAACGATTCGAACTTTTTATTCATTTCTTAGTAATAAAGGGTATATAATGCATAACCCTTCATTGGAGCTTGAATCACCGAAGGCTGAAAAGAAAATGCCAGCGGTGCTGACACTTCAGGAAGTGGAACATCTCATTTCAAAACCAGATACAAGAACATCCATAGGCAAACGGGACAAGGCTATGATCGAGTTGCTTTATGCAACTGGCATTCGAGTGACCGAGTTAATATCATTGAACCTCTCGGATATCAATACGGCAATGGGTTACATCCGCTGCAAGGGAACCTCCAAATCAAGGGTGATTCCACTGGGATCGATGGCATCCAAAGCAGTGGATATCTATTTGAAAGACGGAAGGACTCAACTTATTAACGAGGCGGATGAAGCGCTTTTTGTCAACTATTACGGCAAGCGCATCACACGACAAGGTTTTTGGAAAGTCGTGAAAAGATATTCTGAAGAGGCGGGCATCGATAAAAATATCGCTCCGCACACTTTGAGACATTCTTTCGCTTTGCATTTGGTGCAAAATGGAGCTGATCTAAAAGCAGTTCAAGAAATGATGGGCCATTCAGATGTGACCACCACCCAAATTTATCTTGAAATGTCGAATTCCAAGATCAAGGACGTATACGAGAAAGCACATCCTAGAGCCTAGCATAGGCTCTTATTTTATTGAGGAGGTTTATATGATCAACAGAATTATATTATTTGTACTCGACAGTGTCGGCATAGGTGGTTTACCGGATGCTGAGCAGTTCGGAGATTTCGGTGTCAACACGCTTGGAAGTATCGCAAAATCTGCAGATGATTTTAAAATCCCGAATTTAAAAAAAATGGGTATCGGCAATATCGAAGGTGTGGATTATATCGAAGCGGATCCTTTACCGATCGGAGCATATGGCCGTTCTCTTGAAGCTTCCAACGGAAAAGATACGACAACCGGCCACTGGGAAATCGCTGGCCTTTATATCGAGCATCCATTTAAAACGTATCCGGATGGTTTTCCTGAGCACATCATCAAGGGTTTTGAAGATAAGACGGGTAGAAAAGTTATTTTCAACAAGCCTGCTTCAGGAACCGTTGTACTTGATGAATATGGTGAAGAGCATATGAATACGGGCAATCCGATAGTTTACACTTCTGCGGACAGCGTTTTTCAAATTGCGGCTCATGAAGAAATCATTCCGCTTGATGAACTTTATAACATGTGTCAGATTGCCAGAGACATGCTTCGTGGAGATGATCAAGTCGCCAGAGTCATAGCGAGACCTTTTGTTGGAACTCCAGGCAATTTCCAGAGAACATCCAACAGAAGAGATTATTCATTGAAGCCATTTGACAAGACGGTTCTAGACTTTGCAAAGGAATCGGGACTCGAAGTTAAAGCGGTAGGTAAAATTGTGGATATCTATGACGGTGAAGGCATCACAGAGGATGTTCACACAAAGGACAATATGGATGGCGTCGATCAGACTATTCGATTTATGAAAGAGGATTTCAAAGGTATTTTATTTACCAATTTGGTGGACTTTGATGCCAAGTTCGGACACAGACGAGATGTCAACGGTTATCGACAAGCTCTAGAAGAAGTGGATGCAAGGTTTCCAGAAATGATGTCGCTCATGAAAGAGGATGATTTATTGATTGTTCTTGCGGATCACGGCAATGACCCTGCATACAAAGGATCAGATCATACGAGAGAGTATATTCCGATTCTAATCTATGGAGACCAAGTGAAAAAAGGTGTGGATATCGGAACAAGAAAGACTTTTGCAGATATCGCCGCAACCATCTCTGATATTTTGGAGATTCCTGCCACTCCTTATGGCACAAGTTTTATAAATGAAATTCTATAACCACATCAATGGAGGCATATAATGAGAGCAGTAGATGTAATCAACAAAAAGAAAAACGGTGAAATGTTGAATAAGGAAGAAATTGATTTTATGGTGCTGGGATATACCCGTGGGGAAATTCCAGATTATCAGGTGTCCGCTTTTTTGATGGCCATATATTTTGTTGGAATGGACAATCAGGAAATCGCTTATCTAACGGACTCATTTGTCAGATCCGGAGATACAGTGGATCTTTCAGCAATTCAGGGCATTAAAGTAGACAAACATTCAACAGGTGGTGTAGGCGATAAAATCAGTTTGGTTGTGACCCCTCTTGTGGCTTCTGTTGGAGTGCCTGTGGCAAAGATGTCTGGGCGTGGACTGGGTCACACCGGAGGCACCATTGACAAACTTGAGTCCATTGAAGGGTTCAAAATAGAACTCTCGGCTGAAGAATTCATTCATAACGTCAACACCTACAAGATGGCATTGGTCGGACAATCCGGTGATTTGACACCTGCAGACAAGAAAATCTACGCACTTAGGGATGTAACTGGAACCATCAACAGTATTCCTCTAATCGCCAGCTCCATCATGAGTAAAAAAATCGCATCAGGATCCGATGCCATAGTGCTTGATATCAAAGTCGGTTCCGGCGCGTTTATGAAATCACTTGATGAAGCAAAAATTCTTGCTAGAACTATGGTAGACATAGGCAATTCCCTCAATAGAAGAACCGTTGCTGTCATAACCAACATGGATCAACCACTTGGTCATGAAATCGGCAATGCCAATGAAGTCAGGGAAGCGATTGACGTGCTTGGTGGAAAAGGTGCTGAAGACGAAACTGAAGTGGCTTTAACCATCGCATCATACATGGCGGTACTTGGAGGTGCGTTCAAGGAACTGAGTGAAGCTAAAGAACATTTCAAAAAAACCCTTGCTTCAGGTGAAGCGCTGGAGCAACTTAAGATTTTTATCAAAATTCAGGGTGGAGATCCTGATGTGGTGGACCATCCAGAAAAATTACCTCAAGCCGCATTGCACATTGAAGTCAAATCAGAGTTTGAAGGTTATGTGAGCGGATTCGATGCTGAAAAAGTTGGAATAGCGGCGATGATGTTGGGAGCGGGTAGGCGTAAAAAGGAAGATAAAATAGATTATTCTGCGGGCATCACTCTTAAGAAGAAAATAGGCGACCATGTCAATATGGGAGATGTTCTCTGTATTCTTCATACAAATGACGAGAAGACCGCTGAAGCAGAGAAAACAGTAAGATCAGCATTTTTCTTCAGTTCTGTGGCACCTGAACCAATACAATATATTTATGACATCATAGAATAGCCAATAAAGATCAAAACGCTTCCTGAGCAATTGCAGGAGGCGTTTTTTACGGTTATAATATAGATGTGATACAGCTTGGAGGTCAAAATGAAAATGGATGAGCGAATTTGGAGAAAATTGTTGGATCTTCAAAACAAAGGGCGATTTGTCTTCTACTTTGTTGGAGGATGCGTCAGGGACCTTTGCTATGGAATCCACTCCCGTGATATAGACATTGTTTTTGAAGGGGACATTGATGAACTCATGGAAGAGTTGGACAACGGACCAAAAAAATATAGCCCACAAAAGTCAAACTTATCCACGATTTCGTTAAATGGCGATTTTTTCGAATTTGATTTTGCCTCACCCAGAAAAGATGATTATCCTAAACAAAACGGGATGCCAAATATAGTGGGGACTACTGTAGAGGAAGATCTTTCCAGAAGGGACTTCACTGTCAATACAGGGTATTTGGAATTCTCGGTTCAAAGTGTCAATTGGTTCAAAGGTGAACGTCCCGATCCAAAACAGATCATGAGCAAATTGAGGTATGCCCACCCGATGTTTGAAAACGATATTCAAAACAAAAAAATTAGAGTTCTTCATGAGAACTCCTTTGAAGAAGACCCCTCAAGATTGCTAAGAGCTGTAAAATATCAGATCCAGTTGAATCTTACTATGGAGCGGGACACTGAAAAGCTTTTCAATAAAGCGTACGAAGACAGAAGGATTGAACAACTGGACACTTCAAGATATCTGAGAATCATGTGGGATTATTTTCATCATGACAATGCTCACAAGCTGATGATGAAATTGGAGGAACATGGACTTTTGCAAGGGAAACGTAGATACTTGGATATCGTTGAAAAAGCAGAGGCACTCAAATCCGAATGGGCGAGTGATGACCTCGATTTGAAGGTCGTCACCTATGTCACCCTATTCTATGGATTCAAAGAACAGATGAAGCTTCTTGGTGTTCTTCTCAACTGTACTGTCAAAGAGACCGAAACCATTCTGGAAGCCATCGATAGTCTATCTTTTGAGGTCTCTGCAAAAAAGAAATACCTGGCATACAAAATATTGTATAATAAAAAGGTTGATAGCATTGCCTGTGCCAACTTATTGCATGGTGATTCCGAGTGGTTCACTCTATATATTAAGAGATTACGCCATGTCAAAGTTTATTTGACCGGTTCGGATCTCATTCGAATGGGCATCCAGGAGGGACCTCTTATAGGTAAGCTCAAAGAGGCGTTATTGATCTACAAATTGTGTGAAAACCCCGATATGGATATTGAAGGGGAAATAAGATGGATAGAGAGTGCGAAAAATGAGACTGGAAATTAAAATAGATGCTTTTGAAGGTCCTTTGGATCTGCTTTTGCACTTGATCACAAAAGAAGAAATAGATATTTATGATATTCCGATCGTAAATATCACTGACCAATATCTGAAGACCATCGAGTTCCTGCCGGAGATGGATTTGGACCTTACAACCGAATTTTTGGTGATGGCGGCGACACTTCTTGAAATCAAATCGAGAATGCTTCTACCCGATCAAAATGGATCTTTCGATGTATTTGATATCGAAGGGGATGACCCAAGGCGTGAACTGGTCAAGAGGTTGATTGAATACAAGAAATTCAAGGATGCCGCCGGAGTGCTCAGAGATAAGGAAAGCGCACTGGATGAAATCATATTCAAGGACCAGGAGGAACTCAACGACTATACCAGGAGCCTCTCACCGGAGGAACTCAATCAGGGACTCGAAGCGGACTTGCTCACTGAGGCGGTCAAGCGATTGATACAAAAAATCGAACGTTTTGATCATCATAGAAAGACATTCTTCAAAGGCATAAAGAGGGATCTGTTCACTGTTGAAGAGAAAATAGATTATGTTCAGTCCAAGCTCTCCATGGATCGTGCCATATCATTTTCTGAGCTTTTCGAACGCGTCAAGACGAGAGAGGAAGTGGTCGTTACGTTTCTCGCAATACTAGAGCTCCTAAAAATGAAGCGCATCGCCATACGGCAAGATCATTTGTTCGATGAAATCT
Organism: Clostridia bacterium; assembly: GCA_014859095.1. Lineage (GTDB taxonomy): Bacteria > Bacillota > Clostridia > Peptostreptococcales > Acidaminobacteraceae > Fusibacter_D. Next base: position 45,942 of record JACUUV010000003.1, on the reverse strand, counting down.
ATATCGAACATAAAAAAGAAGTGACGGAGGAAGAGCTATGAATGAATTCCATCTTGAAGAGATCGATCGCGAAACAGGGTACAAATCCGTTATAGAGTCGCTGTTGTTTGTTTGGGGAGATCCACTCAGCCACAACAAAATCGCGAAAATCCTAGAAATAAAACCCTCTACTGTGGAAAGAATTATCCATGAGATGATGGAGCAATACAAGGAAGAAAAAAGGGGCATCCAGATTATTGAGGTGAATAAGCATTACCAATACTCGACTTTAAAAGATAATTATGCCTATATAGAGAAACTTTGTGTGACTACGAAAAGCAAGGGACTTTCCAATTCCGCCCTTGAAGTGTTGGCGATTATAGCTTATCAGCAGCCCATTACAAAACTGGATATTGAACAAATCAGGGGTGTAAACTGTGACAGTCCGCTTCAAAATCTATTGGAACGGGGACTTGTCGAGGTCACTGGAAAACTTGAAAAGATAGGTCGCCCGCAAATATATGGAACAACTGATTTGTTCCTGAAAAGTTTTGGATTCAAATCGTTGAAAGAATTGCCAAGTTTAGAGGAATTTGGTGGAATCCAGTTGTTTTCAGAAGCATTTGGACATTCCGAAGAAGAAGGAGGAGGTACCGATGATCCAGATAAGATCGATGAGTGATTCCGATATTCAAGCTTTGCCACGTTTGTTAAGAGAATTGCAACTTGAATTTTCAGACATCAAAAGGTATGGCAATGAATTTTATGTTGTTGTGGAACAGAAAAATCTCTGTGGGTTATGCGCCTATGAAATACTCGGTGATCAAAAGGCGAAAATAGATTTCATATTCATCAGGGAACAGGACCGTGGTTTCAAACTTGGAGACGGACTATTGCGTGCCGTTTTGAATCACCTCGATCATCAAGGTGTGAAAGAAGTGCTTATTGAATCGAATTTGGCTACAAATGGATTTTATGTCTCGGAGGGCCTTGAAATCATCTATACTGATCCTGAGAACTCGGATCTATTGACGTTTGTGGTTCAATTACCGCAATTCTTCAACACCCCATGCAAAGGCTCCATAGTCTGATACAATAATTGTATACAGTGATACCAAAAGTCAAATATACAAAATGAATGACAAATTGCAAAAAAATTTTTTATCGAATAAAAATGAAATAATCCTTGCAAAACAATGCGCCTATGGTATGATTAAATAGAGCGCAAAGGAGGTCTTGCAATGGCTGATAGCAGAGAAAATTTAACCATTCACATCAAAGAAGATTGGTGTAAGGGTTGTGGCATTTGTATTGCTTTTTGTCCAAAACAGGTTTTGGGATTCAATGAAAACGGAAAAGTAACCATGTTAGACAGAGAAAATTGTATCAAATGTGGCATGTGTCAAATGAGATGCCCTGATTTTGCAATTTTTCTAGGAGGTAAGGAATAATGGCGAGACAAGTTAAGTTTCTTCAAGGAAATGAAGCATGTATAGAAGGCGCATTGATGGCCGGTATGCGATTTTACTCAGGATATCCGATCACTCCTTCAACAGAAATTGCTGAATTATCCGCTGAAAGATTACCAAGAATCGGTGGAAAATTCATTCAGATGGAAGATGAAATCGCGGGTATTGCCGCGGCAATCGGTGCATCACTCACCGGTCTCAAATCAATGACTGCGACATCCGGACCAGGATTCTCGCTGAAACAGGAAAACATCGGCTATGCCGCATTGACTGAAATTCCCCTTGTGATCGTGAATGTACAACGTGGAGGCCCAAGTACCGGACTTCCTACAGCACCGAGTCAAGGCGACGTCATGCAGGCGATGTGGGGGACCCACGGAGATCATCCTGTCATTTGTTTGACACCTGATTCAGTAAAAGAAACATTTGATTTGACTGTGAGAGCTTTCAACCTCGCGGAAAAATATAGAACTCCTGTCATTTTGTTGACTGACGAAATCACAGGACATATGCGTGAAAAAATCGAAATTCCGGATCAATCTGAAATTGAAATTTACAATAGAATCAAACCTGAAATGGGTGATGAATATAAAGCCTACAAAGTCTATGAGGGAGATATAGTTCCTAAAATGGCTAATTTTGGAGAAGGATTCAGATACCATGTCACTGGACTTATGCATGATGAAACCGGATTCCCAAGTAACAGCACCAGTAACGCAGGAATTCTCATGGACCGTCTGATGGCTAAAATTACAGACCATTTGGATGATCTTGTGGATTACGAGGAAATTGGGATCGAAGATGCAGAATACGTCATAGTGGCATACGGTGGAAATGCAAGAACTGCAAAATCAGCCGTAAAGAAACTCAGAGCCGAAGGCATCAAAGTAGGACTATTCAGACCAATCAGCCTCTGGCCGTTTGCTGAAGCCCGCATGAACGAGATCAGCAAGAATGTCAAAGATATACTGGTGACGGAACTCAATTACGGTCAACTCAAACTTGAAGTGGAACGTGTTGTAAGAGGCAATTGTCCTGTCAGATTCTTTGGTAAAGCCAACGGTGAGGTTTTAACACCGGAACAATTGATCCTTAGTTTTAAGGAGGTACTTTAGATGAATCATCCATTGGTTGAGAATTATTTTAGAATGGACAAGTTACCACATATATGGTGTCCAGGCTGTGGTCATGGAATCATTATGGCATCCATCGCCAGAGCGATTGAGAAACTTGGACTCGATAAAGACAAGGTTTGTGTGGTTTCGGGTATCGGATGCTCTTCAAGAGCACCAGGATATATGGATTTCAACACACTTCATACGACACATGGTAGAGCTCTGGCTTTTGCGACAGGAGTCAAACTGGCCAACCCTGAACTCGAAGTCATCGTCATTTCAGGAGATGGAGATCTTTCCGCCATCGGTGGCAATCATTTGATTCACGCTGCCAGAAGAAACATCGGACTCACTACGATCTGTTTCAACAACAATATATACGGTATGACCGGTGGACAATATTCTCCGACCACACCGACGCATGAAAAAGGCACTACAGCACCTTATGGCAACATCGATAAACCGTTTGACATCACACAGCTTGCGATTGGAGCTGGAGCGACATATGCGGCAAAAACCACTGTGTATCATGTGAATCAGATGGACAAATTCATTGAAGCGGCCATTAAACACAAAGGTTTTTCCCTCGTTGAGGCGATTTCCATCTGTCCGACATACTACGGAAGAAAGAACAAAAAAGGATCGGTCGTTGATATGATGACTTTCCTAAAAGACAGTTTTGTCGACCATAAAGTCGCTGAAAAATTACCTGCCGATAAAAAGGAAGGCAAATTTTTAATGGGCGAGTTCATCAACAAAAGCGAACCTGAATATACTGAACTTTACGATGGAATCATTGAAAGCCTAAAAAAGTAGTGAGGAGATAGTGATGAGTAAGCAATTAGAATTAAGACTGTCCGGATCTGGCGGACAAGGACTGATCACCGCTGGAATCATATTGGCTGAAGCGGCACTGAAAGATGATAAGAACGCCATCCAAACGCAAAGTTACGGTCCAGAAGCGCGTGGCGGAGCAAGTAAAGCGGAAGTCATCATCAGTGATGACGTCATCGATTTTCCGAAAGTGACTTTACCAAATATGACACTTGCCCTCACACAGATCGCAAGTGACAAGTATATAATGGATATTTCTGAAGAGGGCACTGTAATCGTTGATGATTCAATAGTATTGCCAGAAGGGATAAAAGCTGGTAAAATTCTAAGTGTACCGATTATAAAGACGGCTAAAAACGATATAGGCAAAGAAATCGTAGCCAACATTGTCGCACTCGGATTGATCGTGGGACTTACAGGTATTGTTACGAGAGAAAGTCTTGAAGCGTCCATCTTGTCCAGAGTGCCTCGCGGTACGGAAGAACTCAATAAAATGGCTCTTCAAAAAGGATACGAGTTGGCGAAACTATATTAAGAAATGGTGATCAAATGGCGCATGCAGATTTGTTGGGACGCATCAGACAACAGTATATAACACTCAGCAAAAGTCATAAGAAAATAGCAGACTACATTTTATCAAACTATGATAAGGTGGCCTTTATGACAGCATCTTCACTGGGTAAGAAAGTGAACATCAGTGAATCAACAGTTGTACGATTTGCCGGTTCGATAGGCTACGACGGTTACCCTGAACTTCAGAGGGAACTACAAGAAAGCATAAAGAGCAAGCTGACTACAGTTCAACGGTTTGAGATGTCAAAAGGTCACAACGAGTCCGACTACCTGACTAAAATCATGATGGGTGACATTGACAATATTCGCCATACGATCGATCATGTCGATGTGGATATGATCAACACGTTCATAAGTAAGATGATTGGAGCAAGAAAAGTTCACATCCTTGGACTTAGAAGTTCTTCAATCCTCGCAAATTACCTTGGTTTCTATCTCAATTTCATTTTACCTGATGTACACGTCATTCGTGAAACCGCGCAGGACGTATACGATCAACTTTTAAATATGACAAGTGACGATGTCTTGATTGCGTTTTCATTTCCGCGATATTCAAAAAGGACATACGATTGTGTGGAGTATGCGATCGCCAATCTTATTCCCATACTTGGGGTCACAGACGGTCTCAACTCACCTCTCTTTGATAAGACCGAGTTTTGTCTTACTGCCAAATATAGCATGAATACTTTTGTGGATTCTTTTGTAGCGCCAATGAGTCTTATGAACGCCTTGATTATAGGAACGAGCATAAGAAAAGAGGGCGTCGAGTCCAATTTGGAAAGACTTGAACGCATATGGGAAGATTATGGTGTTTACAACAATAAATAGTGATTTGATTATATTGTAAAATTGAGTTATAATTTGTAAGGAGCATATACCACCGTTAGGTGGTATTTGTTTTTATTAAATATTAGAGGTTAAAAATGAAAAAGATACAAATTGCAATTGATGGTCCCGCAGGTTCCGGCAAGAGTACCGTAGCGAAAGAAATCGCAGAAAGGCTGGAGATCCTATATCTTGATACTGGCGCCATGTACAGGGCAGTGACCCATATGGTTCTGAGTCAAGGCCAGTCTGCAAAAGATTCAGAGGTTTTGAAACGTGTTGTCGATCAAATGAAGCTCGAATTGACTCCCAATCACGTTTATGTGAATGGCCATGATGTCACGGAAGCAATCAGGACTCCAAAAGTGAGTCAAAACGTCTCATTCGTCGCTATGGATGCCTATGTCAGAGAAAAAATGGTGGAACTTCAGCAAAAAATTGCTGGAGATCAATCTGTAGTCATGGATGGTCGCGACATAGCCACACATGTATTGCCCAATGCCAATTTTAAATTTTTTCTTGTGGCTTCCTCGGATGAGCGCGCGAAAAGAAGACAAGTTGAACTTTCGGAAAAGGGGTATGATATTCCTATAGTGACATTGATTGATGAAATCGATAAACGTGACAGACTCGACACCGAAAGAGAAGTTTCTCCGTTAAGACAAGCAGAAGATGCCATCAGAGTGGATACGACAGAGATGACAATTGAAGAGGTCATAAGTTTCATTCTTGAACGCATCGGTAAGGATCTTTTATAAGGGCGGGTATTCTATGGGATTGCTTTATCAAATATGTAAAAAAGGTGCTTTCGTTTATTACAATGTTTTTTTCAAGCTTGAGGTCGAAGGACTTGAACAAGTGGACACGTCGCGCAATTATGTCGTGTGTGCCAATCATCTAAATGTGAACGATCCGTTTATTTTAGGTGGTCTTCTTCCTTTCGAAACGAGATTCATGGCAAAAAAAGAACTCTTCAAATACAAGATTGTCGCTGGATTTTTAGGTAAGATTGGCGTTTTTCCAGTCGAGAGGGACGCAAATGATTTAAAAGCGATAAAAGTGGCTTTGACAGTACTTAAAAACAAAGGCAGTTTGGGTTTGTTTCCTGAAGCAACTCGAAACAAGGGTTATGAGCCATTGGCAGTAAAAGCTGGTGTGGCGATGCTCGCAATCAAAACGAAGACTCCTGTTCTGCCAATTACCATAGACTCCCATTTCAAGTTTTGGGGACCGGTCAGGGTTGTTTTTCATAATTCGGTCGAACTGGACCAGTACTATGATCAAAAGACAGACACTGAGGAATTGGAACGTATTTCACAAGAAATAGTCAATGGATTATATTCTGATATGAAATATTACAAACCATTACTGGACAAGCCACATTAAAATGTGGTATAATTACGAGGTTTATTATGAAAATTTTAGTGGCAGCCCATTCCGGTTTTTGTTATGGTGTAAAAAGAGCGGTTCAGATTTTAGATGAATTAATCGAAGAACATGATGAAAATCATCCTGTTTATACGCTTGGACCAATCATCCACAACAAACAAGTCACGGAATTTTATGAGGAACGTGGAGTAAAAGTCATTGAAAAGCTTTCCGTTTTCGACGATAATAGAAGAGGTGGCGAAAAAGTTGTCATCAGATCCCACGGCGCACCCAAAAAAGTTTACGATGATGCAGGAAAAATGCAGATCGAAATTTTGGACGCCACATGTCCTTATGTAAAAAAAATTCAAAATACGGTTTCAACATATGCTTCTAAAGGGTATAATATAATTATTGTGGGAGACTCCGATCATCCGGAAGTCATAGGAATCGATGGATGGTGTGATCACCAGGCAACTATTGTTGAAAACATTGAAGATGTGGAAAAATTGGTGGAAAGTGACGCACCGGTATGTATCGTTGCGCAAACGACTTTCAATTTGACAATATGGAAAGACATCACCGAAATTTTAAAAAAGAAATTCTCAAACAGTGTGGTTCACAACACTATTTGCCTTGCTACCGAACAGCGTCAACAAGCTTGTAGAGAATTGGCCGAACAAGTTGATTGTATGATTGTAATCGGTGGCAAACACAGCTCCAACACCATTAAGCTTGCAAACATCTGCAGCAGTGTGGTGAAAACGATACACATAGAAACTAAGGATGAACTAGATCTTTCAATTTTACGCGGTGATGAAGTTATTGGCATCACTGCTGGTGCATCGACACCGGATTGGATAGTGCAATCTGTCATTCTTAAAATAGAAAATGAAGGCGAGGTATACTTTGATGGAAAATCATAATTCAATGGCTGAAATGATGGAACAAATCGAAGAATCATTAAAAATCCCGAGAAGAGGGTCGATCGTTAAAGGAAGCATAATTCAAGTTAACACTGATGTAATCATCGTTAACATTGGCTATAAATCTGACGGCGTAATTCCTAGAAGTGAAGTGACTGCGGATTCAAGTATGGATCTTCAGAAAAATTTCAAAGAAGGCGATGAGCTGGACGTTTTTGTCGTTAGCCACGACAACGGCGAAGGCAATATTTTATTGTCACTCAGAAAAGTCAATATCGATAAGGATTGGGAAGAACTGGAAAACATCAACGAAAAAGACGAACCAATCATGGTCAATGTAACTGATTCAGTAAATGGCGGATTGATTGCATTCTACAAGGAGATCAGAGGATTTATTCCTGCATCTCAATTATCAGATCGTTTTGTAAAGAATCTCAGACCATACGTGGGTCAATCCTTAAAAGTTAAAGTGATTGAAATCAACAAGCAAAAGAGAAGGGCTGTATTCTCTCATAAAGAGTACGCTATCTTAGAAAAACAAGCTCAAAGAGAAGCGTTCTGGAAAGAAATCGAAGTTGGCAAAGTTGTTGAAGGTGAAGTAAAACGCATCACTAATTTCGGAGCATTTGTTGATATCGGCGGTATGGATGGATTGGTTCACGTTACTGAAATGAGTTGGGGTAGAATCAAACCTGCTTCTGAGTTCGTAAAAGTCGGTGACAAAGTCAATGTGAAAATCATCGACCTCAACCAACCTGAAAACAAGATTTCCTTAAGTATCAAGCAACTTACTGATGAGCCTTGGTCACAGTTTGAAGAAAAATATTCTGTGGATGGCGTTTACGAAGGTAAAGTTGTCAACTTGACTGATTTTGGCGCGTTCGTTGAACTTGAGCCTGGTATTGAAGGACTTGTTCACGTATCACATATTGCTAAAGAGCATGTTGAAAAACCTGCTGACGTGCTTCGCGTCAACCAAGTGGTTGAAGTGAAGATTCTCGAATATGTTTCTGATGAAAAGAAAGTCAAGCTCTCAATGAAAGCTGTCAGCGAACCTGCAATTGAGGAAGTTGAAGCTGAAGTTGAAACTTCTGAAACTGTGGAATCAACTGAAGAGTAATCTTTAAGTCAAGCACAGATCAACAATATTTATAAAATCCCAGAATAGACGCGATTTCATCGTAAAATTCTGGGATTTATAGTATGCGTCTAAAACTTTCAGCTGGGGGGAACATATGGAAGGCTATGATCAATTTAAAGATAAGATATTTGCAAAAACCAAACTGGATTTGTCACTTTACAAAGAAAGACAGATGAAACGTCGCATTGAATCTTTGATCTCCAGACACGGTTTGATGGATTTTGAGTCCTATTACAAATTACTCAACACCGATAAAGCAAGTTTTGATGAATTTATCAATTATTTGACGATCAATGTTTCAGAATTCTATAGAAACCCAAGTCAGTGGGATACACTTAGAAGTGATATATTTCCAGCCTTGCTCAAGCGGACAAAACGCCCCAAGATTTGGTCAGCTGCTTGTTCCACTGGAGAGGAACCCTATTCTCTTGTCATGTGTTTGAGTGAATTCTTGCCGCTTAGAGATATAAAGATTTTCGCTGTGGATTTCGATGAGGAAGCGATTGGAAAAGCAAAAATCGGAATGTACAATGAGAAAAGCATCAAGAATGTTCCTCCACAATACGTAGAGAAATTTTTTGAGCCCATTGGTCGGGGATTCAGAATCAAGGATGAAGTAAAGAACTGTGTTGAATTCAAGAAAATGAACCTTTTAAGGGATGAATATCCCAAAGGGTTTGATATGATCGTCTGTAGAAATGTAATGATCTATTTCACAGAAGAGGCAAAAGACGAAATGTACAAGAAGTTCTATGCTTCATTGGTCAGCGACGGTTATTTTTTTGTAGGCAGCACTGAACAAATCATACAACCGCAAAGGTACAAATTTGAGTCCAGTAAGACATTCTTTTATTATAAGAGATAAATATGAAAAGGTGCTGCTTCAAGTGATATGATTCACTTGAAACGGCACCTTTTTGTGTCAGTTGAACAGTTCTTCCAGTTCCGTAATCAATTTGCCGACGTGGTCGACCGCAATCTGCACCGGTTCGGTAGTACTCATGTCAATGTCAACCAGCTTGAGCAACTCAAGTGGTGATTTGGTACCGCCGGCTCTGAGCACATCCAGCCATTTTTCAACAATCGGCTTTCCTTCTTCAAAAATACGTTTGGATACGGCGGTAGCAGCAGTCAAACCTGCCGAATAAGTGTATGGATACAGTCCCATATAATAATGGGGTTGTCTCATCCAGGTCATTCCCGCATGTTCATCTATTTCCACGGAATCTCCCCAAAATGTTGTGAGGACATCGAGTTTTGTGGAACTGAGCATTTTTGCGGTAAGTGAAACACCGTTTTCGCTCATTTCATAAATTCTTCTTTGAAATTCCGCTTCCAGGAGATGGGTCACAAAGTTATGGTAATAGGTGCCCATGAGTTGAAGAATCACCCATCTCTTCATTCGTGGATCGTCCGTATTTCGCATGAGATGCTCTGCGAGGAGCATTTCATTGATGGTCGATGGTGCTTCAACAAAGTAAGTTGAAGGTCTTGTGTCAAATACACGTTGGTATTTGTTGGCATTCGCGAAATGACCCGCATGCCCAAGTTCGTGTGCAAGTGTGAAAGCTGAACGCATATTGTCTTGATAGGTAATTAAAATATAAGGATGAGCACCATAAGGTGAAGCGCAAAAGGCACCTGTGGATTTCCCGATATTATCGGAAAAATCGATCCATCGCTCATCGAAAGCGCGTTTTATGATTTTTTTGTAATCGTCCCCTAAAACGGCCAAGGCATCCAAAATAGTCGATTGGATGGTCTCAATGTTTGCAGGTGGGTTGAAATCCACATCAAGTGGTGCCTTCAGATCATAAAAGTGCATTTGTTCCAGTCCGAGTTGCTCTTTTTTGAGAGTAGCGAATCTTCTCATGTGTGGTGCGAGTTCATTATATATGACTTTGATTTGGTTTTCGTACATGTCGATTGAAACTTTGTGGGGTTCGAGCAACATTTCAGTCGCTGAAGCATAATGTCTGAGTCTGCTCGTGGCGATCTGTTTTCTGACCTCCGCCGCATAAACCGCAGCAAATGTGTTTTCATAATTTTTCAGTGTGTTGCAGAACGAGGTGTAGGCACTCTCTCTGATGGAACGGTCGCTGGAGAATTCGTACTTGCTTTCATAAAGTGCGAAAGAGTTGGGGTATGTCTTTCCACTTGAGTCGGTGAAGTCGGAGAAAGTCATATCGGCAGCTTTGCTGATGGAATAGATTCTGTATGGGGCGCTGGTGATTTCTCCGAGTGAAGCCAATACTTTTTCTGACTCTGGAGACAACATATGCGATTTTTCCTTGTAGAGATCATCCAGGTATAATCTAAAAGCCATGAGCTTCGGTTCATCATCAAATAACGAGATGTATTCGGGTTCGTCAAGTGCTGTGATCTCTGAATTGATGAAAGTGATCTTGGCAAGAATTCCCGTTGAAAAAGTAGCGAAAATCATGCTGTTTTCCTGGTTTTTTGTGTTTGTGCCATCTTCTGCCTGAAGAAGATTTGAGTATGTACCGAGTTGTACCATTTGAGTATATGCCGTTTCAAGTAATGACATGGCTTCAAAGAGGGTGTTTCCATTTTCGCAGAGCTTATCCTTGTATTTCAATAAATCATCAAACAATGCTTCTGTGGTCTTGAGTTTATCAAGCCAGGCCTCTTCTGATGGAAAGAGCGCTGATAGGTCCCAAGTGCTTTCAACCGGAACCTCTGAACGGTGGAGTCTTTTTTCGGAAGTATTCATAGTTATCCCCCTGTTGGTTGTTTATAGTATTTCGTTACACTTAATATTTATAAGTTTACCATATAAAATTTTTTTTATAAATATTTTTTTGAAAATTCATTTGACAGTGATGCAACGTCATAGTCTAGAATGTAGTTATCAGGAGGTTGTCAAATGGAATATTTGGTTCAAGAATTGGCAAAATCCAGAAGAAACCAAGCGGATATATCAGTACCCTTGTAAGCGACTTGATCGATCAATTGGTGAAAGCTGTAGAAGAAAATGCTGCGCCAGACAGTGCGATTGGTAAGGAAATTGCCGAAATGCACAAAAAATGGATTGGGTTTTACTGGGATCAATATTCTGTGGAAGCCATCTTTTTTAATGTCTTTATTGTAGGCTTTGAATGTGCTAAAATTGAGGCAACCTGAAGTTAGGAGGATGCGCCATGTTGGATCAGATAATCGTATTTTTGACCATTTTCATCACTTTGATTTTATTTGTCAAGAGTTCACTGAGGTTTGATTTGGTGGCGATGTTGTCTTTGCTTTTTCTCGTGTTGACGGGAATCGTTCCTGCCGGGAAAGCCTTTGATGGATTCGCACACTCGGCTATAATAACTGTTGCTGCTGTTCTGGTTGTCAGCAGGGGACTCATAAATTCCGGGGCGTTGAACGATCTTGTAATCATCCTCAACAGAACCAGTAAAAACAATACAATGAGACTCATGGGGCTCATGTTTTTGACTGCAGTTTTATCGAGCTTCATGAACAATGTTGGAGCACTGGCACTTGTTATGCCGATCGCCATAAAAATGGCCAAGGACAATAAGACATCATCTTCCTTATTTCTGATGCCAGTGGCATTCTCATCCCTTTTGGGAGGCATGATCACTGAAATAGGAACACCTCCGAATCTCATCATATCCATGTACAGGAATCAGGTGGGACTAAAGCCTTTCTCGTTCTTTGATTTTGCCCCTGTAGGTTTGACAATCACGTTCATCGGACTAATCTACATCGGATTCATAGGATGGAGGTTCATACCCCATAGAAAACCATATGAATCTGGTGAAATGCTCTTTAAAATAGAGGATTATCTTTCTGAATTGCTTGTGCCCGAAGGTAACAAACTCATTGGGAAAAGTCTTAGAGAGTTAAATATCGAGAACGGACTGGAATTCAATGTCCTCAACATCATCAGGCAAAAAAACTATGTTTTGGCACCTGTCGCCTACGAGTATCTTCAAGCGGGAGATGTCCTTCTGGTAAAAACCGATCCGGAGGAGCTGGTTGGTTTGCTTGAAAAATCAGGCTTTATATTGGAAGGGGCGAAGCTGTCCCACGATGAAACTGGTCAATTGCTCAATTCAGATGAGTTCACTCTCGTTGAAACAGTGATCAGGGACGACTCAGTCCTGATCGGAAAGACGGCAATAGAAATGAGGCTCAGAAACAATTACAATATGAATCTGGTTGCTATTTCAAGGCATGGTGAATCTCTTTATTCAAGATTGGGAGAAGTTGCCTTCAAATCAGGAGACGTCTTGCTTATGTTGATAGCAAGTTCGAGCATTACAGACACGCTTGACAGTTTGAGATGCCTTCCATTGGCTGAGAGGGGCATCACTTTGGGCAAAATGGGTACTTCAGACAAGAAATGGGTCGCCATTTTTGTTTTTGGTGCCGGAATCGCACTGACCACATTTGGATTGCTGCCAGTACATATCGCATTCACTTTGGTCGCTGTTACAATGGTCCTTATGGGTCTAGTGACCACCAAAGAACTTTATGAGACAATCGAATGGCCGATTATCATTATGCTGGGTGCCATGTTGCCGCTTGGTGAGGCACTTCAAAGCACTGGAGGAGCTGATACCATTGCTGGATTGATGCTTGGGATGACCGGGGTATCCTCGCCCACTGTACTCACTATGATGCTTATGGGGGTGACGATGTTCCTGACCAATCTGATCAACAACTCTGCGGCGGCGGTATTGATGGCTCCAATTGCAATCAGTATGGCAGGTGTCATGGGCATTTCTGTGGATCCGTTGCTTATGGTGGTGGCCGTTGGTGCGTCATCAGCATTTTTGACGCCGATCGGTCATCAATCCAATACATTGATCATGGGACCGGGGGGGTATAAATTCGGGGATTATTGGCTGATGGGTCTACCACTTTCCATCATCATATTGCTGGTCGGCACCCCTTTGATTCTATGGATTTGGCCGATTTAAAAAAAAAAAATGGGATTCGGCAAAAAAAGTTGCATTTTACTCACAAATAGCATAAAGTAAGCATATATAGTGTTGTACAATAATAAAGTAGCAAAAAATATACTATATGGTGGGGAAATGCAAAAAACACTAATCAGTGGGGTGTCTCCCGGCTCAATCATAGCTCAGGATGTGTATGGAACGGACGGTGTTTTGCTGATCAAAAAAGGCACACCGTTCCGCGAACACTACACGCCCAGGTTCAAAGAGGCGGGCGTCCAGGAAATATCAATTGAAGAAAATGGCGAAATGTCAACAGATACGATAAATGCAATACGCAAGTCACTCAACATTCAAGATGTCATCCACGAAAAGACCCGGTCACATGCGCATAACCAGATCAAAAAGACCATGATGAAGTTCAAATCGGTCAGCCGCAGTGATATCCAAAAAATCGGTCAAATCGTCGAGGACATGATAGAACAACTCTTGGATCAAAAGGACTTTGTGTTTGCACTGTCTCAACTGCGCTCTGTTGACGACTATACGTATCAGCATTCTGTGAACGTAGGGGTTCTTGCGCTTATCATAGGCATAGACCTGATGCTGGACAAGGACCAACTCAGGCATTTGGGAACCGGAGCCATTTTACATGATATAGGAAAAATAATGATTGCGGAAGATTTGATTAAAAAACCTTCCAAATTGACTATAGCTGAATTCAGTGAAGTCAAAAAACACACACTTTATGGTTATGAGATCTTGATGCAGACCAATATCGCGGAGGAATCGGCACAAATTGCGCTCCATCATCATGAAAAATATGATGGGACAGGTTATTGTTGGGGACTTAGAAACACCAACATACCATTATTTGCCCGAATTGTGGCTGTGGCCGATGTTTATGATGCCATGTCGAACGACAGGGTCTATCAACGACGGACGCTTCCTGACAAAGTATTCAGGGAGATAACACATCTGGGTGACAAGCATTTTGATGCCCATATCATGGAAACCTTTGCGAAGCATATCAACATATATCCCACTGGCACGGGAATCATACTCAATTCAGGTCACCGTGGCATTGTACTTCATCAGAACAAGCTTTATCCTGAAAGCCCGATTGTAAGAGTCTTCACACCAAAAGAACAGAATATCAAACGGCTTTATTTTGATGTCGATTTGTCGATTAACACAAAATGGTTCATTAAAGAGACATATTAGTTGATGTTTTAACCCTTTATTAATGGTTTTCATGTTTTTTCTTAAGGATTTAATAAGAATTATGTTGTATCTTATAGAAAAGTAGTGAAGGGAGAACAACATGTGGTTACGATCGGATTTAAAATCTAGTGCTAAAAAATTCTTGAGCAAAAATTATATCAAAGCTTTTTTCGTCAGTTTGTTGATAATGATTGTCGGTGGATCAGGCGGTTCAGGCGTTTCCAATTCGTCGTGGAAAGAAGAACGCAACGCCGTGCTGGACGTCGATTTTTCCAATATGTCTGAAATGGGTAGAACAGTGAATGATGTGGTGCCATTCGGATTCATCTTTGGCCTCAGTTTCATAATTATTGCAGTGCTCATCATCGGATCCTTGGCATTTAGAATATTTCTCGGCTATCCTCTTGAAGTAGGAGGCAGAAAATTCTTCGTCAGGGGAGCGGAAGGTGAAGTGGAATTTTCCAATATCACCAGTACTTTCAACGGAGATCACTATTTTAAGATCGTGATGGCCATGCTATACAAAGGCTTTATCAATTTTCTTTTTTATCTGTTATTATTTATCCCGGGTGTCGTCAAGTCCTATGCCTATTCAATGGTGCCTTACATTTTGACGGACAATCCGGAAATCGGCCATGGGCGGGCACTGGAACTCAGTAATGAAATGACAAAGGGGCACAAATGGGAAATGTTTGTTCTTGATTTGTCATTTATCGGTTGGTACATTTTAGGTGCGCTTGCATTTGGAATAGGCACATTATTTGTGAATCCTTATGTGGATTCGACAAAAGCTGAGCTTTATCTGACACTTAGAAAGATAGCCGTAGGTGTTCACATATGCAGTTCAGAGGAATTGAACCTTGATGTTCTTGAGGTGGAAGAAGTGGATGAGGATTGGTACAGATACGAATCATAAAATCAGATGTTATTTGGGAATCAAGGTTGAGCCGAGGCTCAGCCTTTTTTGTTGATTTTGAAGGGCGGATGCAATACAATGGACGTGGAGGTTTTTTTATGCTTGATATTTATATTGTAAGGCATGGACAGACTCAGTGGAATGTTGAGAAACGTCTTCAGGGGTGGCTGGATTCACCGCTTACTCTTGAGGGGGAGCGAAGCGCGCTTTTACTAAGAGAAGAGATTGGTGCAATCGAATTCGATCAAGTCTTTTCTTCTCCGAGTGGACGAGCTATCACCACCTTGAGTATTGCAATGCCTGAAGTTTTATATGTCATCGACGACAGATTGAAAGAGATCTGTCTGGGTTCATGGCAAGGGAAAACAATTGAAACGATAGAAAAGGAGTTTCCTGAAGCCTATTATAATTATTTCTTCGAACCTGAGAACTTCAGACTTGAAGGCGGAGAGGATTACTCGGATCTTCATAAGCGCGTCTCCGCTTTTGTAGATGAGGTCATAGAGCGGTTTTACAATAAGAAGGTCAACAAGAAGGTGTTGATTGTGACACATGGGTTGACTCTTATGATGATGCAGCTTATTTTCAACCGAGATGTGATTGCAAACATCGGAACATATGCCCTATCTCAAAACGCAAAACCGGTGCATTATCATTATGACGGCGAAAAGTTTGACGCGATAATAGAAGTGAGCGCCCAGGAAGGGTATTTCTCAAAAAGATTCTGAACAAAGCAAAAGTAACTTTTTCATCGAATTGCTTAATTATAAAAAACGGATTTCTCGAAAATATTGTTTTCTCACATGTACAAGTTTGCTAGCACTTGTTATAATGATGTCAATCAATGATTATTTAGATTTGTGGAGGTAAATATGAAAGCGTTGTCTATAAAGAATTTAGGTATTTCTGAATCAATGACTTTGGCGATTTCAGCAAAGGCCAAACAATTGAAGGCCGAAGGTGCCAATATTATCAGTTTCGGAGCCGGTGAACCGGATTTCAACACTCCCGAGTACATCAGAACAGCAGCCATCAAACGCATCGAAAAGGGAGGCAATGGTTATACGGACGCTTCAGGATTGCCTGAGCTCAAAACGGCAATCTGCAATAAACTCAGAGATGACAATGGACTCGAATATAAAAACAAACAAATAGTGGTGTCTTGTGGCGCAAAACATTCGCTTTTCAATGCACTGCAGGCCATTTGCAATCCTGGTGATGAAGTCATAATCCCATCACCATACTGGGTGAGCTATTATGAACTCACAAAACTGGCCGATGCTGAACCGACTTTGGTGGAAGCATCATCAACCCAGGAGTTCAAGGTGAGCATCGAACAACTTAGAAACGCCGTCACAGAAAAGACAAAGGCGATTATGATCAACAGTCCCAACAATCCCACCGGTGCCGTATATACTGCCGGGGAACTGAAGGCGATAGCTGAACTTTGTGAAGAGTACGATTTATACATCATCTCAGATGAAATCTACGAAAAACTTATTTACGGTGAGGAACATGTCAGTATCGCCAAATTCGCATACGACCGTACAATAGTCGTCAATGGGCTCAGCAAGGCATACGCGATGACCGGATGGAGAATCGGATATACCGCAAGTTCGGTGGAAATCGCAAAAGTCATGAGCAATATCCAATCCCATGCCACATCGAATCCCAACACGATTGCCCAATATGCAAGTATTGAAGCCCTTAATGGAGATGCTACACCGATAGAGGAGATGAGAATCGCTTTTGATGAAAGAAGAAAATACATGGTGGAAACCATTCATGCAATTCCTCAAATCACCTGTGTTGAACCGAAAGGTGCATTTTATGTCATGGTCGATGTCTCTGCTTTCTTTGGCAAGACAATAGGCGAAACGAAAATTGTGGGCTCCATTGATTTTGCTTCCGTATTGTTGGAAAAGGCGATGGTGTCAGTGATTCCGGGCATAGCATTTGGTGTGGATGATTATATCCGTCTATCTTATGCGACCAGCATGGCGAATATCGAAGAGGGACTGGCAAGAATCAAAAAGTTCTGTGAAACTTACTAAAATAGAAACAATGATTGCACAACAACTATTTGTGTGATCATTGTTTTCTTTTTTTATGGGGAAAAATATGTTAGTATAATGTTATATTTGTAAGTGGGGAATCCAATGAACGAGCGCCTTAGAAACATTGAAAAAATTTTATTGGTGGCCATTTTCACCACATTCATGGGCCAAATCTATGTCACGCCATTCGGGACCAGTTTTAGGTTGACGATCGCCGTTATGGTGCTCAATGTCCTGATGCTGACATTCCTTGAGATCAAACCGATTCCGACAATCAATCTTGTGGGAATAATGATGTTTTCAGTGCGCAGCATAGTCTATGTGTACAATCAGAATGGTACAATTTTCGAGGCCTTTTCAGTATATTATCCTGTAATCTTCTTTTATTTGTTTTACAGTTTTTTCTTTGTCGTCCTCAATGTCAGATCTTTGATCAAGACACCGGTCAGTTTATTTTTGGGCATTTGGATCTGCGACACGATTCCGAATTTCGTTGAGATTATGGTCAGAGGTGATTGGCAAGGAGTCAATCTGGAAGAGGCCATTTATGTAATCATATTGATCGGGCTGGTCAGAACACTTATGACTGTTATTCTGATTTATTTGACACGTTACTATTATTCCTTCGTAAAAGAAAGGGAACACCATCAGAAATTTGTCGAGAAAATCATTTTGATGTCGAATCTCAAAACAGAACTTTTTTTTCTTCGAAAATCCAAAAATGACATCGAAAATGCCATGCATCGCAGCTATGAAGTCTATGAGCAGTTGAATGAGACTCTACTAAAGGATTCCATGCTCACTGTCGCCAAGGATATCCATGAGATCAAAAAAGATTATTCGAGGGTTATTTCCGGAATTGAAAAAAGCATTGAGGAAACACCGATCTATCTTATGCATTTCAAAGAGATTATGAAAATCGTCAAAGACGCCAATGAAAAAAATGCCCAATCCAAAGACAAGTCTATCCGATTTCAATTTTCCGTCAATTGCGATTTTAAAACGCCTGAATTCTATGCGCTTATATCCATACTCAACAACCTGATCACCAATGCCATAGACGCCATTCAGACATCCGGTGAAATTGTCGTCATCGGTGATTTCCAGAGTGAGAATCTGCACCTGTCGATTTCAGACAACGGATCGGGTATTGATGAATATGATATGGAACTGATCTTTGAACCGGGATTTTCAACCAAATTCAATGAAAACAACGGCATTATGGCTTCCGGCATAGGACTGACACACGTCAAACAATTGGTGAGGTCATTTTTTTGTGGCGACATCAAAGTGGAATCCAAAAAAGGCGAGTGGACGCGTTTTGAACTTTGGATGCCCCTTTCCAAACTGCTCGAGCCACATGAGTTTAAAACAGATACGATGATGACAGGTGAGGTGTAAATGAATTACAACTTTTATTTGGTCGATGACGATAAAAGCGTTCTCAGCATATTGAGCAAGATTATCGTCAATCAAAATTTAGGGGACATTATTGGAAAAGCCATTGATGGTGAACAGGCAGCCATGGAAATCCCCAAACTTTCACCAGACATAGTCATAGTGGATCTTTTGCTGCCCAAAGTGGATGGCATCACATTGGTGGAACGACTCAAGATCTTATTCCCCGA
Source organism: Clostridia bacterium (assembly GCA_014859095.1). Lineage (GTDB taxonomy): Bacteria > Bacillota > Clostridia > Peptostreptococcales > Acidaminobacteraceae > Fusibacter_D. Next base: position 26,956 of record JACUUV010000003.1, on the reverse strand, counting down.
AATGCCATTCATCATGATCAGTGAAGTCCATTCCAAGGAAATGGTTTCCAAAGCATACAACAGTGGCGTTGAATTTTTTGTCAATAAACCCATCAACGTCATAGAAGTCAAGAATGTCATTAAAAGGGTGGACGAGAAACTGAGAATGAAAAAAGTGATTGATTCGTTCCAAAACGCTTTTCAAAGTATCAGGACATTGGATGAGATTTCCGCAGGTTCCAAAGCGGTAAAACTCGACCCTATACTGGAAAACGCAAAAGAAATTTTAAATCAACTTGGCATACTCAGCGAGGCGGGCTGCAAGGACATCATCAACATACTGGAATTTGTCGTGCAAAACGACAATATGAGTCATAAGAAACTCATTGAGTTCAAGCTTGCGGATCTTTATGCCTATCTCAGCACCAAGTATGAGAAGGAACGCGGCGAGATTGTCAATGAGAAGGCTATTGAACAGAGGATTCGCAGGGCGATCGGTCAAGCGCTTGAGAACGTGTCGGAATTGGCTCTGGATGATTATGAACACCTCGCATTCATGCGATACGCATCGACACTTTTCGAGTTCAGGGAAGTCCGAAAAGAGATGGACTACATAAAACGCGTTTCAAAAATCAGGGGGAAAATCAACATCAAGAAATTCATAATCGGATTGGTGTCAGAAGCCCAAAACAATTGATTTTGAATGAAATGTTTACAATTTAAGGGTTTGTTTTTAAGATGAGAGTTGATATAATAAAAAAGGGACTTAGCTCCCTTTTTTTTAGTGCTTAAAAGTGTAAAATGAGGAGAAATCAATGTCAAAAAGAGAAGTGTTCAACATCGAATCCGTTGAAGAAATTTTAAACAGGAACGATGAAGTCATAAGGAACATCAAAACAATTAACGATCAGATTTTCAAGGAATCAGGAAATCAAAAGAACGCATTCACTGTGACCTACGGTTGCCAGATGAATGAACACGATTCAGAGAAGCTCGAAGCCATGCTTATGGATATGGGCTATAATATTGTAAAAAGTGTGGAGGAGTCCGATTTGGTGATCTTCAACACGTGCTGTGTCAGAGAAAATGCGGAATTCAAAGTCTATGGCAACTTAGGCCGTATCAAGAAACTCAAGGAAACCAAACCGGATCTGATTCTTGCGGTTTGCGGATGCATGATGCAACAACCCCATGTTGTGGAACAAATCAAGAAAAAGTACAAGTATGTGGACCTCGTGTTCGGAACCCACAATTTGCACAATTTTCCTGTACTGCTTGAAGAGACGCTGACTGGAAACCACCAGGTCGTGGAAGTATGGGATTCACAGGGCGATGTGGTGGAAGGGATGCAAATCTCGAGAAAAAAAGAGGTCAAAGCCTATGTGAACATCATGTACGGTTGTGACAATTTCTGTTCCTACTGTATCGTTCCATACACTAGAGGCAGGGAGCGAAGTAGAAGACCTGAGGACATTGTTGGGGAAATCAGACAACTTGCTTTTGAGGGCACCAAAGAAGTGATGCTTCTAGGTCAAAATGTCAACTCGTATGGCAACAACATCAATGAAAGTGTGGATTTCGCAGATCTTTTGAAGATGGTAGGTGCGGTTGATGGCATCGAGCGCATCCGGTTCATGACTTCACATCCCAAAGACATCACCCAAAAACTTTTAGAGACCATGGCGGAATCGGACAAGGTCTGTGAATACTTACATCTACCGATCCAGTCGGGAAGCAACGCCATCCTGAAGCATATGAACCGCAAATATACCAGAGAACACTATATGGATATCATTGATAGAGCGAAAGGGCTGATGCCGGAACTCGGAGTCACCACGGACATCATTCTAGGTTTTCCTGGAGAGACTGAGTCGGATTTTATGGATACAATGAATATGATCGAGACCATCAAGTATGATTCAGCGTTTACCTATCTGTACTCGAAGCGAACCGGTACCCCGGCTGCAACCCATGACAACCAAGTCGCCGAAGAGGATAAACACGATCGAATGAACAGACTCTTGGCTCTGCTCAATCCGATGATCCATGAGAAAATGAGAACATTCGATGGCAAAGTCGTGGAAATACTGGTGGAAGGCGTATCCAAGACATCTGATGAATTCTTGATGGGCAGAACACGTCAAAACCAAATTGTCAATTTCAAAGGTGGTGCATCCTTGATTGGCAAACTCGTCAACATCAAAATAACCAAACCCAAAAAATTCTCATTGTTTGGCGAAGTGGTAGAATAATTAATCGAAGGAACCTAATATGATGAATGTGGATCGTTCCAAGCTAACACCGATGATGAAACAGTATTTTGAAATTAAAGACCAATATATGGACTATATCCTACTCTACCGATTGGGTGATTTCTACGAAATGTTCTTTGACGATGCCGTCAAGGCGGCAAGAGAACTCGAAATCACTTTAACGGCTCGAAACTGCGGGCTTGAGGATAAGGCTCCGCTCTGTGGGGTTCCTTACCACGCAGTGGATGGTTACATCAAGAAACTGGTGGAAAAGGGCATAAAAGTCGCCATTTGTGAACAGACAGAAGATCCCGCCCTCGCCAAAGGCATCGTAAAAAGGGAAGTTGTCAGAATTGTGACACCCGGTACAATCACAGATCCTGAAATGCTCGATGCCTCGAGCAACAATTACATTGCGGCGGTCTTCAAAAGTGAAAACGGCTATGGACTCGCTTACTGTGATATCACTACCGGTGCATTCAAATCCACTGAAGTGGTCGGCTTTTCAATTTTGATGGATGAAGTCATGAAAATCGAACCGAGTGAGATCATTTATCCTATAAGCGGTGAAATCGACCCTCAACTGGCGGATTACATCAAAGCGAACAACATCAGTTTCACCCCTTATTTGGACCATGCATTCCTGATCCATTCGAGTGAGATCACCATAGAACGTATCCTTAATGTCTATTCACCGGAATCACTAGGGTTTTCTGATTATCCTGTGGCACTTTGCGCCAGCGGTGCGCTTCTTGCCTATGTTGAAGAGACCGCTAAAGTGCCGCTCATGCATATTTCCAGGATAGAACTGTACAATCACTCGAATTTCATGATGCTCGACAAATTCACTAGACGCAATCTTGAACTCGTTGAGACCATGAGGACGGGGGATAAGAAAGGAAGTCTATTATGGGTTATCGACAAAACTTGTACGGCAATGGGAGCCAGGCGGATCAAATCATGGGTGGAAGAACCTTTGCTCAATAAAAAAAGCATAGAAAAACGTCTGAGTACAGTGGAAGTCCTTGTTGATGACCTGATGCTCAGAAGTGATCTGAGAACGCTTTTAAAAGAAATCTACGATCTTGAGCGCTTGACCTCCAAACTGGTTTATGGCAGTGTCAATCCGAGAGATCTGGTGGCTCTCAAGCAATCACTGCTCGTTTTACCTGATATCAAAGCCTATATTTCAGATCTCTCCACAGGAGAATTTGAGACCATAGATTCTGAAATCGATCCGCTTCAAAATGTATTTCAACTTATAGACAATGCCATTATTGAGGAGCCTCCGTTTGGCATTAAAGAGGGTGGAGTGATCCGATCCGGGTACAATGTGGAGCTCGATAGCTTAAGAGATGCCGCACTGAACGGCAAACAATGGATATTGGGCATTGAACACAGTGAAAGGGAGCGCACGGGTATAAAGAATCTGAAAATCGGGTTCAATAAAGTGTTCGGCTACTATATCGAAATTTCCAGAGGCAGCATCAAAAATGCACCTGAGGAGTATATCAGAAAACAAACGCTTGCAAATGCGGAAAGATATATCACCCCTGAGCTCAAACAACTTGAAGAGACCGTGCTCGGTGCGGAAGAAAAAATCGGGCGACTGGAACTGGAACTCTTCATCACACTCAAACAGGACATCATGGTTCATATCGACCAGATCAAGAGTACAGCGAATGCGATCGCATCATTGGACGCACTGCTCTCATTCGCGGAATGCAGTTACAGATACGGCTATGTCAAACCGAAAATAAACGATCAATCCACCATAAAAATCAAGCATGGAAGGCACCCGGTGATTGAACGCATATTCAACGATACGATTTTTGTTCCAAACGATACCCATCTGGATCACAAAGGACATCAATTCTATATCATCACCGGTCCCAATATGGCTGGTAAGTCCACCTATCTCAGACAGGTTGCACTCATCACCTTGATGGCTCAAATCGGGTGTTATGTTCCAGCTGAAAAAGCGGAAATCGGTATAGTAGACCGTATATTCACCAGAGTTGGAGCGTCGGATGACCTGTCTCAAGGGCAGTCGACTTTCATGGTGGAAATGAACGAACTGGCGAACATACTCAACAATGCCACGCCAAAATCTCTGATCATTCTCGACGAAATTGGTAGAGGAACGAGCACTTATGACGGCCTCAGCATCGCGTGGAGTGTGGTGGAATATATAGCCAAACATTCAGGCATTCATGCGAAGACTTTGTTTGCGACTCATTATCATGAGCTAACAGAGCTTGAAGGGCACATAGAAGGGGTCAAAAATTTCAGGATTGCCGTAAAAGAATCCAAGGACGACATCATATTTCTCCGAAAGATCGAGCCGGGTGGTGCCAACCAGAGTTTCGGAATCCAGGTGGCAAAACTGGCAGGAGTACCGGGACCGGTCATTCAAAGGGCCAAAGAGATTCTTGCGAAGCTGGAAATCAATGACATCAACAACAATATTCAAAATCTCAAGGAACACGATGAACAAAGCGGTTCAAACGGGCAATTTGTGACAGCACCATCTGAATTTGGCATCACAGAAGGGCTTTACAGGTTCATCGACCAATTGGAAATCGATCGGATGACGCCCATCGAAGCAATGAACACGCTTTATAAGATTGTCACCGATTTCAAAGATCAATCAGGAAGAGGTTGAGATGGAAATGAGACGCATAAAATTATTGGATGAGTTCACCGCAAGTAAAATCGCAGCCGGAGAAGTGGTGGAAAGACCTGCCATGGTCGTTAAAGAACTGGTGGAGAATGCCATCGATGCCGGTGCGGATGAAATTGTGATCGACGTCAAAAACGGTGGAAAAAAAAGCATAAGGGTCTCTGACAATGGTTCAGGCATACACATTGAGGACTTGACTTTGGTGTTTGAACGCCATGCTACAAGCAAAATCAGATCGATTGAGGACCTATATGACACACATAGCTTGGGTTTTAGAGGTGAGGCGCTCTCCAGCATTTGCGCTGTTTCTCAGGTCGAGATGATCACAATGTGCGAAGGCGCCTCCTACGGGACCAAAATTCTGGCAGCGGGCGGCAAGATCCTGAAGCAAACTGAAGTCGGTGCCATAAGAGGAACGAGCATCTTTGTCAAAGACCTCTTCTTCAATACACCCGCCAGACTCAAATTTTTGAAAAGCGATCAAGCTGAAGCGAAGTCCATCACCGAGCTTGTCAGCACACTCGCCATTTCGCACCCCGAAATCGCATTCAAGTATGCGAACGATGATCGACTTGTGTTCCATACCCCCGGCAAAGGTGATCTCGGGAATGCCATTTTTTCGATCTACGAAACAGGAATACTCAAACATCTCCATAAAATCAGCGAATCCCATGACGATATCAGCATTCACGGATTCGTTTCCAAATTCGACTATACAAAGGGCACTAAGAGCCATCAGCTGACTTTTGTCAATGGGAGGTATGTAAAGAGCGATGTAATCAAAGACGTCGTACAAATGGCTTATAGACCATATCTGATGGGTGGCAGGCATGCCGTATGTTTTCTCTTCATTGATGTCCCACCCGCATCGGTGGATGTGAACATTCATCCCGCCAAAACGGAGATCAAATTTCACGATGAGGGAAAAATCAAACAATTGATCTATATGGCACTTAAAAAATCATTTCATCTGTACGATCAAGTTCCCCAAGTGACTTTCAGTGAAAAGGAAGTGTTTGTGAAACCCTCCGATTCGGGCAGACCAGAAGCCATATTGGAGCCTCCGACCGCGACATATTCACAACCTGCATATTCACAACCTGCATATTCACCACCGGCATTCACACCTGAAAAAGTCGATTTTGAGGCCATCTCGCAGATGAATGCCTTCGCAGATGATTTGGTGCGGGAATCCCCGGAAATCAGCAGAGACTCCGTTTATGATGGACTGGTCTATATAGGTGTTTTTGACAAGACCTATCTTATTTTTGAAAAAAATTCTCAGTTGGTCATGATTGATCAGCATGCCGCCCATGAAAAAATACTATATGAACAGTTCATGCATGCCTTCAATAACCAGGAAATTTCCTCTCAGATGCTTTTGATTCCCGAAACAGTGGAATTGGATGCCATGGATATGGGTGCACTGGATCAAATGGCTTCCTTTATCATCAGTATGGGATTTGAATATGAGATTTTTGGCAATTCGACTGTTATACTGAGGGAGATTCCAAGCCTTCTTTCCATTCAGAGCGCCAAATTGATGTTTTCGGAAATTCTTGAAGGCACAAGAACGGGAATAGAAGACCATATAGAGGAAAAACTGGCTTCCAGAGCATGCAAGGCTGCGATAAAAGCCAATGATGCGATTCATTCCATAGAAGTGGATGCATTGGTGGAACAACTATCGACCCTTGAATCGCCTTACACTTGTCCTCATGGCAGACCGATAGTCATCCAGTTCGGAAAACCTGAGATTGAAAGAAAGTTCAAAAGGATATTGTGAAAAAACGATTCTATAGTGTTACAATTTTGACAAAATTATATTATAATAAGTAGGTGTGGCAGTAATGGATAAAGTCATTTTCATAGTAGGACCGACGGCAGTAGGAAAGACTGATGTGTCCATCGAACTCGCGAAAGCGCTGAATGGAGAAATCGTTTCAGCCGATTCTGTTCAAATCTACAAGAAACTGGATATAGGATCAGCAAAACCGACACCTGAAGAAATGGATGGCGTACCACATCATCTCCTCGATTTCGTTGATCCGGAAATTTCCTTTTCTGTCAGCGATTATACTCATCTGGCAAAAGAAGCGATTCGAGAGATCAGGTCAAGAGGCAAAACCCCAATCGTCACAGGTGGTACCGGACTTTATGTCAATGCGCTGCTATATGATATGGATTTTGGAAAAACAGAGTCTGATGATGAATACAGACAATCACTTGAGAAGATAGCAGAGGAAAAAGGGAAAGAGGCATTGCATCAAATGCTTGAAGCCATCGATCCTGAGGCAGCGGGAAAAGTTCATGCCAATAATCTTCGCAGGGTCATCAGGGCGCTTGAAGTCAATAAACGGACTGGAAAACCCATGTCTGACTTTGCATCCGATCCGATCCCGACTGCCGATTATGAGACTATCATCATAGGCCTTACCCGTTCGCGCCTAAAGCTTTACGGGCGCATCAACCAGCGTGTGGATATCATGTTTTCATCCGGTTTACTCGAAGAAGTAAAAAAATTAAAAAATGATGGAATTGATGGTAGTTATCAGTCCATGCAGGGTATAGGATATAAGGAAGTTTTGGATTATCTGGAAGACAAATATGATTTTGACACCATGGTGACTGTTTTAAAACAAAGCAGCAGAAGATATGCCAAAAGACAAATGACATGGTTCAGACGATATAGAGATATGGAATGGATTGACCTCGATAAGTTCACATCGGTAAAGGACATCACAGAAGAAATCCTGTCAAAGATAAAAAAATAGAGAGAAGGAGGGGGATTTATGAAAAATACAATCAATTTACAAGATGTATTTTTGAATCAATGTAGGAAAGACCAAACACCGATTACAATTTTCTTGATCAGCGGATACCAGATCAGAGGTTTGGTAAAGGGTTTTGACAGTTACACGATTGTGCTTGACAGCGAAGGCAAGCAACAAATGATTTACAAGCATGCGATTTCAACGATTATACCATCGAAAACCATTAATTTTCAGGCATGACATTTAGAAAAAGAGCGTTTAAGGGCATCGATTCCAAGAACGCTCTTTTCATTTTAGTGTGAATAAGCGGTTGTTATTCTAAGTAAGAACCTATATAATATTTATGGAATATTTAAGTTGAAGAAAGGTTGGTATCAATATGATGGATACAAAGGTTATAAACGCCATAAGAGTTCTTTCGGCTGAAGGCGTTCAAGCTGCAAATTCGGGTCACCCAGGCCTTCCGCTTGGCGCTGCACCGATGGCATACACATTATGGTCAAAGGTCCTGAAACACAGTCCTGGCAATCCTGAATGGCATAACAGAGACAGATTTATCCTCTCGGCAGGCCATGGGTCCATGCTTATTTATTCATTACTCAATTTATTTGAGTATGATCTTCCAATGGAAGAAATCAAAAACTTCAGACAATTTGGCAGCAAGACACCAGGACACCCTGAATACGGTCATACCAAAGGTATTGAAATCTCTACCGGACCACTTGGTCAAGGTCTTGCGAATGCGGTTGGATTTGCCATGGCAGAAACAAGACTCGCAGCGGAGTTCAACAAACCGGAATTCCCTATTGTAGATCATTACACGTTCGCACTTTCAGGTGACGGTTGTTTAATGGAAGGCATTTCATATGAAGCCGCATCACTTGCAGGGACATTGAAACTTGGAAAACTCATTTTGATGTACGATTCCAACAAAATTTCCATTGAAGGCAGTACAGATCTTGCTTTCACAGAAGATGTAGGCATGCGTTTCGAAGCCATGCACTGGCAAGTGCTCACTGTTGAAGATGGCAATGATGTGGCAGCTATCCAAGAAGCTCTTGAAGCGGCTAAAGCTGAAACTGAAAGACCTTCGATCATCATAGTTAAAACCATAATCGGTTACGGCGTTGCCTCAAAGCAAGGCTCTAATAAAGTCCATGGCTCACCACTTGGCGATGACGGTGTGGCTGAACTGAAAGCATTTGCTGGTTGGGAAGGCAAAGCACCATTTGATGTCCCTGCAGACATCAGAGCATTTTTGAAAAATGAAGTAGTGAAGCTCACTGAAAAAGAAACTGAGTGGAACTCACTTTTTGAACAATATGAAAAAGCTTATCCTGAACTGGCAGCAGCTTACAAGCAATGGTTCAGTGGCGATGCGCCAATGGCTTTCCTTGAATCAGATGAATTTTGGAATTATTCAGAAGCAGTGGCTTCAAGAAGTTCATCCGGAAAAGTCCTTAACAAGTTGGCTGATGTGGTACCTAACTTCTTCGGAGGTTCAGCGGACCTCTCTCCATCGAACAACTCAGATATGAAAAAGAGAGATTCTTACTTTGCACATCAACGTCATGGTTCAAACCTTCACTTTGGTGTAAGAGAACATGCCATGACAGCAATTGCAAATGGCATCCAGGCACATGGTGGTCTTCGTGCATATGCCGCAACATTCTTTGTGTTCGCGGATTACATGAAGCCTGCAATTCGTTTGGCCGCTCTTATGAATTTACCTGTGACATACATTCTTACTCATGACAGCATCGGTGTCGGTGAAGATGGTCCAACCCACCAACCTGTAGATCAACTTGCGATGCTTCGTGCAGTACCAAGATTGCAAGTGATAAGACCTGCAGATGCAAGAGAAGTTTCGGCGGCATGGTATGTTGCTATGACAACAAAAGATCGCCCGACTGCATTGGTCTTGACCCGTCAGAATCTTCGCGAATTCGATGGTTCTTCAAGAGAAGCGCTAAAGGGTGCTTATGTGATCTCAAAAGAGAAAAGCAAAGCGGAGTTGATTCTCATCGCTACCGGTTCTGAAGTGGCACTAGCTATGGATGCACAATCAGCGCTTTTAGCTGAAGGTATAGATGCAAGAGTGGTTTCGATGCCTTGCCAGGAACTTTTTGATGGACAGTCCGACGACTACAAACGCTCGATTCTGGTGGACGGTATACCTAAACTCGCTATTGAGGCAGGCTCTTCATTCGGATGGCACAAATATGCGTGTGATGTGATTGGAATGGATGATTTCGGTGCATCAGCACCAGCGGAAGTACTTTTCGAAGCTTTTGGTTTCACAGTTCAAAACGTTGTGGCTCGATCAAAGAAGCTTTTAAAAAAATAAATCAATAAAAAGAATTCTCAAAACTGGCGGAATAAGTGGGATACCACGAGGGATTGAGAAGGATCAACAGCCGACCGCCTGGGCATATCTATGTCTGGGCGTGTCGGTTTTTTTATTACCTGACGCGCCTGGAACAACCATTTGGACAGGAGGATTTTGAGATGAAAGCATGGAAAGGATTTAAAGGAACAAAGTGGAAAGAACAAGTGGATGTGAGAGATTTCATTGTAAGCAATGTGACACCTTATTATGGAGATGAATCATTTTTAAAGGGACCGACTAAACGGACAGAAATACTCTGGAGCAAGGTGACATCTCTGATGGAAGAAGAACAACGGAGAGGTGGGGTGCTCGATATTGATACCGATAGGGTATCCAGTCTTCTCAGTTACGAACCAGGCTATATTGATGCTGTTCTGGAAGAAATTGTAGGGCTTCAGACGGACGCACCACTAAAGAGAAGTGTGAACCCATTTGGGGGAATGCGAATGGCAAGAGATGCTTGTGAGGCTTATGGCTACAAATTATCAGATCGTGTCGAGGAGCAATTCTCGTTCAAGACAACCCACAATGACGGAGTCTTCAGAGTTTACAGTGAAACCATGAAAAAATTGAGAAAAAGTGGCCTGATCACAGGTTTGCCGGACGCATATGGAAGAGGACGCATCATCGGGGACTATCGGAGAATTGCCCTTTACGGCATCGATGTACTAATGGAACATAAATCAGCGGATCAGAAGGTTTTATCAGAACGGCCGATGAATGAGGAGAACATACGCTTGATGGAGGAAGTCTTTAGACAAGTGGATTTTCTGGGCAAATTGAAAGTTATGGCTAGGGCATATGGTCACGACATCGGACGGCCGGCTGAAACTGCCAAGGAAGCAATACAGTGGACCTACTACGGCTATTTAGGTGCCATAAAAGAACAAAATGGAGCTGCCATGTCGCTTGGAAGAGTTGGAGGATTTTTGGATATTTATATCGAAAGAGATCTTTTGAATGGTGTTTTGTCCGAAAAGTGCGCACAAGAACTGATAGATGATTTTATCATAAAATTGCGCTTGGCAAGACAACTCAGGACTCCGGATTACAACGAATTGTTCGCGGGCGATCCCCTTTGGATCACAGAGGCTGTCGGGGGGATGGATCTTCAGGGGAGAACGCTTGTAACTAAAAACGCCTATCGTTTCTTGAATACGCTTGTCAACCTGGGTGCGGCTCCAGAACCCAATTTGACAGTGCTGTGGTCCAAAGGTCTTCCCGAACCGTTCAAAGCCTATTGTGCCGCAATCTCAATCCGGACGGATGCCATACAATATGAGAATGATGATCTCATGAGACCGACCTTCGGGGATGATTATGGCATAGCTTGCTGTGTTTCCGCCATGAGGATTGGAAAAGAGATGCAATTTTTCGGAGCGAGATGCAATTTGCCAAAAGTGTTCTTGCTGGCGCTCAATGGAGGATATGATGAAATGACCGGAGAACAAATTGGTCCACAAATGGATGTCATGGGCAATCGGACTCTGGAATTTGAAGCCGTGATGGAACGCTTTGACTTTTATACGGATTGGTTGAGCGGGCAGTATGTCAACACCATGAATGTGATCCATTACATGCACGATAAATATGCCTATGAGAAAACCCAGATGGCATTACACGACACAGACGTCCATCGATATATGGCTTTTGGAATAGCAGGGCTTAGCGTTGTTGTGGATTCACTTTCTGCAATAAAACATTCAAAGGTGACACCTGTAAGAAATGATCAAGGTTGGATAGTGGATTTTGTGACGGAAGGTGATTATCCTGTATTTGGGAATGATGATGATCGGGTGGACCAAATTGCTACAGAAATACCAAAATCATTCCATAAGCATTTGTCGAAATACGACACCTACAGAAATGCGGAACACACGCTTTCCTTACTGACTATAACATCCAATGTCGTTTATGGTCTTAAAACGGGCAATACGCCCGATGGAAGAAGAAAAGGGGAACCTTTCGCACCTGGAGCGAATCCGATGAGGGGACGCGAGAAAAATGGTGCTATCGCAGCATTGAATTCGGTGGCAAAACTCCCTTTTTCAGATTGCAAAGATGGCATTTCGTGCACATTTTCTGTCACACCTGGGACCCTTGGGAGAATTGAATCCGACAGAAGAGCCAATTTGGTCGCTTTATTGGAAGGGTATTTCGAAGGCGGTGCTCATCATCTCAATGTGAATGTTCTCAACAAGGAACGGTTGATTGATGCCATGGAGCATCCGGAAAAACATCCATCACTTACGATTCGCGTTTCGGGTTATGCGGTTGATTTCCACAAACTGAGCAAGGACCAACAATTGGAGGTCATCGGCAGAACTTTTCATGAGAGGGTTTGATATGGGAATCCAAGTGCATAAAATGGAATCGTTTGGTACACTCGACGGTCCCGGACTTAGAGGTGTGATCTTCCTCAGTGGATGCCATAAAAGGTGCCGGTATTGTCATAATGCCGATTCTTGGTCGCTTTCAGGTGGAGAGGTATGGTCTGCGGAGGCTGTCTACGACTGGATCATGAGGAACAAGGGGTATTATCTTAGGAATGGTGGGATCACATTTTCAGGTGGTGAGCCACTTTTGCAGGCAAAAGAACTTGTGGGTCTCTGTGAAATGCTAAAAAAAGAAGGTTTCCACATCGCCATTGACACCGCAGGGGTGACATTGAGTCAAGATGTGAAAAACCTTCTAAAATTCGTGGATTTGGTGATAATGGACATCAAACACGTGCACTTTGAAACTTTTTTATGGCTGACCGGTGAAACCATGGAAATCACACTGGAGTTTCTTGGATTTCTGATGAACCATAAAATGGAGTATTGGATTCGCCAGGTCATCGTCGAAGGCATCAATGATACAATCGAACAGCTGGAAACACTGGAAAAAATAACACATTCAGAATATCGCAAAAAGATTGAGCTTTTGCCATATCACACCATGGGCGAGCACAAATGGTCTGCCGACTCACCGATCACAAAAACGGATGCGGATGAAACCTCGCCGGAGACCATGGACCACCTCAATCAGGCTTTACTTTTCTTTTCAAAAAATGACAAAACAAATGATACGATCAAAAGTCCGATTGAAATATAATAAAGCTCCGAACGGGAATCGATGGGACAGACCCCCGGTGGCAGGTTATTCCTGATAAGATAAGTGCTGATCAATGTGTAAGCGCTGACACCGACAGCAAGGACAAATAAAACATTGGATAACTTTTTCATGGGTCAACCTCCTTTATCATAATATACCACAAATTAGTGATAAATCACAGTGGAACTGAAGAAAAAAATAGGGTATACTGTTAAAAAAGCGTTGGAGGCATGAATGACATCAGATTTAATCAAATGGATACAATCTTTTCATAGCGATTGGATGGATCAATTTTTCATACTCGTCACAATGTTGGGTGAAGAGTATTTTTATATCGCCATACTCAGTTTGATTTACTGGAACATCAACAAGCAGACAGCAAGATTTCTCGTCTTGATTCTCGCATTGTCGGCCACATTCAACGGAGCGATCAAGGAAATTGTAGGTTACAGCAGACCAATTGGTGAAGAAGGCGTTCGGTCCATTTATACCGATACTGCTGAAGGGACTTCATTTCCAAGTGGCCATACCCAAAATGCCACTGCATTTTTCGGATCCGCCGGACTTGTTGCAAAAAAACCATTGCTATGGATCGTGTTTTTGACTCTCATTTTTTTAGTCGCGATTTCGAGACTATATCTCGGAGTGCATTGGCCAATGGATGTCGTCGCAGGCATCGGATTCGGTGTTCTTTCCATAGCAGTTGGCAAATTTATCTATGACAAATGTGAACGAGAAGGTGAATTTTGGCCATATTTTGCAATTTTGACACTTGCTGTCGCTTCTGTTTTCTTCTTGGATTCATCAGCTTACATTAAAGCAGTTGCCTTATTGATCGGTTATCTCGTCGGATATTTTTTTGAAGAGAACTTTCTGCAGTTTGACGTCAGAGGGCCATGGTTGACACAAATCATCAAATACACCATCGGATTGGCAGTAACAGGTGCTATTTTTCTAGGTCTCAAAATGATACTTCCCACCGGAATTTATTGGGATAGCCTGAGATATTTTCTGACCATATTTTTTGTGATGTTCGGTGCTCCGGCACTGTTTATGGTGATGAAACTATCTAGACATAGAATTTTTTAGAGGTGAACATGAAGATTATCACAAGCAAAACTTATGCAATCGAGCATGGCCAAATGGATCAACTTGAGACCCTTTACGGAAAAGTACCAAGTGGCACTTGTGCCGGTTGCACCCGATGTTGCAGTGAGTCTGTCAACATGAGTTATGTCGAGTTTTTAAATGTCCATAATCATTTTGTGGGGGATGGAAGTTTGATGAAACACCCGGATTTCGTGAATCGGTTGATTCGATACTACTTGCTCGAACTCGTTCAACCTATGAAATGTCCATTCTTGAATGAGAACAACTTATGTGATGTATACGCATTCAGACCATTGCCATGTAGAATATTCGGCAATACGACCAAGGCGGCATATGAATCCAATTACAAAGGCATCAGAATTCAGAATATGGAGGTTGCCCGTCAACTTCTACATGAATCGGATCTTAAAATGCCAAAAAGTGTTCTCCATAAGGAGATTGGGTTTTGTGAGGATTATGTGGTGAACGAAAGGCTGGACAGTGCTAGTGTGCAAAAAATGTACGACCAACTTGTCAACATGGATGGGGGTCTCGTCTTCAAGGGCTTATTAAAGCCGACCCAGTTCAATCAGAACCTGGTCGGCTGGTTTATAGAGGCTTTGCTGGATGAAATCGACCCTAAAGTCCTTTCTAGGGTCATGCTCAGTGAACTTAGGCTGGAAGCGCTGAAGGCTGCAAATCTAGGATGACATTTCTTTGGATTTGTCGGCACATTTTCTCATGGCGTCAATGATTGCGTTTCGGAATCCTTGTTCCTCAAGCGATGCGACCGCAACTATGGTAGTGCCACCTGGCGAGGTGACTTGATCTTTTAACGCGCCTGGATGCTTGCCACTTTCAAGCAGCATGAGGGCTGCCCCATATAAGCTTTGCGCAGCCATTCTGTAAGCTTGGTCACGTGGTAGACCGAGGAGCACACCCGCGTCACCCATGGCTTCCATCATCATGAAGGCATAGGCCGGAGAAGAACCATGCACAGCAATTGCAGCATGTATTTGCGCCTCGGTGATGAATTCCACTCGACCGATGGCGCTGAAGATATCGTATACGGTTTTAGTGACCGGGTCACTCTGTGGAATATGGGAACAGATGGATGTCATTGCCGCACTTACCGCGGCGGGAGTGTTTGGCATTGCCCTGAACAGTTTTGCTTTTCCTGTGTAGGATTTCATCTGATCGAGAGTAATTCCAGCAGCTATGGAAATCACCAAGTGATCTTCAGTGAGAACAGGTGAAATTTCCTCTAGCACTTTGACTATGAAATGAGGTTTTACAGCCAATATTACTATTTTACTTTTTTTTGCGACTTCCGAGTTGACGAGCGTGGCATCGACACCGAGCTCCGTTTTTATCCGCTCCAGACTTTCACTTCTTAGTACGCTGACTAGGATTTCATTTTTACTATATACATTGCCACCTACCAAACCCTTGACGATGGCGCCGGCCATGTTGCCACCACCGATGAAACCAATGGAATAAGACATGGGTACCTCCTGAATGATTTTCTATTATTGTAACATGAAATAATCTGTTTCGTTCAATTCCATTGAAAAATTCTTTAAAATCAGATAATATGTTAATGTATCTTTGAGATATGAATAGAAAGGAAAAAAAATGACATTAAAGAAATACATTGAAAATTCAACTCCGGCGTTGATCATGGAAGCACTTGTCGAAATGTATCCAGAATGTCTGGCTCAAAGTGAGGCATATGAGGAAGTGATCGATTATGTGGTGAGCACTCCAGTATCCAATTTCGACGAGTTCGTCATCGAGGTCGGTCTCATAGACCCTTCTTCCGACGCGGAATATGAAGAAGGCGTTGATGAAGAGTCTTATCTCAGCATTTCTGGATACAGCGTCAAAGAGGACTTGCACTTTGCACTTGGTTTTTCCAAGTGGGAAGAATGGGCAAACGCAGAAATAATCATCCAGGAAGATCTTATGATATCGCCTGAAGAGCTTATTGCGATCTGCATCTATGAAATGACGTTTTATGGTTTCGACCAAGAGAGTATTCTAAAAGAGTTGGTGGATCTCGAAAAGGGCATAACCAACGAAATGTACCACTAAAAAAAGTCTCATTCAACCACTTGGCACTTGGGTTGAAAGAGACTTTTTCACCTTATTTGACCCATTCATTCATCAATGCTTGTGTCGCTTCGGAGTCGTGGAAAAAGTAGCTCAGGCCGTCTTTTCCAGAGCCGATATAGTCTTCAGGGAGTGTCTGAAACTCTACAGACTCCTTATCAACTCCATACATGGCAGTCCCGAGCAAAGCTGCTTTCGCCGCTGACATATCGGTATCGACAAAAGTCATGGCCTGATATGCTATATATGGAAGCTTTGGTGTGATCAAGCCTTTTGCGGCATTGATCAAAAAATCCTGTTGACGTTCAATCCTTTGCACATCACCACCACTGATTTTGCCATCGTTGGATTTTCTGAATCTTAGATAAGCCATTGCCTGATCACCATGAATGGTTTGTAGACCCGGCTGAAAATCAATGTGAAGAGGTGGTATGGAATAGGGATCGTCGTACAGCATACGGATCGGCACATCGACTTCGACGCCACCAATCAAGTCGATGATGGCTTCTACACCGTCATAATCCACTTTGACATAGTGATCGACTTTGACATTCAGCAAATCCTCAACGGTTCGGATAACGCCTTCGATTCCACCGATTTCTTTGAAGCCGTATACAGCATTGATCTTTTTCTGACCAAGGCCGTTCTTACCTTCGGTTGGTGCATAAGTGTCACGTGGTATGGAGAGTGCTTTGACTGTATTGGATTTTGTGTCGATTGTCATGAAAAAAAGTGTATCCGTACGAGTGCCTTCGACACCCATGACGACGATGTTCAACTGATCACTGTAGACCGCGCTGATTACAATTCCTCCGATGGCGATAAACGCCAGGAACAAGACCAATCCAATGATGATTTTCTTTTTGGTACTCATAAAAGACCTTCCTTTTCTATATCCTATTAACAATTATAAGGTACTGAGAGGTTTAGTCAATAGTAGCGGAGGCAATAGAGATGAAGCTTTGTTCACAAGCGTGAAAACAATTTGTGAACGTTCCACTTATGTGTTATAATTTTTTCGATTGACCTGGATACTTGGTTTTGTAAGATTAGGAGAGCAATATGGACAAGAAAAAGAAAATTTACGATATTTTGTATGTGATTGCCGGATCGATTGTTATCGCCCTTGCCATCACATCGATTTTAAAGCCGAACGGGATTATCACAGGTGGAATCACTGGATTTTCTTTGGTGATGGAGAAAATTTTTCATATTAAATACACGTATATGTATTATATGATGTCACTTGGCGTGCTCATTTTGACCTATTTGACATTGGGAAAGCGGGAAGCTCGAAAAATTGTGGTGTTCTCACTGTTTTTCCCGCTTGTGTTGATTTTATTTGAGAACCTGAAATTCAATTTGACAGAGGATGATCTTTTCCTGGCTTCAATCTACTATGGTGTCATGGCAGGAGGAGGAACAGGACTGATTTTAAAGGGAGGGTTCTCATCTGGTGGCTCTGATACGATTGCGCTTGTCATCAATAGAAAATGGTTTCGATTTATGAGTCTGTCCGCAATAATCGCAGTACTCGACATCAGTGTGATTTTCCTCGCGGCTTTTGTCTTTGATACCAAAGTCGCTCTGTACGCATTATTCACACAGGTTGTGGCCATGAAGTCTGTCGAGACAGTACTTTTCGGTTTTTCTTCCAAAATGGTCAAACTTGAAATCATCAGTGAAAAAGAGGCGGAAATTGAAGCATTCATTCTCACTCAATTGAGAAGGGGGATTTCGAAATACCACATTGTCGGTGGTTATACCGATCTCACCAGAATCAAACTGGTCACCATTTGCTCATTTAGAGAATCCATTCTGGTCCGCGACATGATCGCAAGTCTGGATCCAAAGGCATTCGTAAGTGTATTGCCTGTGAACTCCGTATGGGGTGAAGGTGTGGGTTTTGACCGTTTGACGAGTGAATAAAAAATAAGAATTTGCTGACGCAAATTCTTATTTTTTATTTAGTGCAAATATTCTTTCAAAACATCCGCATTGATTGGAAATTTGAGTTCTATGACTTCTCTTTCTCTATTATCTCTCACAAAGTACACATAGATCTGATGATTTCGGTCCTCTCGTTTTTCATATCGATAACCTTCGTTCATCAACTTTAGAATTCTGGTGCGTGCTTCGCTCAGTTCATGTTCGTGTTCTTTTTTTTCATTCAAAAAATGAGCTCTGGACTCTTCTCGGATAGTGCCACGACTTTTGTCGTGTACGACATTCCTTTTGGTATTTGTACCTCTGTAAGGCATTGACATCACACTCCTTGTCTAGACTTATAGATTAAATACCCTATAAAATGCGTTTAACACTTGCAATTTTATCCAATTGGCCGTAAATTAATCCGACACCTATGTGCCAATAAGGATCTTCGGCATAGATGCCGTTCAACCAGACAAGCGGGTCGGTTCCTAACGGTAATGAGAGCATTCTGTTCTTGATCGTGTTGATGGCAATAGTAGTGCTGTCGCTGAGGGTGGTATTGTAATCCCACCAACTATTGTAGACGTTATAGGGGTTGTTGATCATCATAAAGGCATACGCATGATCTTTCGGTACAAATGCTTGTTCGTGACCAATGATTGCAAAGAGCAGCAGGGGATCGATGTCATTGATCCGTGCGAGGGACATCACCATGTTGAAATATCCGGACTCTGCCATTGCACCGTTTCGTATGGTTTTTATATAATCCACCAATGAAAAATAATCGATCAATCTATATGGATATGGAAATTCATGTTGTTTGAAAAATGGATGATACACTTGATAGTGTAGGATGAATCCAACATAATCCTCATTGTCGGTGTAGTTGATCTCCGAAATGATGTGAAATGTGTTGATCAGACCGAATGCCGGAAAGGACTCAGCGTAATTTCTCCCTACGATTTCAAAAGGTCGGGCAATGGCAACTGGTTTTTTTTCCTCAGGGGCGAATGTGATGATGGACGCTATGACAATGATCAATAATGACAAGAGACTCAAAATTGACCATTTTGCTTTGAAAGCAATGCGTTTCTTAGTGATAATAGTAGAAGGGACTTGATCGTAGAAATTAAGGAATGATTTTATTTCCTCCTCTTTGACAACTATTTTCTCGCTTTCTTTCAACCAGTTTTTTGCAAGCATAACCTGGGTGTCATTGTCGAGATCCAATTCGAAAATGGACGTGAACACGTCAAATTTCGTTATGGAATCTATGTTTTTGAGCAATGTGCTGTTGATGATTTCCTTTTTAAGGGACTCCCTCTGGTCTATGGAGATTCCGTCAAGATGTTGGTCCAAAAGCTTGTGTACAGCGGCTGCGAAATGCTTGGCGCGTTCCTGAGAGGAATAATTGCTGTACTGCAGCTCTATGGAGGATCTGATTTTTTGGATATCACTGAGTGAAAGTATAATCCATTTTTTAAGTTTTTCAATAATATCGTGCATATGTCACCACCAGATTCCTGAACTTATGAACATCGTAACATATTCTAAAAAATAAAACTCTTTTTTTTAAAAAAAGGCTTTACAAAAATAAAAACAAGTGTTATATTATATATAGAGATTGATAATCAATATCAATTGAAACAAAACTCCTTATACTCGCAAAACACTTTATATCTTAGCCACCCCGCTGACTTATAAAGAATAGGTACCCCCCAAAACGTAAACTTTATTTAGAATACCTCACGAAAATGGATGCATCGCCAGCATCCATTTTCTCTTTTTTGTGTCCTTATATGCTATAATAGGTATAGTTGACAGGAGTGGCCCGAGAGGGTATACTATTTTTTGATATCCTACAGTTGAAGTAGGAATTGTAACCCGGTAGAATTGTATCATAAAGAGGAAACCATGATCAAAAATAAGATTTATTTGGATTATGCCGCAACGACTCCTATGGACTATGAAGTTCTGGATGTCATGCTGAAGGAGTATTCTTCTGAAGCATTTTTTGATTGGCATGATGAAAAATGTATAGAAAATCAAATGGACAAAACAAAATATAAACTACTGGATGCCATCAATGCAAAGAGTGGGGATGTTATCTTTACCGCCAGTGGGACCGAAGCCAATAATTTGGCGATTCGTGGGCACGCTTTCAGAGGAAAACACAGAGGTAAACGGCTTTTGGTATCGGCTGTTGAACACCCGTCGGTATTGAATGTATTCAATGCACTTGAATCTGAAGGTTTTGAAGTGGTGAAACTGCCTGTGACACCAGTGGGCGTCATCGATCTCGAAGCCACCAAAGCAATGGTCACGATTGACACGATATTGGTGGCGGTTATGTTTTTCAACAACGAAATCGGAACGAGACAGCCTGTTGAAGAGCTTGGTGAGTTCTTGCATGAAAAGAACATCGCATTTCACGTGGACGCAGTGCAGGCACTTGGCAAAACGGTCATAGATGTCTCAAGGATCAAAGCGGATACGATGGCTTTTTCAGCTCATAAGATCTATGGTCCAAAAGGATGTGGCGCACTGTATACAAACCAATTCAGACAAGAACTGAAAACATGTCTATGTGACGTCGATGAAGTTGCAATCGCAGGATTCGGAAAGGCAGTTGAAATTTCAAAAATCAAACTAAAAGATCATATCAAACACCTTGAAACGCTTAAGTTCAAACTGATTGATGGTTTGATGAAGTTGGACATCGGTCTGAGAATCATAGGTGAACAGGTCGATAGCCATCCTGCAATAGTCTGTGTTAATTTCCCCACAAGGGATGGGGATGGTCTGGTCATTCAATATGATTTTGAAGGGTTCTGTGTATCCAGTGGCTCAGCTTGCAGTTCCGGAGCGATCTCCGCTTCTCATGTACTTCTTGCGATTGGTATGGATCCTATTCAAGCGAATCGCTGTGTGCGTTTTTCACTTGGACTCCCAACGACAAATGATGAGATCGATCGTCTGATCGAAACAACAGAAAGAATTTTGAAAGGATAAACAATGGTTAAGAACAATAGAGTGGTTGTAGGCATGAGCGGCGGAGTGGACAGCACTGTCGCCGCCTTTAGACTCAAAGAAATGGGTTATGACGTCATTGGAGTCAACATGCGCCTTTGGCAGGATGATGCGCTTGAAGAAGCTCATTATGAAAAAGATGGAGGCTGCTGCAGTCTTTCGTCGGCTGAAGATGCGAGAAGAGTTTGCGCACAAATAGGGATTCCTTTTTATGCACTGGATTTCAAAGCAATCTTTAAAACGACTGTTGTCGATTATTTCATCGACTCCTATCAGAAGGGGGAAACTCCGAATCCATGCATCGCCTGTAATAAATACGTGAAATTTGAAGCCCTTTTGGAAAAGGCACATCAACTGGGTGCTTATTATGTGGCTACAGGGCATTATGCCAAAATCAAATACGATGATGGGTTTGATCGATACACCATTGAAAAATCCAATGCGGTTGAAAAAGATCAGACGTATGCGCTATATAATCTGACTCAAGATCAATTGAAACATATTCTGATGCCACTTGGTGATTTCGAATCCAAAGACGACGTCAGAGAAGTCGCGGCACAATTTGATGTGCAGATGTCTCAAAAGTCAGACAGCCAAGAAATCTGTTTTGTTCCAGATCAGGATTATGTGGGCTTCCTCAAACGCAACAGCGATATGGCAATCGAAGAAGGTGTTTTTGTGGGCACGGATGGTGAAGTGCTGGGCAAACACCAGGGTATTGTGAATTACACCATCGGTCAAAGGAAAGGGCTCGGAGTGACATTTGGAAAGCCCATGTATGTCATTGACATCGATACGACCAAAAATGTCGTGACACTTGGTGACAATTCCGATGTGTTCAAGAAAGAACTCATTGCAGACCAGAACAATTTTATTTTATTCGATCGTCTGGAAGAGGAATATAGATGTACGGCAAAAGTCAGATACAGCGCCAAAGAGGCTCCGTGTACCTTGTACCCTGAAGGGGATGAGGTCAAAGTTGTCTTTGATGAACCTCAAAGAGCCATCACTCCAGGTCAAGCAGTGGTTTTCTATAAAGATCAGTGGCTTGTCGGCGGGGGCACTATTATCAAAGGCAAAGGCAAAGGCAATGGGTAGATTTGCGGTCAACGATAAAAACAATTTTAAAGATGGAGGCATTAATCATAATATGGCGATAGTAATTGATGGCATAATCGGTGCGGGAAAAAGTACAGTAGGACATTTTTTAAGTGAAAAGCTTGATATGCCACTTTATCAGGAACTCAAGGACGATGGTAAGGATTCAAGGGCTCAAAGGATGCTGGATCTTTTTTATGCCGATTCTACCCGGTGGAGTGCCATCATCCAAGTGATGTTTCTGAATGACCGCTTCAAGGATTTGAAGCGTATAGAAAAAGAGGGCGATTCCGCAATATTGGACCGTTCGATTTATGGCGATGAAATTTTTGCCAAAACCATCCATGACCGCGGTGAAATGACTGAAGATGAGTTTGAAATCTATAGGGATCTTCTGCACAACATGCTGCAGCATATCAATCCCCCAGAGGTTCTGATCTACATTGATGTCACAGTGGATACCGCCATGCAAAGAATCAGAGAACGAGCGCGTTCGACTGAGGGTGATACGATTCCAAGAGACTATATGGAAGACTTGAGACGCAATTATGAGGCGTGGTATGAAGCGTTCGATTTATGCCCGAAAGTAAGAATTGATTTAAATGATTGCGCTCTGGATCCTGAAGGCAAAATCAATCCTGAAGTGACTCGTAAAATACTTGAAGCCATTGAACCATTCATAGAATCCAAATAACAAAAATGCAATTGATGAAAGCATTCTCTCATCAATTGCATTTTTTTATTGGATATAGTCTTTGTAATTTTCTTTGGTCAGGTTGATCCCGTAGATGAAAAATCCTGGGTCCAGGTTGATATCATAGTAGGAGATCATAAAATGCAGATGGGGTCCGGTTGAGAAACCCGTTGAACCGACTTTTGCGATCGGTTCTGACTGTTCCACCATCTGACCTTCTGTAACCAGCATTTTCGAAAGGTGCTCATATGCACTGAATATGCCACCGCCATGGTCAATGATAATCGTGTTGCCTGTCATGATCATTTTCATGGCAAGAACCACTTTGCCAGAATTGGTCGCGAGGACATCTGCACCTTCCGGGGCACCGATATCATAACCGTTGTGTCTATAGGAGGTGAGTTCTCCGTTCACGGTCCTTTTTTCTCCGAATTCAGTCGTTAAACGTCCAATGGTCGGTAATACAAAAGGCGTGTTGAAATAACGTGTCTCATTCGAAACATTTCTAGCCGGCACGAAATATTGGTTGTATTCAACATAGGCCGCATCATTTCTGGTGCTTGCGCTGATATTCGGATCAATGATCAGATTCTGGACCTTATAATCCCATGGCAGAACTTCCACTTCCACAGTGGCTGAAGTGCCTTGCGACTGATTGGTGAATACAAAAGGATATTTGCCTGGAGCAGTGAAATAATTGGTTGGCACAAAACCTTTGATTGTGTTGCCTGTCTTGATCCATTTGAAATTGCTGAATAGATTTTGCTTCAGAGTGAACTCATCAGGACTTTCAGCATAAAGAATATCGATTTCCATGAAATCGCCCTGGATGACACTGGTCTTTGAAAAATGAATTTCAGCAGGGCGATTGACGGTTATGCGAAACTGGGTTCCAAGCTCCCCTTTATAGGCTTCAGAACCTTCATTCCAAAGCAATTGGGTCTTATAGAAGAAATTGCCGTCCATTTCTGGCAGCGGTAATGCGTTTATGTCTGCCGGGCCTTGAAATACAACTTCTTTCGTGTCAACGGTCTCGATTGTCAGAAAAACTGTATCGGGCTGTTTGGATGAGTTCAGTGAAAAAGCCAAGCTTGATGAAGCGATTTTGATGTCTTC
Organism: Clostridia bacterium; assembly: GCA_014859095.1. Classification (GTDB taxonomy): domain Bacteria; phylum Bacillota; class Clostridia; order Peptostreptococcales; family Acidaminobacteraceae; genus Fusibacter_D. Next base: position 2,712 of record JACUUV010000003.1, on the reverse strand, counting down.
ATACATAGGTTCTTCGTCAGTTGATTCGGTGTCCATTTCCACCCAGATGCCATTCAGTCGTTTGTATGACCAATTGCCTGCGGTGATTTTCACTGGATAATCGTTTTCTTCGACTTTCAAATTCAACTCTGGTAAAAAAGCATTTCGATATACCCGGTCAAAACCGGGATGGCTGTGAAAAAACAGGGGATCTGTGAGTTCATAGATGTGTTTGTCATTTTCCTCCTGAATGGCCACTTTACCTTCCTCAAAAAAATAAACTTTGATTTTTTTACTCAGGTTCCATCGATTGACCAATGTCAGTACAAAGTTTGAATCCATTTCCAAAACGGAATCGATGCTTTCATAACTTGAAAGACTTTGGAAAAGGTGATTGGTTTCAGTTTCATCAAGCTGGAAAACAACAGGTTGCGAGTTTTCTCCGGAAAGTATGTCAATGGACCTCAAGTTGTCCACGGTGAAGACGTTGGCATAGAATTTATAAGTCATTGCCAATGCCACAATCATCAATACTATAAATACAAAAACAAATTTGCCTCTTCTCATTATAATTATCTCCAGAATACTTTTATTATGTGTCTTACGATGCCAAATTCATTATATCACAAAGGATGGTTTTACAAAATTACATTTCGATTTTCGAATGATAAGCGTATAATGAAAGAGTGGGACATTCAACAGAACTTTTAAAAGGGACCATTTATGAACAAATTGGATTTAGACGCGTTTACCGGATACAAATTCCTGTCAGGCATGAATTTCTCGCCGGTTATGATCCGAAATTCGGAGGGCGAATTGTTGGACAAAGAGGCTAAAAAGAAATTTCTAGAAATGCTCAGAGAAGACCAAGATTATGAATTTGATGTCGTTGACGGCAAAAGCTTTATGAACGCCATGCGTGGCAACAGTCTTGGGGAAATCTAAGCCATTGAGTCAGATCGGGAAAAAAGAGTCACAGACTTCAACACATGGGTCAACGAGAGTCATACTTTGTCCACCCTGGATGAACTGACCTTCGCGAATATGGATGGTATCGAAATCACAGGTTGTATTCCAAATGGGGACAGGTACAAATTGTTACTTAAATCAAAGGAGAAGAATTATGATCATTAAAATTTTAGGCTCTGGATGTTCAAAATGTGCAAAACTCACAGAAAACACAAAGGAAGCCATTGCAAAACTGGGAATCGAGGCAGAAATTGTCAAAGTGGAAGATTTCAAAGAAATCATGGGATATGGGGTTATGTCGACTCCGGCCATGGTGGTGGATGAAAAATTGATGTTCTACGGTAAGGTGATGAAGACAGAAGAAATTATGAATTTACTAAAGTAGGAACATATGCTATAATTTTCTGCATACGGAGGAAACAAAATGTGTTTATATGTCAATCTAATTGTTTTGAATAGACTCAAGCATGTGATTTCAAGCGTTTCAGCATTGAATTCATCAGTCCTAGGTGCAGTCTGTCAAAAAATAGATGAACGCATGTAAGCGGATCACAGTTTTCTTAAGTTTGTAGTCTTAAACGAAAGATAGAACCTGAGCGATTCACTTGCTCAGGTTTTTTGTGTCCAAATTCACCCTTTGCGGAATCACTGGGTTCATCTGATTCAAATTGGTTTTAGATTTGGGAGGCAGTTATGATAAGAATAGTCATGAAAGATATCGAAAAATACTTTGGTGCAAATTATGTGCTGAAGAAACTCAATTTGGAAATCTTCGAAGGGGAACGTGTGGGCATTCTCGGTCCAAACGGAGCTGGAAAGTCAACTGCCTTCAAAATAATTTCAGGTTCTGAAAATTATGAAACAGGGGCTCTTTTCATCACTCGAGGAGCCAAAATTGGAGTTCTGGATCAGATTCCTATTTATCCTGAACACTATAGTGTTAAGCAATGTCTCTACACGCCCCTTGAACCTTTAATGGATCAAAAACGTGAACTTGACGAGATGACAGAGCGACTCAAAAGCGAATCCAGTGATAGATTGCTTGAAAAATATGGTGAGCAGCTCAGCCGTTTTGAGCTTGCTGATGGATATTCCATGGATGACAGAGTCAGTGAAGTGGCTAAAGCTTTCAATTTTGATGAAATATTCCTGGAAAAGCCTTTTATGCTCTTGAGTGGAGGAGAGAAGACCAAAGTCAATTTGGCCTGCCTCTTTTTAAGCGACATCAACGTATTGTTACTTGATGAGCCTACAAACCATCTCGATTTGTCCACCATCAATTGGGTGGAAGACCACATCAAGAAATTTGCTGGAACCGTCGTTGTCATTTCACATGACAGATACTTCCTTAATCAGGCAGTTACGAGGATCATAGAAATCAACGACGGCCAGGCGCAAAGTTTCAAAGGTAACTATGATGCATATTCACAGCAGAAAAAGCTCCAGATGGAGCAGCAAATGGAACAATATACTATTGAACAAAAGAAGATTAAGCAACTCGAAGAAGCAGCAAAGCGGATGCACGAATGGGCAAAGAAAGCTGACAAATGGTTTTGATGCCATAAAGAGTAAAAGCAATGAAATGGCAAGACTTGAAGGCGTGAAGAAAGCCTTTGGAGAAAATGTCATACTTAAAAATTTCAACGGGTTGGTCCGTAAAAATGATCGAATCGCACTGCTGGGCAACAACGGTAGCGGTAAAACGACACTTTTAACAGAATTCAGCAAGAAGTCCACCACCTCTACAGGTGGTAGTGATGCGAA